>JAZLFZ010000093.1:0-48726 GCA_045616065.1 Bacteroidaceae bacterium | reverse complement strand
CAGAGGGCGTCACCACCCCCATCCGCCTTGTCTTCCAAAGCATCGAGGGCCTTCACGCCGCCTGTCCCCACCATCCCGGCGACTGGTACTTCACCGGCCATTATCCCACCCCCGGCGGCGAGCGACTTGCCGCACGTTCCTATGTGGAGTGGTACGAGAAGATTGAAAGTTGAAAATTAAAATTTGAAGATCGAAACTTTAATTGGAAGTTGCAGATTGAAAATTGAAAGATAGATAAATTGAAGACTGATAATATCCATATAATGAAAACCAAATATATCTTCGTAACGGGCGGAGTCGTCTCCTCCCTTGGCAAGGGCATTATCTCTGCCTCCATCGGCAAGCTGCTGCAGAGCCGCGGCTACACGGTCACCATACAGAAGTTCGACCCCTACATCAACATCGACCCCGGTACGCTCAACCCCTACGAGCACGGTGAGTGCTACGTCACCGACGACGGCATGGAGACCGACCTCGACCTGGGACACTACGAGCGCTTCACCGGCATACGCACCACGCGAGGCAACAGCATCACCACCGGACGCATCTACAAGGCCGTCATCGACAAGGAGCGACGAGGCGACTACCTGGGCAAGACCATACAGGTCGTACCCCACATCACCGACGAGATAAAGCACCGCATGCGACGCCTTGACGACACCCAGCACTACGACTTCGTCATCACCGAGGTCGGAGGCACCATCGGCGACATCGAGAGCGCGCCCTTCATGGAGGCCATCCGACAACTGCGTTGGGAGCTGGGGCGCGATGCCGTCAGCGTGCATCTCACCTACGTGCCCTACCTGCGTGCCGCCGGCGAACTCAAGACGAAACCCACCCAGCATTCCGTCAAGGAGATGCAGAGCATGGGCATACAGCCCGACATCCTTGTGCTCCGCACCGAGAAGCACCTTGATGACCCCATCCTCCAGAAGGTAGCCTCCTTCTGCAACGTCGACCGCGACTGCGTCGTGCAGAGCGAGGACCTGCCCAGCATCTACGAGGTGCCCGTCAACATGCAGCGTCAGGGTCTAGACGCCGCCATACTGCGCAAGGCCGACATGCCCGTGGGCGAGACACCCGCACTCGGCCCCTGGCGCCACTTCCTCACCCTCCAGCAGGAGCTCGGACGCGTCGTGCGCGTGGCCCTCGTGGGCAAGTACGACCTGCAGGATGCCTACAAGAGCATCCGCGAGAGCCTCTCCATAGCCGGTGTATATAATAAGGTGAAGGTCAAGCTCGAGTTCGTCAACAGCGAGGAACTCACTGAACAGAATGTGTCCGAGCACCTCGCTGGCATGCACGGCGTACTCATCTGTCCCGGCTTCGGACAGCGCGGCATCGAGGGTAAGATCGTGGCTGCACACTACACTCGCACCCACGCTATCCCCACCTTCGGCATCTGCCTCGGTATGCAGATGATGGTCATCGAATTTGCACGCAACGTCCTCGGCCTCACCGACGCCAACAGCTGTGAGATGGACGCCGATACCCTCCATCCCGTCATCGACATGATGGAGTCGCAGAAACACCTCGCTCAGATGGGAGGCACCATGCGTCTCGGAGCCTATCCCTGTCAACTCCTCTCGGGAAGCCGTGCCCAGACGGCCTACGCCAAAACTGCCAATGCCGACGTGCAGGTCATCGCCGAGCGCCACCGCCACCGCTACGAGTTCAACAACGTCTACCGCACCCAGTACGAGGAGCACGGCATGCAGTGTGTCGGCATCAACCCCGACTCAGACCTCGTGGAGATCGTCGAGGTCAGCCACGTCGACGGCACGCCTCATCCCTGGTACGTCGGTACCCAGTTCCACCCCGAGTACACCACCACTGTGCTCCGTCCGCATCCCCTCTTCCTCGACTTCATCCTGGCCGTCTGCCAGCAGGCCGACTGATTGTTCTGTTCTTTTTAGCGTAAATGTCAGCAAACTTCGCACGCAAATTTTATCGTGAATTACTTGTTGTTAGATAATCTTAAAATTAGTTTACGGACAAATACGCTGATAATTCGCGGAAGTTCGTGCTCGAAATATATTTTACACTATTGATGATTGCTAATTTAAAGATAGGGCGGAAGTTACACTTGGCTTGACGGCCTGTGTGTAGCCTTTTGTGTGAAAACGAAGTGAGCGATATACTTTGATGCAAGGCTGTCATTCCGGCCGAATGTGACTGCTACTCAACATGAAATTGCTTTAACTGCCGAAACGAATGAAGTAATTATAAGGCTTTTTGCGCTTCTATTTCTATATAAGCAGAGGGCGGCGTGTCATCGTGATTGATGCTGCGCCGCCCGTTTTTGTACTGCCTCTTGTGCGTATAAACCTTTACAAGTGCTCCCCGTTTCCGCTACGCTTCACTAATCTTACTGCTGCGTTGGACAAATCTCATCGCTACGGCCGCAGACTTTTTCCGCAGCGTGAAAAAAGTTTTTCCGTAGCGTAAAAAAAATGTTTCCGCAGCGTAAGAAATCGGCTTCCGTAGCGGATTCCTTGTTCAACAGCGTTGTTCGAAAACTTCGTGAGGCCCAAACTTCTGCCAAAGATGAGAAAACGAAAAAAGTTTTCTTTGCTTTTTTTATTGCATTAGCCACATGGCATTACTCTTTTTTCCTTATTACTATCTTTTCTTTCCGTTTCATCTCGGTTTTTGCGTGTTGTCAGCCTCTCGTCATTTCCTTTCTCCGGGGTCTTCAAAGTGAGGGTGGGAAAGAGTTTTTTGGTGTTTTGCTTGCAATTGGCATTTTTTCTTCGTATCTTTGCATTCAGAAAGAAGTGAAA
This sequence comes from Bacteroidaceae bacterium, assembly GCA_045616065.1. Classification (GTDB taxonomy): domain Bacteria; phylum Bacteroidota; class Bacteroidia; order Bacteroidales; family Bacteroidaceae; genus Physcousia. The sequence continues at coordinate 45,943 of JAZLFZ010000093.1, read as the reverse complement.
ACGAAGATTACGATGGAGATTAAGGAACTCGTAAATCTGTACGCAGGGCATCCCAGTGTGAAGTCGCTGGGAGCGGCTTTGTGTAGTAGTAAGTGCCAGCGCGTGGAGATGGAAGGCGTGCATGCATCGGCACTGCCGCTGGTGTTCAGTGCGCTGAGTATGGCTCGTCCGAAGGCGCTTGGTGTTCCGTACGTCTTCGTGGGCGACGACCAGGAGGAAGCTGGCTATCTGTACCACGACCTGGTGCAGATGCTGGGTGAGGAGAGTGTGCTCTTCTTCCCCAGTTCGTTCCGCAGGGCTGTGCGCTACGGACAGAAGGATGCTGCCAACGAGATACTGCGCACGGAGGTGCTGGGACGCATTGCCAAGGGGGGTGTGCCACTGTTTGTGGTGACGTTCCCTGATGCACTGTGCGAACTGGTAGTGTCGCACGAGGAGCTGGAAGACCAGACGCAGGTACTGCACCAGGGCGAACGCATCGACATCACGTTCCTGCAGGACGTGCTGGTGGACTTCGGCTTCCAGCGTACCGACTACGTTTACGAACCCGGTCAGTTTGCCGTACGAGGCAGCATCGTGGACATCTACAGCTACTCGTCCGAGTACCCCTTCCGTGTGGATTTCTTCGGCGACGAGATAGACAGCATACGCACCTTCGAGGTGCAGACGCAGCTCTCTGTGGCCAAGAAGGAGGAGGTGATCATCGTGCCCCAGCTGCGCCACACACGCCAGCGCCAGGAGAGTGTGCTGGGCTTCCTGCCCAAGGAGAGCGTGCTCGTGGTGCGCGACGTGCGGTATCTATGCGAGACGGTTGAGCACATCTACGAGTTGGGCTTCACCGCGCAAGCCGCCATGGAGCAGGATGCCACGGGCGAGCAGAAGGTGTGGGAGAGGGGAGAGACGTTGGTGGATGGCACCCGCTTTCGCGAGGAGGTGCAGGCCTTCCGCCGTGTGGAGACGAACCCTACAGCCGACCGGAGAGGCGTAGAGAAGGGTGTGTCGGTGGTCAGCTTCCACCTGTCGCCTCAACCGGTGTTCCACAAGAACTTCGACCTGGTGCACGACACGTTCAGCCGCTATCTGTTGGACGATTACCGCATCTTTGTGCTGGCCGATTCGCAGAAGCAGACACAACGACTGCGCGACATCTTCAAGGACCAGGGGCGCGAGTTGCCCTTCACGGCCGTAGAGCATACGCTGCATGCGGGCTTCGTGGACAGCGACCTGAAGATGTGCCTCTTTACCGATCATCAGATCTTTGATCGCTTCCACAAGTACAACTTGCGCAGCGACAAGGCACGTTCTGCCAAGATGGCACTGACACTGAAGGAGTTGCAGCAGTTCGAACCGGGCGACTTCGTGGTGCATGTGGATCATGGCGTGGGGCGCTTTGCAGGGTTGCGCCGCATGAACCAGGGAGGCCGTGTGCAGGAGGTCATACAGATTGACTACCAAGGCGGCGGCTCCATCTACGTCAGCATACATTCGCTCCACAAGGTGAGCAAATACAAGGGCAAGGAGGGCGAGCCACCCAAGGTGAGCAAGCTGGGGTCGGGGGCCTGGGAACGCATGAAGGAGCGCACGAAGACGAAGATCAAGGACATTGCGCGCGACCTCATACGCCTCTATGCCAAGCGACGCGAGGACAAGGGCTTCGCCTTCTCGCCCGACAGCTACCTGCAGCATGAGCTGGAGGCCAGCTTCCTGTACGAGGACACGCCCGACCAGAGCCGTGCCACGCTGGACGTGAAGACAGACATGGAGAAGAACCGCCCGATGGACCGCCTGGTGTGCGGCGACGTGGGATTCGGAAAGACGGAGGTGGCCATACGAGCCGCCTTCAAGGCCTGTGCCGACGACAAGCAGGTGGCCGTCCTCGTGCCCACCACCGTACTGGCATACCAGCACTACCACACGTTCATGGGGCGCCTGAAGGACTTCCCCGTCAAGATAGAATACCTGAGCCGTGCGCGCACCGCAGCGCAGACCAAGGAGGTGCTGGCCGGCTTGGCCGACGGCAGCGTGAACATCGTCATCGGTACGCACAAGCTGCTGGGCATGAAGGTGAAGTTCAAGGACCTGGGCCTCCTGATCATCGACGAGGAGCAGAAGTTCGGCGTCAGCACCAAGGAGAAGCTGCGCCAGATGAAGACGAACGTCGACACCCTGACGCTGACCGCCACGCCCATCCCCCGCACCCTGCAGTTCAGCCTTATGGGAGCGCGCGACCTCAGCGTCATACAGACACCGCCGCCTAACCGCTACCCCATACAGACGGAGCTGCACACCTTCTCGGCCGAGGTCATTGCCGATGCCATCAACTTCGAGATGTCGCGCAACGGACAGGTGTACATCGTCACCGACCGCATCTCCTCGTTGCCCGACCTGGTGGCCGTGGTGAATCGCCACGTGCCCGATGCTCGCGTCTGCGTGGGCCACGGACGCATGGCAAGCGACGAGCTGGAGAAGGTCATCGTCGACTTTGCCAACTACGACTACGACGTGCTCATCTCCACCACTATCATCGAGAACGGCATCGACATCCCGAACGCCAACACCATCATCATCAACCATGCCCACAACTTTGGCCTCAGCGACCTGCACCAGATGCGAGGACGCGTGGGACGCAGCAACAAGAAGGCCTTCTGCTACCTGCTGGCACCGCCACTCAGCGCCCTTCCGCAGGAGTCGCGCCGACGCCTCCAGGCGGTGGAGAACTTCAGCGACCTGGGCAGCGGCATACACCTGGCTATGCAGGATCTGGACATCCGTGGAGCCGGCAACCTGCTGGGCGCCGAGCAGAGTGGCTTCATTAGCGACTTGGGCTACGAGACGTACCAGAAGATACTGAACGAGGCGGTGAAGGAACTGCGCAACGACGAGTTCCAGGAACTCTTCGAGGAACAGTTGAAGAAAGGCGAAGAACTAGCTGGAGATGACTTCGTTGACGAGTGTCAGCTAGAGTGTGACCTGCCCATCTACTTCTCCGAGGAATACGTGCCTACCAGCACCGAGCGCATGCTTCTCTATCGCGAGTTGGACGGACTGGAGACGGACGAGCAGATCGCGCAGTTCCGGCAGCGTATGGTGGACCGCTTCGGCCCTATTCCCGAGGAGGGCGAGGAGCTCATCCGCGTGGTCAAGCTGCGCCGTCTGGGACGCTATTTCGGCAGCGAGAGAATCGTGCTGAAGAACAACCGCATGCGCCTCTTCCTCGTCAGCAGGCAGGACAGTCCCTTCTATCAGGGAGACGTCTTCGGCCGCATGATCAGCTTCACCTTTTCGCACGGCGTGCAGTGTGGCATGGAGGTGCACAACGGCCACCAATGCTTCTTTGCCCGCGACATCGGCAGCGTCAAGGAGGCCGTGGAACTGCTGGAGATGATATGATAAGGTGTGGCTTTCCGTCACAAAAACGCGAATTTTCCCCTTTGTATACACGGAATATCAAAACTTTTCATTAACTTTGCAAACTGAATGTGCGGTGATGCGTGCTTGGCGTGCTGCAAAACGGTGAATTTTTAGGAAAGATGAAACTGAGCGAAATAGACAACATAAAGGCCAAATACCAGATAGTGGGCAATGACGACCTTCTGAACAGAGGGCTCGACACGGCCTTGCAGGTGGCGCCCACCGACCTCTCCGTGCTCATCGAGGGAGAGAGCGGCGTGGGCAAGGAGGTCATTCCGCGCATCATTCACGACCACTCGCCCCGACGCACCAAGCGATACATTGCCATCAACTGTGGCAGCATACCAGAGGGAACCATCGATAGCGAACTCTTCGGTCATGAGCGCGGTGCCTTCACCGGTGCCGTAGCCGAGCACGACGGCTATTTTGCTGCGGCCGACGGCGGTACGCTCTTCCTTGACGAAGTGGGCGAGTTGCCTCTCTCGACACAGGCACGCCTGCTGCGTGTGCTGGAGACGGGCGAGTACATCCGTGTGGGCAGCAACCAGCCGCGCAAGACCAACGTCCGCATCGTGGCCGCCACCAACGTCAAGATGCAGAAGGCCATCCGTGAGGGACGTTTCCGCGAGGATCTCTACTACCGTCTCTGCACCATCAGCATCAAGTTGCCGCCCCTGCGCGATCGTGGTGCCGACGTGGTGAGACTCTTCAAGAAGTTTGCCATGGACACGGCTGCTAAGTACAACATACCCATCCCCCTGCGCCTCAATGCCGAGGCCGAGCAGGTGGTGAAGGAATACAAGTGGCCTGGCAACATACGACAGCTACGCAACGTGGTGGAACAGATGAGCATACTCTGCCGCGAAGAGCGTACCGTGACACCCGAGGTGTTGCGCCAATACGGAGTGGTGCCCAATGGGACTACCACCGAGGTAGCCACCCTCGATACAGCCGACGAACCCACCTACGACTACGGCAAGGAGCGCACCCTCATCTTTGCCATGCTCAATCAGCTGGCCATGGATGTCAAGGCGCTCAAGGAGAGTCTGAACGGCGGACAGATGACGACCGAGTCGCGCTTCTCGAACGGCACCCTGCTCAGTGCCCCGACAAACGTGGCGCCCGCGGCCGAGATGCCTGCTGTCTACGCACCCGTCTATCCCCCTCGCAGGGAGGCTAACGAGTTTGACGATACCTACGACGTGGCCGAAGCTGACGTGGCCGAAGACTTGAACCTCGAGTCACTGGAGAAGCAGACCATCGAGAAAGTGCTCAAGCGCACGCACAACCGTCGCAAGCAGGCTGCCGATATACTGGGCATCAGTGAACGTACACTTTATAGAAAGATTAAGGAATATGGCCTTGAAGAATAAGATAGCAGGAAAGCTCATGATGAGTGTGGTGGGAATCGTGTTGCTGACATTGTCAGCATGTAAGATTTCCTATGCCTTCAATATGGCCAGCATTGACTATACCAAGATCAAGACTATACAAATCGACAACTTCCCCATCCGAAGCACATACGTATGGGCGCCCATGCAGAGCATCTTCCAGAATCGACTGACCGACATCTTTGCCTCGCGCACCAAGCTGCAGCAGGTGAAGCGTGGAGGTAACCTCCAGTTGGCTGGCGAGATAAGCGGATTCGACCAATTCAACAAAGGTATCTCGGCCGATGGATTGAGCTCGCAGGTGCAGCTCAAGATGACCGTCAACGTGCGATACACCAATACGGTCAATCCCAAGGAAAGCTTCGAACGGCAGTTCACTGCCACGGCAGAATATGATGCTACACAGCAGCTTACGGCCGTTCAGGAAGAACTTGTAACGCAGATGGTAAAGGATATCACTGATCAGATTTTCAACCAGACCGTTGCCAATTGGTAATTATCAACCACGAAAACACGCATTTATGCAAAGTACGCCAACTCATATCGCTGAACCCATGGGAGGAAACGCAGGAGGAGAGCGCCGGACCATGACGCTGGCCGATGCCAGGGCAATGGTGGATCGGCATCCCTATTACCACTTTGCGCGACTCCAGCTGCTGCGTATGCTCTATGAGCAGCGTGACCCCGACTTCAATGACGAACTGCGTCGCTCGGCACTCTATCTGCCGTCGCGAGAGACAATTTTTGACTTCGTGGAGGCCAGACACATGAAGCCCGCGCCCGAGGAGCCCAGCTCCATCTTCTTCGGAGCCACGCAGGCACGAAAGGCGAACGGACGTTTGGCTACCACCGAGACGCCGCAGGACGATGACCGCACCGAGACGCTCATCGACACCTTCCTGAACCGGCAGACGACAGGCTTGCCACATCAGGCCGCACCTGCTCCGCAGCGAAGGGGCAGGGCAGATGCTACCGTCGACTACATTGCCTACATGCTGGCCGAGGAGGAAGCCTTGGCCGAACAGCAGAAGGCGGCCCAGGAGGCGATGCTTCACACCAGGACAACCGACACCGATGGTGCTTCGACGCTTGTGAACAATAGTGCCTCGTCGGTTATGGACGATGAGGCTTCGTCGGTTGTGGGCGATGAGGCTGCATCAGTCGTGAGCGAAGGCAAAGTAGAGAGCCAGCAGGAGAAAATTGACAATTTTATTCAATCGCAAGGTGACCGTCGCATCCGTCTCAAGGACAAGAAGGACAGCGAACTTCAGAAACCCGTGCTGGATGTCGATAATTCGCCCTCAGAAGGCACTTTTACCGAGACATTGGCCAAAATTTATATCAAACAAGGCAAATTTGAGCATGCAATTGAAATTATTCGGCGACTTTCCTTGAAATATCCGAAAAAAAATCGTTACTTTGCAGATCAAATACGTTTCTTGGAGAAACTTATCGCCAATCAGCAAGCAATGAAGCGCTGAAATGTACGGATTTGTTACTTCGCAAACGAAAACGGCTGATGGAATTTATTCGTTACGAAACGGATATTATTCATAAAGAAAGAAGAAAATAAATAAAAACAAATAAAAACTAAAAAACAATGTTGTACACTACAATTGTAATTTTGATTGTGATTGCTGCCATCCTGATGTGCGCTATTGTCTTCGTACAGGAGTCAAAGGGTGGTGGTTTGGCCAGCGGCTTCGCTGACAACAACTCTCTGCTGGGTGTTCGTAAGACCACCGACTTCGTGGAGAAGGCTACCTGGACACTGGCTGGTGCCATGGTTGTGCTGAGCGTCATCACCGTATTTGCCCTGCCCAAGAACCAGAACGAGGGTGGCTCTGTAATGGAGCAGCAGTCAGCTGTTGAGCAGACGGTTAATCCCAACAACATGCCTGGTGTTCCCCAGACATCGGCTACTCAGGAGGCTGCTCCTGCTGCTGAAGCCGCTGAGGCTCCTGCTGCTGAGGCTGCACCCGCTGCTGAGGCTCCTGCAGAGAACTAATCAGATTTCATGATTCCCCCGAGGACGTGCTAACGTCCCGCGGTTGAATTAATGCCACACGGCCGAGAACTCCTCTACCTGCATCCATGCAGTGAACGGGAAGCTTCTCGGCCGTTTTGTGTGTGTTACATAACGGATACAACAATAACAGTTGCATAAAACGACTTACGCGGATTCACACATGTTTGTTCTGTGGAATCCGCGTAAAGTTTGATTATGAGTTTCTGAGAAAAGATACGCTTTTATCTCTTAGCTTTTAACTTCTGTATGAACAATATACAGATACAGATTAGATCAGCGTCATGCCAGCTTCGCGGCACTCGTCGCGCATGGCATCCGGCCAGATGCTGCTTTGTGTCTCGCCGATGTGTGCCTTGTGGAGCAGCACCATGCAGAGGCGGCTCTGACCGATACCACCACCGATGGAGAGGGGCAGCTGGTCGTTGAGCAGACGCTTGTGGAAGTAGAGCTCCTGGCGGTTCTGCTTGCCCTGAATCTCCAGCTGGCGTAGGAGGGCTGCCTTGTCCACACGGATACCCATGGAGGAGAGCTCGATGGCACGGTTCAGGACGGGATACCAGATGAGCAAGTCACCGTTGAGGCCCTTGAAGCCGTCCTCGTTCTCGGTCGACCAGTCATCGTAGTCGGGTGCACGCAGGTCGTGCTCCTTGCCATCGCTCAGCTTGCCGCCGATGCCCATGATGAAGACGGCACCGTGCTTCTGGCAGATGGCATCCTCGCGCTCTTTGGGAGTCATGTCGGGGTACATCTGTACGAGCTCCTCAGAGTGGATGAAGAAGACGTCCTCGGGCAGGAAGTGCTTCAGCTTGGGATAGGTTTCGCAGATGTGGAACTCGGTGCGCAGGATGGCGCTATAGATCTTGTTGACGATCTTCTTGAGGAAAGCGATGTTGCGCTGGTCGGCCGTCATGGTGCGCTCCCAGTCCCACTGGTCGACGTAGAGCGAGTGGATGTTGTCCAGTTCCTCGTCGGCACGGATGGCGTTCATGTCCGTCACAATGCCGAAACCGGGTTCTACGTTGTACTCGGCCAGGGTAAGGCGCTTCCACTTGGCCAGTGAGTGAACTACCTCGGCTGTTGCCTCGCCCATGTCCTTGATGGGGAAGGCTACGGGGCGCTCGATGCCGTTGAGGTCATCGTTGATACCCAATCCGCGCAGGACGAAGAGGGGAGCGGTGACGCGACGAAGACGCAGTTCGGTACTGAGGCTTGAAAGGAAGAAGTCTTTGATTCGTTTGATGGCCAATTCCGTCTCCTTGAGGTCGAGAACGGCCGAGTATCCTTCGGGTTTTAAAAGTTTGCTCATTTCTGTGTATGTTTACATTTTGCAGTGCAAAGTTACGTGTTTAACTGCAAATTTCCAAATAAAATGCGTTTTTTCTTTTCAAAACGTCACCTTGACGCCTTCTTCCGTATCGTTTGCTGCATTTATTTGCGTCTTTTTACTTGCATAATATAATATAATGTAGTAAATTTGCACCACGAAAAAGCTGAATTTTTACGCAAGAGCATTATGAGTTATACCAAATGGGTTGCTTGCTGGGGCAATGCAACCTCCATCACCGACCGTCGTGAGGCAACCTTTGCCAAGGACCTCACCCTGCGTTATCCCGTCCGCATCGTCTTTGCGGGCAGTCACCTGCGCTTCCGTTTCTCCAACCTCACGGGTACGGAACCCGTCCGCCTTACCAAGGCGAGCGTGGCACTTATCGGGCGCGAGGGTAGTGCGAAGGATTGTCAGGCAGCCACGCAGGATGCCGCATGGACGGCTGTACCCATTACCTTCGATGGCCGTCGCGACGGCGTCATTCCTCCCGGTCGGGAGATCGAGAGCGATGCCATTGCCTTTGCCACGGAAGCCGGCGACCAGGTGGCGGTGAGCATGTACTTTGCCGACTACACCCAACTGAATGCCGGTACGCTCATCACTGGGCCGTTGTCGAAGGGACAGTTCAGTTATGGGGACTTTGCTGATGTGTGTAAAATGCCTGTTGATCTCACTCGCAATACCAACTGGTTTTACTTCCTCAACATCATCGACGTGCTGACTGAAGAGCAGAACCGAGCCATTGTCTGCTATGGCGACTCCATCACGGCACAGAGTTGGCCTGACTACCTGGCCATGCGTACGTGGAAGGAGGGAAGGCGTGACGTGGCCATCATCCGTCGCGCGGTCAGTGGCACGCGCATCCTGCGTCAATATGACTGCATCACGTATCAGGCATACGGTTTGAAGGGTGCCATACGTTTTCCCATTGAGATGAACGTGGCGGGAGCTTCGGACGTCATCATACAGCATGGCATCAATGACATCATCCATCCCGTAGGCGTGGAGGTGAACCCCTTCCGTCCGTGGAGCGACATGCCCACGCTGGAGGATTTGACGCGTGGCGTGGAAGAGCTGTACGTGCGGTATGCCCGATCGCTATCCATCAAGCACCCTTCATGCTCCTCCCTCAAGCACCCTTCATGCTCCTCCTCCCTCAAGATTTGGAGCGGTACGTTATTGCCGATTTACGGATGGCGCACTTATACCGAGGAGCGCGACCTCTTGCGTCAGGCCTTCAACGAATGGTTGCGTAAGTCGCCTCTCTTCGATGGTTGCATCGATTTCGACGAGGCTGTCCGCGACAAGCAGCATCCCGTTGCCTTTGCCCCCGGCTTCGACTCGGGCGACCACTTGCACCCCAGCGAGGCAGCATACAAGGCGATGGCCGATTGCGCCTTCAGTTGCCTCTTTCCATCTCCAGCGATGCCCAGATGAAAGGGCCAATGCCCTTGGCATCGTTGTCGCGTATAGGTTCACTCATGTAGTATGCGAATGAGCCATCGCGTTTGGGATTGTTGGCGGGACCTAACCCGCTCACTGAACAGCAGTTGGTGAGCGAGAGGGTTCCGTCTTCGTTTTTGCGGATGAAATGGCGCAGGATGCCACGGTATGCTTTTTCGCCTGCCTTGCGGAACGACTTGTCCAGGTAGCCGAGGCGGGAACCCTTCAGCAGACAGTAGGCAAACATGCACGAGGCGGTGGATTCGAGGTAGTTCTCCTTGGCCTTTACATCCAACACGTCATACCACACGCCTGTCTTGCTGTCCTGGTAGCGCATCACGGAATGCATGGCTTGCTGCAGCATTTTGATTACCTCGCCCCGACGGGCATAGTCGGCAGGCAACGCATCGAGCACCTCCACCATGGCCATGGTGAACCAGCCAAGGGCACGCGCCCAGGTGTGTTGCGAGAGGCCAGTTTCGGGATTTGCCCAGAAGATGGAGTGTGTCTCGTCCCAGGCATGCTTCCACAGTTCGGTTCGGGCGTCGAAGGTGCGGTGGAAGGTGCGCGTTATCTGATCGACGGCATCGTCGTATATGGCTTTTATGGCTTCTTCGCCTTTGTCTACTGTTTTGCCACTGTCTGCCATCTTGCCACTGTCTGCTATCTTGCCATTGACTTCTTTCATGCTTTTTGCCGCCTGGCAATAGAAGGGAAGTCCCATGAAGATGCCATCGAGCCATACCTGATGGGCGTATATGGCCTTATGCCACCAGACGCCATCCTGGGTGCGCGGTTGCTCCTCGAGTTGGCGGAAGAGGGTACGGAGGGCGGCTTGGTTGCCGGTGCGTGGCATGAGTTGGTTGATGCGGTAGATGAAATGAGCCGTCCGTACGTTGTCGAGGCTGTAATCCTCGAGTTTGTACCCCGTCACGGTGCCGTCGGTGGCAATCATCTTCTCCGGATACGATGCCACATAGCGCAATATGGCTGTATCGCCGTAGGCAAGGTAAGTGTCGAGCATTCCCTCCAGTTCTATACCCATCACGTAGCTCCACTTTCCTTTCGGACGTTTCTGCGGATCGGTGAAGTCAAGGTAGTAGGAGAGGGGTGTGCGTTGCATCTCGCTGCGCACCATCCATTCGCTGTAACGCTCGTTTCTTGGCTTAGCCATGCCCAAAAGCGGGAACAAAAGAGTGGCTATAAGGAGTATTTTGCTGACACGATTCATTGTTTTTGCATTCTTTGTGTGCAAATATACATTATTTTATTGTAAATAGCTTGTTTATGGAAGAAAAATACATTAACTTTGTGCAAATCCTTCAGAAAACACGAAAACGTAAGCAACTTGACAGACGTAAATGCCCGCTCTGAAGGATAGCTACTGATACAACAAAAAGAAACAAGAATACCTATGAAGAAACTGATCTATCTGTCCGCCTTGTTGATGGCCTCATGCGCCCCCAAGGTGACAACGTTGCAGCAGCGCCTTGTTGTCAATGATAAGAAGATTGACAAGATCATCGCACAAATGTCGCTCGAAGAGAAGGTACAGATGCTGCACAGCAAAACAAACATGTCGTCGGAGGGCGTTCCACGCCTGGGTATACAGGACATCAAGTATGCGGATGGCCCCTTTGGCATTCGTGAGGAGGGCGTTCCCAATGGCTTCCAGTCGGCAGGTTGGACGACCGACTCAGCTACCTACTTCCCTACGGGTTCGGCGCTGGCTGCCACGTGGTCGCCCGAGATGGCTTATAAATATGGTACGGGCATGGGAACGGAGGCACGCCTTCGCGGCAAGGACGTCATACTGGGTCCTGCCATCAACATCCAGCGTCTACCCGTGGGAGGACGCTCGTACGAGTATCTCTCCGAGGATCCCATGCTGGCAGCTGCCCTGGCCACGAGCTACGTGCGGGGTACGCAGGATGCGGGAACGGCTGCCTGCATCAAGCACTTTGCGCTGAACAACCAGGAGACGAACCGTGGCAGCGTCAATGCCATCTGCGACGAGCGTACGATGCGTGAGATCTACCTCAAACCCTTCGAAGCTGCCGTGGTGGATGGAGGAGCCATGGTTGTCATGCCTGCCTACAACAAGGTGAACGGATACTACTGTTCGGAAAACGAGCATCTGCTGAACGAGATTCTGCGAGGCGAATGGGGGTTCCGTGGCTTCACCGTGTCGGATTGGGGCGGTACACATTCCACCATGGGAGCTGCTCTTCACGGCTTGAACGTACAGATGACGGGCGACAACTACCTGGGTCCTGCTCTCATCGATTCCGTGCGTGCGGGTAAGGTGCCCGAGAGCGTGGTGGACAACAAGGTGAGAGAGCTGTTGCGTGTACGCTATGCTGTAGAAGCCATTCCTGCTGAGAAGTGCAACCTGGCTACTGCCTCACAACCGGAGAGCCAGCAGATTGCCTACGAGGTGGCAGCACGTTCGGTGGTGCTGATGAAGAATGCCGACCACATTCTGCCGCTCAAGGCAGCACGAAAGATTGCGGTCATTGGCCTCAATGCCACGGCTCTGACACAGTCGGGCGGTATGGGTGCCGGTGTGAAGGCTCCCTACGAAATTACTCCGCTCAAGGGTTTGCAGGGACGTGCTCCGCAAGGTGTGGAGGTGAGCTATGCACCTGGCTACAAGAACTACATGGGCATGTTTGGTCGACGTATGGCCGAAACGAACAATACCGTGGCCAAGGATATTCACGAGAGTGCCGACCCGACTTTGCTGGCCGAAGCCGTAGAGCTGGCTCGCAAGGCGGATGCCGTCATCTTTGTCTGCGGCACGAACAAGAACATCGAATCGGAGGGTAGCGACCGCAGCGACATAAAGTTGCCCGTGGGACAGGACGAGATTGTCAAGGCACTTGCGGCAGCCAATCCCAACCTGGTGAGTGTGGTGATCTCCGGTGGCCCTTGCGACCTGCGCGAGGTGGAGAAGTACTCCAAAGCCGTGGTGCAGGGATGGTGGAATGGCCTTGAAGGAGGCAATGCCCTGGCCGACATCATCTACGGAAAGATTGCTCCTTCGGGAAAATTGCCTTTTACCTTCCCCTTGCAACTGGAGGATTCGCCTGCCTATGCGATGGGCAACTTCCCACAGAAGGAGGAGGTGGATGGCGACCTCTTTGGCAACCAGTACCGACAGGACATTGGTGGCCAGCAGCGCAGAAGGGGACGCCGTGCTCCCGATGCACATTACTCCGAGGGACCTCTTGTCGGTTACCGTTGGTTCGACACGAAGCAGAAGCCCGTTCTCTACGCCTTCGGTCATGGCTTGTCGTACGTGGATTTTGCCTATGCTGACATGAAGGCTGGCAAGTCGCACTATGCGGGCAAGGAAGTCATAGACGTGAAGTTCAACCTCAGCAACAAGGGAACGATGCAAGCCGACGAGGTCGTGCAGTTGTACGTGCATCGTCCAGAAGCCAAGGTGGCATGGCCAGCCAAGGAACTCAAGGCCTTCGAGCGTGTCACGCTGAAGCCGGGTGAGAGCAAGCAGGTGACGCTCAAGGTTCCTGTATCGGAGCTGCGCTATTGGGACGAAGCTACGTCCGCTTGGCAGCTGGAGGAGGGCAAGCTCGAACTGCTGCTTGGCAGCGCTTCCGACGATATTCGCCTCAGGACATCCGTTGAGCTTGTCGGCCGCTGATTCTCTATAGCTTTTATAGTTTTTATAGTTTATTATAGCTTCTGTTATCAAAAATTAAATACTTATGAAAAAACTATTGTTGTTTGCAAGTGCCATTGCCTTGTCGTTTGGCACCGTGAATGCGCAGGAGTTGGCCAACTTCAATCGTGGCCGTGCGCAAGTGAAATCGCCCGAGATGAAGGACGGAAAGGTGACATTCCGTCTGCAGGCAAACCGTGCCAATGCGGTAAGCCTGGTGGGCAACTGGATGGAAGGACAAGGACGTGGCTTGGCCATGGAGAAGGGTGAGAATGGCGTGTGGGAAGTGACGCTCGATACACCTTCGCCCGAGATTTATACCTACAATTTCATGGTGGATGGTGTCTCGGTGAATGATCCTCAGAACTACATGGTTCAGCGTGACGGCACCCGTTACCTGAACATGCTGATGGTGCCCGGTGAGCGTACTGCCAACTATTTTGAAGCCAACCAGCGCGGTACGGTTTCGTACAAGTGGTACGACAGTAAGGTGCTGAATATGAACCGCCGTCTGACCGTCTACACCCCCTACGGCTACGAGCAGAATCCCAAGCAGAAGTACCCCGTGCTTTATCTGTTGCACGGAGCTGGAGGCGATGAGGAGGCATGGTCATCCATGGGACGTGCGGCACAGATTCTGGACAATCTTATCGAGAAGGGGTTGGCCAAACCCATGATTGTCGTTATGCCCAACGGCAACCCCAACCAGCAGGCGGCTCTGACGCTTGGCCTTCCCACGAGTCAGGTGAACTTCCGCGACCCCAGCATGGCAAATGCCTACGTCAAGAGCCTTTGCGAGGAGATTGTGCCTTTCATCGAGAAGGAGTTCCGTGTGGTGGCAAAGCCCGAATCGCGTGCCATTGCCGGCCTTTCGATGGGTGGAGGTCATACCATAACGGCCACAAACCTCTATCCTCAGATGTTCGATTACATCTGTCCGCTCTCTGCAGCCGGCAGTGCCACTCCCGAGCAGGTGAAGGCTCTCAAGGCGGCTGGTGTGAAGCTTTACTTCCTGGCATGCGGCACGTCAGATTTTCTCTACAACGGCTCCAAGACGCTGGATGCCACACTGACCGAGTGCGGGCTTGACCACACCTTTTATCAGTCAGATGGCGGCCATGTGTGGGCAAACTGGCGCCTGTACCTCAATACGTTTGCTCCCTTGCTGTTCAAGTAGTAGATCTAAAGTGGCCAAAAGTATATAATCTACAAAACAAAACTGCATAGTGTTAATAATAAACTGGTTATGAGAAAGATACTAATTTCTGCCGTCCTTCTTCTTATGGGCACGGTGACGACGATGGCTCAGCAATCGCACGTCAATGTTCAGTACGATCCACAGCGAAATACAGAGAACATCACCCCCTTCAGCGCACAGGTCATCTCGCCCGAGGTTCACGACGACCATACCGTGACCTTCCGCGTCAAGGCCCCCAATGCGAAGGAGGTGAAGCTGACGGGTTCCATGTTTGTGGGCGATGAAGCACGCAAGCAGGTGAACTTCACGAAGGGTGATGATGGCATTTGGACGTTGAAGTTGGGCCCTCTGAAGCCGGAGATTTACTTCTATTATGTGATTGTGGATGGCCTGCAGAACGTGGATCCCAACAATACGTTTACGGGGCATGCCGCGATGCCTGCCTTCAGCATGCTCTTTGTGCATGGTGACGAACCTGCCTGGTACGACCCCAAACCCGGTGTGCCCCATGGCAGCATCACTACGCACTATTACGAATCATCCGTGACGAACGGCTTGCGCGACATGATGGTGTACACACCCGCCAACTACAACCCGAAGAAGAAGTACCCTGTGCTGTATCTGATGGGCGGTTCGGGCGACCTTACCGAGACGTGGGTCATGCACGGACGTGCCAACTGGATTCTGGACAACATGATTCACGAGGGCTTGGCCAAGGAGATGATTGTAGTCTTCCCCAACGACCAGATGGTGACACGCAGCCACCCCAAGCATACTGAGTTGGCCTTCCCGCTCATTGAAAAGGAACTCATCGAATGCGTCATCCCCTATGTGGAGAAGAACTACAGCCTGAAGAAGGATCGCCACTCACGTGCCCTGGCTGGCCTTTCGATGGGTGGACGCATGTCTCAGTACGTGGGATTGCGCAATCTGGATGTCTTCGGGTCGGTGGGTTTGCTGAGTGCTGCCATCGAAATCGATGAGACACCCGTGCTTCGCGATAAGGACTTCAACCAGAAGATTGACTACTTCTTCGTGGGTGGCGGTACGTACGAGACGGGTTTCCTGGGACGCCACGAACGCCTGCACGAGCAGTTGGATCAGCTGGGTGTCAAGCACGACTTCTTCGTAGGAGGCGGTGGTGCGCATGACTTGGTCACCTGGCGCCACCTGCTCTACGATCGCTTCCTTCGCCAGTTGTTTAAGTAACGGGGCGATAAGGCGAATGGTCGATCATTCGATGGGGCGGTCATTCGATGGGTCGATCATTCGATTGTTCGATTTGTCGATTGTTCGATGTTTCGATCGTACGATTTGTCGATCAATCGTTTAGCTGAGCAATTTCCTTCCCGTTGATGGTGAAGTTTTCGAGCAGTACGTCGTGACTCTTTCCGTTGCGTTGTACTGCTTCTTCTTTTACTCCATTGAAATGGCAGTTGCGGATGCGGATGCCATAGATGTTGTCGTGGTCGTCAAGTCCATTGAGCAGGATGCCGTAGCGCGACTGCTGGCAGGTGACGTTCTCCATGGAGATGTTGCGGACGGTGGGGATGAAGCCACGCTGTGACCGCTCCTTGGGTTCGTAGACGAGGTTGATGCGCAACACGGCTTCGCGGCATTGCCCCACGGTGACGTTGCGCATGCATACGTTCTGCACGATGCCTCCCCGGCATGTGTTCGTCTTGATGCGGAGCACACGGTCGAGGTTGGGCGAATCCATCCTGCAATCCTCGGCAAAGATGTTCTCGGCACCAGCCGAAATCTCGCTGCCGATGACCACACCTCCGTGTCCGTCCTCCATGGTGCAGCGGCGGATGATGATGTTTCGCGATGGGCGGTTGGTTCTGCGTCCGTCGGCATTACGTCCGCTCTTGATGGCAATGCAGTCGTCACCGGTGTGGAAGATGCAATCCTCGATGAGCACGTCCTCGCACGATTCGGGGTCGCAGCCATCGCCATTGGGTCCCTCGTTGATGACCTTGCATCGGCGTACGATGATGTTGCGCGAGAGGCACGGATGGATGACCCAGAAGGGAGAGCGAAGCATCGTAACGTCCTCGATTAGAATGTTTTGGCACTCGTAGAAGTTGACAAGCTGGGGACGCATACCGTGTCCTTGGCCAAAGGTTCGCTGACGAATGGGCGTAGCGTTGTCGCTCATCTGCAGCAACGTGTTGCGGTTGGAGAGGCGGTTGCCGAGCGAGTCGGTGCCGAGGTTTTTCCTGCCCGTCCAGGGCATTGCCTGACTTTGTGGCGTGTGTTCGTCGAACCCGTATTTGGCAGCCCCGCACCAGGGCCACCATGTGGAGCGGCTTCCGTTTCCGTCGATGGTGCCAAGTCCGGTGATGGCCACGTCTATGGCATTGGCGGCATAGATGCAGGGCGAATAGTTGAGTATGTCGAGGCCCTCCCAACGTGTGCGTACGAGTGGGTAGAGCGAGGGTTCGAAGGCGAAGAGCAGGGTGGCCTCCTCCTTGAGGTGCAGTTCCACATGACTGAGCAGACGGATGGCTCCCGTCTGCCAGGTGCCGGCGGGGATGATGACGCGTCCGCCCCCTGCCTTGCTGCACGCCTTTATGGCCTTGTTGATGGCCTTCTGATTCTGTTTTGCGGTGGCTTCGTGCGAAGCTCCATATTGGGTGATGGGGAAGTCGTGATGGGGGAAGGTAGGGGCCTTGATGCGGCCTTCAATCTCGGCATAGAGCTGGGCGTTCCATCCTTGATTATCAGTGGCTTGTGTGTGCAGGTCTTGGTCGGCTTCTTGTGTGTGCAGAACTTGTGCAGTGGTTTGTGTGTGCTGCATCTGTGCGGCTGCCTCCTTGTTGTCGCAGGCAGAAAGACGTAGCGCTGCCACAGTTGACAGCGCTACGAGTATCAGGAATCGTTTCATGAGTGATTTCACAACAAACTTTCAGGGAACTATCATATAGTTCTTTTCTTGGTTTTACTCCTTGCAGATGACTACACCACCATTCTTGGGAATGGTGACGGTAATCTCGTTCTTCTTGCTGGTCTTGAGGGTCTTCTTGGTGCCCTGCAACTGGTCGTCGTCACAGTATACTGTCACCTCCTGGCCGGGCTGGAACATGCCGTCGAGGTTGTAGGTGACGGTCATGGTGGCGTCCTGTGCGTTGACGGCGGCCACGTACCACTTGCCGTCGGCTGCCTGGCGTGCCAGCTCGACGTACTTGCCGGGATAGCCGCTGATGAACTTCATGTCCTTCCATGTCACGGGCACCTTCTTCATGAAGTCGATGGCCCAGGCAGGAGCGTCGGTGATGTTGTTGGGAGCCACGGCGAAGTTCTGGACGGGAGTCTGGAAGAGGATGGCGGTGGCGAGGGCGTAGACGTCGCTGGTCTTGCGGGTGGTACCGCGGTCGTTGCCCTTAGAATAGTGCTTGTTGAGGGCCGAACCACCGAAGTCCATGTTACCTACGGCGTTACGCAGTACGGGGTGTATGGTGGCAGCCAAGGCCTCGATGTCGTTGTCGTTCTGACCGAAGGCCAGGTTCTCGCTGGCACGAACGGCCTCACAGGCAACGAAGTTGGGGTACATGCGCTCCCATCCACGGGGCAGTGTGCAGCCATGGAAGATGACCATGATGCCACACTCGTTGGCATCGGCCAGGATGTCCTCGTACATTTGCATCGTCTGCTGCTTGTCGGAACCTACGAAGTCCACCTTGATACCCTTGATGCCTGCCTTCTGCATCCACTGCATCTCTTTGCGACGGTCGATCATGCGGTGCATCTTGCCTCGGGGGCCCTGGGGCGCGTCGTTCCAGTAACCGTTGCTGTTGTACCAGAGGAAGAGGTTGACGCCCTTCGACTGAGCGTACTTGGAGAGCTGCTCCATGCGCTCGTAGCCGATGTTGGTGTCCCAGAGGGCATCGACGAGGAGGTACTCCCAACCCATGGCTGAGGCAAAGTCGACGTACTCCTTCTGCTCATCGTAGTTACAACTTGCATCCATACGAATGATCCAGCTCCATGCCGAGCGGCCGTACTTGTAGTCGTACTTAGCCTCGTACTGAGGCTTGACGAGGTCCCACTGGATGGTAGTCTCGGCCAGAGGCTTGAGGCTGCGACCCACGGTGATGGTACGCCAGGGGGTAGAGGCGAGCTCGCGGTTATCGAGCATGATGCCGGGCTCTACGTTGCCGATGCCGCCGAACTCCGTCATCTCGGGATAGGCGAGGTGGTACTGATTGCCCTTGTTCTCGATGCGGCCACCGCAGTAGTTGCCACCAATGTTGGTCTCGTTCAGCATGACCCAGATCTGGCTGGGAGCAGGAGCAGCCTTAGCCTTCTTGGCTGCCTTGCCCTGAGCGGGTGCAGCGGCCTGTACCTTGAACATGGCAGGGAAGGTGTAGCCACGTCCGTGTCCGTTCTTGCCCATCTCGGCATCGTACTCATAGAAGGTTTCGTAGCTGGGTGCCGTGCGTGCAAAACCCGTCTGGGGTGTCATGGCAGGGCAGAGGAAGGTGGTGGTACCGGTGGGGAAGGTGTAGGCGGTACTCTCCTCCTGCACGAGGCACGACTTGCGGTCGCCTTGTGCATAGACAACGTACTTGAAGGCCACGTTGCTGTTGTCGATGTGCATCACCACGTCGAAGGCGGGCACATCGCGCATCTGCGGCTGCTGTCCGTTCTGCTGCTGCCCGGGCCCTCTGCGCTGGCGCACGGGTTGGCTGACGGTGAAGTTGAACGTGTACTCGTTGGCTGAGTAACTGATATTCTGAATCTTGGCGTTGGGCAGCGAGTATGTTTCGCTCACCTGCTTAGCCTCAGGGTTGGCGTCCTTGAGCTTGAGGCCCTGTGTGAAGTCGCCGATGCTCGTCTTGAGGCCGAGGGGTGAATTCTCGATGACAACGTCGTTGTCGAGCTTGACGCTATAGGCTGCCTTTCCGTCCTCGCACGTCACCTGTACGCGCAGGTGTCCGTCAGGGCTTGTAATCTCCTGTGCCTGCATGGCCGAGCAAGCGCCCACGAGGAAAAGTGTTGATAGAATCTTATTCATAGTGAAGAAATTAAGTATAATCGTCATTAAATGTTTTGACCCCAAGTAAGGGTTTCTTCTTGGGGTCAAAAACGTTTATAGCAGGGGTGTCAATTATCAGATAGCGAAGGGGTTCTCACCGGGGTAGAGCTGACCAGCGGGCAGAGGAGTGTTGATATCCTCAACGCCGAGCATCTTGAGAGCCTCGAAGAGTACCTTGCCGCAGTGCTCGAATGCGTAAGCACCGTGGTGGGGGAAGCGCTTGCCCACGAGGACGTGGCGATAGAAGCGTGCGAAGCCGGGGATGGCGTGGATGCCGATGCCACCGAATGAGCAGGGATCTACGTCGAGGAACTCACCCTGTGCGATGTAGCTGACGAGCTTAGAGTCGCTGTTCGACTGGATGCGGAACATGGTAGACTTGCCGGGAGCAATCTGACCCTCGAGGGTACCCTTGGTGATATCGGGACTCATCAGACGAGCCTGGATGAGCTGGTACTTGATCTCGCAGCTCTTCATGCACTGTGAGCAGGTGTTACCGCAGTGGAAGCCCATGTAGAGGTCCTTGAGGTCAGCACCGGCGAGGCTTGCGCCAGCGGGGATGACGTCGGCGGGAACAGAGTTGTTGATGTCGAGCAAGGTAGCGGGCTTCTCGGTAGCGCACTCAGCCATGTACTCAGAGAGGGCACCGTAGAGGTCAACCTCGCAGGCTACGGGAATACCGCGACCGGTCAGACGTGAGTTGACGTAGCAGGGCTCGAACTCGAAGATGGGCTGCCATGCGGGCCAGCACTTGTTGGCGAAGACGGCATACTTAGAGCCACCCTTGCCGCTCTCGTACCAATCCATGAGGGTAACCTCCAGCTGAGCCATCTTGTTGATAACCTCGGGGTACTTGTTGCCCTTGCCCAACTCAGCCTCCATATCCTTGGCCACGGCAGCGATGCGAGCGTCGCCATTGTGCTCGTCGAATGCCTTCTTCAGGTCGAGCTCAGAGTTCTCCTGTACCTCGATGCCCAGGTCGTACATGGGCTGGATGGGAGCGTTGCAAGCCAGGAAGTCCCAGGGACGGGGACCGAAGCCGATAACCTTGAGGTTCTTGACGCCGATGACAACGCGAGCGATGTTGCGGAAGTCAGCGAGCTCCTTGACAGCCTCCTCGGGCGTTACGTTGGGATACTCGGGGATGTAAACCTTCAGACGACGAAGACCTACGCTGTAGCTGAAGTTCAGCACACCGCAGAGAGCGTCACCACGGTCGTTGGCCAGGTTAGCCTTGCCTTCCTCCTTGGCTGCGATAACCATGGCGGGGCCACCGAACTTCTGTACGAAGAGCGTGGTGGGACCCTCGGGGCCGAAGTTGCCGAGGAACATACATACGGCGTTGATGCCGTTCTCCTTAGCCCAATCCAGAGCCTTGTAGGTGTCTACGTCGTTCTCGATGGTTACGGGGCAGTCATACACTTCGGGCAGACCAGCCTTCTTTACTTCTGCCATTACAGCAGCCAAACGTGCCTGTGTCAGGGCGATGGGGAAGCAGTCGCGGCTAACGCCAACGATACCAAGCTTCACAACGGGTTGATTGATCATTTTTGTTTTGGTAATTTATAAATTAATTATTTCTTATTGTGTCGTTTCATACACTGTCTTGTACGATAAGTACATTTTCAGTGCAAATATACTAAAAATATTTGTTATGCTACTCATTTTTGAGTAAAAAAATGCATTTTAACTGCCATTTTTTTAAGTTGAGATAGCAATTGCCTGCAGAATGCTCATCCTTATGGGGTAATATGGCAGTTTGAGGGGTGGGGGAGTGTTTTCTGGCGGCTTCGTGTGTGCAGCTTCGTGTTCGATGTTGAGCTTGCGAAGGTGGCACTATATTATATATAATGTGTACCTCCCCATCGCGCTCGTACAATTGCCCGATCAGGCGATTCCCGGACAATCTGTGCTTGTATATTTTTTAAAAAAACTTACACTTCAGCTTTGGCTAAACGGCTACGTAACTTGCTTGTTTTCAGCGGTGAAAAATAGTACTACGGACGTTGAAAAATGACGGAGCGACTTTTCGAAACAGACGGACCATCGTTTGGGAAAAGACGAAGCGTCTTTTTCCGAATCCTCTGCGGCACTTTCTGTTCGCAGTAATAAAACCTTACATCTGGATCGTAAAAATGGCTCTTCCGATGATATACTTCTGGGTCTTCTGGTATTTGGAGTGATAATTACTAATGTCCACCCATATCAGTTTGGATTTTCCGAAATGATTTTCGGTTGGATTTTGAGGAGTGCAGCGACGACCTCACTCATAAAGCCCATCGTTCGGGGGCTATTGTATGGTTGATTTTTAGTTTTTGATTTTGATTTGATTTCTATGGATGCACATGCCAGGATTCAGGAATCTGACTGAAAATCAGAACAAAAAATCACCCCTACAATCAATTGTACGCCTTCTTTTTTAGGAGGTCATCGCTACGCTCCTCAAAATCAAACTCAAAATAGTTTCTAAAAATCTCCACTCAAAATTCCAGATGACTCATAAAAATCATCACTCCAAATCTCAGAAGAACCAGAAAAAGGAATCACCAGGTCGGTTGACTTGGTGATTCCCTTGTAAATATTGAGCTGTAAGCAATGCCTTGCTCTGTGTCGTTTATCCTAAGAAGCTGATCAGCACACCGGCTGCCACGGCCGAACCGATTACACCCGAGATGTTGGAGGCCATGCAGTAGTTGAGGACGTGGTTCTTGGGGTCGTACTGGGTAGAGATCTCGTTGCACACACGGCTGGCCATGGGAACGGCAGAGAGGCCGGTGGCACCGATGAGGGGATTGATCTTCTTCTTGGCAACGAGGTTCCATACCTTGACCATGAAGATACCGCTGGCAATACTGAGCGCAAAGGCACAGAAACCACCGGCCACGATGCCCAGCGTCTGGACGTTGAGGAAGGCGTCGACCGTCATGGTGGCACCCACACAGAGGCCCAGGAAGATGGTGGCAGCGTTCATGATGCCGTTCGAGGCTGCGTCGAAGAGGCGGTTGGTGTCGGCACCAATCTCCTTGAGCAGGTTACCGAACATCAGCATGCCGACCAGCGAGACAGCCGTGGGAACGAAGATGGCCACGATGGTGGTAACAGCAATGGGGAAGATGATCTTCAGCACGCGCATGTTCTTGATCTCCGTCTTGTTGGGATAGAGCTTGTCCTGTTCCTTCATGTTGATCATCAGCTCTTTCTTGGTGCAGAGAGCCTTGACAACGAGGGGGATGATGACGGGCACGAGGGCCATGTAGCTGTAGGCAGCGATGGCGATGGGGCCCAGCAGGTGGGGAGCCAGCTTGATGGTGGTAAAGATAGCGGTAGGACCATCAGCACCACCGATGATGCCCAGCGAACCGGCCTCCTGAGGCGTGAAGCCGCAGAGCAGCGCTACGAGCAGGACGGTGAAGATACCCATCTGGGCAGCTGCACCGAAGATGCTGAGTTTCAGGTTGCGGAGCATGGGTCCGAAGTCGGTCAGCGCACCTACACCCATGAAGATGATGGGGGGCAGCAAACCGGACTTGATAAGGGCATAATAGAGGTAGTTCATAAGGCCCAGGTCGTGGGCAATCTCGTGCAGAGGCATCTCGTAGATGTTCTTCTGTACGCCATCTACTAGCACCATGCCTTGGGGGTCTGCCTGGATGACGCCCATGCCGCCGCCGGGGAAGTTGGCGATGAGTACACCAAAGGCGATGGGGATGAGCAGCAGTGGCTCGTACTTCTTCACGATGCCCAGGTAGAGCAGCACGAAGGCGAGCAGGTACATGATAAGGAACGTGGGCTGTGCACCGATGTCGCTCAGTGCGGTCATGTTCCAAAGTTTTTCAAAAATTTCTTGCATAAATTTTTGAGTTAAAAGTTAAAAGTTAAAAGTTAAAAGTTGAGCTTTGAGATTGTGAGTTAAAAAGTTAATGTGTGCAGCACCAAGTCAGGTTGGTGTGTGCAGTTAATAGTTAATTGTTGAGTTTCTTCTTCATCGAGTTGATGATGGATACGAGCATGGCAATCAGTTCGTCAATATCGTTGCGTAGCGAAACGTACATCTTCTCGTCCAGGTATTCGTTGTTGTGGAGAAGACATAACTCTCTCGCGTGGAACGTATTAACTCAACTATTAACTATTAACTTTTAACTCCCAAGATGGGCTTTAGCCTATCTTGAAGATGGGATCATCCTCCTCAACCGAGTCGCCACTGTTGGCCAGGATGGCGGTGATGACACCGTCGAAGTCGGCACGCACAGCGTTGAAGGTCTTCATAGCCTCGATGTAGCCAAGGGTGTCGCCAGCCTTGACGGCATCGCCCACCTTCTTGGCGGTCTCCGAGTTGTCCTTCACGAGGTAGAACTTACCCTCCAGAGGAGCCAGTACGTCCTTGCCCTCACCGGCAGGAGCTGCGGCACCGGCAGCAGGAGCAGCGGTGGCAGCAGGAGCCTCGTTGCCGTAGGCGATGCTTACCTCGTAGGTAGCACCGTTCACGCTCACCTTCACGCTCTTGGGCAGGTCACCCTTGGGCGCATTCTTCTTGGCCTTGCGGTCGGCCAGATCCTTCTCGAAGTCGGCCTTTGCCTTACCGCTCTTGTAGGCACGGTACTGCTCGGGGTGCATAGCCAGCTCGAAGAGCTCCTCGTCGTCCTGACCCAGTTCCCAGCCGTTCTCCTTCATTTCCTTGCGGAACTCGTCCAGCTTGTCGGGATAGTAGCTCTGAGGATCGTTTGTCTCGAACTCGCGACCTTCGGCCTTGGCCATGTCGATAAGCTCCTGAGCCACAGGGCCGGGCAGCTGACCGCTCTTGCCGAGGATCATGTCCCAGATGTTGTCGGCAATCATGCTCCAGCGAGCCTTGCCCTTCTCCATCTGGATGACGTTCATCAGAGCAAGGTTCTTGACGTACTGCGAGAAGGGGGTAACGAGGCAGGGATAACCCACCTTGGGCCATACGTATGCCACCTCGTCGAAGAGCTTGACGAGCAGCTGGTCGGTGGTCAGCTCGGGCTGGTTGTTCTTCACCTTCCACTTGTTCAGGCTCTTGAGGTTGTCCTCGAGGTCGGTCATCAGCGAACCCATCATGCCACCGGGCAGACCGGGCTTGACGAGCAGCGAGTTGTTCAGGTGGTTCAGCTCGGGGATGTAGTAGCCGAGGAAGTCGTCGCACATCTCCTGAATCATGGTGCGTACCTCCATGTAGGCCTCCATGTTGATGTCCTTCACCTTGAAACCGGCATCCTTCAGCATCTCTTGCACGGCGATGATGTCGGCATGGCCGGTACCCCATGAGAGGGGCGACATACCGGTGTCGATATAGTCGCAGCCAGCCTCAGCCACCTCGAGGATAGAGGCCATGTTGAAGCCGGGGCCTGCGTGTGAGTGATACTGGATGATGATGTCCTCCTTGTAGGCCTTGATGCCCTTGACGATCTCGCCCAGCGAGACGGGACGGCCGATACCGGCCATGTCCTTCAGACAGATCTCGTCGGCACCGGCATCGATGAAGGTCTTGGCCAGGTTGACGTAGTACTCTACGGTATGGATGGGTGAGTAGGTGATGCAGAGTGAGGCCTGTGCAATCATGCCGCCCTCGTGAGCGTACTGGATGGAGGGGATCACGTTGCGGGGGTCGTTCAAACCGCAGAAGATACGGGTGATGTCGGTACCCTGGATCTTCTTCACCTTATAGAAAAGCTTGCGCACGTCGGTGGGGCAGGGGCTCATGCGAAGACCGTTGAGTGCACGGTCGAGCATGTGTGTCTGGATGCCTGCCTCGTGGAAGGGCTTTGTCCACTCACGGACGCTCTTGTTAGGGTTCTCGCCATAGAGCAGGTTCACCTGCTCGAAGCCACCACCATTGGTCTCTACACGGTCGAAGCAACCCATCTTGATGATTGCGGGTGCCACCTTAACGAGCTGGTCTACACGAGGCTGATACTTACCCGCGCTCTGCCACATGTCGCGGAAGACCAAGCTGAACTTTACTTCTCTTTTCATATCTTAAATAATACCTATTTTGTTTAAACTCAAATGAAATATCAAATACGCTTTGCGGATGCTACATGGCCCTTGCCGCCCGTGATCTGAGCCACGGTCTGTTCGAGGATGGCCATTGTGGTGGCATCGATAGCCGCAGGTGCAGCCGCAGCACTCTTCTTGGGCGCCACTGCCTCTTCGGGCGCCACCTTGTTGACTACCTGAATGAGCAATTTGCCCAGGTTGATAACAATGAGCAGGATGCAGAATACGGTCAGCATACCCACTACCATCAGTTCAACACCAATACCTAAGTTTTCCATAATAATACAATATATCTTTTCAATCTTTATATTCTCGTGCAAAGTTACGAAAAAATTATGAAAATGAAACTTTTTGGCACGAAAAAAACACACTTGGTCACCCAAATGTGCAATTTTGCTATAGAACACTCAAATTTTTGCTACTTTTTGACAGTTATGCTTCGTCCGTTCTGCTGAACGTCAGCTCGATGGCGGCTGACTCGCATTCCATCGAGACGGGCGGGTGCTCCTTGATGACGGTGACGTCGAGACGCTCGATGGCGGCCATCTCGTGCATGATGCGCCGGCCTATCCTTCCTGCCACATGCTCGATGAGCTGGCTGGGCAGCTGCATCTCCTCCTTCACGATGTCGGCCATTTGGGCGTAGTTGAGGGTATGGCTGAGGCCGTCGGTGAAGGTGGCCCGCTCGTCGGGGGTGGTGGCGCAGAGGTTCACTCGGAACCAGGCTCCCAGTGTCCGTTCGTCGTCCATCACGCCGTGTCGGCAGAAGATCCGTATGTCGTTGAGTCTTACCTTCATAGGACAGCCTTATGATTATTCTGTCATTTCGTCGTTCAGCGAAGGGATGTACTTCTTGAGGGCTCGTTCCACGCCAATCTTCCACGTGTTGATGCTCTCGTCGTCGAGCGAGAGAGACGACACAAGGTGGATGACACGCTCCAGGGGCATGTGATAGCGCAGTACGCCCGAGATGAGCTTGGCATAATTCCAGTATTCCTTGTTGAACTTGCCCGAGAGCCCCTCGACCGTGGTCTTGTAGCCTCGCTTGTTCTGGAACTGGAAGTCGTAGCGATGCGTGCCGTCCGGGTTGGATGCCTTGATGATACGACCTTTCGTTACGCTCTTTGGTAGCACGATGCCCTCCTCGTCGTCCATCAGGCCGGTGAAGATCTCGTAGGGCTTGCCGTCCATCAGTCCGACGAATGCCACCCACTTCTCCTTCTTGTTCTGGAACCGTACCACGTCGCATTCCAGTATGGTGGGTCGCGTCTCCATGTTCATCTCCATCTTGTTGTCCTCATCGGCTTGGCAACGTGGCGTTCCAGCCGTGGCAGCGGGGGTGATGGCATTCAGTACGGCCATGCATTCGTCCTCGGTGAGGGGGCGCTGCAGCCTTTCTCCCTCCTTGGCCAACAGTTCGGCTATTTGTCTGTTGTTGTTCATTGTTGTCATGTTCTTTTTTGCAAAAATACATCTTTTTTCGCTTTCTTCCAAAAAAACGTGTCGATAATTTCCTGATTTCGTTTTTTGTGCCTAACTTTGCCCTAAAATTAGGCGATGATATACTATTTGGCACGAACTGATAATCGAACGCAAAGACGCAGAGACGCAAAGATTGTTACTTTATTTTGTCTCTTGACCTATTAAAAACTTTGCGCCTTTGCGTCTTCGCGTTTTAAAAAAACATTCTGTGCCTAATCGCTAATAGTTCCCTAAAATTATCAAGCTAGAAGAAAGAAAAACTATGTTAAGAGATGTGATGAAAAGACGTTGCAGCATCCGCAAATACAGCAGCAAGGAGGTGACTGAGGAACACCTGAACGAGCTGCTGGAGGCTGCTGCACGTACCCAGACGATGGGTAACCTGCAGTTGTACAGTGTGGTGGTGACCCGTGACGACCAGATGAAGGAGCGTCTCGCTCCGGCCCATTTCAACCAGCCTATGGTCAAGACGGCCCCTGTGGTGCTGACCATCTGTGCCGACTTCAACCGCACCAGCCAGTGGGCACTGAACCGCAAGGCTGATCCCGGATATGACAACTTCCTGAGTTTCATCAATGCAGCCAGCGATGCGCTGCTCTTTGCCCAGACGTTCAGCTGCCTGGCCGAGGAGGCTGGCTTGGGTATCTGCTACCTGGGCACCACGGTCTACATGCCCGGTCAGATCATCGATGTGCTCGGTCTGCCCAAGCTCGTGATGCCAGTGGCTACGCTGACCGTGGGCTGGCCCGACGAGGAGCCTGCCCTGAGTGACCGCCTGCCCGTGGCTTCGTTTGTGCACAACGAACGGTACGTGGATTATACGTCCGAGGCTATCGACGAATATTACCTGGCTAAGGAGCAACTTCCCGAGAACCAGCATTTTGTGGAGGTGAATGGCAAGGAGACGCTGGCGCAGGTCTTTACCGACATACGCTATACCAGGAAGGATAACGAGGCGCTGAGTGCCACGTTCCTTGATACACTGAAAAAGCAGGGCTTCCTTTCTGAGAGTTAAGGATTTTAAGGAGTTAAGGAGTTAAAGAAGTTAAGGAGTTAAGACGATACAATTGCTAATGAAAGTACATTTGCATGCACATAACAAAAGCATTCGTCTTAACTCCTTAACTCCTTGACTCCTTAACTCCTTGACTCCTTAACTCCTAAGAAATTGTCGTTTATTTTCCTCTGTTGAGTGTGATCTTGCTTTCGATCTCCTCAATCTTCTTTTTTAGGTTCTTGTCCTGCTCCATCTGGTTGGTGACCATGTGGATGGAGTGGAGCACTGTGGTGTGGTTGCG
This sequence comes from Bacteroidaceae bacterium, assembly GCA_045616065.1. Classification (GTDB taxonomy): domain Bacteria; phylum Bacteroidota; class Bacteroidia; order Bacteroidales; family Bacteroidaceae; genus Physcousia. The sequence goes on along the minus strand of JAZLFZ010000093.1, from coordinate 17,623 downwards.
CTTGCCAATCATGGCTCCTATCTTGCTGGTTGACATGTCGGTGTGCTTCTGGGCCAGGAACATGGCAATCTGACGGGCCTGCACCACGGGGCCGCGACGTGTTGTGCTGAGCAGTTCCTCCTTGCCGACCTCGCATACCTCGCACGACTGTTGTATGATCTCGTCGATGGTGATGGGTTTCTTCTCAATCTTTGTCGAGCACTTGACGACGCGACGTGCCATGTCGAGCGTGATGTCGCAGTTGAAGACAACGGAATGGGCTATCAGGGAGTTGAGGACGCCTTCCAGGTCACGCACGCTGTCGGTGACGTTTTTAGAGATGAACTCGATGACGTCGGCCGGTATCTGCAAGCCGTTGCGGTGCACCTTGTTCTTGAGTATGCCTCGACGCAGCTTTTCGTCGGGTTGCTCGAGCTCGGCCAGCAAGCCCCACTTGAAGCGGGTGAGCAGACGCTCCTCCATGCCGTTGAGGTCCACGGGTGGGCGGTCGCAGGTCAGGATGAGCTGCTTGCCATTGTTCTTCAGGTGGTTGAAGATGTGGAAGAAGGTGTTCTGCGTCTTGGTCAGCGTGGCCAGTTCCTGCACGTCGTCCAGAATGAGGACGTCGATTTGCTGGTAGAAGCGTATGAAGTCGTTGACCGTGTTCTTACGAACCGAATCGACGTACTGTACGTGGAAGAGGTGGGCGCTGAGGTAGAGTACGCGCTTGTTGGGATGGAGGTCCTTGATGGCCTTTCCGATGGCATTGACCAGATGTGTCTTTCCCACTCCCGAATGTCCGTAGACGAAGAGAGGGTTGAAGGTCATCTGCTTTGGGTTCTGTGCGATGCTCATGCCCACGCTGCGAGGCAGAATGTTGCTGGGACCCTCGATGAAGTTGTCGAAGGTGTATCCCGCAATGAGGTGGGAGTCTAATTCGGGCGTGACGGCATGCGACTGCAGTACGGTGGGGGCCTCGTTGGCCTTGTGTTGCGGCTTGGGCTCTGCCGTGGTGGCGTTCTTGGGCACCTCGTCGGTCTGACGGATCTGGTTCTCGCTGTCCGTCAGTGTGCGGAAGAAGAGCCTCACCTTGTTGCCGTACTCGCGGAAGAGGGCGCTGTAGGTGAGCTTTGCAAAGTGTTCTGCTATGTATTCGCTGAAGAAACTGCTGGGCGCGTTGACTTTCAATTCGTTGGTTTGCGAATTGTACGAATAGAAGGACAATGGCTCGAACCATGTCGTATAGTGCTGCTCGGTGAGATTGTTCTTGATAATCTCCCGACAGCGTTCCCACTTGTCTTTATATTCGTTTTGCGTCATTTGCAATAAGTTAACTCTGTTTGGTCCGTTTTTGTGGCGGAAATCGGATGCAAAGTTACATAAAAAAGGCCAATTTCGCAAACGAAAAAGGCCTTATTTTTTAATTTTTTTTTCTGTGCTCGTTCTACTTGTCCTTCTTTCCGAAGAGCGAGAAATGGACGTATCTCTTTGGATGTGCTTGTAAGTCAAGCAGTAGGTTGTTGGCGCTGTTGATGGTGCTGTTCAGATTCCGGTATACGGCCGTGTCGCTAAGCAGCAAACCGAGGTTGCCGTTGGGGTCTTCCATCATGCGGATGAGCCCCTGCACGTCCTCTATCGTGCGGTTCACCTGTCCGAGCGTCTGTTGCAGGTCAAGTTGTGCGAGGTTGCCCGTCAGTGTGCTGACGTTCTCGCCAGCTTGGTTGAAGGTGGTGAGCAGGTGGGGCAGGTCCTTCTTCAGCAGGGTATTGAGCTGGTTGGTGCCGTTGTTCAGGTTGGCCGTGATGAGTTCGGCATTGCTGATGACGCGAGGTATGTTGGGGTCGGCCACCACCTTGTTGAGCGTGGTGATGAGCGAGTCGACATGCTCGATGACGGTGCTGACCTGTGGCAGCATCTCGGCAGCCTGGCTCAGCAGCCCGCCGTTGTCCGATCCGATGATGGTGTCGCCGGCTTCTATGACCTCCTTGGGGTTGGTGCCCAAGGTCATGTTCAGGGTGCAGCCACCCAGCATTCCCTCCGAGAGCGAGGCCTCTGTGCCCACGGGAACACGCACGTCGTTGTCTACCGTGATCTCCACCACTACCTGCCCGGGTTTGTTGAAGTCATAGTTTATGTTTTTTACAATACCTATCTGATAACCATCCGCATACACAGGGCTGCTTGCAGCAAGTCCTTTAGCGTTCTTGAAGACGATAAAGTAGTTGTGGCTGGGTGAGAAGGAGATGCCCTTGAGGAAACTGATGCCACCATAGAGGACGATGAGCGCGATGATTCCCGCCAGTCCTATCTTGACTTCTTTCGTAAAGTATTTCATAGTTATTGTACGTATTAAAGTCTGTTTACTTGTTTATGTCACTCTGTCAGTTGTTGCGGTACTGCTTGATGGCGTTGTAGAGGCTCTCGCTCAACTTGTCCGTGGCCTCCTGCGTGCCCAGGTATTTCTCTTCGGCCGGTGTGGTGATGTAGCCCAGCTCTACCAGTACGCTTGGCATTGAGGTGGCGCGCAGCACCAGGAACCCTGCCTGGCTAACGCCTCGGTTGTTGCGCTTGGCCGTGCTGGCAAACTGCTTCTGTATGCTTCCGGCCAGCGCTACGCTCTGCTTCATGTACTGGTCCTGCATCAGCTCGAAGATGATGTAGCTCTCGCTCGACTTGGGGTCGAAGCCTTCGTACTTCTCCTTGTAGCCCTTCTCCAGCATGATGGCCGAGTTCTCACGCTTGGCCACCTCGAGGTTGCTGGCAGCCCGGTGCATACCCAGTGTGTACGACTCCGTGCCCTTCACCGTCTTGCTGCCGGCTGACGCGTTGGTGTGGATGGACACAAAGAGGTCGGCCTTGTTGCGGTTGGCAATGTTGGCACGCTCGCTGAGGTCCACGAAGACGTCGGTCTTGCGTGTGAATACCACCTTCACGTCCTTCTCCTTCTCCAGCAGTTTGCCCAGGGCCAGTGCCACGCGCAGGTTGATGTCCTTCTCCTTGAGCGTGGCGCCCACGGCTCCGGGATCCTTTCCGCCATGCCCTGCATCGATGACTACAGTGAAGCTCTTGGCTTGCAGGCCGAGGGCGATGCTTATATATAATATAATAAGGTATAGTCGTCTCATATTTTTTTGTTAGATTGCATATTTATTGCAAAATTACTGAAAAAAAATGAAACGCCCAAACCGAATCCCGTAAATTGCTATAAATCCCGTGTTTTTGTCTATCTGCGCGTTTGCATGGGTACGATATTCTGTTTTGTACACCCACGTAATGGTTTAAAAATGGGTTCTTGTGGAATTTGAGATTTCAGCCGTTTGTGCCAGAATGTATATCATCGCCAAGAACTTTTCGTCTTCGCGTCTTTGCGTTTAATCAAGGGAAACGTGCTTGACGATACCTTCCTCTCCCCCTGGAGGAAGCCGGAAAATACTTGCAAAACGTAAATTTTAAGTGTATTTCTGCTAATTTTTGCGTTTTGCAAGGTATTCGATGCTTTTTATTTGTAACTTTGCATTTATTTTTAATTTATTTAATCTAATTGTACGTATGAGAAAATTTTCAGTAATAGCCATGCTATTCTTCGCACTCGCCACGCATGCCCAGAAGATAAGCGTCGAGGATGCTCGGAACAAGGCCGCTAAGTTCCTGTCACAGCCAGGAAGGATGAAGAGGGTAGGGGCAAAGGGTGTGAGGAACACCGACCTCACTCTGGCCGAAAGCAACAGCGAGAAGCTTTATGTGTTCAACGTTGGCGAGGACGAAGGATTCGTCGTGGTGTCGGGCGATAGTCGTACGCGTTCCATCCTCGGCTACGGCATGGGGCAGGGTTTTGACCTGGAGCGTGTGCCTGACAATATGAAGGCATGGCTGAAGGGCTACGAACAGGCCATCGCCGCACTCGACAGCCAGGACATACCTGAACAGATGGCAGCAGAACCCGATGAAGACCCTTACGGTAAGCCCATTGACCCCTTGCTCAGGAGCCGGTGGGACCAGTCGAAGCCATACAACGACTCGTGTCCCGAGGCGGCTGGTCTGCGTTGCCTGACGGGATGTGTGGCTACGGCCCTTGCCCAGGTGCTCTACTACTGGAAGGCTCCGCAGCACTGGGTGGCCAGCCAGGCTGGCTATTTCTCCAACCAAAAGGACTATCCCTTCTACGTGCCCGAGTTGCCGGCCATAAAGTTCAGGTGGGAAGACATGTGCGACACGTACACGCAAGGGGACAACAGGACGGATAAGCAGAAGTCTGCCGTGGCAGAACTGATGCGCTACTGTGGACAGGCTATGAAGATGGAATATACCCCCAACTTCTCGGGTACACCGGAGGTAAACATGGAATCTGCGCTGAAGGAATTTGGTTTCTCGGAGCAAACAAGGTGTATCAGACGTTCCCAGTTCAGCATCCATGAGTGGGAGAGCATGGTGTATGACCACCTGCAAAAGGGCATACCTGTTCCGTACACAGGCAGTACGGACGTCAGTGGTCATTCCTTCGTGTGCGATGGTTATGGCGGTAATGGCATGTTTCACATGAACTGGGGATGGGGAGGCGTATCGGACAACTATTTTCTGCTGTCTGTGCTCAACCCCTTCAACACCGTTGGGTCTGGTGCCAGCAGTTCGAGCATGGGATTCAATATCGAGCAGATGATGGTCGTTGGTGCCGTTCCGACAGACCACCCTGTAGGTGAGTTGCCTTACCTGTCGCCAGGTTATACCTTTGAGATGCAGAAAAGGGACGCGACAAACGACGTGATAGAATTTGCCGTCCAAAACGCATCAGGGCGCAATGGTGTATTCGAAATGGCACTTGCCACGCAAGGCGCAGATGGCAACCCTGTTCCGGTAGTCCCCTGCTACACGCCTGAGGGTATCTCTGCCGCATCCATTCCCGTTGTTCAGCAGGGCTACTTCGTCTGCTCTGTTTCGAGTGCAGGGCTGCAGGATGGCACGTACGACCTGTTCCCCGTGTATAGATGTGTCAGTGTAGTTGGTGATACCTGGAAACCGGTTTATCGCGGGAAATATATTCATGCAGAAATCAGCGAGGGTACTGCCAGCGTAACCCTCATGCCTGCCCTGGCTCTATGCGTAGAGAAGGTGGAGAACAAGGGCAGTGGTTATGCGCTGGAGACTCAGCGGTTCGTGATGACAATGCGCAACGATGGTGAGATAGAGCATACCTCGCATCTGATGATTGAGGTGAAATACGAAGGAGACGAGCAGGGAAAATACAAACAATTGACCATGGTAGGAGGCTTCATACCTGTCGGCACATCCGTGCCTGTTGAGTTTTTCATCACGCCCCACCTTTATGGCAATGCCACCGTAAACGTCTATAGCGGACAGAACAGTTCCGACCCCTGTGCAACGTTCCCTGTCACGTTCAATGCGCCACGCAAGGAGTTTACTGAGGCCATCAAGCCGACAAAGTTCAAGGTGGCCTTCAACTACGATGAGAACACAGGTCTTGCCATAGATATGGACTTGGAGGTGCTCAACATTTTCCATGAAGATCTGGTCAGGGACGTTGAGGTGGCCGTGCAGAACAAGGAGACGCTGATGCAGCAAAGTCTGGGCCGTATGGGTTTCAGGACCAATAGTCAGCAGGTGATAACGCGCAACATCTGTTTCTCTCCTTCGGAAATAGCGGCAAGTAACTTCAATACCGACCTGTCTGACGGACTGGACTTTTTCGTTTTCAACCGTCTCGGACTGAACAACTATCCCATCTTCAGCATACACATCCCCAAGGGGCAGATTCTCACAGAAAATGGCGAGGTGAGCAAGATTCAGGCAGCAGACAACGAACAGCAGACAGCGGCCTCCTACAATCTTGTCGGACAGAAGGTCAACGCCAGCTACCGAGGCATCGTGGTCAAGAACGGCAAGAAGGTGTTGATTAAGTGATTCAACTTGAATCAAATAACCTGACGTAATGAAAAAGATATTATTTCCCCTCCTGATGCTCTGCTCGCTTGCAGCCTTAGCGCAGGAGATTTCGGCAGACGAGTCTCTACAGCGAGCCGTAGAGCAGATTCGTGGAAAAAGCCATTCCAGGCGGGTGCGCGGAAAGGCCGACTTCGCCTTGGTACATACCGAGAAGAGCCGCCCCAACGGCAAGGCACTCTACTATGTGTTCGGCAGCGACCGGGACGATGGCTTCCTGATTGGCGGTGCCGACCTTCGTACCAACGCCGTGCTGGGCTACACCGAGAGTGGCACTTACGAGGAGGCCCTGCAGATACCCGCCTTCCGTTCGTGGCTCAGCGGTTGCCGGGAGGCTATGCAGTGGGTCGGCACCCATACGGCCGTCCCTCCGCTCCGCATGAACCTCCCCGGCAGACGCTATGCCCAGGACGCCACCCTCCCCTCGCGTGTGGAACCACTCCTTGGCGACATCAGCTGGGCACAGGATGAACCATACAACCGTCTGTGCCCGGAGCTGACAGAGGACGAAAGATGCGCAACAGGCTGTGTGGCTACGGCAACGGCTCAGATCATGAAGTACTACGAGTGGCCCAAGCAAGGCACGGGTTCGCATAGCTGTACCACCGAGGGTGATGTCGTTGCGCATCTTGAGGCCGACTTCTCCCAGTCGGTATATGATTGGGACAACATGCTCAGCAGTTATAAGGGAGAATATACCGACGTGCAGGCAGCAGCCGTGGCCAAGCTGATGAGCGACGTAGGCGTTGCCGTGGATATGATGTATGGTTCAACGAGTCTGGCATACCACTCAAAAACAGCCTACGCTCTGGCTACCTACTTCGGTTACGACAAGGACATTCAGATACTCGAACGCACGTATTTCACTTATGACCAGTGGAACGATCTTCTGAAGGGTGAGTTGGCAGAGGCAAGGCCTGTGTCGATAAGTGGGCAGAACGCATACGAGAATGCCGGACACGCTTTTGTGATTGATGGATATGATGAGGAAGGATTGTACCACGTCAACTGGGGGTGGGGAGGAATGAGCGACGGATACTACGACATCAACTTCCTCAATCCCGACCTTCAGGGCACGGGCGGCAGTCGGTATGGCTATCCTGCTAATCAGATCGTCACCGTCCACTGCCTCCCCGACAAGGACGGTTCGTCGCAGGCACATTCTCTCATGGCCGTTACGGTGGAACCCACGCTGGAGGGCGATTCCATCTGTTGCAGGATTGACAATTACGGTCTTGCTCCTTACGTGGGCAAGGCGGGCTATGTGGCCTACATGGATGGCGAACTTGTGGGTTCTTATTTTGACGTTATAGATGAGTCCCATGCCATTGAGTTCATGGAGGGCGGCTCACTGGTTGCCCGACTCAGCGATCTCGGCATTACAACAGAGATGCTTGGCGACAAGGACTGCTATGTGTTTCCTGCCTATCTGGACGGAGACGATTACGATCTTCCACTGTCCAAGGTTGCCTTCCAGAATTATGTCAACGTCAGCGTAGACGAGAATGGGGAGATAGTCAGCCTGAAGGGTCTTTCGGACAATGCCGAACCCGTATGCGAGCGTATTGAGGTAACGCGCGATTACGTGGGCTTTGATGTCAAGGCCAAGGCTGTGATCTCCAACAAGGAGGATCGCCAGACCTTCGACCGTGTCATAACGATGATCATATATGATGAGGCAGGCAATGAAATAGCACAGGGTTCAAACTTTGCCTACCTTGATGCGGGTCAGTCGAGGGAGCTGGAGTTTCTTTGCGAGCTCAATGACGGCATGGTGATGAAGGAAGGCCAGACGTACACCGCCCAACTTGTGTACGTGGCACGAGGATGGCAAAAGCTCATTCCTGGCAGTAAGACATCCATCACCCTGAAGGACCCCGGTCCGGCGCCCGAGGTTTCATACGCCGACTTCGCATTGGACAAGACCGTCATCGCACCCAACGAGGAGCTCACCGTCAGCTTCGATGCGACCAACGCTGGTGGTTTCGCTGCCGTGGACTTCGACATAGCCGTCTTCAAGGAAGGTGAAGATCAGAGTTTCCTTGTATTCACCTTGGCTGATGTGGATGTTCCTAATGGCACAACCCGCATCACGGCCACAAAGAGAATGGATATTGAGGCTGGCGACTACTTCATCTGTGTGTTCACAGGCGATGACGAAGTCAACCCCGACGCGCTCACCTTTAGCGTTGAGAATTCCGCAACTGCCATCCGCAGCGTGGCGGATAATGCTGACGCCCCTTGCCTCTACTACGACCTGCAAGGCCGACGTGTGGTGAGCCCCTCTAAGGGTGTCTACGTCAAGGGCGGAAAGAAGATGGTCAAGTGACGAAGAAATTTATAATAGATATATTCAACTTTCGCTATAGCCTTATTTAAGTTTACCCTACACATAAAGTTCGAAAATTATGAAGAGAAAATGGATTATACTGCTGTCCGTCGTGGCACTCATGATGCCACAGTCGATGGCAGCTCAGGGAGACGGAAATAACAGCGCCTTCTGGTACTTCCACAAGAAGGACTCAAATCCTCATGTCACTCTGAATACAAAGGCAGAGGAGATCATCGAATATCTCTTGTCGGAGCCAGGAGGAGAAAACTTCATAATGAAGAAAGGTACGTGGCTTGAACAGCAAAGAATGGAAACGGATGGGTTCGGCAACGTACATGTGACATACAACCAGAAGTCGGACGCAAAGGCATTCAGCGAATACCAGCTCGTACTGCATTTCCATCCCGATGGCTCGCTCTATTACAGGAACGGAACGATGATACTGGAAAGGAATGAAGCACAGAAGGCGAAGGCTCTCAATCCAGCGAGCCGGATATCTGCCGAGAGCGCTGCCGTCATTGCAACGGGCAGTCCTTTGAGCGAGACGGTGTGGGCATTCGCAAACTGCGGGAACAAGCCTCGCGAGGCATACAAGGTGAAAGACATGGCAATGATGCAATATGTGTATGTGGATGCATATAGCGGAGAGGTGCTCTACACCGTTCCGTTCATTCGTTCCTTTGCTCCTTGGGGCGATGTGAAGGGCGGTGCCGTGACGCTTTCTGCCAACACTACTTATAACGGTTTGCAGGATCTCACCGTGATGCAGACGGACAAGGGCTATATACTCCGCGACCCAGAGAGAAATATCATAACCATTGATGCTACGGACGTACTCGCTGACAAACAAGCCTCTGACTTTCCCCAAACAGTGGATGACCAGTTCAAAATGTTAGTGGGGGAATGTGACGACGTGATGTTCACCAGTGAGGAGGAACTCCGCAATCAGAAATATACCACCGCGCTAAGAGGCATCACCATTTGGCTCGATCCAGAGATGAAGGAAGTACCGGAATCAATGAAACTCCACATCTATAGTCGCGACTTTAAGACTTTCACCTCGACCGACATCATAGACATGGACATCAAAGACGCTGTATGGACAGAAGATAATGGCAGATTGAAGGCTACGCTCACATTTGAGGATAAGCCAGACATAGACCTTCTTCAGAGCAGCAACATTACAGAGCTGACAATGGTCGGAGAGGTGTATGTCGCAATCGACGCTATAACTTCAGGCAACAGGATACCCGGTAAATTTCTTAGTATTGCAGAACAGGATTATTCGAATGTGGAATGTTTGGTTGATGTGGAGACAGTTGCCAAACAGCCTGCTATCGATGTGCATTGGGATATTCAGAAAGTCTATGATATGTATAATGAATACTTCGGCATCAAAGGATGTGACGGCAAGGGGAGTCAGATTATCAACATAGTGAATCCTACCAACAACGTGCCTTGCATCGGGTCTTCCGGCTTTCCATATAACGCATCAGCTATGGGACATGAGTATGAAGATGACAAAGGAGAACCTTCATACGTCATGATTTATGGCATGGGAGGTGCGGGAGAAAGCACTACTGTAACTGCACTCGATATTACCGCCCATGAGTACACCCACAACGTAACGGCAGGATGCTGCAACTACCTGCTCTACAAGGATGAGTCGGGCGCGCTCGATGAGGCTTTGGCAGACTGTATGGCCATGGTGGCTGAGGATTATGTGCTGGGCGCGCCTACCTGGCAATCTGGCGAAGATGTCATGATTATGCTTGACAATATGCGCAATCTTTCAGATCCATGGCATTCGGGCGGCAGGGGCGATATGATGACAAAAGCCGGGGCGCAACCCAAATACTATTGGGGACGCTTCTGGGTTGACTATATCGATATGGATCTTAATGACCCTGAGTACGACCATGGCGGTGTGCATGCCAACAGCGGTGTGTTCAACTATCTGTTCTACCTGCTCTGTGAGGGTGGAGTGGGCTTGACAAACGAGATGGACGAGACCGCGGACATCATCCCTGTGGGCATGGATAGGATGAAGGATATCCTCTTCCATACCATGAGATACTACAACGCAAGTCTCTGCGACTATGCCGAGATTGCCGACAACCTCATGATGGCTGTTGAAGACATCTATAGCGATGACAGCGAGACTATCTCCGACCTTCAGGACAAGTTGCTCAATGCATACCACTTTGTGGGCATGGAGTCTGGTATGCTTCCCACCGGCATCATTCGCCACCAGACGGACACAAAGGTTACCAATCCCCGCACCTACAACCTCTTTGGCATCCCTGTGAGCGATGACTATAAGGGAATGGTGATAAAGGATGGCAAGAAGGTTTTCTTAAATAAATGAGCGCAAGAGGGATACTCGGATTAAAGTTAAAACAAAATCAAAATACAAATAAGAATTATGAAAAAGATTTTACTCTCACTCGTGATGCTCTGTAGCATGACTGCGGCCTGGGCACAGGACGACGGTTTCGTGAATGTCGCTACTTGTGCAGAATTGAAGAGTGTCCTTAATAGTGACGCTCATGCAAAAGTCCGCCTTACGGCAGATATTAACCTGAGCGAGAATACAGATGATAAAACTTTCTGCAGCACATTCTATGGCGTTCTCGACGGCAATGGTTACACCATCAAAGGCGATAACTATCCTGATAACACAACAGAGCGTAGGAATAGGAACTATCTGTTCACCTATTCCGAGGGTGCTACATTCAAGAACCTTACCTTTAAGCACATTCGTAAAAACAGTCAGGACCATAGCAACCAGGCTATCATAACCTCTCAAGCAAAGAACAATTGCGTCTTTGAGAACATCACTTTTGAGAATGTTGGTAATTTCAGCAACTACAACAATGTGGGCGCTGCTGCTGGCTATGCCTATAATTCCACCTTCACGAACATCACGGTGAAGAATAGCGACTTTACCGTTGACGATAACTATGTAGGTTCGGTGGTTGGCGATGCAGACAAGTGTACCTTCACCAACATTGAAATCACCAACTGCAAAACCTATGCGCATGATGATTGTGCTGGTGGAGTAGTCGGTCATTCCAGAAACTGCAAATTCATAGACGTAACCATTCATAGCGGACACCTCAAAGCTGATGGTATCTATGCAGGAGGCGTTGCAGGAAAGGCGGTAGATGGTTCTACTTTCACGCATTGTGTTACAGAGGATCAGGTAAGCGTCTTTGCAGATGGAACTAACCAATATGGTGCCTATGTAGGAGGTATTTCAGGATTTGCAGCTGGAGGTTCATTCCTGAACTGCATAAACTCTGCTCTTATATTATCTAATTTCCACTTTACAGGCGGCATTGTGGGATATATTGAAGATCACGCCACAATCACTGGCTGTCTGAACACTGGCATGACCATTTGTGATGCTCCTGATTCCGAAGTTTCAGACCTGTGCGACAAGTATAAGAAAAAGCAAATGTCTTGTGTTACAAAAAAATATAATGGAATCGAGTACACCATAAGATCCTATAGAAAGAATAATTTCGTTTTTTTCAAGGAGTATTATTCTGAAGATATGGGTGGAATAGTAGGTTATTGCAAGGATACGAATATAAGTCAATGTGCAAATATCGGTGAATTGTGCATTGATCATTGTAAAAACAACGGAGGAATTGCAGGTGAAGCAGAGAAGTCTAACATCAAAGATTGTCTGTTAGAATTTGAAGCCCAAATGTATGGAGGTGACGGCATATTTGGAATAGTATACAATGATGGTAATAATCAAATAAGCATATCCAATTGTGTGGTAATTTATTCTTTCCAACCCACAAATAATGATGTTTCTTATTATAGTGGTTTTGTTGATGCTAACGGAGTATGGTCTGAAGTTGAAAAATCAGAATGGGCAACTGGTAAGTATTGTCTTAAACTCGGCGAAAACTGGGAGCAGAACCTCGGCACAGACCCATATCCTATGCCTACTGGCAACAAGGGACTCCATCACACCCGCAAGGTCAGCAACCAGTTCGGCACAGTGTGCTTGCCATTCGCATTGAAGTCAGACGATAAGATAAGCTACTACAGTCTCGAAACGGTGAACAGAGAGGGGCAGGACATAAAGTTTGTGTTCAAGTATGCAGAAGATATTGAGGAAGGCATCCCTGCCTTGTTCCGCTCGACAGAGGCAAAGGATGCTAGTGCAGACAATCCTGTCGAGATCTGCTTCAACAATGCAGGCAATGATTTTGCTTCTGCTGCATTAGGATATATCAGAGGTGGGGGTGTCTGGGATTGGATGGGAACATTTGAACAGAAAGTCTATGAAAATGATTCTGCAAAAAAAATCTACTACGTCTCAGATGGTAAAATAAAGAACGCGAAGAAGACGACTATTGCTCCATATCGTGCTTACCTCCATGGTCAAAGCATCGATGAATTGACAGCCGCCGGTGCCAAGGCCATCCAGATCGAGATTGAGGACGAGGACGGCCAGACCACAGCCCTTGAGCTCGTAGGTAACGACCTCGTGCCCGTGCAGCAGGGTGTCAAGGCTTACTCACTTATGGGAACCGAGGTGGGCGGCAGCTACCGCGGCATCGTGATCAAGAACGGCAAGAAGGTGTTGATAAAGTAAGAAAACGATAATAAACAGTACATTATGAAAAAAGTATATTGCAAACCCGTTTTAGAGACCCTCATTACCAAGGACAACCTGCTCGCGGCAAGTCAGCCCGAGGATGAGAATGAAATCTACATTGACGTAGATCTGGAGGATATAGAAGAAGAAGGTTATTCGGACTAACAAAGTAAGAAATATTAATAAACAATACATGAAAAAACTAATATTCTCACTCCTGATGCTGTGTAGCATGACAGCGGCATGGGCAGGTCCTACAATCGTAGATGGCTTTTATTTTGTCGAGAATGTTCAACAGTTTCAGGACGCTCTGAATAAAAATATCTCTACCGATGGTAAAGAGTCACATACGAAGATCAGGCTCATGGCAGACATCTACCTCTCCGACCTGAATGAGCGCAGGACATTCTTCAATACTTACTGTGGCACACTTGATGGCAACGGCCATACAATCTGGGCTGCTCGTCCTGAAGTGCAGCACGATGGTGGTGGTCACTACCATTGTCAGTACCTCTTTACCTATGCTAAAAACGCAACATTCAAGAACCTTACTTTCAAGAATATGCGTGTGCAGAGTGAAGATCATAGCAACCAGTGCGTCATCACATCGCAAGCTACAAACTGCACATTCGAGAACATCACCTTCGACAATGTTTCTGTATTTTCCAACGAAGACAATGCTGGCGCTGTTACTGGCATAGCAACCAACTGCACACTCACGAACATCACGGTACTCAACAGCGACTTTACTGTGGATAGTAATAATGCAGGTGGTATAGCTGGTGAATCAGAAAATTCCACCTTCACAGCATGCAAAGTGGATGACAACACTCTTATTTGCAGTGACGGACAAGAAATCGTTGGTGCCTATGCGGGAGGTTTGGTTGGCCACTCCAGGAATGACAAGTTTTACGACTGTATCAACTCTGCCTTTGTGGCAGGCGATTTGCAATTTATAGGAGGTTTAGCCGGAGCGTCTGATAATATTCTCATCGACAACTGTCTGAACACAGGCATGGTAATTAGCATTCCCCAAAAGACTGTTGAAGGTGGTTTCTTCAAAAAGTACAAGAACAAGGAAATGCCATGCGAAATAAAATACTACAATGGACAGCCATACCATGTCAGGAAGCTGACTGATGATATGATCAAGGAACTCAGCGCTTATACATTTGTGGGAGGCATAGTAGGCAGTATAACTGGTTCTAACAGAGAGAATAATAATATTTGCATCACCAAGTGTGCCAACATTGGATCTGTATATAGCGAAGGAAGCACAGCAGGCATTGCGGGTCGTGTAGATGTTAATCTGCAAATTAGCGACTGCTTCTGCGACTATTTCCATGGTGGAGGTAATAGTTATGATTTCATTCCCGACGAATCTGCAGGAAAATCTAATATCAGCAGCTGCCTGTCTATAACAAACGGTACTAAGAAGGCTGAGAAAAATATAACTTTCCAAAACACTTATACGCGCAGCGCAGGCAACGCCACCTCGGAATCTCTGGCAACAGGAGAGGTTTGCTACAACCTCGGTCCTAATTGGCAGCAGAACATCGGCATTGACTCTCATCCACAACTTGGTAGCGAAGGACTCTATCATATTCGCAAGGTCAGCAACCAATACGGCACAGTATGCTTGCCGTTCTATATGAAACCAACCGACAAGATAAGCTATTATTATATTGATGAAAACAGCGCTAGGGAAGAACTGACAACTCTGAAGTTCAAATATATAGAAGAGGTGCGTCCAGGTCTGCCGGTCTTGTTCCGCATAAAAGATGATGATGGCACTCTGCCTTCAGAGATTCGCTTCGATTGTGCTGAAAGATTAGGCTTCGCATCCACTCCGTATAATAGTGCAGACTGGAATAGTTGGAGTATCAATGGTACCTATAAGCAAACGGAATTTACAGAAACAACAGAATTTCCTTCTAATGAAATCTTCTACCTCTCTGACGGTGTAATGCGCAATGCAAAGAAGGTCACCATCGCTCCATTTCGTGCTTTCTTCTGGCATCCAGACATCAATAGACTGCTGGGCGACGAATTGCTGGCAAAGGGCATCCGCATTGTTCTTGAGGAAGAGGACGGCTCTACTACTGCTATCGAGATGATTGACGAAGACGATAACAGTTACTATGACGATAACGATAACTACCGCAACAAGACTTACTCGCTGATGGGGACTAGGGTGGGCGGCACCTACCGTGGCATCGTGATAAAGAACGGCAAGAAGGTGATTCAAGACAGATAATAATCATACAAAATAATAACAGATGAAAAAGATTTTAATCTCACTCGTGATGCTCTGCACGACAGCAGCAAAGGTCACGGCTGTGGATGTAGCTACAGCCGAAGCCCTGAGAGCTGCTGTCGAAGCAGACAACGGTGCCGACATCGTGCTTACAGCCGACATCGACATCAGCACGCTGGGTAAGCTGTGCGAGACATTCACGGGTAGCATCCAAGGTGCTTATGCCATCGTCGGTGGCACCACACCTTTGTTTGACAAGGTTGAGGGCGCTACGTTCCGTAATGTCACATTCAAGGACTGTAATGTCCAAACCCTGGAAAATTTCAGTGTGGGTGCGATAGCCTGCGAGGCATCTGGAAGTTGCAAGTTCGAGAATGTCTGCATACAGAACAGCATAGTCACCCGTACTTTAACGGAAAGTGAACATTTATGTGCAAACGAAATATATGTGGGAGGCCTTGTGGGTTCCTCCGATGGTTCGACATTCGTGGGTTGTAGCATTGATGACCAGACGGGAGTCTATTCTAAGGTTGATTTTTTGGAAATCTTAGCTAATATTTTTGCAGGAGGACTGGTAGGCTATTCAAAGAACGATACCTACGAGAGCTGTGTCAACAAGGGTCTGATATCAAGTTTCTCCTATGTAGGAGGTTTAGCCGGATGGGCCGAGAAAGCACAGATAAACTCTTGTATCAACGCAGGCACCAGTTTCTGCAGATCTGATGAGTATGAGACAATCTTTGCCAAATACAAGACAAAGAGCTATAACCCCAGCACGATGGAGTATGACGGGCAAACATATTCTCTACAAGCCTTCACCATGGATGATATACCAGAAGTATATAATGGGGTTCTTCATTCTGTAGGCGGTTTGTTTGGTTATATCGGAGACGGCAGCGTGATGACCAACTGCGTAAACCTCAGTTTCCATGCTATGGGATATCCGATCGGAGGTTTAGTGGGTGGTGGTGAAAACAGCACAATCGACCGTTGCTGTAATTACGGTTCGAGCAAAATGGATGGATGGGGTAAGCATCATCGTAAAGGTGGCATTATTGGCAGGACTGTTGGCGTCACAGTAAGCAACTGTCTGAATACCGGTACTTTTGAGTTCGCACCCCAATATTATTCTTATGGTAGCATTGTCGGCGTCCCTGATGCCAACTGCAAGGTATTCAATTGCTTTTCTATGACAGCGTCTCCAATTGCCGCATACTCTTCCGTTGATCGCTGGGATCTTGACGGTAACACCTCGAATAACAATTTTTACCTGAAATCGGACGCAGAATACACAGACATGGACTGGGAAAGGGGCGTGACCGAAGTGCTGCTGGCAAGTGGTAGGATCACTTACCTGCTCAACGGCAGAACCAACGACAAGAGTGCGCGTGTATGGCAGCAGAACCTTGGCACGGACAAGGGTCCTGTTCTTGGCAATAAGGGCATTTATCACTCGCGCAACGTCACCAGCACGTACGGCACCGTATGTCTGCCTTATTCACTCTATTCAAATGATGACATCAAATATTACGAGTTCTCTAACGAGACAACATGTGAAGGTGAGGTGAAACTGCATTTCAAATATACTGAGACTGTTGACTGTGGCACTCCTGTCGTTTTCTCTTCGACAATTGGCGAGCATTCTTTCCTGGATATGCAGGATTATTCAAGATATCCTGATCTCGATTTCAATCTAAGCGAAGAAGCCGGCAATGGTGACTGGAAGATGCATAGCCACCCATTCGAAAAAGTATTCGAGGGTGATGAAGCAAAGACCGTCTATTATGTCTCTGACAACATGATCAGGAATGCCAAGAAGACAACCATAGCTCCATTCCGTGCTTACTTCCGTGGTCAAAGCATCGATGAATTGACAGCCGCAGGCGCAAAGGCAATCCGCTTTGTCATTGAGGATGAGGACGGCACGACCACAGCCCTTGAGCTCGTTGGTGAAGACCTCGTACTCGTACAGAACGGCAAGACGTACTCTGTCATGGGCACCGAAGTGGGCGGCAGCTACCGCGGCATCGTGATCAGGAACGGCAAGAAGGTGTTGATAAAGTAAGAAAAACGATAAATAACTTTACATTATGAAAAAGGAATATAACAAGCCCGTAACCGAGATAATCGTCGTAAAGGACAACCTGCTCACAGCACAGTCTGACGAGGATGTCAGCTTAAGTGTAGACCTCGAAGATATAGAAGACGAAGGCTATGCAGAATAACAAAGCTCTTTAAAGTAACTAAACTTTCCCACCCCTAAGAGGGTTGTCATTCCGAGCAAAGCGACTTTTGCCAGCGGGCAAAATGTAAATCCCTACTTTGTGACGTCTCACAAAGTCCAATGGGAACTCACAATAACATGCAGGATTGGACTGAGATCTACATTTTGATCAAGTCAAAAGTCCTACGTCGGGATGACATTAATGCTTAAATACAAGATGTTACAAGGGTGGGAAACTCTTCAATTATTTAATCA
>JAZLFZ010000092.1:0-74186 GCA_045616065.1 Bacteroidaceae bacterium | reverse complement strand
AACACAGAAAGTGAAGGGTATCACTCTCAACCATTCTACCTATTCAATAGGTGTAGGTGAGTCGGTAACCTTGATTGCAACTGTCACACCTGACAATGCCAAGGACAAGAGCGTGACTTGGAAGAGTTCTAACGAAGATATTCTTATGGTCAACAAGAACGGAAGGGTTGTTTGTCTTGATGAGGGTGAGGCAACTATCACTGCAACCACCAATGATGGCAGCAACCTCTCTGCCTCTTGTGTCTTCAACTGCGTCCCTGTTAGTATAGAGAATGTAAGGCAGGGTGGTAAAAATCGTGAGATACATTCGTTAACTGGTATAAGGCGTACAACGCCAAAGAAGGGTGTCAACGTCATTAACGGCAAGAAGGTGCTCATCAAGTAAGGAAACCGGGGGTCGCAGGGACAGAGGGGCCGTTGACCCAGGCCTGGGTCAAGGCGACCTGCCCGTGTGACCCTCTGTCCCTGTGACCCTCATTTCAGTATTTCATTAACCAATAATCTACCTCTCCAGCCTCGTCTTTCGCCCTCTCCTGTTGCTCATTTGTTTTTTTATCGTGAAACGTTTGCACGCTACGTAAAAGAGCGTTAACTTTGCATTATATCTATAACCCATAACCTATAACCCATAACCTAAAACCTAAAACCCATAACCTAAAACCTGTAAGTACGAGAGTGAGAGGCTGCATGAGCTATACAGTGAGCACCTGTCGTTGTGATTCCAGTGAAACTCTTTGTATAATATTAGTTGCCAATTAATCAATTAAAACGACTAATATATTACAACTTAGAGTTTTTTTTATAAAAAAATCTGCTTTCTCTTTTCCGTTACTGTTTAAATTTGTATCTTTGCATCCGATTTTAAAAAACAATAGGATTATTACCTTTTTAAAAAAATTAGAAAAATGACAAAAGCAGAATTGGCTAATGCCGTAGCAAAGGATTGCGGCTTGACTCAGACTGAGGCTCTTGCAGCTTTGGAGAGTACTATGAAGATTATCAAGGAGACGCTGAAGAACAAGGAGAATATCTATCTTCGTGGTTTCGGTACTTTTGATTTGAAGCATCGCGCTGAGAAGACTGCACGCAATATCTCCAAGAATACTACCATCGTTGTTCCCGCCCACGATCTTCCTCACTTCAAGCCTTGCAAGGATTTTGCAGAGGAGATCAAGTGATTCGTCCAACGGCAATGGTAATGAGATTGCGGCATAGCGTCTGAATTACCAAGGGCTTACAAGGGCTCACAGGGACAGGTTCTGTTGACCTGGTTTCAAGTCGGAAAGACTTGTCCCTGTGAGTCCTTTTTGTTTTGGGTCCTGTCCCTGCGACCCGCGACTCATCGGAGATTTTAAGTGTTGATTATTATTACTGATTTTTAGTAAGATTTTGAGGAGCGTAGCGACGACCCCCTAAAAAAGAATTCGTTCAAATATTTTAAGGTTGATTTTTAGTTTTGATTTTGGAATGATTTCTATAGCAGGACATGCCTGTATGCAGGAATCTGACTGAAAATCCAAACTAAAAATCAACCTTAAAATAGCCCGAACGATGGGCTTTATGGGAGGTCGTCGCTTCGCTCCTCAAAATCCAACTTAAAATCTATTCTTAAAATCTTTACTGAATTATTAATCTCACACAAAGGGCACAAAGGGCACAAAGAGGACATGGGGGGAGCGAACTGACGCAAAGGTTCACACGAAGGCACGAATTTCTCTGAGTATTTAGTTTCCGGCCATCTTGTTACGATTGAATTTGCAAAAGAATTTCAAACCGCAATCTATGCATTTTGGGGCACGTGCCGTGCAGACGTAGCGGCCGTGCAGGATGAGCCAGTGGTGGGCCAGGGGGATGATGTCGTGGGGTATGTGTTTCGTGAGTTCGCGTTCAACGGATAGGGGAGTGGTGCAGGATGCGGGTACGAGTCCGATGCGATGGCTGACGCGGAATACGTGTGTGTCGACAGCCATGGCGGCCTTTCCCCATACGACGCTTTGGATGACGTTGGCCGTCTTTCGTCCTACTCCCGGCAACTTCATGAGTTGCTCTAACTGACCTGGTACTTCTCCCTGGTACTCAGTTTGTAACATGCGGGCCATGTTAACGAGGTGACGTGCTTTATTGTTGGGGTAACTGATGCTTTTGACGTACTCGTAGATGACCTCGGGCGTGGCCAGCGCCAGGGCCTCTGCCGTGGGGTAGTCGGCAAAGAGTGGTGGCGTGACCATGTTGACGCGCTTGTCGGTGCACTGAGCACTCAGTATGACGGCTACGAGGAGCTGGAAGGGGGTGGAGTAGTGCAGTTCCGTTTCGGCCACGGGCATGGCTTCGCGAAAGTATGCTATTGTATTATTGTAAAGTTCTTTTCTTGTCATGGCATGGTATTAAAATATTGTCGGAATGTGATGATCCGCAAGCAATCCTGCATGTGGAAGAGTTTGTTGCCATGGTTGCCCTGCGAGTCGGAAACGAGCAGTAGCGTCTGTCTTCCGTCCGGCAGGATGGGCCCAAGACACATCGCTTCGTAGTTGGCCAGTGAGCGGCTTGTGAGGTTCAGTTTGCTTTTGAACTCAGTGATTAATTCCTTCCTGACAAACATTTCGTGGGACGCCATGCTGAGTGGCGTGGCAAACTTCAAGTCCCGTCCCCGGCTGGGGTCGATACGGTAAATCTTGTGTTGCACCCAGCTTCCCACGTAGTTCTTGGCAACAAAGAACTCACGTTCCAGCACCAGCAGAGAGCCGTCCTCGAGTGCCGTAAGTGCCGATACGCCAAAGGCATAGGTGCGTGCAGCCCTTCTGGCCTTCGGGGTGTCGGTGCGGTAGGCAATCTGCCTGTGGAGTGTCCCCTTGTCGTCGAAGGCCATGAGGCGTATGAGGCAGGCAGCAGGATGGTTGGGGGTGCTCTGCTCGGCATCGGCCTTGAGACTCTGTTCGGTGCAGGTCCACAGGAGCCTGTTACGCACATCGTATGTCAGCCCCTCGAACCCATAGTTGGTGTATCGCTTTGTGTGGTCGGCCTGCGTTGGTATGCTGACGTGCGTGCCTCGTTGCCGTCCGTTCAGGTCGAAGGGTAGGATGTGCTGTCTGTCCTCATACGAGATGTAGAGTGTGCCTTGTTGTGGCACAAAGGCAATGCCCTCGGCATCCCGGGCTTGGTCGGGCAGAAAGGGGACGCCCTGAATGGGTGCAGGGATGATGTTCGTCACGTCTCCGTCCGTGGGGTCCTGGCATATCAGGAGGGTGTAGAATCCACGCTTTGTCTCCTTGTCGCTGACCAGTGCAAAGGGTATGTCCTCGCCAGCACGGCCTCCGGGACGTAGGTTGGCAATGCCGCTATAGTTGGCTCCGGGCACATTCCATCGGGCCATGTCGTGTTGCGGCAGCAGCCTTGCGTCCTGCACCTGTTGCGACTGGACCGACGTCGGGCCAGCGAGCAGAATCAGGACAGCAGTCCACCTGTATGTGTTGCGTACATTTTGTATGAGGCGGTTCATCTCGTTGCTGTTCGTGGATAAGTTGCAACATGAAAATAGGTTCGCTGCAACGAACCTACTTTCTTTTTTTAAATATGTGGTGGATGTTGAGAGCCAACCGTATGGCGTCGCCGATGCGCAGCCCCATGCGTAGTCCGCGAAGAATGGTTACGCTGCGATCCATGAAATGGAAGGCGCGTCCGATGGGCGATGTGTGTGCCTTGCCGAACGGTGTCAGTGTCTCGCAGGCTTTCTTGATGCGCTTCTGGCTCTGCTTCAGTTGTCTGGCCGTTTCTGCCCGTTGGTATTGCAGCCATTCGAGCTCGTCCATCTGCCTGACTCCCTCTGCCGATGCTTCTGCCACCTTGCGAGTTATTATCTCGTCGAGTCTGCTGTCATTGCTGTCCATCGTTGTCTTCGTCCTTTGCTGTGTCGTTGGTAATGAAAGTCTGCGTCATAAGTCTGGCCAGTGGCAGGATGACCCACTTGCGGCGTCGGGCATAGAAGAGGGCGAGCAGGGCGAGGAGCAGCAAGCCATAGATTGCGTATCCCAAGGCCATGCTGCCCAGCGTGGCACCGATGAGGTGGACAAGGGCAAGGCCCAGAAAGATGAAGGCCACAAATCCCACGACGGCCATCACGATAACGATGGTCATCTTGCTCAGCAGCAGGGTCATCTGCTCGGCTGCGGTGAGCCGGAGGTATTTCTTCTGCAGTTCGTAGTACTGCCTGGCCTCGTTCACCATGGCTGCTATGCCCGACTTGGTGTCCCTTTCCTTCTGCATGCTTTGTTCTTCTTTGGATATGCTTGCTGTGGGCTGAGGGGCAGATCAGTCGTCATTATTGGTCAGTTCCTCTGCAATCTCGTCCACGAGCGTATTCATCTCCTTCGAGTTGAGGCGAATGCCACGTTTGCGCAGCGCTTCCATGATTTTTGAACGGAGGTCGGAACCCTTCTCTGGTGCCAGGAGCAACCCTGCAGCAGCGCCCACTACGGCACCGCCGATAAATGCTACTAAATAATTGAAACTTCTCATAATAATTTACTTTTTAGAGATTGTTGATACGCAAAGTTATAATAAAATTCCTTAATAGATGCAAATATTCCTCGATTTTAACTTTTTTTTTCTGATATTGGCTTGAAGTTCGCCAAAAAAAGCGTATCTTTGTGCAAAATTTGAACCAAATTAATAAATACGTAATACAATGAAGAAGATTTTCTGTATGGGCGTTGCCCTGACTATGGCGCTCGCCATCACATCGTGCAAGAGCAGTGAAAGTGCTTACAAGAAAGCCTACGAGAAGGCTCAGCAGGCTCAGCAGGGTCAGCAGACTACCGAACCTGCACAGACCACAACCGTCGAGGTGGCTCCCGTAACCACCACTCCCACCACTACCACCACCACTGTAACCACCACTCCTGCCAACAACACGGACTACAGCAACCTCAGCGTCAAGACAGAGAATGTATCGCTCATCAGCGGCGATCCTCTCAAGTCGTACAGTGTTGTTGTGGGTAGCTTCAGTGTCAAGGCCAATGCCGAAGGCTTGCGTACCAAGCTGGCTAACGCTGGTCTTTCGCCCCGCATCGTCAAGGCTCCCGTCAACGGTGCCGATTGGTATCGTGTCATTGGTGGCAGCTTCAACACCAAGCAGGAGGCTGGTGCTTTCAAGGCTAGTCAGCAGACTGCTTATCCCGATGCTTGGCTGCTCTACAGCAAGTAATCATCACGTGAGGACCAATAAAGGAGTTAGTACGCATCCGTGCTAACTCTTTTTTATAGACCTCATTATGGATGTCGTACACATACCGTCCACCTCAAAAAAAATCCACCTTTTCGCATTCTATGCCCAGAATACTCTCTATCGACTATGGAGCCAAGCGCACCGGACTGGCTGTGACGGACCCCCTGCAAATCGTTCCCGGTGGGCTCTGTACGGTGCCCACAAAGGAGTTGCTGAAGTTCCTCACCGACTATGTGCGACGCGAACCTGTCGAACGCTTTGTCGTGGGGCTGCCCAAGCAGACCAATGGTAGGGACAGCGACAACCTGCCACGTGTGCGAAGCTTCGTGGGGCAGCTGAAGAAGGCCCTGCCCGACATACCCGTCACCTGGTTCGACGAGCGTTATACCAGCGTCATGGCCCATCAGACCATGATAGATGCCGGACTGGGGCGCAAGGCCCGACAGAACAAGGCGCTGGTCGACGAGATAAGCGCCACCATCATCCTGCAAGGCTACATGGACTCGACACAGCGCCATCGATAGTGGATATGACTCCGGGACCGTATTGCGCATTAATCTCCAAACGACAAATTCCCCAAACGACTAATTCCCTAAACGACTAAACGACTAATTCCCTAAACGACTAATTCCCATTATGATACTACCCATTTATACTTTTGGTCAACCCGTACTTCGTAAGGTGGCCGAGGACATAACCCCCGACTATCCCGACCTGAAGCAACTCATCCAGAATATGTACGAGACGATGGAGCGTAGCGAAGGCATCGGACTGGCTGCCCCGCAGATAGGCCTTGCCATACGTGTCGTTGTCATCGACCTCAGCCTTCTGAGCGAGGATTTCCCCGAGTATGAAGGCTACAAGCACGCCTTCATCAATCCCCACATTCTCGAATATGATGACACCGAGAAGGACACCTCAGAGGAAGGCTGCCTCTCGTTGCCCGGCATCCACGAGAAAGTGGTTCGCCCCACCCGCATCCGTGTGTCCTATCTTGATGAAGAGTACAAAGAACACGACGAATGGGTGGATGGCTACCTGGCACGTGTCATGCAGCATGAGTTCGACCACCTCGAGGGAAAGGTCTTCACCGATCATCTCGTCGGACTGCGCAAGACCATGGTCAAGGGCAAGCTCAGCCAGCTCGTCAAGGGCAATTTCAGCTGTCGCTACAAAGTGAAGGTCAAGCGATAGAAACCGCAATTGAAAATGTAACTGACCATGCGTCTTATCCGCCTTTTACTCCTCCTCACACTTTTCCATGCCGGGCTCACCCGCTCGTCGGCACAGATTAATGTAGATCGTATGATGCTGATGGGGCGCAATGCCATGTACTACGAGGACTATGTGCTGAGTATTCAGCGCTTCAACATGGTCATCAGTGCGCGCCCCTACCTGGCCGAGCCTCACTTCTATCGTGGCCTGGCCAAGTTCTATCTCGAAGACTTTGCCGGAGCCAACCAGGATGTCACACAAGCCATTACGCGAAATCCCTATTCCGAGAACTACTACGTATTGCGTGGCCTGTGCCGCATCAACCTCAAGCTCTTCGACGAGGCAGAGCGGGACTATGCCAAGGCACTTGGAATCAATCCACTCAACGAGGACTGCTGGCACAACCGTGTGCTATGCCAGATGGAGCTCGAACGCTACCAGCAGGCCGATTCGTGCCTTGCTATCATGCTCGAGAAATGGCCAAGGAAGAGCGAGAACTACACCATGATGGCGCAGGTCAAAATGGGGGAGAAGGACACGGTGAAGGCCGAGAAATGGGTTGACAAGGCCATCGACATCAATCCCTACGACGGGGCCGCCCTCAGCATGAAGGCCATGATGCTGCTCACACGCAACAAGTACAAAGACGGAGAGGCGATGCTCGATAGGGCCATCAGCCAGCGCCCACGTACGCCCGACTTGTACCTCAACCGAGCTTTGGCACGATACAACCAGGAGAACCTGCGAGGCGCCATGGACGACTACGATGCCACGCTCGAGCTGGCACCACAGCACTTTCTTGCCCACTACAACCGAGGCCTCTTGCGAGCACAGGTGGGCGACGACAATCGCGCCATCGAGGATTTCAACTTCGTCATCGAGCGGGAACCCGACAACCACATTGCCATCTACAACCGTGCCATCCTGCTCAGCAATATCGGCGACCTCAAGGGATCAATGCGCGACCTCACACTGCTACTCAACGAGTACCCGCAATTCTGGGACGGCTACCTCATGCGCGCCCAGTTACGACGCAAGTTGGGTGACGTCTATGGCGCCGAACGCGACGAGTTCAAGGTCACCAAGGCACGCATAGAGGGCGTCAAGAAGGTCAAGACGAAGAAGAAGACACGTAAGCAGGAAGACAGAAACCTGGAGGACTACAACAAACTCGTCGAGAACGAACCCACCGAGACCACCACCGAATACGTGTCCGATTACAGAGGACGTGTGCAGGAACGCAAGGTTTCCCTGCAGCCCATGCCGCTCTATTGCATCAGTTTCTATGAGGCGGAGAACACGCTCAACGCATATACGCCATACCTTGCTGAGGTGGAGCGCAGCAACGAGCAGAGGAAACTGGGCATCCGCCTCTACCTCTCCAACACCGACAAGCGCGCGTCGGAGGAGAGCCTCAAGGTACTCTTCGACGACACGGCCTATCTGACCGAGAAGATAGCACAGGGCACCAGTGTCGCGCTCACGGCCCATCTGCGACGAGCCATGGACTACTACCACCTGCGCGACTACGAACAGGGGCTGGCCGATGTCGATACGCTCCTTGCGCGCGAACCTAATAATATATTGGCACGCATGGTACGCGCACAGATGCAGTACGCACTCGTCCTGGCCGAGCACACCGAACTGTCCAGGTTCGATATGGCACCCCTCTCACCGTCCAACGATGTCAAGCTGTCGCTTCATCGTGCCCTACAGGACTACGAGCAGGTGCAGCGACTCAACGACCGACAGCCCTTTGCCCACTTCAACCGGGGCAACATACTCATCTTGCTACACGACTACGACCTGGCCGTCAGCGCATACACCGAAGCCATTGCCATCGACCCCACCTTCCCCGATGCCTACTACAATCGTGGGGTGGCCTATATCTTGCAGGGCAATAGGCAACAGGGACTGGCAGACCTCTCGCAGGCGGGCGAACTGGGCATCTATAATGCATATAGTCTCATAAAGCAATATTCCAAGTAAACAAACCTCAACTTTCCTACTACATACGACACATGCCGAAACCATACATCCATACCACACGATTTATGGTCATGCTGGCCTTCTTCCTATGTCTCGTCTCACGGGCTGCTGCGCTGACGACCAACGAAGCGGCCGGCACGCAGACTGTCGTGTCCGACACCTCGTCCGCTGACCCTGTCACGAAGGAAATACCCGCCAAGAAGTCGTTCAAGGACAAACTGCCAAAGCCCATACGCTGGGTGATCAATAACTGGTCAGCCTACGATCCGCGCTATTCCACCCCCTCCTTCTATATGTGGGTGGGACAGTTCCAGAACACCTTCTCCAACGAGTGGTTCGGCATACGAATGGCCAACGGAATGGATATCAATATGAGGTCAAAGCTGAGCAGCAAGATAGGACCCCAGTTGGGGTACTCCTTCCTGATGTATGGATATACCATCGACCTCAATGCACTCAGAGGCACAAAACGCAGGAATGAGTTCACGCTTTCCATCAACTCAAACCTCTTTAATATAGACCTTATTCGCAGACGGACGGGGGGCGATTTCTATACCACAAAGGCTATTCTCGCCAACGTAGACCCCAATGCCGGAGCACCCAGTCAGTATGATATAACCGAGCGAATCCGACAATCCGAGTCGCTCATCGAAGACCTCATTGAGTATGACGTCACTGGCATCAATATCAACTATTTCACCAACCATCGCAAGTACTCAAACCCCGCTGCATTCTCCAATGGAGCCATTCAGCTCCGCTCCGTCGGGTCGCCCATCATCGGACTTGGCTATACAAGGCAGAAGATCAGCACCGACCTCAACGATGCCGTGGTCAACTCCACCTTCAATTCCGTCTCCCAGAAGCTAAGCAAGGCGCAGCTCTCATCTTTGCTCAGCGAGGCCTCCAAGAACAACGGACGCAACTTCTCCAACATTGACCAGTACACGTCCTACCTCACCACGCTCTATGACCTCGACCAGAACGATGTCTACTGCCAGAACTTCAAGCGGATTTACAATAATCCCTCCTTGCAGCCCTATCTTTTCGGAAATATTAAGCTTGATGATGACGGAACAACTGTCCGCCTTACCGACACGGGCGAACTCAATGCCATCTGCAACACCATACCCAGTGTCACCACCATCGACGACTGGCACCTGCAGTTGGGCTACGCCTACAACCTCGTCTTCTCCCGACGTCTCCTACTGGGCATATCTGTCATCGCTTCGCCCGGCATCAAGCGCGTACATTACGACAACAGCTGGTCGCTTGCCAACCTTACCCGCTATGACCTCTCCGAGGCCATCAACAACTACTTCAAAGGACCGTACAGCCGACCCGAGGACTTCGTCATCGACAAGTACCAGACCAACTTCGGTACGAACTTCCACGCACGACTTAGCCTCACCTACAACCACAACCGATGGCGAGCCGGTATCAACGCCAATGCCAATGCCTTCCTGCTGCGGTCCAATGACGTCAACATCACCAGTGCCTTCGGGCAGACCAATGTCTACGTGGGATACTGCTTCGGACGCAAGAAGCAATATCGATGGAACGGAAAGGACAGGCAGGCCTACATCAACGCTGCGCTGACCAAGCGACAGATTGCCGAGATGCACGACACGCTCCCATCCAGCAACCTCCACCTAGGTAGCACTTACCTCGCAGACAACAAGCCTACACGTTATCATACCGACCGTTTCAACTTCGACATCTTAGGATGTGATCTCGTCGAAGGACCTGACGGACAGTACGGTTACTTTGAGATACAAGACGGAGTCGTCACACCGGGACAGGACACTGAGGAAAGGCTCACACAAGGCACCTTCATCCCCATGGACAAGAACGGAGACATCGTCGTCGAGGCCGGACACCGACTCAGTTTCAGACCCGCTAACTGGTGGAAGGCGCAACTCAGTATCGACCAGACGCCCAAGCACTGGTACCCCGAGATGCTACACTACGCACTTCGTGGCAAACTCACGTTCTACGTCCGCAGCAACACCTTCGGCACCATGTCGCCAGTCAAGGTAGAGATACCCGACTTCTGTCTCTGCCACGGCAAGGAGACACGACAATTCTATCAGATTGGAGCCAAGGACTTTGCATCCCATTCCTCATACAGCATCATTGGAACCGCCAACCTCAACAACCGCCTCTGCCGAATCTATATCGAGTCCAAGAAGCGAGGCACACGCAACTACCTCTACATCGACCGCCTCAAAGCCTCCGGAAGCAACTGGATGCAACGCTTGCCCAACGACAAGCCCATCAGTCGTGTGGCCATGCCCGGAACCCACGATGCAGGCACAGCCTCACTCCCCGAGTCGGGTCTCACACACATGGGACATACGCAGAACTTCACCATTACCGAACAGCTCTACGACGGCATACGAGCCTTCGACATCCGACTCAAGAAGAACATGAAGTACGGTCACACGATGACCTGTCGCGAAGGTTTCGACGAGACTCTCCCCGACATGGCACGCTTTCTGCAGAAAAATCCCTCAGAAGTTCTCGTCGCCATGATAGGAAGCGACGAGGGAGGCAAGTGGAGTGACGAAATGAAGGAGAATTTCAACCAACACATCGAACCCTATCGCGACATACTCGTACAGGACTTCGATGGCGCCACGCCAATCAGCGAACTGCGAGGCAAGATTCTCGTCATCCGTCGGCAGGAAGCCTGTCCCTACGGCAAGCTGCTACTATTCCAGGACAATGCCGTCTTCGAACACGAAGGCTTCTGCGTGGAAGACGTGTACAAACAGCACAAGACATTCAAGAAGTTAAAACTCGTAGAGCAGCACCTACGCAATGCCTTCGAGAACACCGACCCACACAAGTGGTACATTACCTTCAACTCCATTGCGTGGGATCCGCGCCACCATAAACCCTACTACTCGGCATGGGGAGCCACCAACATACGCAAACCCATGAACAAAGCCCTCCGCGAGGTCATCGAGTCCAAAGGCTACAACAACTTCGGCATCGTCTTCCTCGACTTCTACAACGACCATGGAGACAAGCCACAACTCGTAGAAGCTATCATCAACTCCAATTTCCACATCGACAAGGAGAACGACTACATACCGTTCGAAGAGTGGAAGTAACCTGCAGCCAATTGCAAAGGTATATCGTTACCATTGCTAAATCATGGCTCCTAGGGGTAGGGGGTGGGAGCCTTCTCTTATTCTATATCCCGTTTTACGTTCAGTCCCGTTTGGCGGTCTTGATTTAAGGGTTACAAGAAGGACAGGTCGCCTTGACTTTAATTGGAGTCAACGGACCTGTCCATGTATCCTTTAGTGATGATTACCGCAAATGCGGAACCTGTTCAGAGGGGGAGGTGGGGCGTGATGATGCTACGCCCTCTATGTTTGGTAATGCTTAGTATTCCATTCCCGCTGTGGGTTTTGCTTTTCCGTCTTGTATGACCTGTATAGCACGCTTGAACGTGGGGTCATAGAGGTTGTTGAACTCACGATACTGCTGGGTAGATTTGGCGTTGTATATGATGGAGCCATAGAGGTATCGTTCGAAGAGCTTTCGGCTCTGTTGCAACATGAGGTTGCGTCGTTGCAGTCCTCTGTTGGCTGCATACTGTGCGAATTTCTCAAGCAGGTTCTGCTTGCGAAGGTACCGTTCAATATCTTCCACTTTGCTGAATTTGTCGAGGTTAGTGCGATTCTCGTCAGTGTACTCGAAGGCGTATTCGCGAATGTATCCGCCCATGATGGCCTCTTTGTAGTAGCTGGTCATACCCGTGGTATCTTCGGGCACGAAGATGTCGGGAGTGATGCCTCCTCCTCCATATACAACGCGTCCGAGGCTGGTATGGAACTCTTCGCCATCCTTTCTGATGCTATCGCTGTTGAAGTACTCGCCACGCTCGTATCGTTTGATCAGTTCCATTTCGTATTCCTCGTCATGTCCGGGGATGTAGGGTTTCTGGATGCAGCGTCCAGAGGGTGAGTAGTAGCGTGCGATGGTAAGTCGGACGGACGATCCATCCTTGAAATCCATGGGCTGCTGAACGAGTCCCTTACCGAAGGTACGACGGCCGATGATGGTGGCTCGGTCGTTGTCTTGCATGGCTCCGGCAAAGATTTCACTTGACGAGGCACTTCCATCGTCGACAAGCACGACGAGTGGCAGCTTTTGGAAGGAGCCCCTTCCGTCGCTTCGGTACTCTTCGCGTCGGCTGTGCAAGCCTTGTGTGAAGACTATGAGTTTGTTCTTGCTGAGAAATTCATTGGCCATCTGTATGGCTATGTGCATGTATCCGCCACGATTTCCCCGCAAATCGACAATGAGACTCTGCATGCCCTGCATGTTGAGTTCGGCTAGTGCCACGACAAACTCGGAGTAAGTACGCTCACCGAAACTCTCGACACTGATATAGCCCGTCTTGCTGTTTACCATGTAGCTGACATCGACGCTCTGGACGGGTATGTCATCGCGTGTGAGCGAGAAGGTGAGGGGCTTGCCGCGACGCAAAACTCCTAGCTTGACGCTGGAGCCGCGTTTTCCCTTGAGCTTCTTCATCACGTCGTTGCTGTCCATGCCGATGAGTGTGTCTCCGTTGGCTGTCAGGATGCGGTCACCTGGCATCATGCCCACCTTCTCGGAGGGGCCTCCCTTGATAATCTGCATGATGGTGACGGTATCCTTCTGCATGGAGAAACTTACACCAATGCCACTAAATGAACCACGAAGTTCATCGTTGGCGGAACTGGCATCCTCGGCACTGATATAGGCGGAATGTGGATCGAGTTCCTTGAGTATGAGCGGTATGGCATCTTCGATGATGGTGTCTAGCGAAACCTCGTCGACGTAGTTGTTCTGTATTGCCTCAAGAAGGTTGTTGAGTTTGTTGGCTCCACCATTGATTATCTTCAGTTTGCCGGTGGCAAAGTGATTGGAGTAAAATAGTCCGAGTAGTATGCCGATGACAACACTGAGGGCCATCAGAAGGGGGGTGAATCTATGCTTGTTCATTGTAGCTGTTAGTCTTATGGTTCGGGCATGTATACAACCTCAATGCCAGCGCGCTTGAGGAGGTCCGCTCCGTCGGTGAGACGGTATTCGCGCATATAGATGACTCGCTTGATGCCTGCTTGTATGATGAGTTTTGCACACTCGATGCAAGGCGAGTCGGTGACGTAGAGTGTGGCTCCGTCGCTGTTGTTGCTTGAGCGTGCTATCTTGGTGATGGCATTGGCCTCAGCATGGAGGACGTAGGGCTTGCTGACGTTGTTCTCGTCCTCACAGACGTTCTCGAACCCCGTCGGCGTGCCGTTGTACCCGTCGCTGATTATCATCTTATCCTTGACGATGAGCGCTCCCACCTTACGTCTCTCGCAGTAGCTGTTCTCGCTCCATATAGTGGCCATTCGCAGGTAGCGCATGTCCAGCTCGCGTTGTTTCTTGTCAATCTTTAATTCCATTTCGTCTGAGTAAAGCATCAATACTGGGTTCGCCGCCACGGAAACGACGATAGAGTGTCATGGGTGGTTCCGTGCCACCTTTGGAGAGCAGTTCATCACGGAAGCGCTGGGCTGTAGAGCGATTGAAGATGCCCTCTTGCTGGAATACGCTAAATGCATCAGCATCAAGTACTTCAGCCCACTTGTAACTGTAATATCCTGCCGAATAACCTCCGCACATGATGTGTCCGAACTGAACCGACATGCAGGTGCCGTCGACTTGGGGGAGCAGCTGTGCCTGGCTCCATGCCTTCTTTTCGAAGGCTTCGATGGAAAGGTTGTCGGGCAGTTTGTCTTCCAATGTGTAGTAGGCCATGTCGAGCAGTCCGAAGCTGACCTGACGTATGCAACCGTAGGCTACATTGAAGTTACGACTGCGACGAATGCGGTCGATGAGTTCGTCGGGTAGGGGAGCGTCGGTCTCGTAATGGCGCGCAAAGGTGTGCAGGAATTCGGGTTCGACGGCATAGTTCTCCATGAACTGGGAGGGTAGTTCCACGAAGTCCCAGTAGACGTTGGTGCCACTGAGCGACTCGAATCTGACCTTGGAGAACATGCCGTGCAGGGCATGTCCGAACTCATGAAGGAAGGTTTCAACCTCGTCCAGTGTGAGCAGGGCGGGTTTGGTATCGGTCGGCTTTGTGAAGTTCATGGTGACGCTTACGATGGGCCTGCTGTCGTACGTGCTGCCGTCCGACCTGCGCTCAAGGTACTGCTCCTTGTAACTTGTCATCCAGGCTCCGCTCTGCTTCGACTTTCTGGGATGGAAGTCCGTATAGAGTATGGCCAGGAAGTCGCCCTTCTCGTCGCGCACCTCCCACGCCTCGGCCTCTGGATTGTAGACCTGTATGTCGGGACGCTTGTGAAAGGTGATACCATAAAGACGGGTGGCCAGGCCAAAGACTCCCTCGATAACGCGCGACAGCTCCAGGTAGGGACGCAGCATTTCGGCATCTATGTTGTATCGCTCCATCTTGAGCAAATGGCTGTAGTGGGCAAAGTCCCATGGCATGAGTTCGAAGTCCTCGCCCTCCATGCGTCTGGCCAATGCCTCCACCTCGGCCACTTCCTTCTGTGCCGTGGGCAGATAGGCATCCAGTAGCTGTTGCAGGAGTGCCATGACATGGTCGGTGTCCTCTGCCATACGTCGCTTGAGCACGTATTCGGCCCAGTTGCGATAGCCCAGCAACTGTGCTATCTGACAGCGCAGGTTGACGATTTGCCGTACCAGTTCCTTGTTGTTATAGGCATTGTCATGGGTACAGATGGTGTTGCGTGCCATGTAGAGTTGACGTCGCAGTTCGCGGTTTTCGGCATACTGCATGAAGGGTGCATAGGAGGGAGCATGGAGCGTGAAGAGGTAGCCATCCCTGCCAGCCTCACGTGCAGTCTGCCGTGCACTGTCAAGCTGCGATTGTGGCAATCCCTTGAGTTGCTCCTCATCCTCAATGTACAGACTGTATTTGTTGGTGTCCTTGAGTTCGTTCTGCTGGTACTGTAGGGTGGCCATAGCCAGTTGCTGGTTTAGTTGGCGGAACTTCTCCTTTCGTTCCTCGTCCAGCGTGGCTCCGTTGCGTTCAAAACTCTCATAGATCTTGTCGAGTAACATCTGCTCCTCGGGTGTGAGCGGCCGATGATGCTCCTTGACAGCCTTCACGCGTTCGTAATATCGGGGGTTGAGGATGATATTCTGTGCGTGCTCAGTCAGCAGTGGCTGCATCTTCTGGGCCAGTTCGTCCATCTCGTCCGAGGTGTCGGCTGAGAGAAGGTTGAAAAAGGTCGAGGAAACCCGGCTGAGGGTACGGTCATCGACAGTGTCGATGGTGTTGTCGAAGGTGGGCGGCTCAGGGTTGTCGAGCATGCGTTGTAGGTCGTCGTTCTCACGCTTCATGCCCTCTATCATGGCCTCCTCATAATCTTCAAACTTGATTTGTCCAAAAGGGACGGTCTCGTAAGGAGTGGTGTATTTGTCCAGGAATACGTTCATATATATATTATGTATATTTCTTACTACAGATATTGAATCACGTTTGGCGACAACTTTACTTTGCCTTGCTGCTCCAACTCGTGGAGCGTATGCGAGATGGTAGTGCGCGACACACCCATGTAACGTGCCAGGTCTGCCATGCGGATGCGGAGCGTTACGGGCCGATCTGCCCCAAAGTGCATTATCTGCTCGTAGATGTTGTAGTATCTTGGCTGATGAAGGCTACGTTCCTTGCAGAGGGCAGAGGCATAGAGGTTGAGCAGATTGATGCGCCAAACGGGTATTTCGAGCAAAGTGCGTCGGACGTCATCCTTGCTGATGAGCAGCACCTTACAGGCTTTCGTCGTACGGTAGTTGGCCTGATAGGCACAAGTCAGTCCGTAGAGCTGTTCGGGCTCTATGAGGTAGGGGGCTTTGACGTATTCGCTCACGCTATAGGTCCCCTCGTCGTGGGACGAAGAGCGGATCATCTCGCCCTCGACGAGATAGACGAGGTGATGGCATGGTTCATCGGCCTGGATGAAGGGCTGGTCGATGCCGACATCCATCCATCGTAATCCCACTTCATCGGATACCCGAGACAGCTCTGCTGCGCTGATGCCCCGGAACAGTGGCAGCGAGGTGAGGGTCTCATATAGCTTGGCTAATGTCATGCAAAAATCTGTTTCGTGAAAGTTGGATTAATATTGTGACCTTAGGGGAATGCTTTGTGGATAGAACAAAAATGTTGTTACGTTCTATTCCTCAACCGTGCGATAGACCTTGTTCTCTTCTCCGTCAGCATAGATTAGAAACACCTTGATTTGTTTCTCGACATCCAGGACCCGCTTGGCTTTGTCTAGTCCCATCACCATGAACGAAGTGGCAAAGGCATCGGCCTCGGCACAGGTGGGAGCCAGCACCGTGGCACTAAGTATGCTATGCTGCACGGGATATCCGGTGTGCGGGTCGATGGTGTGTGCCACCCTTCGTCCGTCTTCCGTCACGTAGAAGTTGCGGTAGTTACCGCTTGTGGCCATGGCGCAGTGTGTCAAATGTAACACCGTCTCAAGTTCGTTGTTGACGTTGAGCGTGTCGTCCTCTGGCTTGTTGACTCCGATGCTCCAGGGCTTGCGCTTGGCATTGTGGCCTTCGGTCACCACTTCGCCACCAATCTCCACCATGAAGTTCTTCACACCATGACGGTGCAGCACGTTACCCACCACGTCGCATCCGTACCCCTTGGCTATGGCACTGAAGTCGAGGACCATACGTGCGTCCTCCTTCTCAAGGCATCCCTTGGAGAGGCGTACACGTTGCCAGCCCACAAGGCTGCGAAGGCTGTCTACTTGAAGCGAGTCAGGCAGGGTACCGTTCTTGAATCCGAAACCCCAGGCATTGACCAGTGGGGCCACGGTTACGTCGAAGGCACCATCAGTGGCCTTGCTGACGCGTTGTGCCAGTCGGAATACTTCTTCGAACATGGCGTCGGTATGGTTATCCTCGTTGCTGTTGATGCGGCTTACCGTCGAACTTGGGTTGAACATAGAAAGCGAGTTGTTGACGCTGTCCAGGGCTGCATCCACTTCCTTTTGTAGGCTTTCGGGCCACTGGTAGGTGATGTGGTAGAAGGTGCCGAAGACGCCTCCCTCGCTCTTCTGCCAAGGTGCATTGTCGAGGCTCTCCTGGTTGCGTCGTATAGCCCATGTCGACACACCGATAAGGAGCATCAGGAAGGGCAGACGCCACATCCATGGTTGTTTCTTTAACTTCTCTGTCATCGTTAAATGCTTAAATATCAAACATCAAGTTCACGCTGCCGCCCCATGTCGTACTGCCATTCTTTCCAAATCCCGGCACGTACCAAGGGTCGCCATGTTCGCTGAAATCCGTGTAGATGCGCGGTTTGTAACGAATCGTAAAGCCTAGCCGGATGATAGACCAGAGGCGTGTCTCTGCTCCCACACATACTTCCAGCCAGTGCATCTTTCCGTTCAGTCCTTCCAACTCGATGGGGTGTGTGATGCCATACGTCTCATCCGTAAAGTTTGGATTGCTGTAGTCGTACTTGAACGTAGAGAAAGCGTAGCGTAAGCCCACCAGGAGTCTGTTGCCGTTGCGTTTCTTTGTCAGGCAGTAGTCAGCTCCCACACGGAAGTAAGGCGCACGTGTATGGAAATGGGTGCTCTGCTCGTTTCCGTTGCGCGAACAGTCTCCGATGCCAAGTTCGACGATGGGGAAATATTTCTCCAGTAGGTTCAGACGCCCCATAACCTCCATGTTGGCAAAGCGTCCGCCTGCCGCCTTCATGATAAGGCCCACGCCATCAATTCCCACGCCAAATCCATTGATGAACTTAGCCGTTGGCATTTCCTTCTCCAGCCTGTACTTACTTTTCTTGGCTGAAGATGGGAGGCAAAGCAGGAGGCTACCTGCCAGTATGCAGATATATCTTAATATTCTCGCCATTGTTGTATTCCACGTTGGGGTTTGTAATGCTGACAGAATCGATGAAACTCCGTCCGGTGACGCTTACGTCGGTCAGTGTATGAAACATCTTGACGGGGCAGTTCAGACTCTCGAAGTGCTCCGTATTCTGCTTCGCGATAATCAGCCAATCCTCATACAGATAGTCATCGCCATAGACAACAAGCTGAAGTGTGTCCTTATCTTTGAAGTAGCTGAGCGGAATGTTAATGCCCGACGTACCTGTGCCCTTGTTGTAGAGCGGCATCTCGATGCCCTCGGTATAGATGTCGAGTGTGTCCTGTATCTGCACGGCATTGCCCTCGGAATCGTAGAAGGCCAACTTGCACACCACTGTATTGTTGAGCGTGCAGTCAATGTCGTCGCACGATAAGGTCAGCAATCCCGCAGCCAGCAGGGTCAGTGTCTTTCTCAATGTCCTCACCGCTTAAAACTCCTCTGCAATGTGATACTTGTTTCTTTCCTGTGAATTGCGGCTTATCAGCTCGCCCAGGAAACCTGCCAGGAAGAGCTGCGTGCCCAGCAGCATCATGGTCAGCGCTATGTAGAAGTAGGGCGATGACGTGACAAGAGGGTGGGGGATGCCCGCCCACAGGCAGTAAAGTTTGTTGCCACCCACGATGAGCACGGCCACAAGGCCTAGCATGAACATGATGCTGCCCAGGAAGCCGAAGACATGCATCGGCTTCTTGCCAAATGTGCTCAGGAACCACAACGTGATGAGGTCAAGGTAACCATTCACAAAGCGGTTCCACCCCATGAATTTAGACTTGCCATGCTTGCGGGCTTGATGGTGAACTCGCTTCTCGCCAATGCGGCTGAAGCCTGCTTCCTTGGCCAGGTAGGGGATGTAGCGGTGCATCTCGCCGAAGACCTCGATGTTCTTTACCACCTTGTTGCGATACGCCTTGAGACCGCAGTTGAAATCGTGAAGGTTCTTGATGCCACTCACCTTGCGGGCTGTAGCGTTGAAGAGCTTCGTGGGGATGGTCTTCGACAATGGGTCTCCCTGGCTGCGGTTCATCTTGTAACCGCTTACGAGGTCGTAACCATCCTCCACAATCATTCGACGCAGCTCCGGAATCTCATCGGGCGAATCCTGCAAGTCTGCATCCATCGTGATGACCACGTCGCCCTGAGCTCGCTCAAAGCCACAGAACAAGGCTGGGCTCTTGCCGTAGTTGCGACGAAAACGGATGGCATGCACCTCGGCATGTTCCTTCCGCAAATCCTCCAGCACTTTCCACGAATTGTCCGTTGAACCGTCATTGATAAAGATGATCTCGTATGAGAATCCATGCTCCTCCATCACTCTTTTTATCCAGGCATGAAGTTCCTGTAACGACTCCTCCTCGTTGAAAAGAGGCACTATGACTGTTATATCCATATTTGTCAGTTAAATCTATTCTATCTTTTTCCTTCTCATCCCTCCTGTCCGCTCGTGGGATGCTGTTTAACACCTACGATGAACAGCAATGACATCAGCGAGAAGAGTACGCCCAGCATGATGTTCATTGACATGAAACTCATCACCAGTTCACGGACCGTGACCTCGCCAAACTGATGCACCAACTCCTGCATCTGCGTTAGTACGTCTTGCATCTGCATCTGTGTATAGAGGCCTTCCACCTCCTTCGAACTGAAGAAAGATTCGAAGCGGGCATACATCCTGCCATTGTCCAGGAAGGCAAAGTAAATATACTGCACTGCCGTCGTGAGCAGCACCGTGCACATGAAGGTGTACCACGACAGCCACAGGCAGCGCAGAACCGACACACCACCACACTCGCGGCGCAGACGTCGTAGTTTCATGCCCACAAAGACGAGTGAAGACAAACCTAGCAACGTGCCCACGTCGGTAAGCAGCGAGGGGAATGTATACATACACATCAGGAAGCTACCTGACCAGAACGGGCTGGTGACCAATCCAAGTTGCATAGCATACCTTTGTGCGTTTCTGTAATCAAATTGTTCCATAATCGATGCAAAGATACACAAAAAACACGATATACGCACGTACGCACGAAGATTATTATTATTCTATACCTCATATTTGTTTTTTTTTAACGCGTAAATAAAAAATAACGCCAAAAATTTGGCAGATTAAAAAAAACATCGTAAATTTGCACTCGCAAAACGGGAAAGTCCTGTACGGCATGCTCCCTCGGAATCCTCCAGGGCTTGATCGCAGCAAAGGTACTTGGTTGTAGCGGCGCGATATAGATCGCTTTCCCACCCGCCTCTTTAGCTCAGTTGGCCAGAGCACGTGATTTGTAATCTCGGGGTCGTTGGTTCGAATCCGACAAGAGGCTCAGAAAATTCTTAGGAGAGTTCTTTACAGAACTCTCTTTTTTTTGTTGCCAGTGTCTCCTCAAATCGAGTTTGATTTTGGTAATTGTCGAAATCGTGTTAAAGCAAATAGTATGTGTAGATTGTGCTAAAGCAAAACAGTAAGTCAGCTCGACGGCGTACTTTTTACTTGACAAATCGTTTATCTCTACTTTTCGACGTCTCACAAAGTTCAATGCTGTTTATGACGAACTATTAATGCTGCTTAGCACTAACTTGTGATTTTACTACTATTAAACATAATGTCGATTGGAATATTGCTTCTTGTACTTTATAAAAATCTATTTGTTCTGTTTCTTACCATTCTTTTTAAAAAAAATATGGTAATTGGTGTTGAAAACAAATGTTACAATACATTATTCCTTGGTGGAGCGCACACGTGAGAGGGTCTCAGGCGTCATTTGCAGGAATGAGGCTACATAGACCATGGGTGCACGAAGGATGATTTCGGGTTTTGTGCGGAGTAAACGTGAATATCGTTCTGACGCATTTTCGAATCGCTGGCTGTCGGCATGTTCCTGGCTGCTGATGAGTGCGTGTTCGAGAATCTTACGGTAAAGAGTAAGTATTTCCTGATTGGTACTCATAAGGAGGTGCAGGCTTTCGCGCGGTATGGCATAGAGCATGCTGTTCTCGAGTGTCTCAACCATAAGTCGTGAGGGTTCTTGCTTGAGGAAACTCTCGATGCAGAAGACTATTCTGCCTTCGTAGGAGAAATGCTCAGTGACGTCCTTGCCGTTCTTGTAGTAGAATTGCCTTACCATGCCCTTGTCCACGAAGTACATGGCTCCACAAATCTCTCCTTCGGGGAAAACGCGTTCTCCCTTCAGGAGTTTCATTGGCTGAAGTATGTTGGCAAGTGCTTGTATTGCCATTGGTGACAGCGTACAATACAGTCTTGCTATTTCTCTTGCTACGTCTCGTCTACGATCCATTGTTGTGTTTTTGTTGGTAAACTGTTTAGTAGTTGATTTGAGGTTTGTTTTCTTTGTTGATATTTTTATTCCGTTCACACGAAAGACACAAGAACCACTTAGTTAATCTAATTTAAGTACTGCGAGGAAGGCCTTTTGCGGTACCTGTACGTTGCCGATCTGCTTCATACGCTTCTTTCCTTTCTTCTGCTTCTCGAGGAGCTTGCGCTTACGGCTCACGTCACCACCATAACATTTGGCGAGTACGTCCTTGCGTACCTGTTTAACCGTCTCTCGCGCAATGATCTTGGCACCGATGGCAGCTTGAATGGCAATATCGAACTGCTGACGAGGAAGTAATTCCTTGAGTTTCTCGCACATACGACGGCCAAAGTCGACGGCATTGTCGGCGTGGGTCAGCGTGCTGAGTGCATCCACGGGTTCGCCGTTGAGCAGGATGTCGAGCTTAACGAGCTTTGAGGGGCGAAAGCCTGCTTGATGATAATCGAAGGAAGCGTAGCCCTTGGAGATGCTCTTCAGCTTGTCGTAGAAGTCGATGACTATCTCGCCCAGTGGCATGAGATACTGCAACTCGACACGGTTTCCGCTGATATATTCCTGCTTAACGAGTTCGCCACGTTTGCCGAGGCAAAGGGTCATGATGGGACCAATGAAGTTGGTAGTGGTGATGACGCTGGCATGGATGTATGGCTCCTCAATGTGGTCGATGAGCGTCTGGTCGGGCATGCCGGCTGGGTTGTGCACCTCCTTGACTTCGCCTTGCTTGTCATAGACGAGGTAGGACACGTTGGGGACGGTGGTGATGACATCCATGTTGAACTCACGGTCGAGACGTTCCTGGACAATCTCCATGTGGAGAAGGCCAAGGAAGCCGCATCGGAAACCGAAGCCCAATGCTACCGACGACTCGGGCATGAAGGTCAGTGAGGCGTCGTTGAGTTGCAGTTTCTCGAGCGAGGCGCGCAGGTTCTCGAAGTCCTCCGACTCAATGGGATAGACACCGGCAAAGACCATAGGCTTGACTTCCTCGAATCCACTGATGCTCTGCTTGTTGGGGTTAGCAACGGTAGTGATGGTATCGCCCACTTTAACCTCGGTGGCCGTCTTGATGCCACTGACGATGTAGCCTACGTCGCCACAATGCAGCACGTCGCGCGGAGAGAGGTCCATCTTAAGGATTCCGATCTCGTCGGCCTTGTACTGCTTGCCGGTATTGATGAAGACAACTTCCTCATTCTTGTGGATGCTGCCATTGACAATTTTGAAGTAGGCTATGATGCCACGGAAGGAGTTGAAGACAGAGTCGAAGATGAGAGCCTGAAGCGGAGCGTTCTCGTCGCCCTTGGGGGCTGGTATATGTTCGACCACAGCCTGTAGGATTTCTTCGACGCCCATTCCTGTCTTGCCACTGGCCCGTATGATGTCGGCACGATCGCAACCTATGAGGTCTACGATTTCGTCCTCCACCTCTTCGGGCATGGCGTTGGGCATGTCGCACTTGTTGATGACGGGAATGATCTCGAGGTCGTGATCGATGGCCATGTAAAGATTGGAGATGGTCTGTGCCTGCACGCCCTGTGTGGCATCAACGACAAGGAGAGCTCCCTCGCATGCAGCTATGGAACGGCTGACTTCGTAGCTGAAATCGACGTGTCCGGGTGTGTCGATGAGGTTGAGCTTGTATTCTTCGCCTTTGTATGTATAGGCCATCTGTATGGCATGGCTTTTGATTGTGATGCCTCGTTCCTGTTCGAGGTCCATGTCATCGAGCATCTGCCCCTGTGTGACCTGTATGGTTTTGGTAAATTCCAGAAGTCGGTCAGCCAAGGTAGATTTTCCGTGGTCTATATGTGCTATGATACAAAAGTTTCGAATATGTTGTTGCATAAAAATAAATTTTGTACAAAGATACGACAATATTTCGAGAAAACACCGATGAAAGAGCGATATTTTTCAAAAAACGGGTTGTTTTGTGAAGTTTTTAACGTACTGCAACACTTTAGTACTTGTTGGCTCGCTGTCGGACAGCTTCAAAGAGTAGGATGGCTGCGCTGACGGATACGTTCAGAGAGTCGAGTTTTCCGAGCATGGGGATACGGATATGGGCATCGGCAACCTCGCGCCATTGGGGGGTAAGTCCGGTGGCCTCGGTGCCCATGACAATGGCGGTGGGAATGTCCATCGGTGTGTCGTAGTAGAGACTGGAGTCCTGCAACTGTGCCGTAAGAATCTGGATATGATGTGCCTTGAGAAAGTTGATGCAATCCGATGAAGTGCACGCAACGCATGGCACGCTGAAGATGGCTCCTACGGAACTGCGAATGAGGTTGGGGTTGTGTATGTCCGTCAAGGGGTCGCAGACAATGACGGCATCAGCACCACCAGCATCCGCGCTGCGCAATATTGCACCGAGGTTGCCGGGTTTCTCTACCCTCTCCAGAACGATGATAAGCGGTGAGGGGCTTAGCCTGAGGTTGCTGAGCGTCAAGGAACGTTCGTGGACGGTGGCAATAATGCCTTCTGTGCCGCCACGATAGGCAATCTTGTCATACAGTTCGGGGGACACCTCTACCCTATCCCTTGCTATAGCCAGTAACTGAGCAGCATCAACGTCGGAATTGCTGCGGTGCAGCGTTGACGTGTTGGTAGCATATAGTATCGATGGGCAATAGAAGGCAGTATCTATCTGGTAACCGGATGCTATGCAATGCATTACCTCGCGTTGCCCCTCCACCACAAAAAGGCCGAGCTTGCGTCGCGTTGAGGATTTCTGTTGCAGTTGCATCAGTTGTTTGATGCGAGGATTCTGCCCGCTGGTCAGTATTTCGTTCATCTCTGCTTGGATTAGTCGTTCAGGGAGATTAGGGTCGTTTAAAGATTTTTCATTCCTCGTTTGGTTTCGTTCCACACCACTCCGCTCAGCAACAACAGGCTGACAAGGTTGGGGAAGGCCATCATGGCATTCATCAGATCGGATAGATTCCAGACAAGACTGAGCTCAAACATACTGCCCAGGAAGATGGCTATGATGTAGAGTATCCGATAGGCCATAATCAAGGAACGGCCGCCAAGGTATTCGACGGCACGTTCTCCATAGTAGCTCCATCCCAGAATGGTACTGAAGGCGAACGTCACAATGCCGAATGTGAGCAGAGGCGAGCCAATGAGGGGGATCTTGCTGAAGGCCGCCTTGGTGAGTGCGCCACCATCGGAGGCGCTGATGTCGTCGTAGCCTATCATACTGCTGACGATGACGAGTCCGGTGAGGAGACATATTACAACGGTGTCCCAAAATGTGGCGGAACTGGAAACGAGGGCCTGACGAACGGGGTCCTTGGTCTGGGCTGCCGCCGCCACGATGGGCGCACTGCCCATACCGCTCTCGTTGCTGAACAAGCCTCTGGCAATGCCATAGCGTGCCGTAAGAATGATG
This sequence comes from Bacteroidaceae bacterium, assembly GCA_045616065.1. Lineage (GTDB taxonomy): Bacteria > Bacteroidota > Bacteroidia > Bacteroidales > Bacteroidaceae > Physcousia. Next base: position 49,099 of record JAZLFZ010000092.1, on the reverse strand, counting down.
CTGCCGCCCACGAAGCCGCCACCGGCCGAAATGGGGTCGAAGGCACTGGTGACAATCATCCTAAGGGCTGGTAGGACGTGGACAGAATTGACGAAAAGAATGTACAGACATCCCACTACATAGAGGATGGCCATAAAGGGGACAAAGGCGGTGCAGACCTTGGCAATGCCCTTCACGCCAAAGAGTATGACGAGAGCTGCGAGGAACGAGATTGTGAGCCCAATGCTCCAGGGTGGCAGGCCCATTGTCTCGTGGCAGAGCAATGTAATAGCATTACTCTGAACCATGTTGCCAATACCAAACGATGCTATTGCAGTAAAGATACAGAATAGTATGGCTAACCATTTCATTCCTAACCCCTTTTGCAAGGCAAACATGGGACCGCCAATCATCTTGCCATTGCGTGTCTTAACACGATATTTCACTGCAAGCAGCCCCTCGGCATACTTCGTGGCAATGCCCAGTATACCGGTTATCCAGCACCAGAATACAGCACCGGGACCTCCGAGCGCAATGGCCGTGGCTACCCCCACGATATTGCCCGTTCCAATAGTGGCGGCAAGCGAGGTGGCCAGCGCACCAAATTGACTGACATCGCCGGGAGCACCCTTGTCACGTGTCACACTAAGCCTGATGGCCTTGAAGATATGCAGCTGTGGGAAGCGCAAACGTATGGTCAGGAACAGATGCGTACCTAACAACATGATTATCATGGGCCATCCCCACAGAGCATTGCTGATGGCGCCTATCAACTCTTCCATTTCATTCTTGCCTTAATACCGCCACAAAGTTAAATAAAATTAACGAAATAGCCAAACGACGAGCGAAAAAGATAAAAAAACAAAGAGGAAAAGGGTATTATCAAAAAACTTTTTCGTAACTTTGCATTCATAATACAAGAAAAAATGTAATCATGCGGAACCAAACAGGTGAGTCATACGCTGCAAGCAAGTACCGTGAGTTTACGGTACGAGAGACTTGCACCATCACGGAATTTATTAGCAAGCAGATGTCGGGCATCAGCCGAAACAAGCTCAAGGATATCATGCACGGACATGGTGTGTATGTTGATAACCAGCTTGTCACACGACACGATTATCAGGTTAAGCCTGGCATGAAGGTACGGATAACCCGTCATCGCCGTTCCACGGAATTGCTGAACAAATGGATAAAAATCATATACGAGGACAAGGATATCATTGTCATACAGAAGGCGGCAGGCATACTCTCAATGGCAGCTAAGGCCAAGCAGTTTTGTGTGAAAACCGTGCTTGATGAATACTTCCAACGTCGCCACTTCAAGTGCCATGCACATTGTGTACACCGACTTGACCGCGACACAAGTGGGCTGATGATGTATGCCAAGAGCATTGAGGCTGCCAAGATAATGCAGGACGACTGGAAGGGACGTGTCTTTGACCGCCGATACTGTGCGGTGCTTGTCGGAAGGATGGAAAAAGAGGGCGGCACGGTACAGAGTTGGCTTACTGACAACAAAGCGTACGTCACCTACTCCTCGCCCGTGGATAATGGAGGCAAGCTGGCCGTAACACATTATCATACACTACAGGTCGGGGAACAGTATTCGCTCGTAGAGATGCGATTGGACACGGGACGCAAGAACCAGATTCGTGTGCACATGCAAGACATTGGCCACCCCGTGGTAGGCGACCCCAAGTACGGCCTCGATGGCATGTACGTACCCAACCCGCTGGGACGGCTCTGCCTGCACGCCTATCGTTTGTTCTTCTATCATCCAGTTACGGGCGAGCGAATGGAATTTGAGACTCCCATACCCGCAACCTTCACCCAGCTTGTCAACGATAAGAAGGGAGTTTAAGGAGATAAGGGAGTCGTTAGAGGAATTATTGTAGTTAAAGGAGGTTAAGGAATTAAAGAAGGTATAGAAGGTATAAAAGGTGCCCCTTGTAGATTTTATGTAAAATTGCGAGGACTTGTCATCCCGATCTTCAAGAAGCAATATATTCGTCTTTTACTCCCTTAACTCCTTTTGTTCCTTTTATTCTTTTAATTCCCCGATATTCCTTTACTCCTTCAACTCCCTTTACACGCGCACTTGTAAACTTTAATTTAACAACAAGATAAACAATGAAAAAGTTTTATTCTCTCGTAACAGCTTTGTCTGCCTCCATTCTTTTGGGCTCTTGTGGCATTGGTACGAACGGTGGTTCGCTGAACCAAGGCAATGCGGCCAAAGGGGTTTCCATCGGCACGGCTTCCAATGGAAAATCCAGCAATAACACGTCAACAAACAATGCGTTGGGCAATAGCAATACGGGGTCGCTGATAAATGCTGGCATCAACATCCTTTCGGCTATCCTGGGCGGTGGTGCCATTAATGCCAACAGTATTGTAGGGACATGGGTGTATGCACAGCCTCAGGTAACTTTCGAGTCGACCAGTGTGCTGGGCAATATCGGTGGTGAGTTGATGGGTAATAAGATTGAGAGCGCCCTCAAGACGCAGCTCGAAAGAATGGGGCTGAAGCAGGGTGTCAGCACGTTTGCCTTTGACAAAGCCGGCAATATGACTGTCACCATAGGAACTCGCACCACGAAAGGTACCTATGTGCTGTCGGGAAATCAACTGAAGATGAATGGTGCACTCGGACTCACATCTATGACCGCTACCGTCACCATCAGCCAGAATCAGCTCTACATGCTCTTTGATGCCAATACCATATTTAATATAATAAGCAAACTTGGTTCGAACTCGTCTTCTATTAGTTCGTTGCTGAAAAACTTCAACGGCATGAAGATGGGATGGAGCCTGACTCGCTGATGTTCTGAACTATTTCATCGAATTTGTATATGAAAAACAACGTGAATCAAGGATTGCCTGAAAACGCAATGCGTGAGTTGCGTGAAGGCGAAACCTACGAACCCATGATGCCGGCCTCCTCGAAACCGAAGGAGGTTACGGCTTATTCTGTTTCAATGGGTATCCTCATGGCCGTCCTGTTTAGTGCGGCATGTGCTTATCTCGGGCTTAAGGTTGGACAAGTTTTTGAAGCTGCCATCCCCATTGCCATCATTGCTGTGGGTGTGTCCAGCGCTACTCGTCGCAAGGGGGCAATGGGTGAAAATGTCATCATACAGAGTATTGGTGCATGTAGCGGTGTCATTGTGGCGGGTGCCATATTTACGCTTCCAGCTCTTTACATTCTGCAAAGTAAATATCCGGAACTGACGGTCAGCTTCATGCAGATATTCATTGCCTCCCTGCTGGGTGGTATCCTGGGCATCCTATTCCTGATTCCTTTCCGAAAGTATTTCGTTAAGGATATGCATGGCAAGTACCCCTTTCCCGAGGCAACAGCAAGCACACAGGTTCTGGTAACGGGTGAAAGGGGCGGTGGACAGGTTAAGCCGCTCTTGTTTGCCGGCATCATAGGTGGTTTGTACGATTTTCTTGTGGCCACCTTCGGTCTCTGGCATGAGTCCTTCACTAGTCGTGCTGTCCTTTGGGGCGACACATTGGCTGAGAAGGCAAAACTAGTCTTCAAGATTAATACTGGTGCGGCCGTACTGGGCATGGGATACATCGTGGGATTGAAGTATGCCTTCATCATCTGCTGCGGTTCCATGCTCGTATGGTGGGGCATCGTGCCCGGCATTGCCCTACTCTTCCCTACCCTTGACATTGATGGCGTTCAGGCTGCTATGGCTTCACCCGAACTGCTGTTCAAGTATGCCAAGAGCATTGGTATCGGTGGCATTGCCATGGCCGGCGTGATTGGTATCTGGAACAGCCGAAAGGTTATCCTGGGTGCCTTCTCCCTGACTTCAAATCTAAGCAACAAACAGGATGGAAACACAGAGCGGACACAACGTGACATCCCCATGAAGGGGGTGGTTGTCAGTGTATTGATTACACTTTTCGTCACCTTCCTATTCTTTCATTTCGGTGTTATGCAGGGCAACTTGCTGTATAGTTCGATGGCTATTCTTATCGTTTTCTGCATTGCGTTCCTCTTTACCACAGTGGCAGCCAATGCCATTGCCATCGTGGGCAGCAATCCAGTGAGCGGTATGACCTTGATGACGCTCATTCTTGCATCGGTTATTATGGTGGCTGTAGGCTTGTCGGGGACTAGCGGCATGGTGGCAGCTCTCATCATGGGCGGCGTGGTATGTACGGCTCTTTCCATGGCAGGTGGTTTCATTACCGACCTCAAGATTGGTTACTGGTTGGGTACTACTCCTCGCAAACAAGAGACGTGGAAATTTCTGGGTACACTGGTCAGTGCAGTCACGGTGGCCGGTGTCATTATGATTCTGAATAAGACATACGGCTTTGACAGCGGTAAGCTTGCTGCACCACAGGCCAACGCTATGGCTGCGGTCATCGAACCGTTGATGAGTGGAGAGGGGGCACCCTGGCTGCTGTACGGCATCGGTGCTGCCATCTCACTCACGCTCAACTTCTTTGGGGTCAGCGCGCTGGCTTTTGCATTGGGTATGTTCATCCCGCTCGAGCTCAACTTACCCATTCTGGTGGGCGGTGCTATCAACTGGTTCGTGACGACACGTACCGAGGATAAGGAAATCAATAATGCACGAGGCGAACGTGGCACGCTCATTGCAAGCGGCTTTATTGCTGGTGGAGCTCTCATGGGAGTGGTCGCTGCGGCTTTGCGTTTTGGAGGTATTGAATTTGACTATGAAGGATGGTGGAACAATAGTTTAAGCGAACTTTTGTCGTTCGGAATGTATTGTTGCCTTATCATTTACCTCATAAAGGCCTCAATGAAAGCAAAAAGATAGTATTTCGTTTGGTCAATTCAAAAAAAAGCAGTAATTTTGCAACCGCTGTCACGAGTTGGCAGCATATTTCAAACCTATAATTATTAATTAAACAAAAGATTTATGGCAACAAAAATCAGATTGCAGCGCCACGGTCGTAAGAGCTACGCTTTCTACAGCATCGTGATCGCTGATGTAAGAGCTCCACGTGATGGACGATTTACAGAAAAGATTGGTACCTACAACCCCAACACCAATCCTGCCACTGTAGATTTGAAATTCGACCGTGCTCTCTACTGGGTAGAGTGTGGCGCACAGCCTACTGACACTGTACGCAACATCCTCTCAAATGAGGGCGTGTACATGATGAAGCACCTTAAGGGTGGTGTTAAGAAGGGCGCTTTCGACGAGGCTACTTGTCAGGTAAAGTTTGAGGCTTGGAAAGCTGACCGCCAGAAGGGTCTGCAGGCTGTAACCGCTAAGCTGGCTGCTGACAAGGCTGCTGCTGAAAAGGCTGCACTTGCTGCTGAGAAGAAGGTAAACGAGGCCGTTGCTGCTAAGGTAGCCGAGAAGAAGGCTGCTGAGGCTGCTGCCAAGGCTGAGGCTGAAGCTGCTGCTGCAGCAGAGGCTGCTGCTGAGGAGGCTCCTGCTGCCGAAACCGAAGCACCTGCAGAGGCTTAATCGAGAGTCGAAATTCAAAACACAAATCATTTCAAATATTCTTTCAAACAAGCATACGAAGGGCTTCACCGGGAGGTGAGGCCCTTTCTTTTATACCTTTTTTATAAAATAAGCGCACAAAAGGGCTAATGTTTCAAAAATATTTCGTAACTTTGCGCTATGAAACTGATAGTATTAAGCACTTCTAGTTTTTTCGTTGAAGAGGACCAGATACTTACGGCTCTTTTCGAAGAAGGCCTGGACTTCTTGCACATACGCAAGCCGACTTCTGAGCCAGTGCTTTCTGAACGTCTGCTTACACTCATACCCAGTCAGTACCATAACCGCATTGTGGTGCACAACCACTTCTATCTGAAGGAGGAATTCAATCTGCGTGGCATACACCTCAGCAAAAATGAACCCGAAGAACCGAAGGACTATACAGGAAAAAAGTCGCGAACGTGCTACTCGTTGGAGGAGCTGACTGAGATGAAGAATAAAGGCAAGTACGAATACTTCTTCCTCGATTCTATCTTTGACGGCGTGACAGCTAACCATCGTCCAAGTTTGTTCTCAACGGATAATTTGCACGATGCAGTACGAAAGGGAGTCATCGACCGAAAAGTGATGGCTAGTGGCGGGATAACGCTAGACAACCTCGCTCAGGTGGTAGACATGGGATTCGGTGGTGCTGTGGTCTGTGGCGACTTGTGGAACCGTTTTGATGTGCATCACGGTCTCGACTATAAATCGTTGCTCAATCATTTCCGTCACCTTCGCAAAGCTTCTGAATAAAAATAAACGTCAATATATATTTTCTTTACTCGAAAACTCAAATGGCCTCAAACAGTTCTTATTTGGTATTCTCCGGCACGGCAACTCGCTACCTTGCCGAAAAGATCTGTAAAAAACTCGATTGTCCGCTGGGCAACCTTGTCATTACAAAGTTTGCGGATGGCGAATTCTCTGTTTCATACGAAGAGAGTATCCGTGGCAAAGACGTTTTTCTCGTCCAAAGTACCTTCCCAAACAGCGACAATCTCATGGAACTACTGCTGATGATCGACGCAGCTAAACGTGCATCAGCTCGCAGTATCAATGCCGTTATACCCTATTTCGGATGGGCACGACAGGACCGCAAGGACAAGCCACGTGTGTCGATCGGTGCCAAGCTTATTGCTGACATGCTGAGCGTGGCGGGCATCTCAAGGCTTATCACGCTCGACCTTCATGCCGATCAGGAGCAGGGATTCTTCAACGTTCCCGTAGATCATCTCTATGCCAGCAGTGTGATGATTCCCTATCTTGAGAGTCTGAATCTCGAGAACATGGTCATTGCCGCTCCCGATATGGGTGCCAGCAAGCGTGCCAACACGTATGCTAAGTATTTCAACTGTCCACTGGTGCTCTGCAACAAGACGCGTCCACGTCCCAACGAGGTAGGAAGCATTGTGGTCATTGGTGACGTGAAAGATGCCAACGTGGTGATTATCGATGACATGGTGGACACGGCCGGTACGATCACAAAGGCTGCCGACGTGATGATGGAACATGGTGCCAAGAGTGTGCGTGCCATTGCTAGCCACTGCGTCATGAGCGGACCTGCCAGCGATCGTGTTGAGAATAGTGCGTTGACCGAGATTATTTTTACCGACAGTATTCCCTATAATAAGGGATGCAAGAAGGTAAACCAGGTCAGCATCGCCAATCTGTTGGCCGAGACAATTCGTCGTGTCGAGAACAACGAGAGCATCTCTAATCAATATCTGATTTAAGAATTATTATTTTTTATGAAAGAGGCTAACGATCCCATGGGTCGTGCTATAATGGATTATCTAAGCACCCGCAAGGCAGACACCCTGCGGGTGCTCTCTTCTATTTTTGAAGAAGACGAGATGCCCGTACCTTATCTTTTTCGTACACAAAATGAAATGTCTGCCCTTGAGCGAAGAGCAATGCAGATGTCAACAGGTAAAATACTGGATGTGGGTGCCGGGGCAGGATGTCACTCTTTGGTTTTACAACATGATGGTAAGGACGTTACAGCTATTGACATCTCTCCTCTTTCGTGTCAGGCCATGCGCATACAAGGAATAGACAATGTGCGTTGCCTGGACTTCTATGACAAAAATGTCCTGACGGAAAAGTTCGACACTATCCTTATGCTAATGAACGGAACGGGAATAGCTGGAACTCTTGGCAACATCCCTACCCTGTTTCGACGTCTAAAGTCGTTGCTGAACCAGGGAGGACAGGTGCTAATTGATTCATCCGACCTTTGTTATCTATATGAAGATGAGGATGGGAATCTCGACCTCAGCGACGTAACCGGCTATTATGGCGAAGTTGATTATCAAATGGTTTACCGTGATACCGTAGGCAATCCTTTCAATTGGCTATATGTGGATTATGCCACGCTTGAGTCAACAGCGCAACTTTGCGGGCTGGACTGCAAACTAATCATGGAAGGTGAACATTATGACTACTTGGCGCGTCTTACCAATCAAAACGAAGCATAAGTTAGCAAATTGTAACCGTCGTTAACGTAAGGTTAGCTAAAAGAAGCCTTTGAAAGCACCAAAGATTCGTCCTATCATGCGATGCCACACATTGAAGCGTTTCTTGTATCCCTCCTTGGTCAAAAGAGCACATTTCGCCTTATCACGTTCAAAGATCTGTTGGAGCTCCTTCGTCGTTTCTGGACTGAAAATAAAGGAATTGACTTCATAATCAAAAAGCATACTACGGGCATCCATATTGGCAGAGCCTATCGTGCAGAACTCATCATCCACAATCATGAACTTGCTATGATGGAAGCCTTCTTCGTAGTAATACACTTCGCATCCTCGTTGCATAAGTCGACGCATTTGGATAGCCACTACGTCGGGGGTTATGGGCACATCGCTCTTTGCTGATACCATAAATTCAAGACGAACACCACGCTTCAGTGCCCTATAGAGTGCCTTACGAACACTATATACCCCTGTCGGATATGGATTGACAATCTGGATATGATGCTTAGCAGCATCGATAGCAGCCACATACGCATTGCGCATTAAGGGACTGTCCTTGCCCGGCTTACGAAATACAACGGCCACCTTCTTGCCGTACGCATCATTCGTAACATCCTTTTTCAAACCTACATAGCTAAAGTCTTTCAAACTATCCAGGTTTTCATAGATGGACGCTGGAAGGTCCTCCTTCGTCTGACCTTTCCACATCTGACAGAAAATCTGTTCATAACGCATGACTACCGGGCCTTCAAGACGCATGTGCATATCGTGCCATGATCCGATTTCCGGTTTCCCATGTATGTAATAATCTGCCACATTCATACCACCGCTATAGGCAATGCGTCCGTCGATGACAGCAATCTTCATGTGGTCACGATGATAGAAGTGGTTGACCCACGGAAAGTTCATGCGATCGAAGATGCTGATATTTACACCCATTGAACGTAGACTGTCCATGTGATGACGAGTCAGCGGATGATCATTACTTCGGTTGCCAAAGTCATCGCACATAACACGTACTTCCACACCTTCTTTTGCTTTTTCGCCAAGTAGTCCGAACAGTGCCCAACCAATTGAATCGTTGCGATAATTGAAATATTCGAGATGGACATACTTGCGTGCTTGACGTATAGCATCAAACATATCACGAAATTTCTCTGCTCCGGATGGCAGCAACACCACACTGTTGGCCTCATAGAAAGGTGTATTTAGTGCTACAAGCCTATCGATAGTCTGTTGTGTGGAGGATGTCTGCGCCAAAGTGCCAAAGGTGCTTGATGTCATAATGAGCAGATAAAATACTGTTCTTAAAAAATGATTCATTTACGCTCAAACTTTTCGTTCGCCATCGGCATACTGAGATGGCAGTACACCATATTCACTTTGGAAGAAACGACTGAACATAGCAAGATTGGCAAATCCCAACTCTTGTGCTACCTCGGCTGGTGAAACATATCCGCTTTCCAGTAATTTCGCAGCTTCTACAAGTCGTGTGTGACGTATATAATCGGTTGGTGAAAAGCCCGTTATCGACTCTACTTTGCGGAAAAGCAACGTACGACTGATGTTCATCACATGACAGAGTTCCTCAAAACTTAGATCCTTTCGGCTGATATTTTCCTTGATATACTGGTCAACCACGCTCTTGAGCTGAGCCTTGACAGAATTACAGTTGGCAATGGCTCCTCTTAGTGTATCGTCCATCACCGTGTCGCCCGTGTTAGGTTCTCCCAGCAAGTTGTTGATGCGTAAAATAACACTCTGAAGATTGTATGGAGAGGGTATATAATCGTCTGCGATAAGGGAAAGTTTCTTTATCACAACCTCAGACTGTGAAAGCACACCATCTGTGGTGAGAATATAAGGAATGCGCTCGAACGAACGCTCGTTCTTAAGACGTTCGCAGAGTTCGGAGCCCGACATTTCCGGCATATTCTCGGCACACATAACCACGTTGGGACGAGTTTCGTGGATAGCATCCCAACATGCCATGGTATTTGTAAAGGGTACAACGTTATAAGTACTCTTCAAGCAGTCTGCCACAAATTCCAGCATATCCTTGTCAGGTTCTACCAGGAATAGAGTGTACTCGTTCTTACGTACAAGTGAGGTAAGCGTGCCATCAGATCCGATGATACCATCATCACTGATGAGGAAGTCACTCTTACCTGCGCTCTCGTCCGAAACAACTCCTTCATCTCCAATCAGTACGTTATCATCATCGTTGGTGACTGTAAGCGAACCACTGTCAATACCTTCATCGTTGACCATTACAAATTTATCTTCTTTCAGCTGGTTTAGACTGACAAGCATCTGACGTGCAGCGTGATGAAGGCCGATGAGTGTTTCTTTCTGCTCGGCATTCTTTGGGTCGAGCATAAGCAATCCCAACTGAGGAATCATGCTCACGACATTCGATCTCAGTTCCTGCGAGATGGTGTACATTTCTGACTGTCTCTTTTGTAAATTCATTAGTTCACGCTGGCGTTGTTGGTAATAACCTATTACAAAGGGCCACAAACGGAAGATTGCGAAAATCACCAGTGCTATAACAAGGACGGCAATGACCAATGCCCACCATTGTGTATACCAAGGTCCGTATACTATTATTTTTAGCACATGTTCCTCAGAAATAGTCTTTCCGTTGTCTAACATTGCTTTTACACGAAGTATGTACGAACCACGTGGCAAATAGGCTAGACTGAGCGTGTTACCATCACCGCTAACGGGTTGCCACATCTCGTTAAGACCCTCTACTTGATAGATATAACGTGGATGCTCAGCATGATTGTAATCGTTAATTCCGAGCAATATGTTTATGTTCTGGTCGCTGCTTTTCAGTTTAAGTTTTTCAATGCTATTCAGCAACTTGGGGAGGATAACACGACCGTTGTAGTTGACACCGACACCAATAGGCTGACCATCAATGGAGAGGCGCGATAGCAATACTTGTAGATTGCGCTTATGACTTGTGGAGGTGTTGTTGCGAATCCAGTTTATACCATTCTGTCCGCCCATAATTATTCTGCCGCTACGAGTGGAAAGAATGGCTCCCATGTTGAACTCGACGCCTTGTAGACCATCAGTAACATCATAGCGATAGAAGTTAAAAGCAAAACGTGCATCGTTTGTGGTGCTCTTCTGAATGTCTATACGGCAAGCACCACGCGAGGTGGTAATCCATATTGCGTTATCCTTGTCTTCTGTAATACCACATATCACATTGCTAGGCAAACCATTGTTGGTATCAAAAGTGGTGAGCTCATCCATGACCACATCGAGCACGTTCAAACCATCTCTTGTTCCAACCCATATCAAACCTCGGCTGTCGGTATAAACTTGCGTGACAGCATTGCTGGTAAAGTGTTTGTCACCCGATATGGTGCCATTGTAGTTAGTAGTTTTATTGCTGCTCAGGTTGAGCACCATTATACCATTCATGGTTCCTGTTACCAACTGGGTACCGTTGCAATGAAGGGATGTTACGTTATTATTTTGCAGTTTCTGGTTACGAGTGTTGAAGTTGCTAATAGCTCCGGTTTTTGCATTGATGCATTGTAGTCCTCCCTTACGAGTTCCGATCCAAATGTTATTGAAACGGTCTTCTGCCAAAGCTTGTACATTATTGTCAAGCAAGCCTTTTTCGTTGCCAGGAGTTGACTTGAAAACTGTAATCCCCTTGCTGTTCAGTCTGTTCAGTCCGAATCGGTTGGAACCGGCCCATACAGTTCCATCACTGGCAGACAAAACACATGACAACATGTTGTCGTTCAGGCCATCCGTTGTGGTATAAGAGGCCGTAAAGCCATCTTTCATGTTTTTGTAAACTAATCCATTGCCATTTGTCGCCAGCCAAAAGGTACCCTTGCTGTCTTCGCTGATGGAATACACATCACCGATGTGAGCTACGTCGAACATATAGATGTTGGGGGCATAGTATGAAACACCAGAACGTGACGTTCCTACCCAAAGTAAATCGGTGTCATCCATGTAGACGGTCTCAAGATTGTTGCTTATTAATCCTCGGTCACCACCCGCATTGATGTGTTTCACAACACGATGCTCAGTAGGATTAATGCAAAGTAAGCCGCAACGGTCTGTAGCCACCCATACTTCTCCTTTTGAAGACATGCAGACATCGGTTATCAGCTCATTGCCAAGCGATGACTCCCCACCCCATGCTGCATTCATTTCTGCCAGTGAGGTGAACCAGTGCGAAGCGTTTTTATCATAGACATAGCTGTGAGCCTCACCATACACATAAATGTTACCCTCTTTGTCTGTGAAGATTCGATAATCATCTTGCAAAGATGTATTCTTAGCAATGACATCGTTAATCCAAAGAACTTTCTGCTGCTCCCCATTGATGCAAGCAACACGTCCGTTTCGATAGACTACCAACACTCCTTCTGAAGTGTCACAGAAATCGGAGATGTCGCCTTCTGGCAATCCTGATTTCTCATCGCCAAAGTTAAGAGCATAAACAAGTTGTTGCTTATACTTATAATAATAAACGGCTTGGTTCTTGTCGAATATCCAAACATTCTTCCGTTTGTCAAAATAAATAACCTCCGGATCCAGATTGGCCGCAATCATCGCGAGATGCTGGGACACACTTTGGTCGAAGTTCAAGGTGACGGGATCAAGTACGACATAACCACCATTGGTCTTAATCCAGATCAGGCCATCGTATGATTCCTGCACACTTTCTATGTAACTGTCTGGTAACGAGTTCACTTGATTACTGGCAACGAATTGACGGATGCTGACGCCATCGTAACGATTCAAACCAGCAGAACTACCGAACCATACGAATCCATATCTATCCTTGCAAATACTATTCACTTTGCTTGAAGAAAGACCTTCAGCCAATCCAACGTTTTTGAACCAGTAGTTTTGGGCAAAACCGTTAGTGAAGTATAACATGCACAAGAAGACTAATGTTAGTTGTCTAATTTTTATCATGATGCTATTTTAATTTACGTTTAGGGCTTCCTTAGTTTCTTCTTTGCCAGAGAAGATGCAAGGAAACAGATGCACATGTAATTGTTCTATAAAACTATACGTAACAACTGAAGTTATCCACAATACCCAACAAATGTTGCTGCTCATCAACCACCAGTACAGCATGTATCTTTCGCTGGTTCAGTATGTTGACAACATCCTCAACTTTTGTGTTCGGTGCAATACAGACAGGGGTGGTTGTCATTACTTCGCATACAGGAACATAGAAGAATCTTTCACGCAATTTCTCTGTGGCACGTCTAATATCACCATCTGTGATTATGCCAAGAACATGATCGTCTTCCATCACCACACAGAGTCCCAACTTACCTCGACTTGCCTCGATGATTGTTTCGCCAAGTGGCAGATCGGGGGGGATGACGGGCAGGTCGGTTGTACGCATCACATCCTGTGCCTTGCTCAACAAACGCCGACCAAGTGATCCACCGGGGTGAAAGCGTGCGAAGTCTTTCTCCTTGAAATTACGTTTTGTGACAAGTGCACAAGCCAATGCATCGACCATAGCTAACGTAGCCGTTGTACTACAAGTCGGAGCAAGATTCAAAGGATATGCTTCGTGCGAAACTTTAACACAAAGATGGCACGTACTGTGTCGTGCTAGCAGTGAATCAGCATTTCCACTGATGCCGATAAGGGGGATATGACGTTCCAAAAGACACGGTACGAAGCGGAGAAGCTCATCCGTCTGGCCTGAGTTAGAAATTGCTACCACAACATCGTCTTTTGTCATCACACCAAGGCTACCGTGATAGACATCAAGCGGATTGACAAAGAAAGCGGGGGTTCCGGTACTGCTTAGTGTAGCAGCCATCTTGGCTCCGATGTGTCCACTCTTGCCAACTCCTGTTATCACAATCTTACCCTTGCACTGATACATTAAGTCGACAACTTTGCAAAAGTCTTCAGTGAGCTGAGGGATTAGGCTTAATATAGCGTCCGACTCGTCTCTGAGACATTGTTCGGCCACTTTTGTTATTTCGTTCATCTTCAACGTTTTTACTTCTCAAAGCAACGAGGTTAACACTTGCTCCATATCCTTCAGATATAACATGTTAGGCCCATCACTTAGTGCATTATCGGGATTTGGGTGTATTTCAAAGAAATAACCAGTGGCTCCAAATGCCTTCGCTGCCAGTGCCATGGCGGGTACAAATTCACGATTTCCTCCCGTTTTGCCACCCGCTGCACCTGGTCGCTGAACACTGTGAGTACAGTCCATAATAACGCGTGGCGTGAACTGCTTCATATCTGTTATGTTGCGGAAATCTACGGCAAGATTGTTGTAACCATACATATTGCCACGTTCGGTCAACCATATATCTGTAGCACCAGTTTCAAGACACTTCTGAACCGGATACTGCATATCTTGTCCTGAGAGGAATTGTGCTTTCTTGATGTTCACAGGTTTTCCTGTCTTGCTGGCTTCAACAAGCAGGTCTGTCTGTCTACACAGGAATGCAGGAATCTGCAACACATCAACAACATCGGCCACAGGGGCAGCCTGCCAGCTTTCATGGATGTCTGTCAGCAATGGTAGTTTGTATTGCTCTTTGACATCTGCCAGCATTTGCAACCCTTTTTCCATTCCTGGACCGCGATAAGAATGGATACTCGTCCGATTAGCCTTGTCAAACGATGCCTTAAAATAAATTTCAACATTGTATTTTTGGCGCAAGCGTAACAGTTCTTCTGCCACCTCGTTAAGGATTTCCTGTGATTCTATTACGCAGGGTCCTGCTATGAAGATAGGTTTCAATCTCATCTTACAATTCTATTTACTTTTGCAAATTTACAAAAAAACTGCTAAATTCAATAAAGTTCGCGCGAACATTTTTATTTTTATAACAAAAAAGCACAGTGCAATGCTAACATATCACATTTTTTTTGTAATTTTGCAAATAAGACATATTGAACTATAATTTAAAACAAGACAAACAATGAGCAAAGTAATTATTGGTTCCTACGAGGATTTCCTTCCTTTTGTAGGCAAAGAGATTGGCGCAAGTGACTATGTACAGATTGATCAGGATCGCATCAACCTTTTCGCTGATGCCACAATGGATCACCAGTGGATTCACGTTGATGTGGAGAAAGCAAAGACTGAGAGTCCCTTTGGTCAAACCATAGCTCATGGATATCTCACCATGTCACTCCTTCCCGTACTATGGGATCAAATTATTGAGGTCAACAACCTTGAGCGTATGATGAACTATGGTATGGATAAGATGAAGTTCGCACAACCCGTACTGTCTGGTCAGAGCGTACGCATGGTCACCAAGCTGGAAGAGATTGCCAACCTTCGCGGTGCCATCAAGACCACCATCAAGTTTACCATCGAAATCAAGGAAACCGGTAAGAAAGCCATTGAAGGCCTTGCTACCTTCATCTATTACTTCAAGCAAAAAGCCTGAACCATCACAAAATCAGAACTTAGTAATAACAGGAAACTTGTTAACCAACTTTGTTTAGCAATAATATACTAATGGACACAAGCAAGAATGTCTTCTTGTGGAACAACTTTTGCTGAAGTGCAAAACGCAGGTCTCTGCCCCATTCTACTATTTTGAATTCTTAATGGGCAGAGATCTACATTTTAATTAAATCAAAAGCTAGATGCGTTCGGAAAGACAACCTTGTGCCTAATAGTATATCACTATCTTTATTAATTATCTGCCTGCCATAACTTATATTGCAAAATCACAGGTCGCTACCCTTTTTAAAATAATGCATCAAAGAAATGTGCAGCATAACTCTCTTTGCTAAAAAGATGACTATGCTCTAGATTAGCTTGCCCCATACGCGTTCGCAATTCTTTATTATTCAGCAGACAGCGTATTGCTTCACTGAGTTTATCTACCAAATTATCATCTCGCTCAATTAAAATATTGCCTTCACCTGCAGACTCGGGAATACCGCCCGACCGAGTTGCAATTATGGGCAAGCCACAAGCTAAGGCTTCAAGTACTGTAGTCGGAAAGGGGTCATCCCAAACAGAGGGTATAACGGCAATATCTGCCAATTTGAGGTAGGAAGGTATCTGGCTATATGGAACAAAGCCTGTGAATACAATTCTGTCTTGCATCATTTCTGCCTTTTTCTTCACCCCCTCAATGAAATAATCCTTATGTGTATCAGCACCAAAGAAACTGCTACCAATGATCAATAGTTTTAGATTCTTTTGATGTTCCAGTTTTATAAAAGCATCAATAAGTTGAGAAACCCCCTTTTCTGGATTGATGCGGCCGGAATAAACAAGTATGATATCATCGAGTTCAAAACCTAGTTGTTGACGCGAGATGGGACGACTCCGATAAAAGTTTTCGAGATTTATACCATTATGTACGGTTTCAACCTCCATACCATCATCTGTTATTTCAACTCGCGATTTGATGAAGTCGGAAACAGTGAGCACCTTATCGATGTATTTGCGTGCATGTCGCAACTTTGGACTATCCACGTCACTCATCCAATCATTGTGTAGATGCACAACAACACGTGCATTGCAACAAGCCTTGATTGCAGGTGCATAACCAGGTCGGCTTTCAAGGATTACAACATCGTATTGTTGTTGCCGAAAATGTCGTAGTGATTCATGTAGATAGTACTCTATCTGATAGTTATAATAGAAACTATCTTGGTATCTCATAGCATACAACTTTCTCTTGATACGAGCCCATCTCGACTGTGTGTCAACAAAGACATAATGATTGTTCTCTGTATCGAGATTTCTGGGCAGAGGAATATTAGGCAGAATGCTATAGACCGTAATATCATGCAGTTTATATTTCTCGTTGTATTCCAGGATATAGTCTACGAGGTTTTCCACTGCTCCTCCTTGCAAGGCAGGAACAGGAAGAGTGCCGGATGTAAAAATTGCTATCTTCATTCTTGAATCTCGTGTTTTCATGAAAACATAACTATACTTAATAATGGACTAACAAAATCAAACATTGTGTTTAGCATTCAAAATATAAAATTATCAAATCATTTACCGCCCTCCAAGTGCTGCTTTAAAATGTTTTGAGCAGAAGACAATGAAGGGATACAGGAGTGTACAAAACAATACTGCAAGTAGAATGCTTATGACAACAGAATAGTGAATATCTTGTACATACAGAAGATGTTCAAGGGTGAAGTTTGTTGTGCCAATACACATCCAGTGAATACCAAGGACAAGTATTGTCCCACGACTGATGGTCTCAACAAAGTGTGGACAAACAGTAATTCTCTGCATTAGTGCAAGAAAAGGTATAACTGTTAGAAATCCTACTACATAGAAGAGGAAACGATTTGGAAATGGTACAATCTCTTCCAGAAAAATAAGAGTAACGCTGAGCATGAATGAAAAGACACCATGCGTGGCCGGAATATGGAAAGGCCGCAAGTAACGTTGGACATAGTAGCCAAGATAGAAGAACGGTAAAAAATTGACAGTAGATAGCAATGTGAAATTTATCTGATGATCCAGAGGCGGATGGTTGATGCAGAATCCTAAGACAAGTGCAAAAAGAAGTATACTACAAATGTAGACATTCTCATATTTCAGTCGGTGGAGTGCATCTGTCAATAATTTCAGCAGCAGAATAGAACAAACATACCAAGTCGGTCCCGCTATAGGATTACCTATCAAACAGTTCCCGAAGGGAAATACAACGCAGTCCAGCCAACCTGTCAGGTAACCATGTTCGCTATAGTAACGAAAGAGCCAGTATGGATAATTAAGCATTTGCAGGATAACATAAGGTATAATGATACTACGAGTATATTTAGAAACAGATGTTCTGAAGTCCTTTTGATTCCTGTGCAAATAACCCGAAATAAAGAAAAACAGCGGCATTTGCATGAAGCAGCAAAAGGTGCGGAAGACTGAATCGTCTTGTGGTATATGACAGAAGACAACAACAGCAATACCAATTGTTTTAGCCCAATCAATCCATATCTCGCGTTCCATGTTACAATGAGACTTTGTAATAGTTTTTTTAATTACACTTAACTGAGCTGTTCCAGAACGGATGACATCTGGTTTTTCCAACTGCAATACTGGATGCTCTGACGTATTTTAATGGGAGGGATTTTGCAATGTGAATGAAAGTTTATAATATCTGATACAGAAATTGGACTTTCATCGGCTGGTGCCTTGAGTATATAAGGCATACGTTCGAAGTCGTCATCCACTTCACTGTAGATGAAGGGGATACCACGAGCCGCATATTCGCGGTTCTTTAGCGTCTTTATCTTAGTGATACCACTTCGGTGCCTACCTAGAGAGCCAATGGCAAAGTCTGCATTGTTGAAGAGATCAGTCAATGCGCCCCCTGTCTGTTGACCGTGAAAGATAACATAGGGTACAATCCCCTGCTCACGTATGAAAGCCGTCCACGGTACGAGATCGTCATTGCATACTCCCCCCACGATATGAAAGTATACCTTCAACTCTGGATTGGGATGATCCTTGTAGTAGGCAGCCAACCCTCGTATCATCCGATCATAGGCATGCCAGACGTGCACCTCCGCAACCCCAATTAAATGCAATTCATTGGGTCTATCCTGATGAGGATGACGAACAGGAATAGCATCGAAGTCAACACCGTTGCTTATGCGTATTGTGCGTTGTCCGAATATCTTATCTGCATCCGAAAATGTCACAATAGCATTAAACTGTGCAGCTAATGTGCGTCGAAAGAGTTGGTCAACCTTGAGCTCCATCCGAGTAAAAAAAGGAAAGACAGCAAATTCCTGATCATAAGGATAAGTAGGAATCTCGAGGACGGTTCGGACGCCAGCTTTTTTTAGTCGTGCAAATAGGCGTATCGTCCAAGGATTTGCGTTTTGGAATGACCGTGCATACACGAATGATATACCGTTACGAACACAATAGTTGTACACGTCGGTGTAAGAGCATCGTTTGCGTATCGGAGCCAGTCTGTTACTACCAAAGTCTGAAATAACATCATTATCCACAAAGCGACAGCGATGCCCGTTCTGTTTGATGTCGTAGGTACAAAGGTGCACCTCGTGTCCGCACTGACGCAAGCCTTCCACCTGTGCAATAATCTTCTTGGAGATACCACTTGCAGCACTCAATCCATGAAATATCAAAAACAAAACTTTCATTAGCTTCTGTTTATTTACATTATTCAGCCTTTACTGAATTTATCAAGGAGTCAACAACAGCCATGGGCAAGCGAATACTTCCGATGCGATTACCCGACTGATACCGTTCCCCGAACATCCTATGATGAACGGAGAATAGAGATACCATCCTGTTATGCTTGTCAACAAACATACTGGCACGATAGAGTCCGCTTTTCTTCAGTAGTGGTTTGTTGTAGAACTGCCAGTTCCTGCCATCGTGCGAGCGAGCTATCCATAGATAACGTGAACGATCTCTACCACCTACAAGAGCGTTGGAGTATCGCTGATTGAAACCACAAAATAACAGATAATAACAATTGTTATAACGTATTATGTCTCCATGCCATATTCCGAAATCTATTTGCGGCCATGTACATGTCTCATGTAAATGGAAGTCAGGATTGGACAGGGAACTTGATTCCCATATATCAAAAGTGGAATTTACTGAGTAATAGTCATCAGGATTGAACACATAAATGTAGTATTTGTCATCCACCTTGAACAGGCAGGGACAAAGGGAAAGTTTATCTGTTTTGAAGAGAATAGTAGGTTCAGACCAACGTTGACCATCGCGGCTGTGTTGTAATACGAACTCATTCTGCGAATCAGGACAATTCTGCTTGCGCGTAACACAATACAATAAAGAATCGTCCGTATCATAATAAATATCAGGGTCTGAGTTGAAACCTGCATATTCCTTGAAGATAATGGGATTCTGATGCACATTTTCAAAAGTGGGTTGTATGCCGTCATCTTCATCATAATCACCACTATACACACACGTGTTCTCGTAGCATTCCCCACCCATGCTCTCGGGGTAAGGCGTCAGCGCAACCCACAGATTGTGAACAGAATCAGGCATAGCAGAAGGAAGATAAACAACAGATGGGTGGGTAACATCTAATAACCCATTGGGGATTCCTCCCTCATCAAGTTGCTCCGTGAGCGGGAAGTCAAACCAACGGATAGAGTCATCGCTCAAGTAGCCTAGATCTGCATTATGTCTACCAAGCATCTCAGTAAGCCATCCTCGCATCCTTTGTGAACGGGAGGCGATTTCCCAAACCTGATAGAGGAAGAGACTCATTGTGAGGCAGAATATCAGTATATTGTATTTCTTCATGATGTTAGAATTTCTGTTATTACTTGACTAGCAAGTTATTGAATAATTGAACCCACTGAGGCATTATAATATCCTCGCTGAAACGGAAGGCCGACTGACGAGCTTCCTGCCCCATCGATTTACGTTGGGACTCATGCTCAATCATCCAACATATTTTTTCCGCTAAAGCCTGTGGGTCATCTCTTTCTGCCAGCAGGCCGTCAACCTCATCGCGTACAATGGCACGAGGACCACAGGGGCAGTCGAAACATACAGTCGGCCGACCGCAACTCATAGCTTCTGCTATGACCAATCCGAAACCTTCGTAGCGCGAGCTCAGCACGAGGAACTCTGCTTCCTTGTACTTTTCAAATATATGCTGATCTGCAGGGTGACAAGTAATGTGACTGGTCAGTCCGTTAGCTTCCACCAACCGATCGTAGTGTTTGCGTTCACCGGCTCCATAGATATCCAGGTGCCAGTCGGGATGTTTCCGAGCCACCGTTTTCCACGCCTCAAAAAGCAAATCGTAACCCTTCTCCCACGAATATCTACCCACTGCAATAACATGCTTACTGTTGCTTTCATATATATTCTCGGGAAAACATGACAAAGGATTGTTTATGACATGTACATCATCCAACTCGGTCCATTCCTTTCTGTCGGATTCACTCAGCACCACGAATGCTGCCAGACGCTTGATTTCTTGTATCATGGAATCACGCCATCGTTCAGTAATGAGCCGGTTGAGATAAGCAGGCAGAAAACGACTGTTGAACTCCCTGTAATGTATCTTGGGAAAATGAATCTCCCCCACCTTAAGGCTACCGTCGGGAATGTCGTTGATAAACGATAATTCGCGACGTACGGTACTGACCACAATGTCAGGGCGCAGATTCATGAGGTAATCTGTAAACAGTTTCTTGTAACGCTTCTGTTTTATCTGGTAGGAGAGCACCTTTCTCCATATAGGCATCGTGTCGAGTTCATCGAATCCAATATTGAAATTCACCGTCTCCACTCTCTCATCCAACTGATAGTACATAGGCAGGTCCGGCCGTTCGGTAAGCACAGCATACAGTTGGAAATCTGTATGTTCTGTGAGCCAGTTAATCTTTTGTGTCAACACACTGCTCATGCCATTTGGTGCATAGTTTCCACCTAAAACATAAACTACCTTCATGCCGGAATCATTGATGTAAACAGATTATCCCATTGTTTCATTACCACATCTTGTCGGTATCTGGCAATATTGGAACGTGCATTTTGCCCCATTGTCTTGCGTAATTGGGGATTTTCAATAATCGTACAGATACCCAGAGCAAGAGCCTTGGTGTCAAGATACTCAACCAAAAAGCCATCCTCCTTGTCGCAGATAATATCACGAGGTCCATGAGGACAATCAAAACTGACACAAGGCACACCGCATGCCATTGCCTCGGCTAAGACTAAACCAAACCCCTCAAAGAGCGATGGCATCACGAAGATTGAACTACTGAGGTATGCCGACTCGATGTCATGTGTTACACCATTTAGGTGCACGCTTCCGTGCAATCCCATCTCATCAACAAGGTGTTGATAGACAGAAGAATCGCCTTGGCCGTAACATTCGAGTACCCAGTCGGGATGTTTGCCATAAACTATTTTCCATGCTTCAAATAGATAGCGGTAGCCCTTGTCGTCAACGTAGCGAGCCACATAGATACAGCGTTTCTCCTGGAGGCTGCTACAGCGTTCGGGATAGAAAGAGATAGAATTAGGAATCACATACCCTTGTTTTACACAGTCCCATGACAGCTTGTCGTGTTGAGTCAGCAGGACCAATGCATCAAGTTGCGCAACGGCTTTTTCCTGTTTGCGACGCCAATGCTGAGCAATTAGTCGTTGTAGCATCCCTTTTTGTTCCATAAGATGGAAATTACGACAGAACAGCTTTACGACGTGCGACTCGCCTATTTTGATGCTTCCGTCATGTATGTTTGTTAGGAAGTCCATCTCTCGGCCAAGCGTAGTAATGGTAACATCAGGCTTTATTCTCATCAGTTCAGCCTTGAGCCGTGTGCGGTACTGATGCATCAATGCGAAATAATAGGCCGCTCTTACTGGCAGCGAGTGGTGATATTGTCTATCGAAATTTATTCCGAGGTCTATGTGTTTAACCTTGCTGCTTATTGGAAAACTGGATGGTTTTCCTGCCTGAGAGTCCGTAATGATATATACGTCGTGTTCCATTTTCTCTGCAAGGTAGTTGGCCTTCTGCGTGATTATTCGGTCCACGCCGCCTACTTCCAAAATGGCTGTATATATATATACGATTTTCATTCTTGTGCTATTGATTTATCCTGCAATTTTTATTCGATTTACAAATATACGACTTTTTTTGTTTATTTTTCGCATTACGGTTAAAAAAATAACAGATTAAATCTCATTTTTCGTCAAGATAATACTATCTTTGCATAAAAATATCCGTCAATGCAGAATACGTATACATTATTGTTTGTACACAATGCACTGGCCCTGTGGGGAGGCATTGAGCGAATCTGGATAGATAAGATGAACTATCTGGCTGACTGCTGTGGCTACAACGTCTATGTGGTGACCACCGACCAAGGTGATCATCCCGTACCTTACGCCATGTCCGACAAGGTAAAGCATATAGACCTGGGCATTCGTTTCCACACTGCCTATCGCAAGCCCTTACCAACGCGACTGTTACAGTTCTGGAAGAATGACCGTAAGTTCAAAACCGAAATGAGAAAACTTATCGAGCGCATCAAGCCAGACATCATAACTTCCACAACCAGCACATTTGTCAAGCTGATACAATCCGTAAGAGGCCATGTGCCATACGTGGTTGAATCTCATTCCGGACTGAAGGATATCACGTCTGTCGGCAACCTGCGTTTCCCCATCGTACGAAAATGGTTACGTGATCGCTATTTGCAACAGATAGCCAATGCCACGGCACTTGTGTGCCTGACTGAAGGTGAGGCAAGCGACTGGCACGCAGTCAAGGAAGCTGTCGTCATCCCTAATGCTGTACACTTGAACACAACGGGACAATACAGTACATGCAGCAATAAGCGAGTTATCTTTGCTGGACGCTTTTCCCAGCAGAAGGGAATAAACCACCTGATTGAGATATGGGAAAAGGTGCACAGCATTCACCCAAGCTGGCAACTCGACATTTATGGCGAAGGGGAAGATAAGATACACTGGACGGAAGTGATCAGTTCGTTTGCCGACAAGCTTAACATACATGTTTACGCGCCCACACCCCAAATCTTTGAAAAATTCAAGAACAGTAGCATCTTTCTTCTTACGTCAATTTACGAGCCATTTGGCCTCGTCATCCCCGAAGCCATGAGTTGTGGTCTGCCTGTCGTGTCCTTCCGCTGCCCTTATGGGCCTGAATGCATCCTTGATGCTCAATCAGGTATCCTTGTCGATTGCTACGATACGGATACATTTGCAAGCAAGGTATGTTACCTTATTGAAAACGATGACATACGCAGGACAATGGGAACGCATGCCATTGAACGAGCACAACGTTTCCATGCCGACGTTATTATGCCCCAATGGACAAAACTCTATGACCAGATTGTCATGCAATCATCACAATAGTATGATTACCGTCTCTTCGCTACCAGATTGTCGTCTTTGTCTTCGTACTTGGTTTCTTTAACAAAAACATTTCCGATACTCTTGGTGTATTTTTTGATACGAAACCAGAAACTCTGCCAAAGGCTACCATCATTACCTACAGTGCCATAGCCTGTTACGGCACGGGCCCTTCGGTTGCGCAGAAATCGAAGCTTGCCATACTCCTTGAGCTGGAAAGCAAGATACCCGTCCTCGCCACGGATAATGTCAGTGCGGATGCCGAGCTTTTGAGCAAGGGCAGTGTCATAGCCAAAGACAAGACCGCGTATGCTCAGCTCAGGGCGTTTGAAATGTTGTAGCCAAATATGTGCATCGCGGCAGAATTCGAATATCTTGAGTCCGAAGGCCGAATGCTGAGCATCGGGGATATAGCTCCATAGACTTGACACGCCCACTGTTCCGGGCTTCTTCAGCATATCCACCATCATTTCCACATACTTAGGTGGATACATGGTGTCGCTGTCGATATTGAGGTGATACTTGCCACGAGCGTTTTTCAGACCACGCAGACGTGCCCATCCGCAACTGTGCTGCGTCTCGGTGTAGCAAGGCACGCCACAACGCTTGTAGATCTCGGCCGTATGGTCCTTCGACTCGTTGTCCACTCCAATGATTTCCATCGGGTACTTGCATTGTTGCTCGCTCAGGCTCCAGAGGCAAGAAGTAAGGTGCCGCTCCTCGTTGTAGGCAATGACGGAAACGGTGACTACAGGGCCGTCGCTCTGCAGCCTGGCTATCTTGTCCCTTATCTCAGTGAACACGTCGTCGCGCACCTCTTCAAAAGGCTTTTCGTATGCTTCTAAATACTTTGAGTACCACATTTCACATGCAAAAATACAATTATCATGCGAGAAATGCAAATGAAAGCCTCTTTATTTTGGTAAACTCACAGGTTATTCGTAATTTTGCTCGTAGAAATGAGATATTATGGCCAAGAAGATTGTATATTGTACACCATCCCTATACATAGCAGGAGGCGTGGAACGTGTACTCACGACAAAAGCCAACTGGTTGGCGGAAAATACCGACTGGGAGGTAACAATAGTCCTTACCGATGGAAAGGACAAAGGCTTATACTATCCCCTTTCACCTCGTGTAAGAATAATAAACCTTGATATCAACTTCGAGGAACTCTGGACCATGTCGTTTCTCAAAAAGGCAATCGTGTACTTGCAGAAACAACGTCGATTCAGAAAAATGTTAACGCAGACACTCCACGAACTCAAGGCCGACATTACTGTCTCGCTCTTGCGTCGTGAGATCAACTTCATCACAGACATCCGGGACGGTAGCCAAAAATGGGGAGAACTACACATAAATCGTTCGCACTACCGAAATTTCGAGGCAGATAACACGAACTTCGTCAAGAACCTCTTTTCCCGGTGGTGGATGCACAATCTTATAGGGAAATTGCACAAACTGGACCGCTTTATCGTACTGACAGAAGAAGACCGCAAGAGTTGGAACGAACTTAGCAATGTGATAGCCATCCCCAACCCGCTCCCCTTCTGGAGTCACGATCATTCAAAGCTGGACAATCATCGCATCATCGCAGTAGGACGCTATTCACACGAAAAGGGATATGATGACTTGCTCCAGGCATTTGCCAAGGTGAACAGGAAGCACCCCGACTGGCAGCTCTATACGTTCGGCTCCGGCGATGCTACACCCTATCTGCAATTGGCCGCAAGGCTGGGTATCGAACATGCATGCCACCTGATGGGCCCCACAAAGGACATAGCAAGCGAGTACTGCAAGGGCTCCATCTACGTACTGAGTAGCCGCTTCGAAGGTTTTGGCATGGTACTCATCGAGGCCATGAACTGCGGCCTGCCGGTCGTGTCCTATGCTTGCCCCACAGGCCCACTGCAAATAATACAGGACGGACACAATGGACTGTTGGCAGAAAATGGCAATCCAGATGATTTGGCCCTGAAAATATGTCGTGTCATCGAGGAGCCAGCCCTCATGCTTCAACTTCGTGACAATGGTTTACGTACCTCGCAAGACTATTCCGTGGACAGCATTATGCAACGATGGTTACGCATTATGCAGTAAACGGCAGGCATCATTCGCTTCACTATTCTTGTTTCAATGTATCACCCGTTTATAAGCCATGCTCAACCAACTCGACCGCAACATACTTCGTCTGGCCTTGCCATCCGTGGTGAGCAACATCACCGTGCCGCTGCTGGGATTGGTCGACCTGAGCATTGTGGGACACCTGGGACAGACGGAACAGATAGGTGCCATTGCCATTGGCAACACCATATTTAATATGATCTACTGGGTCTTTGCCTTCCTACGGATGGGAACGACCGGGATGACGAGTCAGGCACATGGAGCCAGGAATACTGGCCGGTGTACGGAAACTTTGTTACGCGCTGTCGTCATCGGTTTAGCTGTGTCTGTAATGCTTTGCATCTTGCAGACAACGATCTGTAACATGGCTACGATGCTGATGAATCCATCCGAGGCCGTACTACCCTACTTTCAGACCTACTTCCGCATCTGCATCTGGGGAGCCCCAGCCATGCTTTGCAATTACGCCTTCACAGGATGGTTCATCGGCATGCAGAACACACGGATTCCTATGCAGGTGGCCATCCTTCAGAATGTACTCAACATCGCGCTCAGCCTGTTCTTCGTGCTGCTGTTGGGATGGGGGCTCGAAGGCATCGCAGCCGGAACCGTACTGGGACTCTACGGTGGCACGGCCATGTCCATCTTCCACGTCTATAGGATGTGGCACAGAGAAGGGCTTGCTAGGCCTCATTGGAGCACATTGTTCAACCGTTCGGAACTTATTAGTTTCTTGAGGGTAAATACCGATATCTTCCTCCGCACGATATGCCTCGTTTGCGTCATGTCTTTCTTTACCTCAGCCGGCTCCCAACAGAACGATACCATACTGAGTGCCAATGCCTTGCTGATGGAGTTCTTCATGCTGTATTCGTTCTTCATGGACGGCCTTGCCAATGCGGCCGAAGCCCTCAGTGGCGAGTGTAGCGGTGCTCACGACCATGCCTTGCTTCGTCTCACCATCAGACGTATCTTCCGATGGGCATTCTCCTTGGGCGTGGTTTGCACCCTTTTCTTCATCTTTTTTGGTATACAGATGCTCGAGATGCTAACCGACCAAGGAAGCGTGGTACTGACGGCCATTCACTACCTGCCATATATCTGGGCCATTCCCCTCCTCAGTGTCCTGGCCTTTGTCTGGGACGGTGTCTTCATCGGCCTCTGTTGGTCGCGACAGATGCTCGTCAGTATGTTTCTTGCCAGCCTAATCTTCTTTTCCGTATACCTTGGCTTGCAATCTTCGCTTCACAATCATGCCTTATGGCTTGCCTTCTGCAGTTACCTCTTCACACGAGGTGTTGTGCAGACCTTTATCCGCCCATCCATTTGATGCTACCATTTTTTCGCTTTTGTCGAAACGTTGACTAATGCCTTGCTACACTACACTATATGATTAATAAAGGTAATGCTATCTGGCATTGAGCAGTAATGTCATCCGGTTGTCATTCCGAACGAATGTTACTTTTGTCAGCAGGCATAATGTAAATCTCAGCCCAACGAGGCCTCATTATACCTAGCGTTGGACTGGAATTTGCATTTGCCCAAAGACAAAAGCCGCTACGCTCAGAATGACAATCCGCTGTGCCAAATGGTATATCATCGCCTAATAAATAATCTGTGCTGGCTCAAGGTATTTCTCGCAGCGAAAGATAAGTTTTCATGCAGCGAAAGATAAGATTTGATGCTGCGGAAAAAAAGTTTTTATGCTGCGGAAAAAAAGTTTTCATGCTGCGGAAAAAAAGGTTTCATGCTGCGGAAAAAGAAAGTTACTGCAGCATCAACCACTGCACATAGCAGCACAAGCAGAATTGGGCTACATCTCCATTCTGCCTCACTACGTGAGAATATGCAATAAAATCAAATCGTGCTCTCAAAAATCACTTTCAGCCTTCAGTTTTTGAGTATAATCATCAGTATATCTGTATATTATATGGCTGAAAGTAAAGCTTTGCTTCTTTCAGTTACTTTCAGTCCTACATTCAGTCTTTTCTGTTTTAGCCAACATTACCCATACTTTTAGGTAACGATATTTACTTTTTGGAATGGCTTTTGTTTCAACTGGAGTTTGGAATGAAGACTTCGATTCATTTTTTAATCAATTCAGTAAAGATTTTAATCGCAAATTGGGGTCAGGCCCAGTTTGAGTTTGTCTCCAGTTTGTGTTCTTTGTTTTTTTTTGTTTTCTTTGTGTGTTCTTTGTGTGAGATTGTTTAATCTAGTGATTGATTGTTCGAAGGGATTGTCATACCAAATTGGGGCATTATTCACATCTCTTAAATGTAATCAGAGTGATTTCCGGCTTGGCACCGATACGGAATGGGATGAGTTGTCCCAACCCGATATTGACGTAAAGCTGTTGGAAGCCATCCTTGTATGCGCCATCTGATCTGTGAAAGAAAATTCGACCCGGTGTCCAGTCAAAAACCTTGCACTGCATGGCGTGGGTATGTCCGCTAAGTGTGAGACGGATGTTTGTTTTACCCTTGACCTCTGCATCCCAATGCGAGGGATCATGAGTAAGCAGTATCTGGTACATGTGTTGCGTGCCTCGAAGTGCCTTTGCCAAATCGCCACGTGTCACCTTGCGACGAAATCCGCATGCCTGATTCTCGCATCCGATGACAGCTACGCTATCAGAGCCATGCCGGAGAATAAAGTTCTCGTTGAGCAGCAGTCGCCATCTGAGTTCTTGTCGCTGAAGGCGAACGAGTTCTGCCCTGTCTTCCTCACGCTGAAGAGAGTCAAGTGACTTGTCGTAGATGGCATAGTCGTGATTGCCCAAAATACTGACCACGCCATCCTTAGCCTTGAGGCAACGTAATGTGCGGACAAAGGGCAGAAGACCTGCTGAATTGTACGACACAAGGTCGCCTGTAAAGAAAATGATATCGGGTTGTAGCTCATTGACACGTATGACCAAGGTGTCAAGATAAGACGGATTGTCAGCAAATCCTTCCAAATGTAGGTCGGATATGTGAACCACTCGGTAACCGTCAAAGGAAGCTGGTAAGGATTTGTCTGCAAATGTCCATTCTGTTACTTCGTATTGCCAACGGCCTCTGTAGTGTCCATCGATGATCATCACGGACGGAACAAAGGCGAGGAAACATACAGGCATCGCATAATACGAATAAGAATGATGCTTTCCCCTACCCTTCCTGTGTCTCCTCCAAATGATGAATGCAATCAGAAGAGCCAAGGAGAAAAAAGAAACTATTAAAACAAAGATAAATGACATGAAAAGTAGTACAACCAAAAGAACGAATGCAACTATAAGAGCCAGGCAGAAAAAAGAAGCTAATAAAACAAAGAGAAATGACACAAAAAAGGAATACAACCAAAAGAACCTGACAAAAGAGAGTCATCAACGAATGGAGATAACTGTAGATTCGTCGACAAAATCGTGCATGGGAGAGAACCAACTGGCTGCAATTTCTCCATCGGCAATCTCGAACATGACGAGCTTGTCGTTGTGCTTGAAGAGCGTACCGGTGGTGTTTTCACGATCCTCCTTGTAATAGATATTGATATGGTTGCCTTCTGCCAAACCAACGACAGTTGCTTCGACAAAGTTCTCCTCGTCGACATAGAGCACCATGCCACCCTCGTATTCATCCTCCTTGCGTGTCTCCTGTAATGTGATGAGTATGTTCAGGTCAAAAGGCATGCCATCCTCTTCGTTGATCATCTTTGTACTGGCATTGTACTCGTGTCCCCAACGATAGCAGTCGACAAGCGAGTCGGGCATACTGTCTGTGGCAAGGGTGTCAATCTCGCTGGTTTGTTGGTAGCGTGCCGTCACTTTCTTGAGTTCGGTATTCTGCTTGGCATCCACCACATTGGGGGTAACATGACTTGAAAAGAATACAGGTGCATTCTCCTTGCCTCCACATGATGACACGGTGACGGCAGAAACCGTCAATACGGCAACTTGATATAGTTTAAACCTCTTCATTCTCTTCCAAAACTTTTGTCTCGATACCACGAATCAGCGCAAACTTGCTTATCAGGCCCTCGGTCAGTGAGCGACGAATCTGAAGGTGCAATATGCAGTTGTTGTCGAAATCCTGTCCTAGCACACGAGGTTCTTCGTCCTTGACCACACGCATGACCTGGTTCATCAGTGGATATTCAAAAATCACGTCTATCCTGTCATCAACCGTATATTCCTGAATCTCAGCATTCGCTATAGCCAGTGCCGCAGCCGTCTTGTAGGCTTGAATGAGCCCACTTGTGCCGAGCTTCACTCCACCAAAGTAGCGTACGACGATAATCAGAATATCAGTGAGATTGGCACTGTTGATCTGTCCAAGGATGGGCTTGCCGGCCGTTCCACTGGGTTCTCCATTGTCGACCGTGCGGAAAACTTCATGCTTGTAACCCAGCATGTATGAATAACATACGTGGCGGGCATCGTAGTATTCCTTCTCGTACTGAGTGACCAAAGCCTTTACCTCCTCCGTCGTCTTGACGGGGAAGGCAAAGGCCAGGAATCTGCTTCTCTTTTCGGTAAACTCCGCCTCAGAAGGCGCAGTTATGGAAAGATATGAATCTATCATCAATCGAGTTTGTGGATAATAAGACCACTGCGCAACTTGGGCTCAAACCAGGTAGCCTTGGGAGGCATGATGTTGCCTGAGTCAGCGATATCCATGATCTGCTGCATCGAAACGGGATAAAGTGCCAAAGCGGCACGCATCTCGCCACTATCGACACGACGCTTCAGTTCGCCAAGGCCACGCAAACCACCCACGAAATCAATGCGCTGGCTGCTGCGGAGGTCGCCCAGTTCAAGGATATCCTGCAGGATGAGACGGCTGCTGATGTCAACGTCGAGCACGCCAATGGGATCATTGGGATTGAAAGTGCCTTCCTTTGCGTTGAGTGCATACCACTGACCGTCGAGATAGAGGCTGAATTCATGAGCATGTTGCGGACGGTACTCGTCAGCCCCCTTCAATGCTACCTCGAAGTTTACGGCTAACTTCTCAAGGAACTGCTCGGATGTGTTACCATTGAGGTCCTTGACAACTCGGTTATAGTCGAGGACGGTAAGCTGACTGGCCTGGAAAGCTACTGCCATGAAGAAGTTATACTCCTCGTCACCCTTGTGGTTGGGATTTTGGTTAGCCTTCTCGGTTCCCACCAATGCGGCCGCAGCACTGCGATGGTGACCATCGGCAATGTAGAGTGCGGGCATCTTGGCAAACTCGTCTGTAATAGTCTGTATGTCAGCATCATCGCTTACCACCCACAACTGGTGGCGGAAACCGTCGATGGGAGCAATGAAGTCGTACTCAGGTTGGCCGGCAGCATACTTCATGATGAGCGAATCCAGAGTGGCATTGTCGGGATAAGCGAAGAAGACGGGCTCGATGTTGGCGTTGTTGACGCGTACGTGCTTCATGCGATCTTCCTCCTTGTCGCGACGAGTCAGCTCGTGCTTTTTGATGACCCCAGTCTGGTAGTCGCCCTGATATGCACCAATAACCAGACCATACTGGGTCTTCTCCTTTCCTCCATTTGCAGGAAGATGGGAGGTCTGTGCATAGATGTAATACTGCTCTTTGGTGTCCTGGACCAGCCAACCGTTGTCCTGGAATTTCTGGAACTGACGGGCAGCTTCGTCATACACTTTGGGGTCGTACTCACTGGTGCCGGGCTTAAAGTTGATTTCAGGCTTTATGATGTGATAGAGGCTCTTCTCGTTATCACCAGCTTCTGCACGTGCTTCCTCGCTGTCAAGTACGTCGTAAGGGCGGCTCTCAACCTGCTCGACCAACTCTTTTGGAGGACGAATACCCTTAAAAGGTTTTACTATTGCCATAATTCTATAAAAATAGAGAAGCCTCCCCCATCAGCACAT
The DNA here is from genome assembly GCA_045616065.1 of Bacteroidaceae bacterium. Taxonomy (GTDB): domain Bacteria; phylum Bacteroidota; class Bacteroidia; order Bacteroidales; family Bacteroidaceae; genus Physcousia. The sequence continues at coordinate 17,287 of JAZLFZ010000092.1, read as the reverse complement.
CATCTGGAAACAGGAAATATGCTGTGGGGAAGGACCGTTATTCTTACTTATTCACCTGGAACTTCGTGATGCCCTGCTCCAGGAACCCAACAATCTGATTGGCTGCTGCGATACCAGCATTCACGTTAGCCTCGGCGGTCTGAGCACCCATCTTCTTGGGAGTGGCGAAGTAGCGACCAGCACACTGTGCAGCGAACTCAGCATCCATATCGGGCTTGATATCAGCCAGATACTTCAGGTCGGTGCGCTCCTGCATGAGGGCGAGCAGTTCGGGCTCGTTGATAACCTCCTTACGAGCGGTGTTGACCACGATACCACCCTTCTTCATCTTGTCAACGAGAGCCGCGTTGATGCTCTGCTTGGTCTCGGGAGTAGCAGGGATGTGGAGCGAAACGATATCGCACTGCTCGAAGAGTGCGTCCTGATTGGCCACAGCATGAACACCGGCAGCCTCGATAGCCTCTGCGGGGCAGAAAGCATCGTAAGCATAAACCTCCATGCCAAAGCCCTTGGCTACACGAGCTACATTGCGACCTACGTTACCAAATGCCAGGATACCCAACTTCTTTCCCATCAGCTCAGTACCGCTGGTTCCGTTGAAGAAGTTGCGTACACCAAAGACGAGCAGACCGAAAACCAACTCAGCTACGCTGTTGGCATTCTGACCGGGCGTATTCATGGCTACAACCTTATGGGCGGTGGCAGCTTCGAGGTCGATGTTGTCGTAACCGGCACCGGCACGTACAACAATCTTCAGGTTCTTGGCAGCATCGAGCACCTCTGCATCCACCTTGTCGGAACGGATGATGAGGGCATCGGCATCAGCAACTGCTTCGAGCAGCTGTGACTTCTCTGTATATTTCTCAAGCAGAGCCAGCTCGTAGCCTGCCTTGTCTGTCACTTCACGAATGCCGTCTACAGCAACCTTGCTGAATGGCTTCTCTGTTGCAACTAAAACTTTCATCTTCGTATGGATTTCTTTTTGTTGTATTTGTATTCGTCGGTTAAGAAAAAAATGACGCTACGTCTTTTCGAAAAACATGCAGCATCCTTTTATGAAAGAATGCATCGCTTTTTTTCAAAAACACGTAGCGTCATCTCTTAACTTACCATTAATCTTGATCTGTCTCGATTTTAGTGCTGAGCCTCAAACTCCTGCATGCAAGCGATGAGAGCGTTGACGTCCTCAAGGCTAACAGCATTGTAGGCAGATGCACGGAAACCGCCTACTGAACGGTGTCCCTTGATACCAACCATGCCCTTCTCGGTTGCAAAAGCCATGAAGTCGGCCTCGAGGTCCTTGTACTCGTCGTTCATCACGAAGCAGATGTTCATGCGGCTGCGATCCTCCTTGTTCTCAACCGTGGCACGGAAGAGCTTGTTACGGTCGATCTCGCCATAGAGTGCATCAGCCTTCTCGATGGCACGACGCTCCATCTCGGCCACACCACCGTTAGCCTTGATCCACTTGAGAGTCTGCAGAGCGCAGTAGATGGGCACAGTGGGAGGAGTGTTGAACATAGAACCACCCTTTATGTGAGTGCGATAGTCGAGCATGGTGGGGATGGTGCGGCTCACCTTGCCAAGCATGTCGTCTTTCACGATAACGAAGGTAACACCAGCCATTGAAAGGTTCTTCTGGGCACCACCATAGATCATGGCATACTTGCTGACATCGATGGGACGAGAGAAGATGTCTGAACTCATGTCGGCAATCAGGGGCACGGGTGAGTCGATGTCCTCCTTGATCTCAGTACCATAGATGGTATTGTTGGTAGTGATGTGGAAGTAGTCGGCATCGGTAGGGATGGTCCATCCCTTGGGGATGTAATTGAAAGTCTTATCAGCGCTGGAAGCCACCTCGATGGTCTCGCCGAAGTTCTTGGCCTCTGCCATGGCCTTCTTGGCCCAAACACCCGTATTGAGGTAAGCCGCCTTCTTCTCGAGGAAGTTGTAGGGAACCATGCAGAACTCCAGGCTTGCACCACCACCAAGGAACAATACGCTGTAGCCCTCGGGGATATTGAGCAGCTCCTTGAAGAGAGCTACTGCCTCGTCGAGAACGGGCTGGAAATTCTTTGCACGATGGCTCATCTCCATCAGAGAGAGACCACTACCTTCGAATTCAATGCATGCTGCACTTACGGCCTCCATAACTTCTTTGGGAAGCTTGGAAGGACCAGCGTTGAAATTGTACTTTTTCATTGCTAATTATTGATTAAAATGTAGATTTTTGTTACGAATTAAATCTTTTTGATACCTTTTTATTACCTATTTTGCTTTTTTACGACGCAAATTTACACATTTTAATTGAAAGGAACAAAGAAAAACGTGAAAAAATACGCTTTTTATCGTGTTGGTTCAATAATGGTCTTCATACCCTTTATCTTTTGCCCCTTAACACGTACGCTTAACTCGCGCACTCTGGTACGAAGCACCGACACGTAGGAGCAATGGTCGCGAACTTCGATACGGCCCACTTCGTCCTTCTGCAAACCTCCGATTTTCATCATAAAACCAGCAATGTCTCCACGTGACAGTTTGTCCTTTTTCCCTCGTCCGATATAGATGCTCTCCCATTTTGGCGTAACGGGTATGATGTCACCTTGCGGCAACTCAGCCACCTCTGGCTTACCGTCGATGTATGCGGGCAGGTATTCTTCGGGATTGAGGATAAGAAAAGCGTTGCCAGTTGCATCCCAACGAGCGGTACGTCCGTTGCGATGTATGTAAGCCTGCTCGTCGAGCGGAAGATGATAGTGAATGATGTTGTCCACATTGGGTATGTCGAGGCCACGAGCGGCAAGGTCGGTACTGACCATGATATTGCACGCACCACTGGTGAAGCGGAACAAGGCACGTTCGCGCAGGTCCTGTTCCATTCCGCCATGGAAATCGCTGACAAAGAACTTCTGTTTGCGCAGATGCTGCGCTATGCGTTCCACACTTTCCCTGTAACCCACAAATATCATGGAAGATTGCTGTCCAAGCATCATAAGCAGACGGCTCAGTGTGTCGAGCTTGTCCTTGACGGGAGCCTGCACAATCCGGACGTTGATACGGTCGGGAATCTGTTCTTCCTCATCCAGAAAGTTCAGTCGTGCACTCCCCTCTCCCAGCTGGATGAAATGAGGTATTTCGGGGCTGTCAGTGGCAGAAAGAAGCGTTTGATACCTCACGCTGGGGAAAGCCCCAAGTAATTGGTGCATCTCGTCGCGGAAGCCCAGTTCAAGACACTTGTCGAACTCGTCGATAACCAGTTGCTGTACGGCATGGCAGAGGAAATTCTCCTTGCCGATATGGTCGTTCAGTCGTCCAGGTGTTCCGACTATGACATGTGGAAGGTTACCTTTGATGCTGCGATGTTCCTCCATGGCAGGCCGTCCGCCATAAACAGCCAAGGCACGTACTCCGCAACGCATGTCCTGGAGTACCTGGCATATCTGTCGTGCAAGCTCACGTGACGGAACTATCACGACGGCTTGCACCTCGCTGCTCTCTGTATTAATCCTGCTCACCAAGGGCAGCAGGAAAGCCAATGTCTTGCCACTGCCAGTAGGGCTAAGCAGCACGAGGTGACTATGCTTGCGACTTGCAGCAAGTGCTTCCTGCTGCATGGCGTTGAGATCGGTTATGGAAAGGTGGGAAAGTATCTCTTGTATGTTCATCAAAAAAACTATATATAATATAAGGTATGGTCAGGACAACAGATTCTCGAACAGAAAATAGGCTCCCAATCCAGCCATCCATCCCAGTAGTACCTTACCTGCAATATGCTTCAGATACCATGTGCCAGATGCTTCGTCTTCCAGTTTCAGGAAGGCATAACCAGCCGTATTGCCTATTGGCAGAAGGCAACCGCCCACAGCACCACAGAAGACAATCAGCTGCCAGTACGAACCATTCTCGACAAAGAATCGACTGTAATCTGTAAGTTGTGAGGCATCAGCCACATCATACATATTGATGCCGGTAAGCACAAGAGCCACGTTGTCAAGGGCACCACTGACAACTCCCATAACAGCACTGATAATATAAATGTTAGGGAATAACGTCTCGACCATTCGGCGCAACCACAACATGGCTCCGCATTCAATCAGCACACCCACAGCCAGACACATGCCCACGATGAACATGATCATCTGCAAGGTCTCGTAGAGCAAGCGGTGGTCGTTGCCCGACAGAATGGAAGGTTGTTCGCTACGGATGCGTTTGTGGTTGAATACCTCGTTAAGCACCCAAAGGAGGCACAGCACACAGAGTGATCCAAGAAAGGGAGGCAAAAGAGTGATGCGATGGAAGGTGGGCACGAACCACAATCCTCCCATACCGATAACAAGCAATGTGATACGTTGCCAGATGGGTAGTACGCTATCGTCGCCACGGAAGGAGAAGGTAGGGCGTATGATGGAAAGTGTTTCGGGCAACTTGTGCGATATCAAGAAGGTGGGAACAATGGCAGCAATCAGCGAGGGAATGATCAAGGCCCCACTGAAACTTGCCGGTGTGACAGCACCTTTGTACCACACCATTAGCGATGTGACGTCACCGATAACCGTACAGCAACCTCCACAATTAGCGGCAATCAGCACAGCTGCTCCGATGTAGATGCGTTGCTTGTCATCAGCTACTATCTTCTTTAGAATGAGCAGCATTAGCGTGGTAGTGGTAAGGTTGTCCAGGTTGCATGACAGCAGAAACGTGATGCCTACCGACATCCAGAGCACCCAGGATGATTTACGGTTTCTAATCCAGTTCTTGAGGAACACGAAGCACTCGTTACTGTTCAACACATCCACAATAGCCATGGTGGCCAGCACGTACATGACGAGATTGCAAATGTACATGGCATGCTTGCTGAACACATTCCCCGCAATGAACTCATGGGTATGTGTCCAGTCCGGTTCTGCTCCATTCAGGTATTCAGCGAATTCATGCCCATGCACCACGGAAATATATTCAGTTCCGGTGCACATGAAGAGTATCCATCCGACAACACCCGCAAACATAGCCGTGGCAGCCTTGTTGATGTTTGTCAAATGTTCTGTTGCTATGAAAATGTATCCAAGCAACATCAGTACGCCAATCGCTATTGTCATTGTTACGGTATTATTTCATCATTATTTGCGTGCAAATTTACAAAAAAAAACACAAAAACAAGCATAAACTTATCATTTTGATAGGATATTGTTGGTAATATCGTAAAAAAACACTACTTTTGACTCGATTTAGATGAAAAGATTGATTTCTATATTAGCAACAGCTTGCTCGTTGTCCGTATTTGCTCAACGTCCAACTATGCCCTCTATGGTGAGTATCGTAGTGCAAGACACTGTGTATGCCATCGAGCCCACCTCCACTCAAACCGAGATCAAGCCTGGCTGGAAGATCGTGGATTACAAATTGCCCAACAAGGCCGTACGCTACCTGTGGGGCGCACATTCGCATCAGACGACGGAAAACGGAAAGCCAAGCTTTGTGATACGCCCTCTCAACTGCCAGCTTACGGACTTTGCCTTGATACGACTGAAGGAGAAGAAACAGTACAGACGGTTCCCCTCCCCCAACCTGGCCGAATGTGAGATGAACCGTATCGACCTGGATTTTGCCAAAATAGAATTGGCCGGTGAAGACCAATACCTTGTGCAACCCCTCCTGCCCCTGAAGCCTGGTGAGTACGTATGGGTAAACACAATGGGGAAACCTCTGAATAACTTCGGTGACATCGAAGTTTTTCCCTTTACGGTCGAGAAATAAAAGCACGTAAACAGAATGATGCAACATTCAGAAATCGATGCTCGAATCACAATTACCAAGAAAGAAATAAAAAAAACAATACGATAATGAAGACGTACAACGTTGACGAAAACGGCTACTATGGAGAATTTGGTGGAGCCTACGTGCCCGAAATCCTCTACAAGACCGTGGAAGACCTGAAGAAACAGTACCTGCCCATCATCGAGAGCGAGGAGTTCCAGCAGGAATACAACCAGCTCCTGAAGGACTATGTAGGTCGCCCCTCTTCGCTCTACTATGCCAAACGCATGAGCGAGAAGTATGGATGCAAGCTTTATCTGAAGCGCGAGGACCTGAACCACACGGGTGCCCACAAGATAAACAATGCTATCGGCCAGATACTCCTGGCAAAAAAAATGGGCAAGACACGCATTATTGCCGAGACGGGTGCTGGGCAGCATGGCGTGGCCACTGCTACTGTATGTGCCTTGATGGACATGCCATGCCGCGTCTACATGGGGGCCACCGACGTAGCTCGTCAGCGTCCTAACGTGGAGCGTATGCGCATGCTGGGAGCCGAAGTTTTCCCAGTAGAAAGCGGTAACAAGACGCTGAAGGATGCTACCAATGAGGCTATCCGCGACTGGTGTTGCCACCCTGCCGACACGTTCTACATCATCGGCAGCACCGTAGGTCCTCATCCCTATCCCGACATGGTGGCACGCCTTCAAAGCGTCATCTCAAAGGAAATAAAGGAGCAGCTGCTTGAGAAGGAAGGACGCGACTATCCCGACTACCTGATGGCTTGTATCGGCGGTGGAAGCAATGCTGCAGGAACCATATATCATTACATTGATGATGAGCGCGTTAAGATAGTACTTGGCGAGGCTGGTGGCTACGGAATGGACACCGCCATGACGGCCGCTTCGCTTAATATCGGCACCCCCGGTATCCTTCATGGTTCACGCATCAAGCTGATGCAGGATGAGGACGGCCAGATCATCGAGCCCTACAGCATAAGCGCCGGACTCGACTATCCTGGCACCGGCCCCATCCATTGCAACCTTTACGAGACCGGACGTGCCAAGGTGCTCTCCATTAACGACGACGAGGCGCTGACAGCCGCCTTCGAACTGACTCGTATGGAAGGCATTATTCCAGCCCTCGAGAGCAGCCACGCACTGGCTCTCCTGCCCAAGATGCAATTCAAGCCAACGGACGTGGTGGTACTGACCGTCAGTGGACGTGGCGACAAGGATATGGAAACCTATCTGAAGGCTGTCAAATCCTAATCAACTTCCGATAAACTCCCCTGAAACTGAACAAGTGCAAACCTGCGAAGGTTCTTTAAATAACAAATAAGATGGCATATAAGTACACAACCGCCTCGAAAAAGATTCTGGGCGACCTCATAACACCCGTCAGCGCTTACCTGAAATGTCGCGACGCTTATCCGCAAAGCGCCCTGATGGAGAGTTCCGACTACCATGGAGGCGAGAACTCGAAGAGCTTCATCGGCCTTCATCCCATTGCCAGCATCAGCCTCGAACATGGTGTAGCCATTGCCCGCTACCCTGACGGCAAGGAGGCCACGTTGGAGATTAAGTCGAACCAGAACTGTGCACAGAGCATCAACGAATTTCTGAGCAACTTCGAAATATCGGGCGATGAGAAAGCGTATGCTGGGCTTTTTGGCTACACAACCTTCAATGCCGTCCGTTACTTCGAGAATATTGCTGTGAAGGACGAGACGCAAGCCGAGAACGATGCCCCCGACATGCTTTATATATTATATAAGGATATAGTGGTTTTCGACCACTTCCGCAACGAGGTGACCATCATCGAGCTTTTGCAGGAAGGCGAGGCTGACGATCTCGACCAGCTGGAACGCGACCTCAACTCGCGCAGCTACCAGACGTACGACTTCCGTCCTGTAGGCGACTTCTGGAGCACGCTCACGGACGATGAGCATCGCGAGAACATCCGTCGCGGCATCAAGCATTGTCTGCGTGGCGACGTCTTCCAGATCGTGCTGGCACGACGCTTCAAGCAGTGCTATGAGGGCGATGACTTCAAGCTCTATCGTGCCCTTCGAAGCATCAATCCCTCGCCCTACCTCTTCTACTTCGATTTCGGTGGTTTCCGCATCTTCGGTTCAAGCCCTGAGACCCATTGCCGCATAACGTGCAACGACGAAGGCGGCTATACTGCCTACATTGATCCCATTGCCGGCACTACCAAGCGTACGGGCAATGCCCAACTTGACAAGCAGAATGCAGAGTACTTGCGCAACGACCCCAAAGAGAATGCCGAGCACGTCATGCTGGTCGACCTCGCTCGCAACGACCTCAGTCGTAACTGTCATAACGTGCACGTCGACTTCTACAAGGATATGCAGTTCTATAGCCATGTCATTCACCTTGTCAGTCGCGTTAGTGGCACGCTCGACCCAGGAGCCGATCCCGTCCAGGCCTTCATCGACACCTTCCCAGCCGGCACCCTTTCCGGAGCACCCAAGGTGCGAGCCATGCAGCTCATCTCCGAGTATGAGCCGCACTGTCGTGGTGCATACGGAGGCTGCATCGGTTTCATCGGCTTCAACGGTGAATTGAACCAGGCCATCACCATCCGCACCTTCGTAAGCCGCAACAACGAACTGTGGTTCCAGGCCGGTGGTGGCATTGTGGCCAAGAGCAATGTGGAATACGAACTACAAGAGGTAAACAACAAGTTAGGAGCCCTTCGCAAGGCTATCAGCATAGCAGAGAAATTATGAAAATCGTTATCATAGATAATTACGACTCGTTTACATACAATCTGAGTCATCTGGTCAAGGAGCTCGGTGCAGAGGTAACCGTCTACCGCAATGACCAGTTTGAAATGAGTCAGTTGGAGGAGTTCGACAAGATCATCCTCTCACCCGGTCCCGGCATTCCGAGCGAGGCAGGCTTGTTGCTTGATGTCATCAAGACGTATGCAGGCAGGAAACCCATCCTCGGCGTTTGTCTTGGCCATCAGGCCATTGGCGAGAGTTTTGGCGGCCAGCTTACAAACATCGGAGAAGTTGTACATGGCGTGGCCACACCCTGCCACATTACCGTCGAAGATTACCTTTTTGAAGGGCTTCCGAAGGATATAGAGATAGGCCGCTATCATTCATGGGTGGTTGATGCACAGGCTGTTCCCGCCTCTCTTGAAGTGACGAGCGTTAGCGACGAGGGCTTCGTCATGTCACTCCGTCACAGGGAATACGACGTACGTGGCATCCAGTATCATCCCGAAAGCGTACTGACCAAGGATGGCAAAACAATATTACACAACTGGCTAAAACATTAAATTCAGATGAAACGATATCTTATGCGACTTATAAACGGTGAGTCACTTCATCAGGAAGACACTTACCAGATTATGCTCAACATCACTAAGGAGCAGTACAATGTGCAGCAGATTGCCGCCCTTCTGATGGCCATCCAGACCCGTGGCGCAACGGTAGATGAACTGCTTGGATTCCGTCAGGGACTGCTCGAGACGGGCAAGTATGTCAACCTCGATGATTACGACACACTCGACATAGTCGGCACGGGTGGCGATGGCAAGAACACCTTCAACATATCCACATGTGCAGCCTTTGTCATTGCCGGAGCTGGCTACAAGGTCACCAAGCACGGCAATGGCGGTTCCACCTCGGTAAGCGGAGCCAGCAACGTGCTGCAAGGCCATGGTGTGAAGTTCACGGATAATGAGACCACCCTGAGAAAAAGTCTCGATAAAACCGGCATTTGTTATCTCCATGCCCCACTTTTTGCACACGGAATGAAGTTTGTGGGCCCCACACGCAAGGCCCTGGCCGTTCCGACCTGTTTCAACCTGCTCGGTCCGCTCGTCAATCCATGCCATCCCAAGAACTCGCTCCACGGCACAGCCAATCAGAGCCAGTTGCGCCTTTACACAGCCATACACCAACGTATCGGCGACAACTTTGGTGTAGTGACAAGTTACGATGGATACGACGAAATTTCGCTTACCAGTGGTTTCAAAATCTGCACCAACCACTATGAGAAGGTACTCACTCCCGTCGACCTCGGCCTTAAGTATGTCAAGCAGTCGGACATCTTTGGAGGCGTAACGGCTACGGATGCCATGTACATCTTCGATGCCGTGCTTGAGGGAACAGCCACCGAAGCTCAGACCAGTGTCGTCATCGCCAATGCCGCTTGTGGCATCAGCGTGATGGATGCCAACCTGAGCATGTCTGACTCAATAGCCATAGCCCGCGAGTCAATCGAGAGTGGCAAGGCCTTGGCCACGTTCAAGAAGTTCGTAGAAATCAACAGTTGAGACTATGAAAGACGTTTTAGATGAGATTGTTGCATGGAAGCGCATAGAAGTGGCCCAGCAGAAGGAGCAAGTCACGCCACATCGGTTGTACGCCTTGGTGGACAGCATTATGGCAGAAGGCACCTATAGTTCCCTCTCCATGCGTCAGTCACTGGCCTCGTCGGATAGTGGAATCATAGCCGAGTTCAAGCGCAGGTCGCCCAGCAAAGGGTGGATAAAAGAGGAAGGCAGGCCCGACATCGTTCCAGCCAGCTATGCCGCCAACGGAGCCGCTGCACTGAGCATCCTCACCGACGAGAAATACTTTGGCGGCACCATGGACTTTGTGCGCATTGCGCGTCCCACGGTGGAGCGTCCCATCCTGCGCAAGGACTTCATCATCGACGAGTACCAGTTGTTCCAGGCACGTGAGATCGGTGCCAATGCCGCACTGCTTATTGCGGCTTGTCTCAGCAAGGATGAAGTCCGTACGCTGACGTCTCTGGCTCATGACCTCAAACTTGAAGTGTTGCTTGAGATACATAGTGAGAAAGAACTGGATTATTGCGACATAGACGTTGATATGGTAGGTGTGAACAATCGTGATTTGGGAACCTTCCACACCGACGTGCAGCATTCGTTCGACATAGCTGCAAAGCTCCCCTCCGACGTATTGAAAGTCAGCGAGAGCGGCATTGGCAACCCCGACACGGTACGTCGTCTTCGTCAGGCAGGATTCCGTGGATTCCTTATGGGCGAACACTTCATGAAACAAGCTGATCCGGGAGCTGAACTGCGCAGGTTCATCGAAGCTGTCGTATAGAGTGCGGTTCCTAAACAACAGAGTATGCAATACAACATCATCAAAATATGTGGCATGCGCGAAGCAGACAACATTCGTGCTGTCGAAGCCCTGAACCCCGACTGGATGGGATTCATCTGCTGGCCCCGTAGCAGCCGCCATGTCGAGGAGCCTCCCGGCTACCTGCCTTCGGTGGAGCGTGTGGGTGTTTTCGTCAATCCGGAACTTAGCTACATCCTCCAGAAAGTGGAACAGTTAGGCCTGACTCGCATACAGCTTCATGGCGATGAAACCGTCGATTTTTGTCGAATGGTACATGCGGCAACCCATCTGCCCATCATCAAGGCCATAAGCATATTGCAAGCCTCTGACATAGAACGCGCTGAGCCATATCAAGGTAGTGTTGACTACCTGCTCTTTGACACCAAGTGTACCTGTGTGGGAGGCAGCGGCCAGCAGTTCGACTGGGATGTACTGCGCGCTTATGACGGCTCCACACCCTTCCTGCTGTCGGGTGGCATCGGTCCTGGCGACGAGCAACGCCTTGCAGCCTTCCATCATCCCGCTTGCATTGGCATCGATGTCAACAGCCGCTTCGAGGATGCACCAGCCTTGAAAAACGTCGATAAACTCGCCGATTTTCTCGAATCTCTCATCCCCCCCACAAAGGAAACTTGTTCCTAAACGACTAAACGACTAATATCCTAAACGATAAACGACTAAATGTTCAAATGGCCAATTTCCTAAACGAGCAAACGACTAATTTCCTAAACGACTAAACGACTAATATCCTAAACGACTAAACGACAAAACGACTAAAATAATGAACAGAATAAACCAATTATTCCAAGCCAAACACGAGAACATCCTCTCGCTATACTTCTGTGCCGGCACCCCGACCCTTGAGGGAACAGCCGACGTGATCCGCACGATGGAGCGTCGTGGTATCGACATGATAGAGATTGGCGTACCCTTCTCCGACCCCATGGCCGACGGCCCCGTTATCCAGGATGCAGCCACCAAGGCATTGCGCAACGGCATGACCCTTCGCACCCTCTTCAGCCAGATGGCCGACATCCGCACGGGCGCACAGGGCGTCAGTATTCCCCTCATCTTCATGGGTTACCTCAACCCCATCGTCCACTTTGGCTTCGAAGCCTTCTTCCAGCAATGCCAGCAGTGTGGCATCGATGGCGTCATCATACCCGACCTCCCCTTCCGCGACTATATGGAACAGGTTAAGCCGGTAGCGGACAAGTACGACATCCGTGTCATCATGCTTATCACGCCCGAGACGAGCGACGAGCGCATCCGCTTCATCGACGACAACACTGACGGCTTCATCTACATGGTCAGCTCAGCCGCCATCACGGGTGCCCAGAAGGAATTCAATGCAGCCAAGCAGGTTTATTTTAATAAGGTGAACCAGATGAACCTCAAGCACCCTCGCATGATAGGTTTCGGCATCAGCAACAAGCAGACACTCGAGAGCGCACAAGCCAATGCAGCAGGTGCCATTATCGGCAGCAAGTTTGTCACCCTGCTCGAAGAGGAAAAAGATGCCGATAAGGCTCTGGACCGCCTTTTTGACGCCCTCAAGCAGTGATTTTGTCTGTCAAAGTTTGTTTTCTGCCCAAAAAAGTGTGTACGTATGATTTTTTTGCGTATATTTGCACAGTATAAATCAAATTAGCAGAAAATACTATGAAGACAGACATTGAAATTGCAAGAGAAACTCCCTTGAAACCCATTACCGAGGTAGCCGCCACCATTGGCATTGCTGAGGACGATTTGCAGCACTATGGCAAGTACATTGCCAAGGTGCCCGAATCACTTATCGACGACGAGAAGATAAAGCGCCACAAGCTCATACTCGTCACCGCCATCACCCCCACCAAGGCCGGTATCGGCAAGACGACCGTCAGCATCGGTCTCGCACTCGGCATGCAGAGCCTCGGCCAGAAGGCCGTACTGGCCTTGCGCGAACCCTCCCTCGGTCCCTGCTTTGGCATGAAGGGTGGAGCCGCTGGCGGCGGCTATGCTCAGGTGCTGCCCATGGACAAGATCAACCTCCACTTCACTGGAGATTTCCATGCCATCACCTCTGCTCACAACATGATTGCAGCCCTGCTCGACAACTACATCTACCAGCATAAGGACGAAGGATTTGCCATGAAGGAAATCCTCTGGAAGCGTGTCCTCGATGTCAACGACCGCAACCTCCGTTACATCGTGACAGGCCTTGGAGCCAAGACAAACGGCGTCACCATGGAGAGCGGGTTTGACATCACACCTGCCAGCGAGATTATGGCCATCCTATGCCTTGCACAGGACGAGGCCGACCTGCGACGACGCATCGAGAACATCTTGCTCGGAACCACCATCGAGGGCAAACCCTTCACCGTCAAGGATATGGGCGTGGCAGGAGCCATTTGCGTGCTCTTGCAGGATGCCCTCCACCCCAACCTGGTGCAGACAACCGAGAACACACCCGCCTTTGTCCACGGTGGCCCCTTTGCCAACATCGCCCACGGCTGCAATTCAGTCTTGGCCACCCGACTGGCACTCACCTACGGCGACTACGTCATCACCGAGGCTGGTTTCGGTGCCGACCTCGGAGCCGAGAAGTTCTACGACATCAAGTGCCGCAAGAGTGGCCTTCAGCCTGCACTCACCGTACTTGTAGCCACCACGCAGGGCCTCAAGATGCATGGAGGAGTACCCGTTGAGTCCATCAAGGAGCCCAACATCGAGGGACTCTCCAAGGGTCTTGCCAACCTTGATCGCCACATCCAGAACTTGCAAGGATTCGGACAAACTGTTGTCGTGTGCTTCAACCGTTACGCTACCGACACGGACGAGGAGATTGAGCTCTGCCGTCAGCATTGTGCCGAGATTGGCGTCGGCTTTGCCATCAACAACGCCTTCCTTGAGGGAGGCAAGGGAGCAGAACCTCTGGCCCGCCTTGTCATCGATACCATCGAGAACCAGCCCAGCAAGCCCCTGCAGCTCACCTATCCCGACGAGGCCACTGTCGAGGAAAAGGCCCTGGCCGTTTGCCGCAAGATTTATGGTGCAAGCGGTGTAACCTTCTCAGCAGCAGCCAAGAAGATGATAGCGCGCATCAACGAACTGGGCATCAGCCACTACCCCATCTGCATTGCCAAGACGCAGTATTCCTTCTCAGCCGACCAGAAGGCATACGGCGTGCCAACGGGCTTTACCATCAACGTGCGCGACATCGTCATCAACACGGGTGCCGAGATGCTCGTACTCGTGGCTGGCGACATCATGCGCATGCCGGGTCTCCCCAAGAGTCCGCAGGCCGAACGCATCGACATCGTCAACGGTGAGATAGAAGGACTGAGTTGATATACGAAACAATCGTACAAAACCATACCATCCCGTATGAAAATTGTAATAACCGACGGCTTCGCCCTGAACCCTGGTGACCTCGATTGGGGTGCCATCATGGCTTTGGGCGAAGTCATGCTTTACGACCGCACCGACGAGGCCGACATTGTAACACGATGCAGCGAGGCAGAGATTGTCGTCACCAACAAGGTGCCCTTCTCGCGCACCACCCTTCAGCAGCTCCCTGCCCTGAAGTTCATTGCTGTCACCGCCACCGGCTACAACATCATCGACGTACAGGCCGCACGCGAGATGGGCATCGTGGTGTCCAACATACCCGCCTACAGCACCGACAGCGTCGCACAGTCCGTCATGGCCCTCCTCCTGTCCGTCACAAACCGTGTGGAGCACTACACCCAGCAGGTCACGACCGAAAAACGCTGGAGCAACAACCCCGACTTCTGCTACTGGGATACACAGCTTACCGAACTTGCTGGCAAGCAAATAGGCATCTACGGTTTCGGTCGCATCGGACAGCAAGTGGCCACGTTAGCTCGTGCCTTTGGCATGCACGTTGTTGCCCACACCAGCAAGAGTCAGTCCCAGCTCCCATCCGGCATCGAGAAGCGAGAGGGCGAGGCCTTTTGGCAGCATAGCGACATCATATCCCTGCATTGTCCGCTCACCCCCGACACCCTTCATCTCGTCAACGCACAGACGTTAAGCATGATGAAGCCATCATGCATACTCCTCAACACCAGCCGCGGACCACTGGTTGACGACGAGGCCGTTGCCAACGCACTCCATGAGGGACGCCTCGGAGCCTACGCAGCCGATGTCATGACCCAAGAGCCACCCACTCCCGACAATCCCCTGCTCGGTGCACCACGCGTCTTCATCACCCCACACATCGCATGGGCCACCCACGAGGCGCGCACACGTCTTATGAACATCCTTACGGACAACATCAGGAACTTCCTCCAAGGCAATCCCTCCAATCAGGTGTCGTAGGAAGTCGGTGAGGCTTACTCAGCTCCATACAAATATAACAAAACTAACACATTATGAAGAACTACAGACTTAACTTTCTTTTATTCGCCTTCCTGCTCCTTTGCCAGACGGCAAACTGTCTGGCCACTGAAAGCAGTCGCCCCAACCCCAACTTCCACATCTACCTCTGCTTCGGACAGAGCAACATGCAAGGCAAGGGACGCATCGAAGACCGCGACAAAGCCGACGTGCCCGAACGATTCCGCATGATGGCTGCCGTCGACTTCCCCACCATGAACCGCAAGCAGGGCGAGTGGTACACTGCTGTGCCGCCACTCTGCCGTCCCGAGACGGGTCTCTGCCCTGCCGACTACTTCGGTCGCGAGATGGTCAAGAACCTCCCCGACAGCATCTCCGTCGGCATCATCAATGTAGCCGTGGACGGATGCAGCATTGAGATGTTCGACGAAGACGTATGCCAAGGCTACATCAAGGGACAACCCTCCTACATGACCAGCGCTGCCGCCGCCTACGACAACAACCCCTTCCGTCGGCTCGTCGACCTCGGACGCAAGGCACAGCAGGATGGCGTCATCAAGGGCATCCTCATCCATCAGGGAGAGACGAATATGGGCAACGACAAGTGGGGCATGTACGTCAACCGCATCTACCTACGCATGCTGGCCGAACTGGGACTCGATGCCAGCGAAGTACCCCTCATTGCCGGTGAGATGCTGCGTGCCGAGTATGGCGGTGTCTGTGCCAACCACATCCCTGCCGTCAATGCCCTTTACCACGTCATTCCCAACTCCATGGTGGCTTCCAGCGAGGGATGCAAGGCCGGTGACCAATACCACTTCAACTCGGACGGCTATCGTATCATCGGACGCCGCTATGCCAAGCTCATGCTCAAGTACCTCGAGGCGTACCAGACGACATGCAGCGTCGAGGCCAGTGCCATCCGTGCCCAGGAGGAAGCCATCGAGATGCTGCCTGCCACCTACCGTCGCCTCCACATCCTCAGCACCGACGCCGAGGGCAACGAAACAGATGTCACGTCGGCCTGCCAGTTTACTGTCGACAACCCCTCCCTGCTCAGCATCGAGGGCAACAAAATCGTCACAGCACAGCAGACCGGCAGCACACTCGTCACAGCCACCCTCACCGATGCTGCCGGCCAGCAGCACACCACCACCTTCAGCGTCAACGTCAGCCTATGGCAGTTCAACTCCACCTTCGACCCTGCACTCTACATGGACGGCAAGCTCACGGAAGTCACCAATGGCTACAGCCTCAAGTCGGCAACCAATGGATTCGGAGGATGGGTCTTCCAGCAAGGCATCGACCTCTCCGCTACGCCCTTCGTGCACCTCGACATGAACACCAAGCCCAGCTCCAACAGCAAGATCCTCGTCTACGACCAGCCCGACTTCATGGCTCCACGCTTCTTCAAGAACATCAACACGGCCCGACAGATCACCATCGACCTGCGACAGCTCAAGGACAGCAGCGGAAAGCCTCTCGACATCGAGCAAATACATTTCCTCGGATTCTGCTTCGGCACCAATCCCACCATGTCCTTCAAGAGCGTCACACTGACCAGCACCGAAGAGGAAGTTGATGCCCTGTCCGAGACGACCATCCTTCCCGCCTCCGCAACCTATCACGACCTGCAGGGACGCATCGTCACACCCCACCAACGAGGACTCTACATCCGCAACGACAAGAAGGTCATCCTGAAGTGATCGTTCTGTTTCCGGGAGGACCATTTCATCCCCGCTCTCTGAATGAGGGGGTCACACGGACAGGTCGCCTTGCCCCTGGCCTGGGTCAACGGACCCTGTCCTTGCGACCCTTGCGGAGAATCTGCATTTTTAATGTAGCCATGAGAAAACACATTTGGTGCTACCGCAACGCAAATTTCGGGACGCAAATTATACGCAAATTTCGGCTCAGTAGATATTTTCCGTGGCAATCCACATCACTGACTACCCAAAATATCAGAGTGCAACGGTAGAGATTCTCAAAAAAAAGATGTACCTTTGCACCATGGCAACAACAACCTCTCCGTCCATCTACGAATCCTTG
>JAZLFZ010000091.1:0-4547 GCA_045616065.1 Bacteroidaceae bacterium | reverse complement strand
GCAAAGGCGCAAAGTTTTTAATAGGTCAAGAGACAAAATAAAGTAATAATCTTTGCGTCGACTTTAGGCCGTCGCCAAAAGTGCGTCTTTGCGTTCGATTATCAGTTCGTGCCAAATAGTATATCATCGCCTTTAATTATTAACTTTTAACTATTAACTTTTAACTCCGTTCGATGACGGCCGTCGTCATGTTCTGGCCGAACTGGTACTTGTAGCTTATCTGGCTTGAGGTCCCGTTGGCAATCATCAGTCCGTAGCCCTTGTCCTTGTTCTCGATGGGGTTGAAGGGTATGCCGTTGTCGGTGATGGCAAAGGTGACAGACTCGGGGCTGATGACCAACCGCACGTCAGCAAAGGCCTTGTCGTCCTTCTGCTCTGCATGTCGGATGACGTTGCTCATCAGCTCCTCGGCCACGATGCGCACCTTGAAGACCGTGCTGTCGGAGAGTTCGCTCTGGCGGAGCCAGGCGCTCAGTTCGTCGAAGCAGCGGTGCATCTCCGCAGCCGAATAGGGGAAGGAGAAGTCGAGCACCTGCTGTTCCTGCGAGCGCGGGATGAGGCTGACGGGGATGAGGCTCGGCACTGGTCCGGCATTGCCCCCCGAGGACTGGCGTCGGCGTATAACCTCGGACCATGCGAGTAGCACGACGGCCGTGAGCAGCTGGCCGAGGAAGAAGCCTATCCACCCGCCCCTGAGCAGCCAGAAGCCCACCATGGGGAGGAGGGTCTGGGCAAAGGAGAGGAAGAAGGTCAGGCTTTTGCGGTCATAGAACTGATAGACAGGGATCAGGTTGTAGAGCAGGGCCTGCATGGCGATGTGGAGCGAGAAGAGTGGCAGGGCCTCCTGCAAGACGGGCACGGAAGCCTCGTTGGCCGCACCCAGCAGGGAGCCTATCTGGACGGGGAAGGCCACGATGCCGAGGGTGTAGATGACCAGACAGATGGTCAGGAAGGTGTATGCCTTCTGCATGAGGATGGCCATGCCGCGGTCGTCGCCAATGCCCCTGAGGATGGAGCCGATGGGCTGTATGGTGCACAGCGTGCCGGTGAGGATGATCATGGAGAAGCAGAGCAGCTGCATACAGACGGCCAGTGCGATGAGTCCGTTGTCGCCAAGGTAGTGGCTGGCGGTGTAGTTGTTGCCGATGAACTGGACGGACAGTAGCACGGTGCTGAAGAACAGCGGCAGGCCGAAGCTGACGATGCGCGGATAGTCCAGCGTGGAGAGCCTGCTGAGGCTGAGGCGTAGCGTGCCGGCCTTGCGGAAGTGGGGCAGCACCATGAGGATGCAGACGACGTACATAATGAACGTGGACCAGGCGGCACCGGCGATGCCCCATCCGCAGTACTTGATGAAGATGATGTCGAAGGCAATGTTGAAGATGTTGCCCACGATGACCGCCCTCGTGATGAGCCGTGGCGAGCCGTCGATGGTGACGAACTGGTTGAAGGTGTACATCAGCAGTTGCGGAACGGCCGAGAGGATGGTGATGCGCATGTACTCGTTGGTCATCGGACGCAGCGTGTCGGAGTTGCAGAGCAGCTGCGAGAGGGGATTGAACATCAGCAGTCCGACGGCCACGAAGAGAAGGCCCACGAGGAGCGAGGTGAGGAGCGAGAAGCTGAAGTACTTGTCGGCCCGGGGTCTGTCACCCTGGCCGATGGACATGCCGGCCAGCATGGTGGAACTGGAGATGTAGATGCACGACACGGCATAGAAGGCCTGCAGCAGTGGCTGGCTGAGGTTGACGGATGCCAGTCCCTCGGGTCCGATGAGGTTGCCCACGATGGAGGCATCGGCAATGTTGGCCACCTGGGTGGCAGCCACCGTGAGGACGGAGGCTGTCAGGTAGTTGCGGAACGCCTTGTTTATCAGATACGGATTTCTCTTTTGCATGGTGTTTGCTATCGTTTGTCCTCAAAGAAGTCGAGTGCCGCAATGGCCGATATGAAACGCTGGACGTAGTCCCATGAGGTGACGTTCCAGTGGAAGCCGAGGCGGGCCAGGACACGGTTGGTGTAGGAGTTGTCGGCCGCCACATAGACCAGGTTGCCATCGGCCGAGGCGTAGGCCAGGAGCGACTGAAGAATCTTGGCCTTCTCGGGGTCCTGCGACGCCTCGTGCAGAATCTGCTGGAAGCGCTCGGTCTCCACCTCCTCGATGCTGACGTCAAGGGTACGTGCCATCTCGCGTATCACGTCGCCCAGCAGGATGTAGTGGTTGTTGACGGGATGGAAGACCACGCACTCCCTGGGCGTCTGCGAGAGCTTGAGTATGGCGCTTGAGACCTCGTCGATGGGCGAGAACTCCATGTTCTGCTCGTCGAGTGAAAAGTCGAAGCAGCCCAGCATCTGATAGATGTGCAGGCGGCCCATCGACGAGTTCGAGCGGAAGTTGATCTGGAACTCGCCGTCGACCGTTCTCGGAGAGAGGTTGCCCAGGCGCATCACCTTTGCCACCAGTCCGTTGTTGGCGACAGCGTCGAGGACGATGCGCTCGGCGATGAACTTGGAGTGGACGTACTTGTTCCGGAGCAACTGGCCGATGTAGCTGTGCTGCTCGTCGAGATGGGTGCCGGGTTGCAGCTCGTCCTGCGGCAACTGTCCTGCCGTACTGTTGGTGCTGGTCTGTATGAGGCGTGCACCCGTCCTGAGGCAGAAGTCGACGCAGTTCTGGAGTCCGCCGACATTGATGTCCTCAATCTCGGTGCCCTCGGAGAAGTGCTTGACGATGGCGGCACAGTTGATGAGGGTAAGGTTGTGGGGCTGTGAGGTTGTAGCGTTTTGGGGTTCCTCTGCACCCGTTAGCCTGCAAACCTCATCGAAGGCCTGCGGGTTGGTGACGTCGCCGTCAATGATGATCAGCTGCCTGCCGAGCATGCTGTTGTAGTTTCGCTCGAAATAGTAGAACAGCAGGTTCAGAAGTCGCTTCTCGCTGGTCACGCCGTTGCGACCATGGCGCACAAGACAGTAGACCTTGTGCTGTGGGTTCTGTCTGAGGTGATTCTCGAGCAGGTTGTGCAGGATGTGGATGCCCAGGTAGCCGTTGGCACCGGTCAGGACGACGTCGCCCAGCTGTAGCGTCTCGCCCTTGCGGAAGTTGTCGAGGTTGTTGCCGGCCAGGAGGGCGTCAATCTGGGTGTAGTCGTAGTCGGTCACCTCGGGGTCATCGTTGTCGGCTTCGCTTCCGCCGCTTACCAGTCTGGCCAGCTTGCGGGGCGTAGCGTTCTCGAACACCTGGGCATACGAGATGCTGTAGCCCATGTTGGTGGCCTCGATGACCACGCGTGTGGCGGTGAGCGACGAGCCGCCAAGGTCGAAGAACGAATCCGTGACGCTGACCTGGTCGAGCTCGAGAATCTTGCCGAAGATCTGGCAGAAGTCGGCCTCGGCCTTGCTGGCAGGAGCCACGTAGTTGCCGCCCACCTTGGCCAGCTCGGGCTCGGGCAGGTGCTTCACGTCGGTCTTGCCGTTGGGCGTGAGTGGGAAGGCCTCCATCTGCAGGTAGGCCGTGGGCATCATGTAGTGGGTGAGGGTCTTGCTGATCTCCTCCTTCATGTCATCTATGGCAATGGGACGTTCGGCCGTGAAGTAGGCACACAGGTGGTCCTTGCCGGCCAGCTTCCGTATCATGACGGTCACGTTCTTTACGCCCTCCACCTTGGTGATGGCGCTCTCCACCTCGCCCAGCTCGATGCGTAGGCCGCGCAGCTTGACCTGGTTGTCCTTGCGGCCCAGCAGCACCACGTTGCCGTCCGGCAGCCAGCGGGCATAGTCGCCCGACTTGTAGACACGCTCTCCCTGATACTCGACGAAGCGCGAGGCGGTCTGCTCGGGCAGGTTGTTGTAGCCCTTGGCCACGCTGCGACCGCCGATTACCAGTTCGCCCACCACGCCCACGGGCAGCTCGTTGCCGTCGTTGTCGATGATGAAGTTGGTGTAGTTGACACAGGGCTTGCCGATGTGCGCCAGGTCGTCGTGCGTCAGTTCGGAGGCATGACTGTTGGCAATGGTCTCGGTGGGGCCGTAACCGTTGAAGATGCGTAGGTTGGGATAGCTCTGCAACTTGCGCAGCAAGGCTGTCGAGAGGCCCTCGCCACCCTGGTAGGCCAGGTGGATGTGGTTGCGGAAGGCCTCCTCGAAGGCTGGGCTCTCGAGCAGCTGCATGAAGCGGCTTGTCGTGGCTGTCATGCAGTCGATGCCATACGTGTCGATGAGCATGGCCAGACGGTTGGGGTCGTTGCAGTCGTCGTCGCCCACGAGGACGAGCGTCTTGCCCAGCATCAAGGGGGAACCGGTCTCCCACACACTCATGTCGAAGGAGATGGTGGTGATGCCGAGGGCTGCGTGGCACTCGTCACGGAGGCACGACTGGATGAGGTTCTCGGGGTGGTGGTAGTTGCACACGCCCTTGTGCATCAGCTGCACGCCCTTGGGACGCCCGGTAGAGCCACTAGTATATATAAGGTACGCGAGGTCGTCGGGGGTGACGGGGACATCGGGGTTGCCAGAAGCGGATGCTTCTGGAACGGTGGCAGGGGCTTCTG
>JAZLFZ010000090.1:0-2317 GCA_045616065.1 Bacteroidaceae bacterium | reverse complement strand
TCTTCGGGAGATAAAAGTTCTGATATCCATTCGTAAAAGAAATTAGGCCTAAATTGAAATAATAGTCGTATCTTTGCATTGGACAGATTAAAAGAATAAAAAATAAATTATAGTGTATTATATTGGCTTATAATAATCTATATTAAAATGTCTATTTTGTTGGAAAACTAAAAACGTCGCTATTTGACGCGAATATAGTTGTTATTCACATCAAATAATGACGCAAATAAACGGTATATTCACTTCAAAAGTAAAAAAATGAGACCTATCTACATCTGGCAGCACCAAGAATGGCCTAATCTTGTTTGGGACGAGCATAAGATTACAAATCTCCTGGCTGAGGTACGCAACTTGCAAGGGCAGTTGGTTGGTATGATGCGGGTGCTGGGGTTTGATGTGCAGAACGCCACATCACTGGATGTGTTGACAGAGGACGTCGTGAAGTCGTGCGAGATTGAGGGCGTAATGCTCGACAGCGAGCGGGTGAGATCGTCGGTGGCACGCCGTCTGGGGCTGCCCAGCGATGGGTTACCCGAACCAGACCACTATACCGAAGGCGTAGTGCAGGTGATGGTGGATGCCGTAAGGAATGCCGACAAGGAACTGACAGAGGATACCCTCTTTGATTGGCACGCAGCCTTGTTCCCCACAGGTCGCAGCGGAGCCTATAAGATAACTGCGGCCAACTGGCGACAGGGCGATGAGCCTATGCAGGTGGTGTCTGGCGCTATGGGACACGAGCGTGTCCACTATGAAGCTCCGCCATCGGCCGAGGTGCCAGGGATGATGCGCGATTACCTTGCTTGGTTCAACGACGAGAACACGGGGCTCGACCCTATACTGAAAGCCGCCATAGCACATTTGTGGTTTGTCGCCATCCATCCGTTTGACGATGGCAATGGCCGACTGGCGAGGACGCTCACAGACATGCTGATGACAAGAGCCGACGGAATTCCGCACCGTTTCTACAGCATGTCGGCAGCCATCTGTCGAATTAGAAAAGAATACTATGCTGCTTTAGAAGCAACCACCGTTGGCAATACCGAGGTGACCACGTGGATGGAATGGTTTCTGACGACCTTGCGTATGGCACTTGTGGATGCCATCGAGGCCACCTCTCGGAGCATTCGCAAGACCCAATTCTGGCAGGCACATCGAGGCGTTGCGATGAATGAGCGCCAGGCAAGGATGGTCAACCTGCTGTGGGACGGTTTTGATGGCAATCTCACCAATGCTAAATGGGCAAAGATTACCAAGACCTCACCCTCCACCGCCTTACGCGACATCCAGGAACTTGTGGCTCAGGGGGTGCTTCGTGTGTCGGACAGCGGCGGAAGAAGCACACATTATGTGCTTAATGATAAATCGTGACCCAAGACGGCCACCGCCACACCGTAAGACTCCTCAAGCAAAGCGAAGTCTTCGGGAGATGATGCCTTTCGGCAACATTTTCAGCCGACAGCTGTAAGATTTCGCACCCTTGTACGTTATTAAGGTATAAAATCAGTTTATCATGAAAAAATTCAGACTCTCAATCTGCGCTCTACCTACAAGTATCGCCAGAATCATTCTAATATTAGCAGGCATGGCGATGATAACCTCTTGCACGGATCGTAATGCTTATGTAGTCACAAAATACACCCTCAACAACCAGACGGAACACAAGGTGGCCGTCGTGTCGGCCACTCTGGGAGATGTGGTTATAGAACCTGGGCATACCGCCCAGATTGGCCTTCTCGAAGACTTTGCTCCCTGCCTGAATGCTGGGGGTGCCATAGGAGGACCGTTTAGGTATTGGTCGGTAGAGGTAACCTTTGACGACACCCTTGCCACCCATTTCATCTTGGAACAGCTGGACCACGGGGAGGTGAACTGCATCCCAGCCGAACACAACCTCTTGATGGGCTCCAGCTATGAGAATACCTTGAAGACTGAACATGAATGGCAGATGACCTACACCCTCACCGAGGAAGACTACAATCGCTGTAAAGGAGAATAAGGAACTTATTGAACTCTCTCCGTCGAACACCTACGAAAAAATGTATTTTTAAACGATATTACCATGAAGAAACTCATCCTCATCGTCCTCGCAGCCTTGTCCTTTGCTGCCTGCGAAAAAGAAGAATGGACAGTCAATATTGAGTCTGGCAAATTTGTCCTGTTAGACAAACCGTATGAACATCCTTATGCAGGCAGTACCATCCGTGCTATTATTTTTGTTGAAGAAAACGATGGTGTTGTATCTTACAACAGACCATACAATATAACAGGAAATGTTCCCCGATGGGCAAAAAGTGGAGACACCGTAACGGTGAAT
>JAZLFZ010000089.1:0-20855 GCA_045616065.1 Bacteroidaceae bacterium | reverse complement strand
CGTGAGCATAGTGACGAGTAGCGGTCTCGTACTCAACGTGAGCGGTGTTGATGGTGATACCACGCTCCTTCTCCTCGGGAGCGTTGTCAATCTGGTCGAAGCTCTTAACCTCAGAAAGACCAGCCTTAGCCAAAACGGTGGGGATGGCAGCGGTCAGAGTGGTCTTACCGTGGTCTACGTGGGCAATTGTACCAATGTTTACATGAGGTTTGGTTCTCTCAAAATGTTCTTTAGCCATAGCTTTACTTAATTATTAATAATTATAAATGTATGTACCATTATAATACTCTCGTGTCCATTCAGACTCATCCACACACTTAGTGAGCTGCTTCCGAGAGTTGAACTCGGGACCTCATCCTTACCAAGGATGCGCTCTACCACTGAGCTAAAGCAGCAACACATTTTTCATCTAGAGCGGAAAACGGGGCTCAAACCCGCGACCCCCAGCTTGGAAGGCTAGTGCTCTATCAACTGAGCTATTTCCGCATTTTTCAAACTTGGCACTTTCTTCACGACTCGGCAAATCAAGTAGACTTGTTTGCTCTCGCTGCTCGGAAAGTTCCGCATTTTGTGAATCTCGAAGATTCGTGGGTAGAGATGGATTCGAACCACCGAAGGCGTAAGCCAGCAGATTTACAGTCTGCCCCATTTGGCCACTCTGGTATCTACCCTTCTGCCTATTTTGCAGTTTCATTAGCACGCTTATTGCTAATTCGGCTGCAAAATTAGGCATTATTTTTCAATTGCCCAAATTTTTGGACGTATTTTTAGCGATTTTTCTGCTTATCCTTGTATTTTTCCAACTGACGAGCCAGAATTTCGCAACATTCGTCTATTCCTTCTTCAAATGTGTCGCATACCTTGTTCGCTCTCAATTCACTGCCTGGCACCATAACCACGATGGCAGTTTCCTTGTTCATAGCTGTCTCAGGCTTAACGACCTTTAATGACACCTCTACCTTTCTTATTTCGTCACTGAACTTTCCTAACTTCGATGCTTTCTTTTGGATAAAGTCTTGCAACTTCTCACTTGCCTCGAAATGAATTGCCTGAATCTTAATCTCCATAATCGTTGCGTTTTTTTAAGCTCGTGGATGAGCCCGGTTATACATCTGTTTTAGTTCCTCTAACGTTGTATGGGTATAGATTTCTGTTGTCGACAGACTCTCATGTCCCAACAATTGTTTCACAGATTCCAGATCAGCATCATGGTTGAGCATGGAAGTAGCAAAGCTATGCCTCAGCGTATGTGGTGTGCAGCGTTTTGCTGTGGTGACCAGCGAAAGGTATCCCTTTACACGCTGTCCGACCTTCTCGAATCTGATACGCTTGCCCTTCTTAGGCTCAACGAACAAAGCTTTTTCATCGTCCGGCACGTCAGGCAACTGTGCCCTTGCCTGCAGATAAGCCTTCAAAGCATCGTGCAGCTCCGTCCCGAACGGTATGATGCGCTGCTTGTTGCGCTTGCCCGTCACCTTCAGCAACCTCTGTTGCAAGTCCACGTCCGCCACGTCAATCCCAACGAGCTCGGACCGGCGTATTCCGGTGGAATAGAAGGTGAGCAGTATCAGCTTATCTCTCTGTCCCTCGAAGTCGTCAGGAAAGAAATCACCATCCAAAAGACGGTCTATTTCAGATTCCTTGACAAACGAAGGAAGGTTCTTCTCTTTCTTAGGCCCCCGCAGATTGTAAACAGGATCTCTTTCGACCCTCTTGCGCATAAGCAGGAACTTATAGAAAGTACGCATGGCGCTCAGCGATTGGTTCACGGTTCTGGCATTGAGCCCTCGGTCCATCTCTTGGATGATCCAGTTGCGCACGATGTCAGTCGTGAGTGTTTGCCATGTAGATGGCTCCTCCAAGCTTTGCATATAGGACTCAATCACTCTCAAGTCCCGGGTGTATGATTCGACAGTGCGTTCAGAGCAGTTTCGTTCGTCACGTATATACTCTACGAAAGCATCAATGTCGTCCATATTCACCGTGCTGCTGTTTTACGGCAACGAATTTACGGATTATTTTCGACAATTCCAAGAATTGTTCGTTAAAAATTCTTAATCCTCTACTCTCTGCAGCTTCTGTACGTATACAGCGTGCTCCATAGCGAGTCTTTTCTTCACTGAGGGTTTGTCAAACTGCTGACGAGCGCGGAGCTCCTTAACGACACCAGTCTTCTCATACTTACGCTTGAATTTCTTCAAAGCTCTCTCAATGTTCTCGCCTTCTTTTACAGGTACTACAATCATTGTTTTGTTTGTTTAGAATAAGTTAATTAAATAGAGCCAATGGCTCAAAATGCGGCGCAAAATTACTACAACTTTTCGAATTGGCCAAACTTTTTGCTCACTTTTTCACTTTTTGACCAGAAATCGGACGTCCACGCTAGCGGCTATACATAATTCAACTTTCGAAAAAACAAGTTGTGTGGTGGTGTGATTGTTCAAATCGACAACTGTCAAGCAACGTGAACAGAGATTCCTCGTTCTCCGGAATGACATTACTGTATGCCTGCAATCTTCACAGCTACATATTATATATAATATATAATGTACGCGTGATGGAGCATTTGGCTTTCAGGCAACATAGCTCCCCGAAACGCCAGTCCTTATTTCAGTACTTTCCGGCCGCCACGGATGTAGAGGGCACCCTGGCTGGGACGAGCAATCTGACGTCCAGAGAGGTCGTAGTAACGATTAGCGTCCAGACGAATCACCTCATGACCGGGGAGAAGCGGTATGTCGACAAGACCATCCTCCTCGTCATGCATCACCAGGCGGACGTTGCCCAACAGGCACTCGTTCAATCCGTTCGAGGTAGATGGAATACTCCAGGCCAAGATACAGTTGCCTGACGTCTCCACCTCAAAGTCGATGCTGAGATCCGTACTTTGCGTGATGCGCGACCCCGACCCATTAGCCGATACGCTATACTGAGGCTTGGCCGAAAGCTTGCCAAGCGTCTTCGAGCCAATCTTCACGGTTGTGGTGATATTAGGCTTCACCTTCCAGCCGACAAGCGAATAGCTCAGCGTATACTTTCCGGGCTGCAATGCCAGTCGATTCTTTGTATCCTCGCCATAGCTCACCTTACCCGTGCTTGTCCCCGTACGGAAGTAGAAGGCGTATGGCATCAGTCCTTC
Organism: Bacteroidaceae bacterium; assembly: GCA_045616065.1. Lineage (GTDB taxonomy): Bacteria > Bacteroidota > Bacteroidia > Bacteroidales > Bacteroidaceae > Physcousia. The sequence continues at coordinate 17,716 of JAZLFZ010000089.1, read as the reverse complement.
GGGCGAGAAGCCCATGATGCGAGGACCGCTATCGTAGTTACCCGCTGTGCGCGTACCACTTTCAAAGACGGCTCTCCAACCAGTGGGTACACAGCCGCCACCGCTCAAGTCGAACTGGTCAGAGAAGACACTCTCCTCTTCCACCTCCACTTCAGGCATATCCACGCGTGCACGCGATTTTATAAATATAAATGTATTGACGCTCCAAGGCTCCACCGAGAGGATGGGCTGACAGGTCTCTCCCTCCAGCGTCAGAGCCGTCTTCTTGGCATTCTTGCTGGTGCTTTCGGTGGTCAGTACTTGTGCTCCGCCCTCTGTATAGAAGGGCAGGTCGAAGGTGGTGGTCACGGTGTTGGCAGAGGGATTGAGCAGCATCACCACGATGCTGTCGCCCGTCTGGGTGAGGTAGGCCGACGAAGTCAGCTTGCCCGAAGCATCATCAAGGACGTGGCGCACACGTGTGGTGCCCGAGACGTACTTGGCATAGTGCGAGAGGATCCATCCACGCTTGGTGATGGCATTGTTGGTGGTGCCGTACTGACCATCGCCATACACGCCATAGTAGCGTTTCAGCGAGTAGTGTACCCAGGCACTCATATTGGCCAACATTGCATCGTTGACACTGCGGGCAAAGAGGAAGGCATCGTCCTTCCAGTTGATATTCTGGTTGTTGTTCTGCTGACGCTCATTGATGAGATATTCCGTCATCCACACCTCCTTGCCCTTTTGGGCAGCCAGGGGATAGGACGAACCGTCCCAGCCATAGAAGTGACCGCCCATGATGTCGAGACGGGCACAGGCAGCCTCATCCTTGAGGATAGGCTCGTGCATATTCTTGCTGAAGTGGATAGCTTCGGGGGCAATAATCTTACATTCTATCTTGTCGCCCTGTTCCTTAAGGAACTTGGCCATCTGGGCACCCGTCCAGATACAACTCTCGTACTCAGCCTTCCAGTCGGGCTCGTTCTGTATGGAGACGGCATCGATGGTGACGCCCTGCTGCTTCATGTACTTGTAGTAGTCATTCAGGTAGTTAGCCCAGTCGGCATAGTGCTCCGTCAGCAGACTGCCTCCATTGGCCGACTCCTTGTTCGACTTCCACTCCTTGGGCGGTGTCCAGGGCGAAGCAAAGACGAAGGCACCATACTTCTTGGCTCTCTTAGCATTGGCCACACTGGCACCCCAGCCCCCCTTGTTGGATGAGATGTAGAGACGTAAGATATTGAGACCCAGTTGCGTAGTCCCCTTACCGAATAGCTTGTCCATGTCACTGTCATTCAGCCAGTACTGCCACGTAGGACTGGGCGAGAAGCCACCGAACCCCGTCACATGCTGGTACTTCACGCGACTGTCTACGCGGATGGTGGCCGTACTCGTCTGGGCCGACACCTGCAAGCCCAGTGCCAAGGCCAAGAGAAGAAATATCTTTTTTTTCATATTCAAGTTAGTTTATAGCAACGATATAATTAAAAAATAGGGAACAATATACTAATAGGCACAGGGGTGTCATTCAGAGCGTAGCGGGTTTTGCCGACGGGCAAAAGACACATTCGTTCGGAATGACAACCGTGTGCCAACAAGTATATCATTGCCAAAAATTATAGGTTATCGGTTACCGATTATAGATATTTTACCGAAGCCCTCCGTCAGTTGGACAAGCTTACCAGGGTCAATATCTATAACCGATAACCAATAACCTATAACCCAAACGTCCTATCGTTTACAGATTGGCATTATCCTTGCCCCACTCTGCCACGGGAGGAATGATGCCAAGACCGATGATCTCGTCGCGCATCTTCTGCAAGTGCTCGTAGCTGGCCTGGAGGGCAGCCATCTCCTCCTCGGTGCCCTCGGGAGCGGTGAAATGAACGCCGTCCTTGTCGATAACGGTGGGCATAGCCATCATCACATTCTTGTAGCCGCACTTGTCGCAGTTCACGTAGCAACCTGCAGGCCAGGTGAAGGGCTCGCCACCCATGGCACCCTCAATCATCTTCACAGCCTGGTAAGCAGGGCTCTGGAATGAGCTACGGCCACGCAGCTTGATGATGTTCGAACCACCCTGGGTGGTCATGTGCTTGATCTCAGCCCAACGCTCGGCAGCGGGCATCATGTCAGCCAAAGGCTTGCCATCGATGAGAGCCTTGCTGGCGAATACAGCCATCTGCTCGCCGTGGCCACCGTAAGTGTAGGCGTTGGTCACCTTGTCCTGCTGCACGCCGAACTCCTGAGCCAGCTGCTGCTGCAGACGGGTTGAGTCGAGAGCTGCGAGAGAGGTGAGCTGGTTGGGCTTCAGACCTGAGTGGATCAGAGCGGTCAGTGCGGTAACGTCAGCGGGGTTGAAGATAACCACCACGTGCTTCACGTCAGGACAGTACTTCTTGATGTTCTCACCGAAGTCGGCTGCAATCTGACAGTTACCCTTCAGCAAGTCCTCACGGGTCATACCCTCCTTACGGGGAGCACCACCACTTGAGATAATGTACTTGGCACCGGTGAAGGCCTCAGCGGGATCAACAGTGTAGCTCAGGTTGGCACCGGGGAAGGCGCAATGACACATCTCATCGTAAACGCCATGAACACCGGGCTCATAGATATCGTACAAGCAAATGTTGGGGGTGAGGCCGAGCATCAGCACGCTCTGCACCATGTTAGAACCGATCATGCCACCGGCACCAACGATAACGAGTTTCTCGTCAGTTAAAAAAGCCATAGTCTATTGTTTTATTAGGTTAACTTTTGATTTTCTCGGCAAAAATACAAAAACTTATCCGTCCCGCCAAACTTTTCGCAGATTATTTTTTATTTTTGCTGGTATCTGTGGAAATAACGTGGAAACTGAGGACGAAACGCCCACCCTCCCCTTCTGGGCACCATCAGTACAGCTCGATGCTTTTTGCGCAACCACCCTCTACATGAAATTATCTTACAAATTCCTGTTCAGTTTTTGCATCCAAATAGAAAACGAACGAGCCGCCACATCGCTTCCAGAACGCAAATCGTCCCATTTTTAGCCCCTTTACCTGCACTTTTCAAGCAACGCTACGTTGTTTTCACGCTACGTCATTTTTCGAAGCCCGCAGCGTCATTTTCCAAAACATGCAGCATCTTTTCCGCCCTTTTGCAGCGTCCAAACGCCCCTTTCGCACAGCCGCCCTTCCCCACCCGCTTGTATTTTGCAGATAATCAACACATTACTCTTTCGCTCATATACCCACACCAACACCCACGACGAATTATAACGTCAGGAAAACGGCCTAATATTCATAATTTTCTTGACAAGCACCCCTAATCCTGCAGCAACCACCACTAATTCATGTTTCCACATTAATGCCCGTCAATCTACCATTAATCTACCATTAATAGCCTTCGGCCTAATAAAACAATTAATGAAAGATTAATGGCAGGACGGATAATTTACGGACACGTACGTTTTAAATGACATTCATGAACAAAGCAAGTAAAAAAAGCATGAAGTTAATTTTTACCGTTTCAAAACTTGGAGGAATCAATTATTTTGTATACATTTGCAACCGAAACCAGTTGGCCCAGCACGGGTTGGTGGGTTTCGGTGCGGCAGAGGCCGCGCAAACATCTTATTGGTTTGATGCAGAATAGAGCATCATGCCTCGGGCAGGCACACCGCTGACAACGCATCAAGAAAGGACGTTTACGAACGTTTGTCTTCTGGTTCTGAAATCTGGTAAATTGAAGAATATGCTAAGAAGATAGCGCAATCGGAGCGTCCACGTGGGTGATTTATATCCGGGTCACTCCTACATTATTATATTTATGCACGCATGCGCGAGGCATGAATGTAGTGTAGGTAGCGTCGTACCTTTGCATATAATCCCGATTGACGTGGGCTAACTGGTTGCTTATCCTTAGCATATAGGTTTTACCAGAGCCTCAGAATCGGGATAAGCAGAAGTACAGCAACCCACGTCTTTTCTGTTATGTTAATCTTAATTCTTTTGCCGAATCTTGGGGTGAGTCTATAGGCGAAAATGCAATTATGGATCCGTATGTACTTATTGACAGACTTTGTGAGACGTATAATCTATCTGATGGGCATAAAAACCAACTTTATGCTTTTGTAGACAATTATTGCTATGATGATCCCGTAGTAATCTATGATACAATTCGTGACGACAAAGTTCTTTCTGATGCTTTAAGAAGTCTAAAGAATACAGAAAACGGCAAGGGGTATTTTGATTTTAGGGAAATAATAAAAGGGAAGATACAATGAAAAAACTATTCTTACTCATCGTGTGTGCGGTGCTTACGATAGGAGCACGGGCACAGTTTAGCGGTTCGGGTAATGGTACGGAGGCTGACCCTTACCGTATCTACACCGACATCCATCTGGCGCAGATGGCAAACTTCCTGAACCAGAGTGGCGTTTACTTCGAGTTGATGAAGGACGTGAACCTGAGTTCCTACATCATGGAGAACAGCCCCAGTCAGGGTTGGACACCTATTGGCGTTCAATCAGCACCCTTCAAAGGAGTTTTGAAAGGTAATGGACACACTATTAGTGGATTGATGATTAATCGCCCAAACAATGACCATATAGGTTTGTTTGGCTATGTTAATGGTGCACGAATTAATGACCTAACGATTAAGGCATCAAATGTAACTGGTCGGAATTATGTTTCGGTTCTGTGTGGCACGTCGTATGGTAATTGTTCCTTTACGAACTGTGATGTTGAAATATCAAGCAAGCTATCCGGCTTATGTGATGTTGGTGGTATCGTAGGCTTTATGCACGAAGGTAGCACCATCTCGGATTGCGATGTAAAAGGCAACATAGAATCGAAGACGGGTAGCACTTTGACTTGTGGCACCGTTGGTGGCATCGGAGGAACTGTACACAAGGCCAATGTCTCAAATTGCACATACAATGGTTCTATCACTGCAAAAGTGAAATACGCTGGTGGACTTATTGGTTCTATCCATGGATGTTCATTGAATAATTGTACCGTAAAATGTCCTGTAATTGGAGAAGAGAGTGTAGGAGGATTGTGTGGTATTGCTTGTGATACGAATACAATACAAAATTGCAGACAAGAGGGAGATATTACAGGTTCATTAAATGTTTCGGGTGGCATCGGTTTGCTGGAAGAGAATTCAAATAATACCTTTAATAACTGTCACCACAAAGGAACTATTACCAATACTGGTGACTATACAGGAGGTCTCATAGGTAGAAGTGAAGGGGCTTGTATCGGGGGCATGGAGAGTTGTAGCCATTTCGGTGATATTACTGGCAAGAACTATGTAGGAGGACTTGTGGGAGGTTCAATCAAACCAAGTGATTCTGCCGAAATCTTTTATCTCAGTACAAGTAGTACAGAAAATACTCGAAGTATCAGTAAGCCAACAAGTGAATTTATTACTGGAACAGATGAACCACTAGTCAATAATTGTACAGCAATCGGCAACATCAAAGGCTTATCTTATGTCGGTGGTCTTGTTGGTTGGGACGAGAAGGCAATTGCTCATTCAAACTGGTATGAAGGTGGTGCCTCGACGATTTCTTGGCGAACCTATAAGTTTTTGTATCTATGGTATGGCGATAGATATACAGGTGCTTGGATCCGCGATTATGAAAATGATAGCGGAAGAACTTTTTCACCTAACATCCGTCTCAACACAATAGCCTACACGAACTCTTACTACTCAGGTGCCATCACTGGTGCCGAAAGTGTTGGTGATATTGCAGGATACAAATGGTGTGGGCGTATTCAAAACTGCTACACCCATGCTACTGTCAATGGAAACAGCAACGTTGGTGGTATTATTGGTAATGCAGACGGTTACTCCACAGCTAACCTTACTTTGAAATCAAATGTTGCTATTAACAATTCTGTTTCTGCCGATGCTAGCAACACAGGACGAATATACGGAATGAGAAATGACTTCCTAACCATCGGTGCCCTCGGCTCCATGCAGAGCAACCGCGCTCTGACCCAGACCAGCGTCATGCTATCGGGCGTAGCTCAGGACATCGTTGACGACGAGCAGAATGGTACAAGCGTGGGTCCCTCCATGCTTAGGCTGAAAGGTAACTATGTGTCATGGGGATGGAACTTCGATAACGACTGGGAAATTCTGGAGACAGAGAGTTTCCCCTACAAGAAGTATCAGGCTGCTCCTCCAGTCATCAAGTCCACCTTGGAGTCGCACGACACGAGCATCAGCGGACAGAGCCTGAACGGAGGAACGGTCTACATGTACTATCGTGACAGGGAGGCCATATCAACCACCTGCAACGGCCACGACTGGGTATTCGAGACGGATGCCTTGCAGAGTGGTGCGCAGGTGCAGCTCTACGCTGATGTGGCGGGCATGACTCCTTCTTACCTCACCTCTTCTACCGTGAAGTACCCGGGCAGCGGCACAGAGGACGACCCCTGGCGCATCTATACGGCCGAGGACCTGCAGGGTGCAATCAACTCAGGCTACTATATAGTAATGAACAACATCAACCTCACATCCTGGATCAACGAGAACTCGCCCGTCAAGGGATGGCCGGCAGTGGGGCGCAACAGTTCCGTGCCTACCTTCATCGACGGCGACGGACACAAGATCTCCGGTCTGTGGATTGATACGGACGAGGACTACAACGGCCTCTTCTCCAACTACTCTGCTGGCTACATCAAGAACCTCAACGTGGAGGTGGCAGAGGGCAAGAAGGTGAAGGGTGGCAACTACACCGGCATCCTCATCGGCCGCATGGCCAACGGCCAGATCATCAACTGCTCCGTGAAGGGTGAGGTCGAGGCTGGTAACTATGCGGGTGGCCTGGCAGGCTATGCCGTCAATTCCGAGCTGACAAGTTCACACTTCGTGGGTACACTGACCGGCAAGGGTGAATATGTGGGTGGTCTGACCGCACAGTCCAGCAACAGCAGAATCTCCCTCTGCTCAGCCTCCGGCATCATCAAATCGACCCATACCGGCAACACCAAGGTGGGTGGTCTGGTAGGCGCTACGCTGAATGGCGGCACTGTCAGCAAGAGCTATGCCAGCACAACCGTGACGGCCAAAGGCACGGGTGAATGCGGTGGTCTGGCAGGTCACAACGATGCCGTCATGACCGAATCGTATTCCGAGGGAACCATCACCTCATCAGGTGAGTACACAGGTGGCCTGATTGGTCTGGGTGGCAACGTCAGCAACAGCTACAGCACGGCCAACGTGAACGGAGGTGGCCTCTACACCGCCGGTCTCGTGGGCTACACATACGGGGCCATCGACAAGTGCTATGCCAGTGGCAACGTGAACGGTGTGCGCTATGGTGCGGGTCTGGTGGGCGAGCTGGATGGCCCTTCTGCCAAGGCTACCAACAACATCGCAGCCAACAACCTGGTCAATCTGACCGACCAGTCGGCATGGGGTTGTCGCGTAATCGGCGGCTACAAGAACGGAGCAGCAGAACCCACGCTGAGAAGCAACTATGCCCTGAGCACCATGCAGGTGTCTCTGAACAACGTGCCTCAGAAGAAGACGGACGACAACATCGAGGGTGTGGCCAGAACGGCAGATGAGCTGAAGTCAGCCTCCCTCTACAAGGGGCTGGGTTGGGACTTCACCAAAGTATGGATGATAGAGGAGGGCAACGGTTACCCCATCCTGCGACAGAGTGCAGATGCTCCATCCTTCCCCGAAGGCGGTAATGACGATGGCGGTAACAGCGGTGACGGTAGCAACATCAAGGATACGGACATAGCAGCCTTCCCCAACGTGATGTACGTGGAGAACATGACCATCAGTGCCGGCCATCAGATCACCCTGCCCGTCCGCTTGAAGAACCAGGAGTTCATCACTGCCTTCTCCTTCGAGATGACACTGCCCAAGGGCATGACCGTGGCGAAGGACAGCCGCAACAGGTATCTGGTAGCACTGGATGCCGACCGCAAGGACGACTCGCACAGCGTGAGCACGAACATCATGGACGACGGCACGGTGAACATTGCCTGTCTGTCCGCTGGCAACGAAACGTTCCTGGATCATGAGGGCGTGGTGCTGAACATCACCGTGGACGTGGCCGAGAGCATGAAGCCCGGTGACTATGCCCTGCTGCTGAGAAACATCAACATGAGTACGCCCAGCCACGAGAAGCTGAAGATGGAGCGCGTGAAGTCTACCATCACAGTGGCAGCCTACACGCCTGGCGACGTGGACGAGGATGGCGATATCACCATCAACGATGCCGTCGGCGTGGTGAGCTTCGTCATCAAGTCGAACACCACTGGCCTGAACGAGGCTGCTGCCGATGCCGATGGGGATGGCGAGGTGACCATCAACGATGCCGTATGGATTGTGAGCAAGGTGATCCATGCCGACAACAATGTCAAGGCTCAGCGCGCCAAGGCCCAATTCGGCGAGATGACAGCGGCACTGCGCATGGACAATATTCTGTTAACAGAAAATCCCTACTTCGAGATGCCCGTCCGCGTGGAGGGATCAGCCGATGTCACGGCTTCACAGTTCGTGCTTGCTTTGCCCAAGGGGGTACGTCTGGTGGAGGCAAAGGGTGATGCCGACCACGCTGTAGCATACGAGCAGCAGATGGATGGCAGCATACACATCGCCAGCCTTTCTGCAAGCAATGCCGTCATCGACAACGGCTCCCTCATGGTGCTCCGCTTGCAGAAGGATGCAACATTCGAGGAGGGTGACGTGACCATCTCCGAGGCCATGCTTGTCTCCCCCACCCTGCAGAAGGGACGTCCCGCTGCCGTGGTTGCCCACCTGAGCAGCGACGCAACGGCTATTGCCGGTGTGACGACAGTAGAGAAGGACAAGATGTACGACCTGACTGGCCGTAAAATCCAGAAGGCACAGCATGGTGTCTACATCGTGAACAGCAAGAAAATGGTTAAATAACAAATGACACGTATTATGACTAAGAAACTGATAATGATGATTTGCCTCATGCTTGCCGGTATCGGCAGCATGAAGGCAGACAACACGATGAGCATACAGAACCTGAGCGCCGAGAGGGGTACGCAGGTTGTGCTGCCCATCCTGATGAACAACACGGATGACATTACCGCACTTTCCTTCGAGCTGCACCTGCCTCAGGGCGTTTCTGTGGCAAAGAACAGCAAAGGGAAATTCCTCGTACAGCACACAGACCGTGTCGATGACCAGTCAGTAAGTTCCAACCTGAGCGATGGTGTTTACTATGTGGCCACCCTGTCGCTCAGCAAAGCACCCTACTACGACAACTCGGGTGCAGTCATCAACATCACGCTCGATATTGCGGCCGATGCCCCTTCTGGCAGCAAGACCATCGAACTGAAAAACATCGTGCTGAGTACGCCAGCCACACAGATGATCAAGCCGGCCAACGCCTCCTGCACGCTTCAGATAAAAGGTAGCGATGCGAGGTGTGCCAATCCAACCATTACCTTCAAGAATGGTAGCTTCTGCTTCAGCTGCGAAACGGAGAGAGTGACCTACACGGTCAGCAGCACGATAAGTGTCAACGGCACCGTGAGTGGGACGGATGCCTCCATGCCACTGAGCGTTACGGTCAACGTGGTCGCCTCGCGGGATGGTTATGCTGATTCGGAGAAGGTCAGCAAGACATTCACCACGGAAGAACTGCTTGCACTAAAGGGTGACATGAACAACGATGGCAAACTGAGCATCAATGATGTCACGATACTTGTCAACAAGCTGATAGGGAAATAAACAAACCTATAACAAAAGAAAAACAGCAGTTATATGCTCGGGGAAAAGAGTCATATAACTGCTGTTTTTGATTAAAAGAAGAACTACAATATCGTTGTAAAAGTACAAAGATTTCCCGAAACACCAAAATGTTCCATACGTTTTTTGATTATCATGGCAGAATTAAACTATCGGCCCTCGCGCGCGTCTTTAAATATAAAAGGTATACTAACGAAGAAAAAATATGAAGAAAACTGCATTTCGCCCAATGGCAAAAGCTCTTTCGGCTATCCTGCTCACCGCAGGTCTGCTGTTCCCCACTATGAGTAAAGCACAGAAGTACCAGAACCTGTTCCTCGAAGCCGGACACACGGAGAAGGAGATCAAGGAGAAGCTCGACTGCATCTTCGACTCGCTCTTCTTCGGTGAGAACCGCATCTACTTTGAGGTAGGCGACTCGATGGGCTACGTGTCCGACATCAAGAACAAGGACGTACGCACGGAGGGTATGTCATACGGACTGATGGTGGCTGTGCAGATGGACCGCAAGGACGTCTTCGACCGCCTGTGGCGCTGGGCCAAGAAGTACATGCAGAACAAGGAGGGCAACAACAAGGGCTACTTCAAGTGGAGCCTGCCCACGTCGGGCGAGTCGAGCGCATGGGGCCCTGGTCCTGCCTCGGACGGCGAGCTCTACTTCATCACCTCGCTCCTCTTTGCCTCCAACCGCTGGGGCAACGACACGGGCATCAACTACCTGGGTGAGGCGCAGTACATACTGGACATCATTCAGCCCGTGGAGCGTGAGCAGCGCGGATGGGGCAACCAGCCCGCACGCAAGGTGGTGCAGTCGCTCATCGACCCCAAGACGGACCTCATCACCTTCGTACCCGGTGCCAACTACACCGACCCGTCGTACCACCTGCCCGTCTTCTACGAGATATGGGCCAAGTATGCACAGGATGGCCGTGCCGATTACTGGAACAAATGTGCCGAGGCCAGCCGTGCCTACATGCACAAGAGCATCCATCCCAAGACCGGCCTCAACCCCGACTACAACAACTACGACGGCTCGCTGATGGGTTCGCGCGGCATCATCGGCGATGCCTTCCGCTACGACTCATGGCGCGTGCCCATGAACATGGCGCTGGACTACACCTGGTCGGGTGGCAAGGATGGTGAGTGGCAGCGCATGTACGGCCGTCTCATCCAAGACTTCTTCTACGGCCAGGGCATCGACACGTTCGTAGACCAGTACAACGTGGACGGCACCACACCCGAGCGCATCCTCTCAGCCGGCGGCTATACCAAGCTGCGCCATTCGCTCGGCCTGGTCAGCACCCTCGGAGCCGCCTCCATGATCTCCGACCACCCCGCCCGCATGGAGTTCGTCGACCGCGTGTGGAACTCGTCCCACCTGCCCTACGCCGACGGCTACTACGATGCCTACTACGACGGTCTGCTGCGCCTCTTCGCCTTCATGCACCTGAGCGGCAACTACCGCATCATCGAGCCGCAGGCCACCAATGGCAAGACAGCCAAGAAGGCCGCCAAGAAGCAGCAGAAGAAGAACAAAAAGTAAAAACACACCATACGCACCAACCCGCAAGACAATGAAATACGCGCCTCTCTTCGCCGCACTCCTGAGCCTCAGCTGTGGCACGGTCCTGGCACAGGAGGTGAACGATGTGAACACACCGCTTCACCTCATGAAGCCACAATACGACACGCCCTACGGGCAGCCCTCCGTCCAGGAAGTGAAGGAGGTGACCGACCGCGTCCTCGGCTACTTGAACACGGCCATGCCCGACCAGATGGATGGCGAACGGCTGAAGACGGGCAGCCTGCGACTGACGAGCTATGAGATAGGCGTCCTCTATTGCGCCATGCAGGAGGTAGCCAGGCGGACGGGCGACAGCCGCTATGCCGACTTTGCCCGTCGCCGTCTGGAACTCATTGCCCAGGCCGAACCCGTCAGCCTGAAGCGGCTGGCCAAGGATCCCAAGTTCGACGACCAGATGCGCAAGGTGTGCTTCCCCACCGCCCTCGACGATGCCGGAGCCATGTGTACCAGTTTCATCCGCTATACCCTCCTGGCCGGCAAGGACAAGGTGGGCAAGCGCGTCATGCCCATCATCGAGCGCTACATCGACCACGTCTACCACCGCCAGTACCGTCTGCCGGACGGAACCCTGGCCCGCATACGCCCACACTACAACACGGTGTGGCTCGACGACATGTACATGGGCATCCCCTGCCTGGCCTGGTACGGACGGCTGACAGGACGAACAGAGTTCTACGACGAGGCCGTACGGCAGATACGCCTCTTCCGCGACAAGATGTGGGTGCCCGGCCAGCAGCTCTTCCGCCACGGATGGGTGGAGGAGATGCAGACGCACCCCGTCTTCCCCTGGGGCCGTGCCAACGGTTGGGCGATGCTGACGCTGAGCGAGGTGCTCGACGTCCTGCCAGCCGACCATCCCGGTCGCCCCGAGGTGCTCGAACTGCTGCGTCAGCACATCGAGGGACTCTGCCGCCTGCAGGACAAGACCGGCCTCTGGCACCAGCTCGTCAACGACCCCTCCACCTACCTTGAGACCTCGGCCACGGCCATCTACACCTACTGCATGGCGCATGCCATCTGCGAGGGTTGGATCGATGCACTGGCCTACGGAGCCCAGACACTGCTGGCCTGGAACGCCGTGGCCACCAAGGTGAATGGCAAGGGACAGGTGGAAGGCACGTGCGTTGGCTCGGGCATGGGCTTCGACCCCGCCTTCTATGCCTACCGTCCCGTCCACGTCATGGCAGCCCACGGCTACGGCCCCGTGGTGTGGGCCGGTGGCGAGGTCATCCGTCTGCTGGGCCAGACGCACCCCAAGATGAACGACTCTGCCCTGCACTTCTACCCCACCGAACAGACCACCACCGAACCCATCTTCTCGGAGAAGCGCGAAGGCGTGGAGGAGGAGCAGGTGCTGTGGTAGTTCATAGTTCCAATTCATAGTTAACCTGATCATGAGAAGAATACTGACCACCATCCTCACCCTCTGCCTTACGGCACTGCCCCTGGCCGCACAGTATGGCGTGTGGAGAAAGTCTGAGATGCGCAAGTGCAAGGACCCCGTCACGGGCATGGAGCTCGTGATGCTTACCGACACGATGCAGAACGACCGCTTCCTCTACCAGACCGACCCCATGTGGACGCCCGACGGCCGCTACCTCCTCTTCCGCTCCTCCAGCCGCGATGCCGGCGAGGAGGTGGTGGACAAGGATGGCAACAAGCAACTGAAGAAGAGCACGCAGTTCTTCTTCATCGAGGTGGCCACGGGCCGCATCATCCAGGCCACCAAGGGCACCCACACCGGCAGCGCCTTCCTGGCCAACCGCAGCAACCGCATGTTCCTGAACCGTCGCGAGGAGGGAAAGTGGAACATGTACGTCATCGACCTCGACCGCTTCTTTGCCGATGCCAAGGCCGGCAAGGCCACCGACCCCAGCCGCTACGAACGGTTCATCGGCACCTTCCCCACCGACATGGGGCGCCCCGGAGGCTACTGCGTCAACAGCGAGGATGACTGGGCCTACATCACCGTGGAGCGCGACGGCACCCAGGAGGAGACAGACCGCATGAACGCCAACGCCTTCCTGCCCGAGAGCAACCAGCCCGTCAAGATAAAGCCCGTGCTGAGCGGCATCCGCAAGATGAACCTCCTGACGGGCGAGGTCAGCAAGGTGTGCGACGTGGAGTTCAAGGTGGGCCACATACAGGCCAGCCGTTTCCGTGGCGACGAGATTGTGTTCTGCAACGAGACCGGCGGCGATGCCCATCAGCGCATGTGGTACGTCAGGACCGACGGTTCCTCGCTCAAACCCCTCTACAAGGAGACGCCCCTCGACTGGGTGACGCACGAGACCTTCGCCACCGAAGACCACGTCTACTTCAACGTCCTCGGCTACCAGGATCGCCTCCGCAAGCAGGCCCACGGCATCTTCCGCATCAACCTGCGCACCGACGACGTCGATGTCCTGGGACAGGTGGAGACCAGCACCCCCGCCGTCATCGACAACCAGATGCTCGACGGCAAGGGCTTCTGGCACTGCAACGCCAGCCGCGACGGACGCTGGGCCACGGGCGACACCTTTGCCGGCAGCGTATGGATCATCAACACCCAGACCGGGGAGCGACGCCAGATAGCCTCCGACTGCCGCATGAAGCCCGACCACGCACAGCCCTTCTTCAGTCCCGATGCCAGGCGGCTCTGCTTCCAGTCCGGACGCTTCAGCAACGGCAAGCGCCTGACGCTGATGATGGTCGACGTATCCAGGCTCACCAACCCTACTTCTTCCCAAGATTGAACCTTACGCTGGCCAAGAAGGAGCGGGGACGTAGGTGATACGTAGAATACGGCAAGACTATTGGTGACTTCAAAGTGGATGGGGGACTCACATTTGAAGTAGGCGGTGAAGGTAAGTCTTTCGAACAAATTGCGGATATTCCCGACTCATACATACTTGCCGACAATCTGGAGTTCCCTATTGGCAAGAAACTGCCAATTTGGGTTGTAGGATTGGCATATTAGCCAAACGGATATAGAGTGGAATCAATCTCCCGATGAGTACCCCAAAAGCAACAAGCGTGCAGAGACATCTCCCTGCACGCTTGCTGTTTATGCCTATTCACTCTTCATCACATCGGCCGGATTCTCTCGGGCTGCCTTGCGTATCTGCCAGATGACAGTGAGATAGATGAGGGCGAACATAGCGAGGAGGATGGCGGGATAGATCCACCAGTAGACGGGGGCCTGCTTGGCATACTGCATGAGCCACTGGTGCATGAGGTAATAGCCTATGGGGAAGGCGATTATGGAACTGGCCAGAAGCAGATAAATGTATTCGCGGAGGAACATGCGGATGATGGTGCCGGTATGGGCTCCATGCACTTTGCGGATGGCTATCTCCCTGCGACGTCGTTCACAAGCCAGGCTCACCATGCTGAAGATGCCGAAGATGGCGATGAGGACGCACACGGCGGTGACGAGCATGAGGAGGCGAACGAGGGCGCGTTCGGACTGGAGGAACTTGTCATACTCCTCCTCGGCGATGGAGTAGTACCACGCTTTCAGCACTTTTCCCAATCTCTCATCCAACTTGTGCTTGAGGGCCTCCAGATTGGTTCCCTCTTTCCAACGGATGGGGAGGACAATGTTGTTGAGGTGTGCCACATTGTTGACATATTGGTTGAAAACAATAGGACGTGTGGGTGTAGTGGGAGACTGGTAGGAGAGGTCCTTCACAATGCCCTTCACCACATACTTCTTGTCAGAATCGCCCACCTTGAACTCACCGCCCACCTTGCCTTGCTTACCCAATACCTTGGCTGCCGACTCGGTAATGCAGACCAGCGACGGATCGTCCTTGCTACTGATGAACTCACCATCCAGCAGCTGCAATTCCATGAAGTGGAAATAGTGCTCATCGGCAGCCACCTGCAGGAAGGGCACGCCTTCGCCGTCCGTCCCTTCGGTCTTGAGGGTGAATGTATTCTGGTCTCCTTCTCCGTATGGATCCTGAAAACCATCAGGTATGGGGTAGTCATAGCCCACCAGCACCTCTTCTATCTCGGGAAATGACTTCAGTTCCTTCTCGACGATGGTCGCACAATGCAAGCCCTGGCCGTCCTCACTATTTCGTATGATACCGACAAGGCCACGGTTGTGCTTGGCAAAACCCATGTCGGGCGAGGTGAAGAGATGGTTGATCTGGCGCATCATCACGAGTGAGCAGAACACGGCACCAATGCTCACGGCAAGCTGGGTGACCATCAATCCGCCACGGATGCCTCCTAAAAGCTTGCGACCTTGAGGCTGCTGCCTGCATTTGCCCAAAGCCTGACGCAGTTGCCTGCGGTTACATACATACACAATGACGGTGGTGAGGAAAAGTGATACGAGGGCTGTAGCCAGAGCGAAGAAGAGGAACCAACCGATGAAAAACGACTGCGGCTCCTGTATGCAACACACCGCCTTGAAGTCGTTGAGCGTAAAGCCGACCACGCAAGTGGCAAGGCTGGTGGCCACGAAGAGTATGAGTACCAATTCCGTGGCGACGAGCGAGATGAGGCTACCCATCGATGCACCATACACATAGCGCAGAGCCAGTTCTCGCTGACGGATGCGGATGCGTGTGACGAGCATGGTAAAGTAGTTGAACAGGGCGCAGCAGATGACAATGATGCCCAGGATGACAAAGAGTCGCAGATGGTTTTGCTGCACCACTTTTTCCTCCATGTCTGTCTTCTCACGCATCTCACTGAGAGGCAGCAGGCGGTAGAAGTGTTCAAATGTCATGGGCTCGAATACATACACCTCGCCCGTCTCTTCATCCACCCATGTTCCACCCTCGTCGTTTATGACCTCTTTCTCCAGCGATTTCTCCAACGTAGCCTTATCCTCGGCTGCCACCCTCACAAAGATAAGACACTCGCGATCTCCCGATGGGCCTGCAATATAGAACTCTTGGAAGTCATTGAAACCCATTATGAAATCGTATGAGAACAATGTGGGCTTGGGCGCATCTTCCACAATGGCCTTGACAGTCAACCATCCTTGGCTTCCGGCATACACCTTCTTCCCTACGGCATCTCCGTTGGGAAAGAGATGGGCTGCCACAGATGGGGTGATAGCTATCTCCTCATGACTCAATTTGAGTTCCTTAGGTCCTTCCACTACCTTGATGCCCATCAACTGTTGGCCATTGTCGTCTATGGTGAGCATCTTACCCTTCACTCCGTCTTCCGACTCGGGTTCAAGGCTCACATATCCGCCATTCCTTCCCAGCTTGGCAACCAGTTCTATCTGCGGATTGTTCTCGGCCAGTCGTTTGCTGCAATCGTAGGGTGAATAGTTACTGAAACCATGTTCCTGATAGTACCCACCACCATTGGAATACTGCAGAAGATACACATCATCGTGCTCAGGCCACCATGCGTCGTAGCTGTTCTCATATCTCAGCCACAGGGCCGAGAGGGCGAAACATACCATGCCTACCGTCAACGAAAGGATGCTGATGGAGGTCTGCAACTTGTACTTGAGGAGATTGCGCCATGCAATCTTGAGGTTATGAAATACCAACATAAGTTGTGAATTATGAATTACAGCAGTGTTTTCTCCACGATCTCACCATCGTAGAGGTTGATGATGCGGTCGGCATAGCTGGCATCGTGCTGCGAGTGAGTCACCATGATGATGGTGGTACCCTCCTTGTGCAGTTCGCTGAGCAGGGTCATCACCTCCTTGCCATTCTTCGAGTCGAGGTTACCCGTGGGCTCATCGGCCAGGATTATCTTGGGGTTGGACAGCACGGCACGGGCAATGGCTACACGCTGCTGCTGACCGCCGGAGAGCTGACTGGGGAAGTGCTTCTTGCGATGGGTGATGGCCATGCGATCGAGCACCTTCTCGATGCGCTCCTTGCGTTCCTTGACAGGTGTCTGCATGTAGAGCAGAGGCAGTTCAACATTCTCATACACATTGAGTTCGTCGATGAGGTTGAAGCTTTGGAACACGAAACCGATGACACCCTTGCGAATGTCGGTGCGCTCGTTCTCCGTCAGCTTGCTCACGTCCTTGCCGTTGAGGGTGTAGGTTCCCTCGGTAGGTGTGTCGAGCAGACCGAGGATGTTCAGCAATGTTGACTTGCCACATCCCGAAGGCCCCATGATGGCCACGAACTCACCTTCCTTCACTTCGAGGCTCACATTGCGCAGAGCCCACGTCTCCACGGTTTCGGTACTGAATACCTTCTTGATGTCTGTTAAGTTGATCATAATGTAATAGAGACCCCTCCCCAACCCTCCCGGGGGAGGGAGAGTATAGTCACTTTCGGGTATGAGGAGTTATAGGGTCATTTTTTTATGTTTGTTTATTTTTAACTTTGTTTCGCTTATTTCATAAAGGTGACTTCCATCTCCTCCCCTCGGGGAGGCAGGGAGGGGGTCTTTATTCCTTCTTGATCACATCGGCTGGAT
>JAZLFZ010000088.1:0-9940 GCA_045616065.1 Bacteroidaceae bacterium | reverse complement strand
ATGATTTTTATAATGGTATATTAAAATTATATTAAAAAAATATTAAACTCCATTTTGTGACACTTTCAAGGTTTAATCTTATTTTAATATTAGTTTAATTTACCACAATAATTATAAAAATAAATTTGTTCACTAACTTACAACTCAACTTTTAACTATTAGCTATTAACTTTTAACTTCTGCAAGAAGAGAGGAGGCAACAGACTATGGGCTACATTAATCTGAGAGACATGATCGACAGTCGCGACGCTGTCAACAAGTGGATGGAACGCTTTGGCGTGCGGTTTGGAGTGTACAAGCACGGCGTGTTCAACGAACAGCTTTTCCCTTTCGACTCCATCCCACGCGTCATTCCCAAGAAGGATTGGGACTATCTGGAAGCAGGACTGAAGCAGCGCGTCAAGGCGCTGAACCTCTTCCTTTGGGACATCTACCACGAGAAGCGCATCATCCAGGATGGCGTGGTGCCCGAGGAGTTTGTCTATTCCAGCAAGGGCTACCTGCCCGAGTGCGAGGGCGTTGACCCTGTGGGCAAGGTGTATGCCCACATTGCCGGCATCGACCTCGTGGAGGGCAAGGACGGCCACTGGTACGTCCTCGAGGACAACCTGCGCATCCCCAGCGGAGCCAGCTACCCCATGGTGGCCCGCAAGCTGTGCCGCAAGGTGTCGCCCACCACGTTTGCCTACAACAGCGTGGCCGACAACCGCGACTACAGCCTGTTGCTCAAGGAGATGATGGACCAGATGAAGGCGGGCATCGAGAGCGAGGAGCCCTGCATTGCCGTCATCCTCACGCCCGGACGCTACAACTCGGCCTTCTTCGAACATTCCTACCTGGCCGAGAAGACGGGTGCCACGCTGGCCTATCCCGGCGACCTCTTCGTCGAGGACGGCAAGGTGTACTATGCCGGCATGTTCAAGAATAAGGTACGCGTGGGAGCCATCTACCGTCGCGTGTCGGACGAGTACATGGATCCCCTGACCTTCGAGGCCGAGTCGCTGCTGGGCATCCCGGGCGTGATGCAGGCCTACAAGGCTGGCAACGTGGCCCTCATCAATGCCATCGGCAACGGTGTGGCCGACGACAAGGGCATCTACTACTTCGTACCCAAGATGGTGAAGTACTACCTCGACGAGGAACCCATCCTGCAGAACGCCCCCACCTACCTGCCCTACTACGACGAGGACAAGCAGTACGTGCTGGACAACCTCGAGAAGCTGGTCATCAAGGACGTCAGCGAGGCGGGTGGTTATGGTGTGCTCTTCGGCAAGGACATGGATGCCAAGCAGCTGGCCGAGATGCGCCAGCTGGTGGAGGACGAGCCTCGCCGCTGGATTGCCCAGGAGGTCATCGACTTCAAGGACCTTGAGTTGCTCGAGGGCGACGAGGTGGTGGAGCGCAAGGCCGACCTGCGTGCCTTCGTGGTGAGCGGCCAGGACACCAAAGTCTGGAAGAGCGGCCTGACGCGCTTCTCGCGCAATCCCAACTCCTTCGTGGTCAACTCCAGCCAGGGCGGCGGTTTCAAGGACACATGGGTAATGGAAAAATAAGAACTTCTATGATAATCAATGCAAGCAAGGCCAACCGCCTCTTCTGGCTGGGCCGATACGTAGAGAGAGTGTATATGACGCTGCACCTGCTGCGCCGAGTGTATGACAAGATGATCGACGGACAGCCGGAGGACTACGATGCCTTCTGGAAGCGCCTCGACATGACCGACAGCTATGCCTCCACGGGCGAGTTCACCCTGGGCATGATGTACGACGAGGGGAATCCCGGTTCGGTACTGTCGGCCCTGAACCGTGCCATGGACAACGCCATCATGCTGCGCGAGGACATCAAGAGCGAGACCATGTCGTACGTCGAGATGAGCATCGCCCTGATGAAGGAGATGCGCAGGAAGGCCGAGTCGAACGTCACCAACCTGCAACCCGTCACCGACTGGATGCTGGCCTTCCGCGGTTCCGCTGCCCAGCGCATCGAGAGCCCCAAGGTGCTCAGCATGCTGGCCATCGGTCAGCTCATCGAGGAGATGGACATCATGCTGCGCTTCAACTACGGCTACGACCGCATCGCCACCCAGTACTACATGATGAAGAACTGGGCCAAGGAGTGGAGCGAGCTGCTCGACGAATGCATCGACGAGCAGATAACCCAGATGCTCAGCCCCGCGGCTTACGAGAAGGCCGACGAGGACTTCCGCTGGAAGCTGTGCAAGTACATCAACAATGTAGTCAGAGCATAGAGAGACACGAGACATTGAACCTCATCTACGAATACAAGACCTGCGTCTGCTTCTCGCCCAGCATCGGGCGACACAACGTACTGCTGAGATGCCTTCCGGCCAGGGAGGCCTTTCAGCAGTCTGTCGAGGAGGAGTTTGAACTCTCGGAAGGATTCTGGTACGAC
Organism: Bacteroidaceae bacterium; assembly: GCA_045616065.1. Lineage (GTDB taxonomy): Bacteria > Bacteroidota > Bacteroidia > Bacteroidales > Bacteroidaceae > Physcousia. The sequence continues at coordinate 7,528 of JAZLFZ010000088.1, read as the reverse complement.
GAGAGCCGCGACGGACAGGGCAACCGCATCCTGCATGCCGGCACCACCGAGCGCCACGACAGGCTCGTCTACCAGTGCCGTGGCCGCGTGCTCCTCTCCACCTATTGCATACCCGATGCCAGCCCCCATCCCATGTACCGCCTGCCCTCTGCACTCACGCTGGGCGAACTGCCACCGAGCCCCGCACCGGCCGTCCCCTCGTCAGGTTCTGCAGCTGGCGTATCATCGTCGTGCTCTGCGGCCGACAACAGCTTTCTGCCCCGGGTCATCGAGCTGATGCACTTCACTCATCAGTACCTGTCCTACCTGCCGGGGTCCACAAACTGCAACACGCCCCTCAGCCAGGTGCTGCACCAGCGATGCGGCGTCTGCCAGGACTTTGCCCACATGCTCATCGCCCTCTGCCGTCGCCACGGCTTCCATGCCCGCTACGTCTGCGGACTGATGCAGGGCGAGGGACAGACCCATGCCTGGGTGGAGGTGCACGACGGCCAGTGCTGGTACGCCTTCGACCCCACCAACGACACCGCCATCGCCACGGGTTACATCAAGCTGGCCCACGGTCGCGATGCCCTCGACTGCCCCGTCAGTCGCGGCACCTACCTGGGTGTCACGCAGGAGGCCACGGAGGTAAGCGTAGTGGTCACGCCTCAAAACAATACAATATGATAAAGACAATAGTAAACACCGAACTGCCCATCGACGAACGACTGCTTGTGCAGAAGAACGTCATCACGCACGGCAAGGGCAAGAAGCGCTTCTGCATCGTCACCGGAACCCATGGCGACGAGCTGGAGGGCCAGATGGTGTGCTACGAGATGGCACGCCTCGTACAGCAACACATCGACTGCCTCGACGGCACCGTGGAGATCTATCCAGCACTCAATCCGCTGGGCATCGACACGATACAGCGCGGCGTGCCCAACTTCGACCTCGACATGAACCGCATCTTCCCCGGCCTCGAACACGGCACCATGGCCGAGCAGGCCGCCTTCCGCATCTGCGAAGACCTCAAGGGGGCCGACATGGTGCTCGACATCCACTCCTCCAACCTCTACCTGCGCGAGGCACCACAGGTGCGCATCAACGTGCTCAACGAGGCATCGCTCGTGCCCGAGGCGCGCCATCTGGGCGTCGACTTCATCTGGGTGCACGATGCCGCCACCGTCCTCGAGGCCACCCTCGCCCACTCGCTCAACTCCACCGGCACGCCCTGCCTCGTGGTAGAGATGGGCGTGGGCCAGCGCATCAACCATCGCATGTGCCACCGCCTCGTGCGTGGCATCTTCAACCTCATGCACGAGATGGGCATGTGGAACCCCGTCCCCGAAGCAAACGAGGCAGAGCCCCTCGTGCAGTCCATCGTCTGCAAGGGCGACCGCGTCACCTTCCTCAATGCAGCCTGCTCGGGCGTCTTCCTCACCGACCTGCGCACGGGCAAGATTGTCCTCGAAGGGCAGTCCATCGGCAAGATTGTCGACCCGCTGACGGGCGAGGTGCTCAGCGACGTCGTCTCGCCCGTCGACGGATTCCTCTTCACCATCCGCGCCTACCCCATCGTCTACGAAGGCTCGCTCATGGCCCGCATATTCCGTCACAGCGAAGAAGAACTCAATGTCGTACAGGCCGTCAGTGCCGCAGAACAACAGGAACAATGAAGAAGGAGATACTATTCCAGATGAAGTCGACCTACCGCGACGACTTCCGCATCCAGGGCTACCGCTTCGGCAGTGGCGAGAACACACTTTGCATCGTGGGTCCCATGCGTGGCGACGAGGTGCAGCAACAGTTCATCTGCGCCCAGATCGTGCAGCGCCTGCAGCAGATCGAGTCCACCGGCGGCCTGCGCGACGGCCACAGCATACTAGTCATCCCCTCCTGCAACCCTTTCTCCATGAACGTCGGCCGACGCTTCTGGGCCATGGACGGCACCGACATCAACCGCATGTTCCCCGGCTACGACCAGGGCGAGACCACACAGCGCATCGCCGCTGCCATCTTCAAGCATCTCGAGGGCTTCCGCTACGGACTCCAGCTCGCCTCCTTCTACGTGCCCGGCGAGTTCGTGCCCCACGTCCGCATGATCCGCACCGGCTACGAGGACATCGCCTCTGCCTCGCTCTTCGGCCTGCCCTACGTCACCACGCGCGAGCCCCTTCCCTTCGACACCACCCTGCTCAACTACAACTGGCAGATCTGGAACACCGCCTCCTTCAGCCTCTATGCTGGCCATACCGACGCCATCAACCCCCAGTGCTCCGCCCAGGCCGTCGAGGCCGTGCTCCGCTTCCTCGTGGGCATCGAGGCCATCGACCCCGTCCTCACGCGCCCCGGCCACCAGTCGCAGCTGCTCGACGAGGCCGACCTCCTCACCCTCACCGCCCACCATGCCGGCATCTACGTCCGCAGCCTCAAGGCAGGCGACACCGTCAAGGCAGGCGACATCCTGGCCCGCATCCTCCATCCCTACGACAGCCGCGTCCTCGAGGAGGTACGCAGCCCGCGCGATGGCGTCATCTTCTTCTCCCACCACCGTCCCCTCGTCCTCCAAAACGCCCTCCTCTACCGCATCACGCAGTAGAGGGGCACTCGCGGCAATCAACACCGACGGCAGCCCTTGGTGCATAATCTCCGTAAGATGAATATGTATATCTGCGTTTTTGTTGTTCATAGACAATAAAATATAAATTCCTTGCAATTTTGTTGTCTATACAAAATAGAATTATTATCTTTGCAGGCGATAAAAGCATTAAAGAGTATGAAGATAATATCAAGAACGGACTACGCAAAGCGCATAGATACTTGGCTGGGCAAGGAGCAGATTATTGTTCTTGTCGGGCAACGCCGTGTAGGCAAAAGCTTTGTGATGAAGGATTTTGTGGCTCGCCATAAGGAAGACCCCGACTCCAATATTATTTATATAGATAAGGAGAAGAAGGCTTTCAACTTCATACGGAATTATGAGGACCTGAACGCCTATATCGATGAGCATTTCGTTGCTGATAGCCATAACTATATCCTGATCGACGAGGTGCAGGATATTGAGGGGTGGGAACATTCGGTAAGAAGCTATCGCACGGAAGAGGACACGGATGTCATCATAACGGGTTCCAATTCGAAGATGCTTTCCGGAGAACTCAGCACTCTGTTGGGAGGAAGATATGAAGAGATTCATATTCAGAGCCTAAGCTATCTGGAGTTCCTGGAATTTCATACTTTGGAGGACAGCGAAGAGTCATTGTGGCTATACCTCAACTATGGCGGTTTACCTGGATTGAGAAACATTGGCCTTGACAATGAGGATATGGTGGGTGAATATCTCTCTGGCGTATTAAACACCATCATGCTGAAGGATGTCATTGAGCGACATACAATTCGCAACATACCGTTCCTTAACAACCTGATAGCATTTATGGCTGATACCGTGGGAAAGCTTAACTCTGCCAGCAGCATCGCCAAGTACATGAAGTCACAGGGGCAGGATATCTCTACGAATGTTGTACTGAACTACATGTCCTATTTCAATGAGGCTTTCCTTACCTATTCTGCCGGACGTTATGACATCCACGGAAAAAAGTTGTTGGAATCAAACGACAAATGTTATTTTGGCGACGTAGGCTTAAGGAATTTCATTGCTGGTGGAGAACGGTCAAATGATATCGAGAAAATTATGGAGAATGTGGTTTATCTGCATCTGCTACGACTTGGATATGAGGTGAAGGTAGGTCAATTGCGTGCAGGAGAGATAGATTTCGTATGCTCGAAGACAGGAAAGAAAGCCTACGTGCAAGTTTCTTATCTCATAGCAAACGACGAAACACGAAAACGAGAATTCGGCAACCTGCGTCTCATTGGCGACGATTATCCCAAATATGTAATCTCAGCTTCACCCCTACTGAAACGAAGTGACGATCAAGGTGTTACACACATCCATATCAGAGAATTCCTGAAGAATGGATTGTGAGAAAGCATACTTCCACCGCCTCCACCACTGGCCGCATTTATGTTTGCCAGGCTTGCCCTCCTATTTGCAGGCCTACTCATTGCCAGCTATTGACAAAGGAGCCACAGGGGCAGGTCGCCTTGACCCAGCATTGGGTCAACGAACCTGTCCCTGTGGCACTTGTGACACTGCGATTAGCGGCAGATCTTCTCTATATCCTCCTTAAGACACGTGTCATGTGAGTAGATGATCCCCCACCACTTGCCATTCTTCTTATAGACAGCGGTAGCAACACGCCAGTTTTTATCCTTTGGCCACATGAGTGTTGTTTCATTCTGCAATTGCAGAAAGTTAGGCCATCCGTCTGAAACATCTACGATAGTCGCTTCATGGGAGCCTGGAACAAGCGGAGAGGTAATGTAAACGTACTCCTCGCCATACTGGTTGTATCCGGATTTGATATTGGATGTGCTGTGATTCTCCAGCATGTACTTCTGTCCCTTATACCACCAATAGAAAGTATGCTGTGGAGCATAGGCTCCGTAGTCTTCATCCTGCTGGTCGTGCATAGGACCTACAACACCTGAATTTATGCCACCTTGTATCATATCATTATAGTTGGACAATTGTTGATAGCTTGCTAAGCCGGACCATCCGCCTAAATGGTAAACATACCAGTGGTCTTGGGCAGGCATTGCCTTCTTACCATCTGTATAGGTGAAGTTGTAGTTTAAAGTGAGGTCAAGTGTTATTACAGCATCACCTCCATTGTGAATGTCACGTGTGATGCCTGGCTGGAAACAGTCTGTCCATACAAGGTGCGAAGTTGGTGTTGTGCGAAACCAGGCAGAGCCATCACCGTAAGGCGATTTGCCATCGTTGGTGCGATCGGGGAAATCATAGTAAGAGAAGTGTTCGGAAGTCTTCCAGTCCTTAATGGCAGAATCCGTGAACCAGTCGGCAGGGTTCAGGCTTCCATAGTAGAACGATCCGTCATGGTCACTTACTACATCGTAGACACCCATGAGTCCCTTTGGAGTGACGAAATACATACGGGTCACGTCACGCAAAGGCCAGTTCTCAGCACGTTTTCCTGTGATGTGGTACTCATAAAGGCCTGTACCCACCTTCTTCATGCACTCCTCGATGGGTTCACCGCCCCATTCCCAGTGACGGATCGAAACATCAGACGAATACACCTCGGAGCCATCATCCTTTTGACCGGTTTCACCATTGTCGCCTCCATTGTCGCCTCCATTGTTATTGCCGTTCTCGTTGCCATTTTCGTTGCCATTTTCGTTGTTTGTTTTTTCAACAATAGGATCATCGTCACCGCAAGAAGACAGGACCAAAGAGCTTGCACCTAATGAAAGTGCCAAAAGCGAATACAAGAAATAATGTTTTTTCATACAGCTGAATTGTTTACTTGATTGTGATTTTTTCAACTTGTAAAAATACTGTAATTAACGTGAGTTCAACGAAGTATAGGTCTTTGAAAATCTGGTAATTAGCGATTTTTAGCAACTTTGTAATAGCTACGAAACAAAATAAACTAAAAAGATCGCTATGATTACCGAAGACAAAGTTACTGAAATTTTCTGTATTGCCGATGATTTTTGCAAAGTTTTTGATGCTCAGATGGCAAAATATACGTTTAAGACAGTTAAAAAGCGCCAATATCACCGTGACAGCCGTATGCCAAAGGCAGAGATTATGATGATAATGATCCTTTTTCATTCATCAGGCTACCGATGCCTCAAGCATTTCTATCTGGAGAAAGTGTGCAAGCACATGCGGCATCTGTTTCCGAATGTTGTCTCATACAATCGATTCGTAGAACTGGAACGTGAGGTTGCGCTTCCATTGATACTGTTCATCAAGAAGGTCCTTCTTGGCAAATGCACAGGTATCAGCTTTGTTGACAGTACCCCGCTCCGTGTGTGCCGAAACCAAAGAAACCGACTATACGGGTACAGACAGTTGACATTTCAAATGACAGACAGCTTACTTTATTCTAAAGTATATTCATCGAACTCACGTTACTATACAATCAACAATAAAAGATCTACGATTTCAAAACTGTTCCTTCATTTTTATTGAAAGTATAGCATTTGTTTACCCTTTCGCGCCTGGCTTTACTAAAGTAAGTCCTACTTATAACAAAAAGAAACGTTTTCTTGCTAAAATTCACTACCTTTGTACTCCCAAAGCAACGAAACAGATTCAACAATGGCACTTCACCAAACAAGCAATTCAACACCTACAAGGAGGAATTATTGTTAAATCGTTGGCAAAAATGAGGTGTTTGATGAAAACAAGCAGATGAAAAATTCTGTAACAGGAGAAGTTTCTTATTCGAAAGTTCAGGTCTGCAAGTGTACTGTTACAGAATATATGGGTAACAAGTTTACAGCAAAGGTATCAGAGGTGTTGAGTGAAGACGATTATAAGAATCTTACTCAGTACTCTCAATCCGGAGTCGCATCCATAATGATGGATGGTTCTGAGATTCCTTCGTATGGTCGTACACAGAGTTCTGTAGAAAGAGTTGCAGAATCATTCACAGAGAAAGCAGAAAAGAAAGTTAAAAAAGTTGGCGGGTTCCTGAATAAACTTGGAAATGCGATAAAGGACAACGTAAACATCTCACTTTAATATTAGTATATAAGCAATTATGAGATGTAGTTTCATAAAGATTAACTTCTCTTTATAAGTTGCCATTACCTCCAATATCATAAAAGTGCGTGGATAAAGATTTCATTAGTAGTCTTTATCCACGTTTTCATTATCTGCCCAAGTTCATAAGAGTGCTTTTATTTTGACATTCCTTTCATCTTTGCTGGCGCCCCCAGATCTTGTTTCTGAGTACCATCCCAGTTTGTGAACTGGTCGACGCACCCATTGGAGCCACCGAGTTATATTTGCTTTTACCATAGAACAAAAAGTCGTAACCATGAAAAATAACCATCTTACCAGACAGCAGTATGTGTCGGAATAGAAAGCGTACCCCTAAACTGACGCGCTAACTTTTGTGAGTTTTGCATTTTTAACGTCACTAACGTCACCGTCTTTGTAATCTCGTGATATAGAGCGCAATACGTGGTGACGTTTGTGTTTTGTCTAACGTCACCTTAATTTGGGCGATTCTCTGCAATGTGTTGATATAGTGTGTTATATGTGGTGACGTTTCTGCTTTCTTTTAACGTCACCATAACGTCACCTTTTGGCGTTGATATTCTGGTGCTTTTAGTGCGTTATGTGTTGTTAATATGTGTGTTATAGGGATTTTGGCACTGTATTGGCCGTCTGAAAGTGCGTCGTAAAATGGTGTCACACTGCCTTCGTTTTTAGGTTTTCGAGCATCAGTAGGTGCCCTTTTGGCGGGATTATAGCCGCATATTGTCCCGTTTTTGCCATCTGAATGTCGCGTTGCTGCGTTTTTTCTGGGTCTTCCGGTATTTGGAGTGATAATTACTAATGTCCACCCATATCAGTTTGGATTTTCCGAAATGATTTTCGGTTGGATTTTGAGGAGCGCAGCGACGACCTCACTCATAAAGCCCATCGTTCGGGGGCTATTGTATG
>JAZLFZ010000087.1:0-19246 GCA_045616065.1 Bacteroidaceae bacterium | reverse complement strand
TTATTTGTGAAAAAAACATTATCTTTGCGCTCGAATGAGCGCGATGACGAAGCGGAGTCGCTTAACAACCATACTTATAAGATGAGCAAATTCAAATATCCTGTAGATACAGACCAGTTCCAAAAGATAAGGGAACAAGGTAAATTATATGTTGACAAGACTGATATGATGTATAATCTTGCCAACGAATATGACTATGTTTTCCTTGCACGCCCACGCAGGTTCGGTAAATCCCTTCTTTGCAACACCTTCAAGGCTTACTTCCAAGGACAAAAAGAGTTGTTTGAAGGTTTGAAAGTGATGGATATGGAAAAGGAGTGGAAGACATTTCCTGTTCTGCATTTCGATATGAGTGTCTTGAAGAACTATAGCATTCTAGAAACCAAATCGAACCTTGAGCAACAATTGCGTTTCTATGAGGCTTTGTATGGTTCTGACCCTCAGTCAATAAGTATTGGTGCCCGTTTTGCAGACCTTATCTACAACGCAAACAAGAAGACGGGCGAGAAAGCTGTTGTAATCTTTGATGAATACGATGCCCCAATAATGCGTCTGCTCTATAGTGACGAGTTGGAAGAAATGCGCAATATGTTGCGCGGATTCTATCAGGTGGTCAAGAAAGAGGGTGCATACCTTCGTTTTGTATTTATTACAGGAGTGACAAAGTTCTCCCAATTGAGCATATTCTCGGAACTGAACAATTTGAATCAGATTTCCATGGACGATGAGTATTCGGGAATCTGTGGTATCACGCAAGATGAACTTGACACCGTACTTCATCCATGTGTCGAGGAATATGCCGATAGGCTTCGTATATCCGTTGATGAAGCATACGCATTGCTGAAGAAGAACTATGATGGTTATCATTTCTCCAGAAACAGCAAGGACGTTTATGCACCATTCAGTTTGCTGAGAGCTTTAAACAAGGGAACTACCGATCACTTTTGGTTTGAGTCGGGCACCACAACAGCTCTTATTGAGCATCTTCAGCACCATCCAGAGTTCAATCCACTTGACTTTGATGGAGCAGAACTGTCTCTTTCGGACTTCAACTCTCCATGTGAAAATGCAAGAACACCTATACCTCTACTTTATCAGAGTGGTTACCTTACTATCAAAACATATGACCGTGAGTATGACAGCTATACGCTTCATTTTCCAAACTATGAAGTCCGACAAGGTATGGTTAGCGGTTTGACAAACTACCTGATGGGAACAGACGACTTGGAGCAAAACGCCACAATACTTGCAATGGCTCGTGCACTCAAACGAAGTGACCTGCCTGCAGCCCTCACCACACTCCGTTCCTACATTGCTAACATTCCTTACGATATCATCACCAAGAAGGAATGGATGGCGAAGAAGAAGCGCGAGGCATTCTACAAATTGCTCCTATATGTTGTGTTCTCCCTGCTCAACAGCAAGGTCGATACCGAAGTGAAGAGCTTTCTCGGTCGTGCCGATGTAGTCATCAAGACCAATACCGACATCTTCGTGCTTGAATTGAAGGTAGATGATACGGCAGAGAATGCGCTTGCACAGATAGACGATAAGGGCTATTCCATTCCATACGAAGCCGATGGCAGAAAAGTAACAAAATGCGGAGTCTCAATCTCTTCCGAGGAACGTAACATCACAAATTGGATTATCGCAGATAATAATGGAAATATTACATACAAATCATAAAAAAAACATGAAAAAGACATTTATTTCAGTCATTGCATTGTTCACATTCTTGTTGTGCAATGCTCAGGTGAAGACGCAGTCTAACTATGATGTAGACGGCAATGGTGAAGTGACAATAGAGGATGTAACCTCTACAGTACACAAAGTGTTAGGTAAGGCTTCGGATGACCGTACCCTTGTTGATGGTGAGAGTTTGAATGCGCTGCTTCTGAGATTGGAGCAGAAATTGGATGCTTTGCAGAAAGAGCATGAGTTGATAATGGAGAAGTTGGATGGCATATCAACTTCTCTTGTCGACCCTTACAATGGTCACAAATATGTTGACCTCGGCTTGCCTTCAGGCTTAAAGTGGGCAACCTGCAATGTTGGCGCGAACTCGGCAGAGGAATACGGTGATTACTTCGCTTGGGGCGAGACAGAACCTTACTACACCGAAGGTCATTCTCAGGACAATCCATGCTCAAATTGGAAAACTGGTAAGACTGGCTACAATTGGGCATCATACAAATGGTGTAATGGCTCATCTACTACTCAAACCAAATACTGCACAAGTTCATCATACGGTACAGTTGACGATAAGACCGTCCTCGAATTGGATGATGACGCAGCTCACGTAAACTGGGGTGGTGACTGGCGCATGCCAACCAAGGAAGAGCAGGATGAACTCCGAAACAATTGTACATGGACATGGGGCTCTCAGAAAGGTGTGAATGGTTATACTGTGGTTGGGCCTAATGGAAACTCCCTTTTCCTCCCTGCTGCGGGGTCGCGTGGCAATAGCGGCCTCGACGATGCCGGCTCCCGCGGCTACTACTGGTCGTCCTCGCTCAATCTGGACGACGATGTCAGCGCGTTCGACCTCTACTTCGATTCGGGCTATTGGGATTGGGGCAGCAACGGCCGCCTCTACGGTCAGAGTGTGCGCGCCGTCTGCCCGTAGCCCTCAGAATTTACGACAGCGCAAAAGAGAGGGCAAAACCAGAACTAAGAGTCTGTCGCTGTAGAGGTGGCGCAGTATGGCTCGGTCCTTCAGGACCGGTGGAAGCCATACTGCGCCACCTCTACAGCGACAGACTAACATGTATAATAAACAAAATCTAAAAGAAAAATGAATCAAGAAATTATCACAAAAGAGATGGAGCGCATGCCAGAAGACAGGATGGTAGTTCACCTCTACCAAGAAGGCTCTTTCTATAGAGCGTACGAGTGGAGTGCATGGCTTGCACATCGCTTCATCAAGGATTTCAAGGTGATTTCTTGAAACCTTAGGTATAGCAGGGACGGTTCCTCTATCCGCATATCCTTTTCTGTATGTTTTACATGGAAAAGGATGAACTATGGTTTAGTCCGAAAAGTCAGTTGCGTTTTCCTTTGCTCTCAGATTATACCTCCATAAGGGGGAGGTTGTAAAGAAATATCTGATTTTTGCCCTCTTCTCCTTGTGTTCTTCTTCTTTGTGGTTAACTGTGCTGGTGTATGGTGTGATGACTAATGTGTTGATAATCTGGTACATACAATCTGACGACCAAACAATGCGTGCAAAAAAGCATAAAAACGCCCAAAAACTCCAGAAATGACGCTGCGTGTTTTGAAAAAACATGCAGCGGCTCTTGAAAAATTCCGCTACGTGTTTTGGAAAATTCCGCAGCGAGTCTTCGTTTGACACGCTACTCACCCCAAAATAGCCCAGAAATAGTTCCACAAAACAACGTGTACACTCTCTTGTTTTTCTATTTGCAATAAAAATCCAAACAAGAATTTGTATGGAATTTTCAGTGGCTACACAAAAACGTATAAAGGAATGGTTCTTGTGGATTTAGTGTGAATTTGAGGAGAGGGGCACGGGGACAGGTTCCATTGAACCGTATAATTCCGATTCGAGGCATCTCCGCTGATAGCAGGGATGCCTCGAATGGTTAGATGTTAGATCTCTGTAAATAGAAATGCCATGTAGAATGGTAGTGTGATGAGCAAAGGACCGTTGCGGCCGACGTTGTAGTCGCCCAGTTTCAGTGCATGATACACATGACTTTGTAAGTTGTCTGCTTTATCGCATGTCGATGGTCTGTGCGCGGTCGGGACCTACGCTGACGATGGTGATGGGCGTTTCGAGCTCCTTCTCCAGATACTTGATGTAGCTGGCAAAGGCCTCGGGGAAGTCCTCCTTGCGGGTGATGCCGGTGAGGTCGGTCTGCCATCCGGGCATGTCCAGGTAAACGGCCTGCCAACCCTCGGTGTCGTAGGGCATGTCGGTGGTGGTGACGCCATCCTTCTCGTAAGCCACACAGACGCGGATGGTCGGGAAGGTGTCGAGGACGTCGCCCTTCATCATGATGAGCTGGGTGACGCCATTGATCATGATGGCGTACTTGAGGGCTACAAGATCGACCCAACCGCAACGGCGGTTACGACCGGTAACGGCTCCGTACTCGTGGCCAATCTCGCGAATCTTGTCGCCCGTCTCGTCGAAGAGTTCCACGGGGAAGGGACCAGCTCCGACACGGGTGCTGTAGGCCTTGAAGATACCGAACACCTCGCCGATGCTGAGGGGAGCCACGCCGAGACCGGTGCAGACGCCACCGCAGATGGTGCTTGAAGACGAGACGAAGGGATAGGTGCCGTGGTCGATGTCGAGCATGGTGCCCTGAGCACCCTCTGCCAGCACGCTCTTGCCCTCGCGCAGGTACTTGTTGATTTCAATCTCCGTATCGGTAAGGGGGAAGGTACGCATGTATTCGATGCCCTCCATCCAAAGCTTCTCCTCCTCGGTGATGTCATAGTCTGTATAGTTGAGGTCGCGCAGAATCTGTTCGTGACGAGCCTTCAGGGCTGCGTACTTGGCTGGGAAGTTTTCGAGGATGTCGCCCACACGGAGTGAGGTGCGGCTGGCTTTCTCGCTGTAGGTGGGGCCGATGCCCTTGCCGGTGGTGCCCACCTTGCTCTTACCCTTGGCTGCCTCGTAGGCACGGTCGAGCACACGGTGGGTGGGCAGGATGAGGTGGGCGCGCTTGCTGATGTGCAGACGGCTGCGCAGGTCGTAGCCTGCAGTCTCCAGCTCCCTGGCCTCGGCCATGAAGAGGTCGGGTGCGATGACGCATCCGTTGCCGATGATGTTGAGCTTGCCCTCGTCGAAGATACCCGAGGGGATGCTGCGAAGCACGAACTTCTTGCCCTCGAAGATGATGGTGTGGCCCGCATTGGGACCACCTGCAAAACGTGCTACCACGTCGTATTTGGGGGTGAATACATCCACTACTTTGCCCTTGCCCTCGTCGCCAAAGACGATACCCAGCAGGGCGTCAACTTTTCCTCTTTCCATTGTTGTGTTGTTATTTAATTTGCGCACAAAGATACAAAAAATAGTTCATAGTTCATAGCGCACAGTTCATAATTTGCATTATGCGACGCTATTTTTTTGTTTTTCTTCTTATGGAATTCGTGTGAGAGTGTTATTTTGCAACCAAAAATGCACAAAAATACAGATGCCACGGCAATGGCTGAATGTTATCACACAAAGGCACGAAGCGTTAAAAGGATGGGGCAGAAATACAAAGGAATATCTTCGTGCTTTCGTGTGCCAATGTTATTTTGAAACCAAAAATGCACGAAAATAATCTGTGAAATCCGTGGAATCTTCGTCTAATCCAGCAAGTTGCGCACGCTCATCACGGCCTTGCGGAGGGGTAGGGGAGCGTCGGCAGGAACCGACTGGAGCTGGTCTTTCAGTTCCTCGAGCGAGCGGTCGTTCAGCTGGGCGCCTTGCATCAGCAGACGTGCCATTATCAGGTAGCCGCAGAGCTGGCGCATCTCGCTCTCACCGGCAATCCACTCGAAGGCCTTGGTGGGGGCGTAGGGGAGGCGGGCGAAGAGCTGCATGACGGTGACCTGAGCCACCTCGGCCGTCTGTATCTCGTCCACCCAGATGTCTGCCACCTCAGGCACGAAGTTGTCGAGCGGCATCAGCATGGAGGCCAGGAGCTTGCATTCGCGTATGTTCTCGTTCCAGAGTTGCTGCGCCAGCTGGTGGTTGGGCTCGAACTCGCGGGCAATGTCTTGCAGACGAGGAAGTTCGACGCCGAAGCAGAGCTTGTAGGGCATACCGACCTCTCGCATCTTGGCTGATAGGATGCCGTTCATGGCGGCTCTGAGTTCTTTCTTTATGTCGCGTATGGTCTGTTCGTTCGTTGGCATGATGTGTGTAGGGTTGAGTATGTATATTATAAAAAAAGAGCGCGCCACACTTGGCATTAGTCTGTCAAGTTAAGGCGCGCTCTTTATGGCTTATGGCTTACCACCGTTACTTCTTTGCCTTTGGCTTGGCCGCAGGCTCGGTGGTGTGCTCGTTCTTGTAGGCTCGTGGGCTGCATCCCTCGATGCGGAAGAAGGCGGCGTAGAAGGATTGTCGGTTGGCAAAGCCGACGGTCTTGGAGATCTCCTCCATGGTGTAGTCGGCGTAGCGCTTGTCGAGCAGCATGTACATGGCTTCCTTGACGCGGTACTCGTTGACGAGGCAGGCGTAGTTCTGGTGGAAGCGCAGGTTGATGACCGCGCTGATGTAGCGCGTGTTGGTGCCCAGGTCGGCTGCCAGCTGCTTGGCGGAGTAGTTGCAATCTCGATATTTCTTCTGTACGAAGAGTACGTTTAAGATCTTTTCATATAGTTCGTCTACCAATTCGGCTTTGACAAGAGTACGGTAAGCAGCATTCTTCTCTTTCTTCTCGGTAATGTTGTACTTGCTCATAAGACAAACTTTGTTGGTTCGTTGTGGTATTTGTAAATAATTTGTATTTTAGTTGTGCAAAGGTACAACATTTTTGTGAGACACTGCCCCTTGTGCTATTATTTTTTTAATAAAAAAAGTTAAAAGATGTCTATTTGTTCTTTTTTTGAATAGTGTTTTCGTCTTTTTGCCAACATTGGTTCTTGTTTTGCTGAACGATTGTTCATTATTTGACCTTCCTGTCCTCCTCCATCCTTTCCTGCCTGATGGCTTCTTCGGCTTTTTTGTGGGCCTGCAGCTGGAGGGTGAGTGTGGCAATCTGCAGCATGGTTTCGCGTCGTCTGTTTTCGTAGGTGTCGATCTGCGAGGCCAGCTGGTGCTGGATGAGGTCGGTGTCGTTGTCGTTGAGGCTTCCTTCGGCTTGCAGTGCGATGAGCATGCTGGCCAGCTTATCGGTGCGCGACTGTGTGAGCAGTGCGTCCATCTCGATGTTGCGGAGGTGTGTGCGCATGGCGTTCCAGTCCTTGTCGGTGCCGAATACGGCTTCGAGTTCGGCGTACTGTACGGGTGGGTGGTTGGCGTTGTACTGTCGCATCCAGAGGTCCAGTCCCTGCTGCTCCTCGGCCGTTCTCTCGTCGGTCTGCAGGCTGGTGAGGGTGTGTTCGGCCAGCCGTCCCCTGGCCTCCTCGAGTCGCAGTGCCGATGTGTGTGCCACCTCTTGCTGCCGGTCCAGTCTGGCTTGGCATTTCTCTACCTCATCGACGTACTGCCTAAGGCGTTGCGACGAGGTGGTTTTGCCGATGAGCTTCTCCAGCTTGTCGGCATCCTCCTCGCGCCTCTCGTTGCAGTTGCGCTTGTCGTCCTGACTCTGTGCGATGCGTGCCTGTACGGTCAGGAGCGTGTCGTGGGTGAAGGCGCTTCGCATCTGCGTGTGCTGCAGTTCGTGTTCCGTTGCGGTTAGCTTCTCCTCCAGGTCCTTCCATTCCTTTGTGATCTCCTGTATGCGCATCTGCAGTGCTTCGTGGCTGCGCTTCCAGATGGAGGTCCAGTCGGGTATGGTGATCATGTTGTCGAGCTGGTCGAAAAGACGTGTGTAGGCGTCGTTGACCTTCTGTTTCCGGTTCTGTGCGCTCTCCAGCTGTCCGGCCATGACCTGGCAGCCGGTGTTGACCTCGTTGAGTCGGGTGATCAGGTCGGTGCGGTTGTGCTCCAGCCTGGCTATCTGCTCGCTGAGTTCGTTGATGCGTTTCTGGTGGAAGTTGAAGGTGTCGAGCTCCTTCTGTGCGTCGTCCACTTCGGTGCCGATGTTCTCGACCAGCTGTCGGAGCATGGCCGTACGGGCGGTGGCGTTGACCGACGAGTCGCATGCCTCGAACGTGCGGTCGAGGTGGCTGTAGGGCTGCCAGTCGCGTGTGTATCCGTTCTGCAGTTCGCGCAGCATGATGAGCGTGTTCTCGGTCTCCTCCTTTTGTGCAGCCACGGCAGCGTGTTCCAGTTCCATGTTGTGCAGCTGCTGCTCCTTGGCTTTCAGTTCGCTGGCCATGGCTTCGTATTCCATCTTGAACTCCCCGATGAGTTTGTTCTGCTCGAGCATCGTGTCGCTGTGGTAGGGATGATGGGTGGCACCGCAGACGGTGCAGCTGGTGCCCTCCTTGAGGTCGCTGCGCAACTGTATGACGTTCTGGCTCTTGCTGAGGGTGAAGGTGTACTCCTTCTCCTTGCAGGTGCGTCGCAGCGCGCCCAGTTCCTTGTCCAGCTTGTCGATGTTGCCCTGCAGCATATCGTGCTTGAGGCGCAGCGAGTTGATGGCCTTGGTGACGTCCTCGATGCGGCTGTAGCCCTCGGCAATGCGTACCCAGAGCGACTGGGCTCCGATGAGCATGGCCCGTCTGAGCTTGAGCTTCATGGCCCGCTCTTGCAGCCGGTAACTGTCGAGTCCGTGGTTGTTCTCGCGGTGTACGTGCAGCTCGTCCTTGAGCGCCTCGATGTCCTGCTCCACCTGCTGGTAGCTGCTGTAGACGCGCTCCAGGAGTTCGTTCTCGTCCGTCTCCTTTCGCTGGCTCTCCTTCTGTAGCTGCTCTGCCTGTGCCAGCTCCACCTCCAGTTCAGCCAGT
Organism: Bacteroidaceae bacterium; assembly: GCA_045616065.1. Taxonomy (GTDB): domain Bacteria; phylum Bacteroidota; class Bacteroidia; order Bacteroidales; family Bacteroidaceae; genus Physcousia. The sequence goes on along the minus strand of JAZLFZ010000087.1, from coordinate 10,726 downwards.
CGGGTGAGCCGCTCCTGCACCAGTTCGTCGTGGAGTGCCATGCGATGATGGGGTACTAGCGACTGCCTTCTGGTGGTCAGCCGCTGTATCTTGTCGTTCAGTTCGTCGATGTGGTGGGTGTGTTCCTGTATCTCCTTCTCGAGGGCCGTCTGCTGGGCGGTTAGTGTCTGGCAACGCTCGTTGTAGAGGTGTTCCTGTATGCTTAGGTAGTCGCTGCGCCCCTCGATCTGCAGGGCCTCGCTGATGGCCTCCATGCCGATGGTCAGTCTCCGGCCGGCATCCTCGCGCTCCTCCTTCTCCTGCTGCAGGCGCTTCTGCTCTTCGTCCTGCTCCTTGCCGAGCGTCTCGACCTGGCGTGAGAGCTCGCTGAGGTGCAGCTTCTGCTCCCTGCGCAGTTTGTCGAGCAGGCTGAGTCGCTGGAACTGTCCCTGCACGTTCTCGAACTCCTCATACCGCTCCAACTCTTCGCGTTCGCGTATGCTGCTGGCTTTCTGCTTGTTGATCTCGTAGAGGTGTGCCTTCTGCTCGCGCAGTTCCATGGTCAGCTCCTGGTATCGGTGGACGCGTTCCTGCTGCTTGCGGGTTCGCTCCAGGTTGTCTTCCAGGTTCTCCATCTTGGTCTCGTTGAGGCGTATGGCATCCTCCACGCGGGCCAGATGGGGCGGGGTGAGTATCTGTTCCTTGAGACGCATGCTCTTGGCCTCCTGTCGCACCATCTGCATGAAGGCCTGGCTGTTCTTGTCGGGCATCTCTTGTGGGGGTGTCTCGGGCACAGCCTCCTGTCTGTCGTCAGCCGCTGCTGGTTCGTTGGTGGGTGTACTCCCGTTGTCGGTGTGGGGAGTTTCAAGGGTAGGATTTTTCTCCTTGTTATGTGATTTTCTGAAGAAATTCATTGCTTGTCTTGTCTTTTTGGACTGCAAAGTTACGAAATAATTCATAATTCGTAATTCATAATTCGCAATTAGTTTGCCATTTGGATGTTTTTTTGTAATTTTGTGCCCAAAATGAAATAACAAATACCTTATTTAAAATATGAAACCAAGCATTCCAAAGGGTACGCGCGACTTCTCGCCCCTCGAGATGGCCAAGCGCAATTACATCTTCGATACCATCCGTAGCGTGTATGCACTCTACGGATTCCAGCAGATCGAGACTCCGGCCATGGAGAACCTCTCGACGCTGATGGGCAAGTATGGCGAGGAGGGCGACAAACTGCTCTTCAAGATCCTGAACAGTGGCGACTTCCTCCGTGGCGTCAGCGATGACGACATCCACCAGAAGTCTACCAACCAGCTGGCAGCCCAGCTCTGTGAGAAGGGACTCCGCTACGACCTCACCGTTCCCTTCGCACGCTATGTCGTGCAGCATCGTGAGGAGCTCACCCTTCCCTTCCGCCGTTATCAGATTCAGCCCGTATGGCGTGCCGATCGTCCCCAGAAGGGGCGCTATCGCGAGTTCTACCAGTGCGATGCCGATGTGGTGGGTAGCGATTCGCTGCTCAACGAGGTGGAGCTGATGCAGATCGTCACCGAGGTGTTCCGCCGCTTTGGCATCCGTGTTTGCATCAAGATCAACAACCGCAAGATTCTTACCGGAATTGCCGAGATGATTGGTGCTGCCGACAAGATTGTGGACATCACCGTGGCCATCGACAAGCTCGACAAGATAGGGCTCGACAACGTCAATGCCGAGCTCAAGGAGGATGGCCTCAGCGATGAGCAGATAGCCAAGCTGCAACCCATCATCCAGCTCTCCGGCACCAACGAGGAGAAGATGCAGACCATGCGTGAGGTGCTGAAGGACAGCGAGACGGGCCTGAAGGGTATCGACGAGGTGGAGTTCGTACTTCGCACCTATGCCGTTACCAACCAGCCTACTGACGCTTGCTCCCTCGAGCTCGACCTCACGCTGGCTCGTGGTCTCAACTACTATACGGGTTGCATCTTCGAGGTCAAGGCGCTCGACGTGCAGATTGGCAGTATCACCGGTGGCGGACGTTATGATAACCTGACCGGCATCTTCGGCATGCCCGGCATTTCGGGTGTGGGCATTTCGTTCGGAGCCGACCGCATCTTTGATGTCCTCAACCAGCTTGAGCTCTATCCTGCCAGTGTGGTGTCGGCCACCCGCCTCTTCTTCGTCAACTTCGGAGAGGCCGAGCAGGCTTACTGCCTCCCCATCCTGGCCAAGGCTCGTCAGGCAGGTATTGCCTGTGAGATCTATCCCGAAAGCGTGAAGATGAAGAAGCAGATGCAGTATGCCAACGCCAAGCAGATTCCTTTCGTGGCCCTTGTGGGCGAAACGGAGATGCAGCAAGGCAAGCTCACCCTCAAGAATATGGAGACGGGCGAACAGAGTCTCGTCACACCCGAGGAGATGCTGGACGTCGTGAGGGCGTAAGAGCCGCTTCGTCGGCTGATGGCGCAAACCGAATAATTGTTAAGAGAAATTCATGATTTCCATAGACAACCTATACGTAGAGTTCTCCGCTAAGCCCCTGTTTAGCGGAGTCTCTTTCGTGGTCAACGATCGCGACCGCATTGCCCTGATGGGAAAGAACGGAGCTGGCAAGAGTACTATGCTCAAGATAATTGCCGGCCTGCAGCAACCCACCGACGGCAGTGTGGCCATCCCCAAGGAGACGACGATTGGCTACCTGCCGCAGGTCATGGTGCTGAGCGATGGGCAAACCGTCCGCGAGGAGGCTGAGAAAGCCTTTGCCCACCTGCACGAGATGCAGGAGCAGCTCGACCGCCTCAACGCTGAGATGCTGGAGCGCACCGACTACGAGAGCGAGGGCTACATGCAGCTCGTGGAGCGCTACACCCACCTCAACGACCACATGCAGATGATGGGCGGACTGGACTACCAGGGCGAACTGGAACGTACGCTTCAGGGCCTCGGCTTCCAGCGTTCCGACTTCGACCGCCCCACAAGTGAGTTCTCGGGTGGATGGCGCATGCGCATCGAGTTGGCCAAGATTCTCCTGCAACGTCCCGATGTCTTGTTGCTCGACGAGCCAACCAACCATCTCGACATCGAGTCAATCCAGTGGCTCGAGCAGTTCCTCCTCACCCGGGCCGGAGCTGTCGTACTGGTCAGCCACGACCGTGCCTTCATCAACAACGTCACCACACGTACGCTCGAGATCTCGTGCGGGCGCGTGTATGATTATAAGGTGAAATACGACGAATATCTCCTTCTTCGCGAGGAACGTCGCGAGCAGCAGTTGCGGGCTTACGAGAACCAGCAGAAGGAGATTGCCGACATCAAGGCCTTCATCGACCGCTTCCGCTATCAGGCTACCAAGGCCATTCAGGTGCAGAGCCGCATCAAGCAGTTGGAGCGCATCATACCCATCGAGGTCGATGAGGTGGACAACAGTGCCCTTCACCTTCGCTTCACCTGCTCCATGCGCTCGGGCGACTATCCCGTCATCTGTGAGGATACGGCCAAGACCTATGGCGAGCACAACGTCTTCCACAACGTCAACCTCACCATCAAGCGAGGGGAGAAGGTGGCCTTTGTGGGCAAGAACGGTGAGGGCAAGTCTACCCTTGTCAAGTGCATCATGGGCGAGATTCCCTTCGATGGCGGACTCAAGATAGGTCATAACGTGCAGATTGGCTATTTTGCTCAGAATCAGGCACAATTGCTCGATGGCGAGCTTACCGTCTTCGATACCATCGACCGTGTGGCCCGTGGCGACATACGCACCAAGATACGCGACATTCTGGGTGCCTTCATGTTCGGTGGTGAGGCCAGCGACAAGAAGGTCAAGGTGCTCTCGGGTGGCGAACGTACCCGTCTGGCCATGATCAAGCTCCTGCTCGAACCCGTCAACCTGCTCATTCTCGATGAGCCTACCAACCACCTCGACCTCCGCTCGAAGGACGTCCTCAAGGAAGCCATCCGTCAGTTCGACGGTACGGTCATTCTTGTCAGTCACGACCGTGATTTCCTCGACGGACTCGTCAGTCGTGTCTACGAGTTCGGTGGCGGCCAGGTGCGCGAGTTCATACCGGCTAGTAATCCCGTCTCTACGCTTCCTCGCAAGGAGGGTGCAGCCACGGGCGATTCGCTCATCACCCTCTGGCTGCATCGCAACGATGCGCTCAATGCGGAGGCTCGTACCTCGGCCTTCAGGATTTCGGGCAGCACTTCGCCCTCAGCCGCCACGGCTAAGGAGGAGCCGTCAGCTTCGGCTGCCCCGGCCAAGTCTTCGGGCGCACTCTCCTACGAGGAGCAGAAGGCACAGGCCCGTCTTCGCAAGAAGCTCGAGAAGGCTGTCTCCGATGCCGAGGAACGTGTGGCCGAACTCGAATCAGCCGTTCAGATTCTCGAGGCCAAACTGGCCACGCCCGAGGGGTCGACCGATGCCTCTCTCTATGACAAGTACGCCAAGCTCAAGGCTCAACTGGCTGAGGCAGAGGACGAATGGGCCGAGGCCGTCGAAGCGCTTGGATAATTCATAATTCATAATTCATAGTTATTTAGCATGAAAATCAAAAACCTAATGGCTATTATCGCCACATCCGCAGTTGTATCTGCATGCAATACCGACAACCTCAGCAATGACGTCTTGTCGTCTGGCATCGATACCAGTAATCTGGACACCACCTACCTGCCCGGAACCGACTTCTATATGTATGCCACCGGTGGATGGCAGAAGTTGCATCCCCTCACCGACGAGTACTCTCGTTATGGCTCTTTCGATGCCCTGGCCGAGAACAACATCAAGCAGCTCCAAACCATCATCGACAGTGTGGCAGCCCTGAAGGGTGCAGCAGCCGGCAGTGCCGAGCAGATGATCTCCGACCTCTACAATTCGGCCATGGACAGCGTGCGCCTCAACAGCGAGGGCATGCAGGATCTTGCAGGCTTCCTTGCCTGTGATGGCTATGGGAGCGAGGGAGTGGCTGCCCAGTGGCTCAAGGACGTCTGGCCCCGCATGGAGCGTCAGGGTGTTTCGGGTCTTTTCGAAATCTATATCGGTGCCGATGAGAAGGACTCCAAGAACAACATCGTGGGCATCTATCAGGGTGGCCTTACCCTGGGTCAGAAGGACTATTACGTGGAGAACGATGCCGCCACCCTGGCCATCCGTGAGGCGTACCAGAAGTATATCGTTGACCTCTGCAAGCATTGCGGTTTCTCAGAGGCCGACGCACAGAAGATTTGCAAGGACGTCATGCGCATAGAGACGCGTATCGCAGTGGCCAGCAAGTCGATGACCGAACTCCGTAATCCCGAGGCCAACTACAACAAGCTCTCCTATGCCGACCTCAAGTCGCAGTTCTCCGGCGTTGACTGGGATGGCTACTTCGGTTGCTTCGGCATCCAACCTGGCACCATCCAGCACGTCAACCTCGGCCAGCCCAATGCCATCCATGAGGTGGAGAAGGTGCTCAGCGAGGAGGCCCCCGAAGCCTTGCAGAACGTCTACCTCTGGCATGCCCTCAACATGGCGTCCAGCTATGTCGACGATGAGGCTCGCGCCCTCAACTTCGCCTTCAACGGCAAGGCTATGAGCGGCAAGGTGGAGGACAAGCCCCGCTGGAAGCGTGCCGTAAGCAGCGTGGAGGGTAGCCTGGGCGAGGCTCTTGGCAAGCTCTATGTCGACCGTTTCTTCCCCCCCGCAGCCAAGGAGCGTATGGAGAAGCTCGTCAAGAACCTCCAGGTAGCCCTGGGCGAGCGCATTGCCGTGCAGGAATGGATGAGCGATGCCACCAAGAATGTGGCGCAGGAGAAGCTCGACGCCTTCTACGTCAAGGTGGGTTATCCCAACAAGTGGAAGGACTACAGCGGCCTCGTCATTGGCCATAGCTACCTGAACAACATTCTGGCTTGCAACGAGTGGATGATCAAGGACATGATTGCCACCAAGCTCAACAAGCCTGTCGATAAGGACGAGTGGGGCATGACGCCTCAGACGGTCAATGCCTACTACAATCCCACCACCAACGAGATCTGCTTCCCCGCCGGCATCCTGCAGCCTCCCTTCTTCGACATGAGTGCCGACGATGCCTTCAACTACGGTGCAATCGGTGTGGTTATCGGCCACGAGATGACGCACGGCTTCGACGACCAGGGCTCGCAGTACGACAAGGAGGGTAACCTCCGCCAGTGGTGGAGCAGCGAGGACCGCAGCAGCTTTGTGGAGCGCATCCAGGTTATGCGCGAGTATCACGACAACATCGAGGTGCTCCCCGGTCTCCATGCCAACGGCTCGCTGACCCTGGGCGAGAATATGGCCGACCACGGCGGTCTCATGGTAGCCTTCCAGGCCTTCAAGAATGCCACCAAGGAAATGCCTCTCAGTCCCATCGATGGCTTCACGCCCGAGCAGCGTTTCTTCCTGGCCTATGCCAACGTGTGGGGCCAGAACATCCGTGAGGAGGAGATCCGCCGACGTGTCAAGAGCGATCCCCACCAGTTGGGCATGTGGCGTGTCAACGGCCAGCTGCCTCACATCGATGCTTGGTACGAGGCCTTCAATATCACCGAGAAGGATCCCATGTTCCTTCCTAAGTCAAAGCGTGTAACCATTTGGTAATGAAACATTCCCTCCTATCATTGACTCTCCTTTCGCTCTCCCTCTCGGCTCATGCCCAGGGGGAGACGCTCCTTGACCTCTGCGAGAAGAATACCTCTTCTACCTATAAGGTCTACAACAAGGCAACGTCCATTGCCGCAGGTGCAACTCTTACGGTACGCACCTCCCGTTACACCGATTTCTATCCTGTCCTGACGGGTAAGGGAAACCTGGAACTCTATAGTGGCGGAGAACGTACCTATCTGGGCAATCACTCCGATAAGTCGTACCCCAACTGGGGAAACTTCACCGGTAACGTGGGCATTTATCCCTACAAGGCGGTCGAGGGCAACTGTGGCTTCTATGGTGTGGTGATGAACACCAACGGCAAGTCCTATTCGCCCGAGGATCCGAACCCTTCGGGCAAGATCAACACGATGCTGGCCAACAACCATGTCGTGCTTCATAAGGGAGCCGCCATCGCCACCGAGAAGAGTGCGGCAGGCGTTCGCATCGGAGAGCTCAACACCGAGGAGGGAAGCCGTCTTTACGGCTACTACAAGTCACAGAGTTCGGCCTCTACGGCCTACTATCTTGTGGGAGCCCTCAACACCGATGCTACCTTGGCCGGACGCATTGCCTCGGCCGAGAAGAATGGGACACCTGACGGAACGCAGAAAGTAGGCATCATCAAGGAGGGTAGGGGAACCTATACCCTCACGGCCAACGACAACCAGCTCTCTGGTTCTTTGCGCGTCAATGCCGGTACGGTTCTCGTCTGCAACGATGCCAAGACGGCCAGGACGAAGAAGTACACTGGCGGAACAGGAGCAGCAGCCGAGGCGTCCCAGGCTGTGGCCTTTGTCTTCACGGACGGTCATCTGGGCGGAACGGGCAACATCGGTGGACATGTCGACCTCTATGGCGATCTGGTTCCTGGAGTAGACGGCCAAGGCACGCTCACGCTGGCCAACTATGCCACTTCTGCGGCTTGCAACCTCATTCTGCATCCCGCTTCCACCCTCCATTTCGCCCTTGCCTCTTCCAGCAATTTCAGTTCGCTCCAGTTGAGTGGCAAACTTCTTCACAGTTCCCTCATGCAGGACTTTACCGAGGGTACTTCGCCCGTGCAGGTGGTACTCTCGCTGGCTGAAAACCAGCAGGTAAGTGTGGGAGATACCTATACGCTCATCACGGCCACAAAGGGCAAGGATGAAGCCTTGAGGCTCAAGGTCGTATTGCCCGATGCCCTTGGGTGGAAGGTGCAGGAGGAGACCGCTCCCAATGGCGCTTACACCCTCTCTGTCACCTGCACCTCTCTCTCTGCCGGTGAAGGCGACAATACGGGCGATGAGGCCGATGACAACCCACCTGCGGGGGGCGATGACGAAGAGGAAATCGACATCTCGGGAGTCGACCTGCCCACCAACCTCTACCTGCGCCAGTACCTCGAACGTGTGGGTTCCGACAAGCGTATCGGAGTTGCCGTACCCTCCACCTGGACCTACAACGTACCGGCATCTCCCTCGTCCACTGTCTCCAAGGCAATCTCTAACAATTTCAACCTTTGTGTGGCAGAGAACGAGATGAAGATGAACGCCCTTGAACCCAGTCAGAACTCGTTCAGCTACGGAGCTGCCAACGACCTCATACGCTATGCCAAGAACCAACAGATGGCTGTACGAGGCCACACGCTCGTGTGGCACAGTCAGGTGCCCGAGTGGATATCCTCCGATGGTAAGAAGAACGACAAGAACTGGACACGCGACCAGTTGCTGAAGATCATGGAGAATCATATCACGAAGATCGTCAAGCAGTTCGGAGGGAATGTGTGTGAGTGGGATGTTGTCAACGAGACGCTTGATGACGACCAGAGCATCGTGCGCACCAATCCTACCGGATATCAGCTTCGCAAAGAGTCTGTGTGGGTCAAGGTCATCGGTGAGGCATTCATTGATTCAGCCTTCGTCTATGCCCATCGTGCCAATCCCAACCTGAAGCTCTACCTCAACGAGTACGATGGCGAGTTCAGCGGAAGTGCCAAGACGCTGGCGCTCTACAACCTTGCCAAGCGACTGAAGGATAGTGGTATACCCATTGACGGAGTAGGCCTTCAATGTCACCTTCATGCCGACGAGTTCGACAAGGCAAAGCTGGATGCCACCGTCAAGAAGTATGCAGCGGCCGGCCTCAACTGCATCCTCACGGAGATCGACATTGCCATCCCCACCACTTCGGCCGCCGACCTCAACCGTCAGGCCGACGTCTATCGAGGCATCACCGAGGTCTTTCTGGCCAATCCCAACTGCCCTCACATGGTCATTTGGGGCATCAACGACCAGTTCTCGTGGGTGTCGGGCTCACATCCTGTTCTCTTCGACAACAATACGCAACCCAAGCCTGCCTATACAGCCGTACGCAAGGCTCTCCATCGCTATGCTGCCGAGCAGATTGTCCTGACAGGTATTCAATCCCCGGAATCCGCTGACCCAACTCAGACCCGTGACTCCAACGCCCACATCATGCGCTACAATGCCATGGGGCAGCCTCTTTCCAATCCCACCCGTGGGCTCAACATCCTTCGGCTCCCTAATGGTTCTGTCCGAAAGCAAATGACCCGTTAAACGCCCCAAAACGCGATTGACGACCAATCCCCTAAACAACTAATATTCCTAAACAACTAAACGACTAAACGACTAGTTTCCTAAACAACTAAGATATGAAGAAGCACATTCTCCCCTTGGCTCTTGCTGCCCTGATGGCAACATCTGCCAACGCCCAGCAGCCCGCGTGGACTGGCACATGGGCAACTGCAGTAGAGTTCACCGGCCCTGGCGATATGCCCAAGGCTCCGCTCTCCAACCGTTCCTTGCGCGAAATCATCCACCTCTCAATCGGAGGTGAGACCATGCGCATGCAGCTCAGCAACATCCACAGCAAGGAGCCTGTGGAGATCAAGAGCGTCTACATTGCTCTTCCCACCGACTCTTGCGACATTGATGTAAAGACGGCCAAGTATCTGACCTTCAACGGTAAGAAGAACATCACCATCGCCCCTGGCGAGTCCGTCTATTGCGATGTCCTCAAGTATCACCTCACGCCTCTTCAGCGTCTGGCTGTTACCATCAACTACGGTCAGACAACGCCCGTCAATGCCTCCTCTCATCGTGGTTCCCGCACTACCTCTTACCTCATGCAGGGTGAGACGAAGCCCAAGACGAAGTTCGTCCCTACAGAGAAGTGTGACCACTGGTACAACATCTCGTGCATTGATGTGCAGACCACGGATCCCACCCCCTGTGTGGCCGTCCTGGGCAACAGTATTACCGATGGACGAGGTTCCACGACTAATAAGCAAAATCGTTGGACAGACTTTATGGCCGAGGCTTACGAGGGTAGGGTAGGCGTCCTTAATCTGGGAATCGGTGGCAATGCCGTTGTGCGCGGTGGCCTCAGCGAGCCTGCCTTGGTTCGTTTCGATCGTGATGTACTTGGTCAGCAAGGAGTTACGGCTGTGGTTATCTTCGAGGGTGTAAACGATATTGGTGGATGGAAGCCCAACCATCAGGCTGTTGTGAAGGACCTTACGGAGGCCTACACAACGCTCATCAAGAAGGTTAAGGCTGCTGGAAAGAAAGTTTACATAGGTACCATCACTCCCTTCCAGGGCAATAGCTACTACAATCACTTCAGCGAAGCCGCACGTCTTACCGTCAACGACTGGATTCGTGCCAACAAGGAAGTGGATGGCGTAATAGATTTTGATATGCTCGTACAGGATCCTCAGAATCCCAAGGCTCTCCTGCCCAAATACTCTGACGATGGTCTCCACGGTTCTCCCGCAGCCTATGAGGCGATGGGTAAGTTTGCCGCTCAGCAGGTCAAGTGAATTGTACCTTACATGCTTGCAATAATCGTCTGATACGATAAGGAAGACGTTGCGATAAACTCTGTGTTCTCGCAACGTCTTTTTTTTGAAAATACCTTCACCCTTCAGCCTGGACTCGTATGTTCTTGTTATATTGTGTGTTGCTAAGATTTTTACTTTCATTTTGGAAACAATATACTTTTTGGCACAGGGCTGTCATTCCGAGCAAAGCGACTTTTGCCAGCGGGCAAAATGTAAATCTCCGCCCAATAAGGACTCACAATAGCAGGATTGGACTTTGTGAGACGTCACAAAGTAGAGAT
>JAZLFZ010000086.1:0-59992 GCA_045616065.1 Bacteroidaceae bacterium | reverse complement strand
CGGTAGTACTTCTCGTCCTTGCCTGTAGCTGGGTTGTATCGTATCTGCGAAGTGAAGTTCATGCGTGCAAAGTTACGACAAAAATTCCACTCTGCTGTGTTCTACATTGCACTTTTGGGCGTTTTCAATACATAACTCGCTTATATTCAGACAAAACTTTTTTGAAAAAAGTTCAAAATGTAAAAGTTGGGTTAATTTACGTCCATGGACTTGTGTCGGCGAAGCCATCTGAAACATCACCGGACTTATGCGCTTTTCATAAGGGAACGACATACCATCTGGTATTGAGTAGTAATGCCATCCCCACGAAAGTAGAGATTCCTCACATTCGTTCGGAATGACAACCCTATGCCAAAAGTATATCATCAAAAAAAATCATCCCTCCAAATCTTGGAAGAACCAAAAGAACCACTATTTTCGTTTCGTTTCGTTCCTTTTCATTTCGTTCCTTTCCTTTTCGTTCCTTTCCTTTTCGTTCCTTATCGTTCAGTGTGTCTATTCGCTATTGTTGCCTGTGTTTTTATGTGGACGCTATTTCCATAGTATGATGGTTTGCTGTGGGCCTGCATGTATCGGGCCACCGGAGAGGGTGGCGAGGCCATCGGGACATGCGAGGCCATCACGGCAGACTACCGTGTAGAGGCCTTCGGGGATGTGGAGGGAATGACTGACGGGGGCTGCGTTGAAGATGCAGACGATGAACGACCAGAGGTCGCCGACGGCTTGGCCATCGAGGGTGAAGGCGATGACGCTTGAGGGTGCTGGCATGAAGTGCATGTGTTGGCGTACGAGCTTGGCGTCGCCCATGCGGAAGGCCTTGTGTTTTTTGCGGATGGCAATGAGGGCACGGTAGTAGAGGAACACATCGAGGCGTTCGGCTGTGGGTGTCCAGTCTATCTGGTTGATGGCATCGGGTTGGTTGTAGGTGTTGCGTTGTCCCTTCCTGTCGCGCAGCACCTCCTCGCCGGCCCAGAGGAAGGGGACGCCCTGTGAGAGGAGCACGAAGGACTGTGCCAGCTTGTCGAGGCGGATGAGCTCTTCGTTTTCGATGCCGGGTATCGAGGTGCGTATCCGGTCGACGAGTCCCATGTCGTCGTGGCAGGACACGTAGCTGATGTGCTGGGTGGGTTGCGCTGCCCAGGGGTGTTGGCTGTAGTTGACCTTCCCCATGTTGACCTGCGGATGGTAGATGCCGCCCACCAGTCCGTACTTGAGGCTATCCTCGAGGTGGGGGCGTGCTGCGAGGAAACCCGGTTGGGTGTCGTCACCGAAGGGGCCGCGCAGCGCATCTCGCATCTCGTCGCCAAAGGCACCGATGCCCAACATCCTTCGTGTGGCATGCTTGCTGGCCTGTCTGCTGGGCTGCAGGCCGCAGGGACCTGCCGTCCATCCCTCGCCATAGAGCGTGAGGGTGGGGTCGAGGCGGTTCAGCTCGTGGCGAAGGAGGTTCATCGTGGCGATGTCGTGGAGTCCCATGAGGTCGAAGCGGAACCCATCGACATGGTACTCCCTGACCCAGTGGAGGAGGCTCTCGAGCATGAACCGACGCATGAAGGGACGTTCCGTGGCTGTCTCGTTGCCGCAACCGGAGCCGTTGAGGTGGCGTCTGCCTTTCTGACGGAAGTAGTAGCCGGGGTAGGTGCGGTGGAAGTTGCTGCCCTCGACGTCGTGGCAATGGTTGTACACCACATCGAGGATGACGCGGATGCCGGCACGGTGGAGGGCCTGCACCATCAGTTTGAACTCACGGATGCGCACCTCGGGACGGGTGGCATCGGTGGAGTAGGAGCCCTCGGGCACGTTATGGTTGAGTGGGTCGTAGCCCCAGTTGTATTGCTGGAGGTCGGGTCGGGCCTCGTCGACAGTGGCAAAGTCGAAAGAGGGCAGCAGCTGTACGGTATTGATGCCAAGGGTCTTGAGATAGTGCAGCGAGGCGGGTTCGGTGAGGGCTAGGTAGCGTCCTCGATGGCGGCACTGGCGGCTGGGATGGGTGGAGAAGTCGCGATGGTGGAGCTCGTAGACCACGAGGTCGGAGGGGGAGGCGAGTGGCGGTCGGACGTCGTCCTGCCACCCCTCGGGGTCAGTGGTGCGGAGGTCTAGGATTGCCGCTCGCTTGCCGTTGACGCCCACGGCCTTGGCAAAGGTGCCGGGACATTCGCCACGCCCCACGTCGAAGGTGTAGAACATGCCTTGCAGGTCGCCTTCGACCGTGGCCTGCCAACGTTCGCGACCGATGGGGTGCATCCTGACTACACGCTCCGGCTTGGTGATGACAGCCGTACGGTAGAGGCGCACCGTGACATGGCGTATCTGGCAGGAAGTGTTGAGATGGAATACCGTGCGGCTGGCACTGTATTCCATCTCGTTGAATGTGTGTGCTGTGGTGGCGCAATACATGGCTCTATTGCATGTTGAGCTGTATGCGTGCGCTCTTCATGCCAGGACAGGTGGCGGTGACGGTAAGCTTGCCCGTCTGCTCACCAGCGCGTAGGATGGCCAGTACGCTGCCGTTGAAGAGCTGACGGTGGTCGGTGACGTTGAGCTCGTCGCAGGCGTGGTTGCCGCTGCTCATGGCAGCAAGCTGTGCGTCAGCTCCGGAGAGGGTGACGGTGACCTCGCCTACGGCATTGGGCACACGGCGTCCCTTGCTGTCGAGGGCTACGATGCGCAGATGCTGCAGGTCCTGTCCGTCAGCTGTCCAATGGTCGTTGTCCGACTCGATGGCAAGGCGCACGGCCTGGCCGGTGGTCTCTACCTTGTGACGGGCAACCTCTCGCCCGTTGGTGCGGGCGATGGCCAGGATGTGGCCGGGCTGGTACTCCACGTCGTTCCAGCGTATCTGGTTGCGCATCTTGGGGTTCTTCTTGTCGTTCTGCTTCACACCGAGGCTCTTGCCGTTGACGAAGAGCTCCACCTCGTCGGCATTGGTGTAGGTGGTGAGCTCCAGACGCTGTCCAGGCGTGCGGTTCCAGTGGTCGGACTGTCCGTCGTTGCCCGTCTGCACGCCGTTCCACATCACGTTGCCCTTCGACTCGGTGACGGCAATGTGGACGAGGGGCTCGTCGCTGAAGAACGACTTCATGTAGTAGGCCTTGGGTTTGGGCTCGAGGGCGATGTCGAAGACGCCCTGGTTCCAGCCCTTCATGGGCCATCCCTGGCTCTCGCCCAGGTAGTCGATGGCGCCCCAGTAGGCCAGTCCGATGACCTTGTCGAGGTTCATGGAGAAGTAGTTCTCGCCCATGGCCGAGACGGCGGCCTCGCTCTGGTAGAAAGTCATCCAGGGGAACTTACGGCCGTCACCGGGGAAGTACATGTAGCGGTAATTATAGGACTGCACGTCGGTCTGCATGGCCAGGTCGCAGGGCAGCGAGTCGGTCTCCCAGTTGCGGTAGCGGGGGTGCATGGCCACGGTGACCTTGCGGGTGGAGTCGTAGCGCTGGATGACGGTCTTCATCAGCTCGTACTGGGTGACACCGAAGTCGTTGTAGGGCATATCGTTGACCTGCTGCAGCTCGTTGCCCAGGCTCCACATCACGACGCTGGGATGGCAGCGGTCGCGACGCACCCACTCGGTGACGTCGTCCTGCCATAGGTTTCTGAATGCCGTACGTCGGGCTCCTGCGTACTGGTCGTTCCACTTGTCGTAGAGCTCGTCGACGACGAGGATGCCGTAGCGGTCGCAGAGGTTGAGGAACTGCTCGGAGTAGGGGTTGTGGGAGGTTCGTATGTGGTTCATTCCGAAGGATTTGATGAGTTGCAGACGCTTCTCGATGGCACGGGGGTAGGCAGCCGCTCCGAGGGCGCCGAGCGTGTGGTGGTTGGCATAGCCCTTGAGGAGCACTTTGTGGCCGTTGAGCAGCAGGCCCTGCTGGGGATTGATGTCAATGGTGCGCACACCGAAGGTCTTGCTGACCTCGTCGGCCACGCTACCGTCGGCACGCAGCAGTTCCACACGGGCCTGGTAGAGGTTGGGGTGGTCGCAGTCCCAGAGCTGGGCGTCGGGGAGGGTGATGGCGGGCAGCGCGAGTTCCTGCGAACGATAGTTGCGGTTGCGCTTCACCTGGTAGGTCTGCTCGTGGACGGTCTTGCCCTGCGGGTCGGTGAGGGTGACGCGCAGCGAGGCCTGGTTGTCCTTAGTCGTGGAACGTATCTCTGCTGAGATTCGCACCGTTGCATCTGCTTTATCACCTTTAACTTCTAACTCTTCACCTTTAACTTTTAACTTTTCACTTTTAACTTCTAACTCCTCACTTTTAATTTTTAATTTTTCACTTTTAATTTTTAACTCCTCCGTGGTGATGTGCAGGGGGTGGCGCACGAAGTAAGCCTGGGCATCGGTGGCGATGAGGCTGACGTTGCGGAAGAGTCCTCCACCGGTGTACCAGCGCGACATCTTGGGTTCGCCCGTGTCGGCTCGCACGGCGAGGGTGTTGGGGTGGCCCAGCTTGAGCAACTGGGTGACGTCGATCTCGAAGCCCACGTAACCGTAGTCGGTGCCACCGATGTGCTGTCCGTTGAGGTAGACGTCGCCTATGTACATGATGCCCTCGAAGTTCAGCAGGAGGCGCTTGCCCTTGAGGTCGGCCGAGGGGGTGATGGTCTTGACGTACCATCCCTCGCCCATCTCCTTGAAGCCACGGGCCGAGAGGCGGCTCTTGATGTTGGCACCGGCATCGCTGTTGTCGGCCTTCTCGTTGGCATCGGGGGCCACCCAGGGTTGCTCAATCTGGAAGTCGTGGGGCACGTTGACGGTGCGCCATCCCTGGTCGGGCGTGGCCTGTGAGGAGGTGATGGTGCTCTCGCACTTGCCGTGGCGGAACATCCATCCGCGGTTCAGGGACAGTGTGTCACGCTGAGCGTGAAGTGAAGAGTGAAAAGTAAAAAGTGAAAGGAACAGGATTGGTAAACGTTTCATGAGTTAGGGTTTTTGGATATTCATATTCTTGACCACAGTTCCCTCGATCATCGTGGGGTCGAAGGCTTGCTTCTTGTCCTTGACCTGACTGTTGAGGAAGGAGAAGCGGAGGAGGCGGTACTTGTCGGAGAGGCTGACATCGAAGAAGTTGTCGCTCTGTACGTCGACATGCTGGATGGTGACGTCGTTGGCTTGTGAGAGGGGCATGTCGGGACGGTCACCGGGGGCGAAGAACTGCGTCCAGGGCTTGACGACGAGGAAGGAACCGCAGGTGCCGCGCAGGTTGTCGAGGAGGATGTACTCGTAGTGCTGGGGCGTGTCGGGACGCATCTTGAGCCAGAGGACACGGTGGGCCTTGTCGAAGGTGATGTTGCGCAGGATGACGTTGTAGCTGTGCAGCGACTCCGAACCGATGGTGAGGCAGCCGTGGACGACGCCGTAGCGGCAGTTCTGCACCATGATGTTGTAGTTGGGACCGTTCTCGGGCTTCTGGTCGGCCCAGGTGCCCTTGCCGCCCTTCAGTACTACGGCATCGTCGTTGACCGACATGTAGCAGTCGTGGATGAGGATGTCGTGGCACACATCGAGGTCGATGGCATCGGTCGAGGGGCCTCCGTGGCTCTTGTCACCGTAGGCTCCGATGCCCGAGGTGGGCGACCAGATGTAGCAGGAGAGGTAGCGGGCGTGGTGGCAGCGGTAGAGGTGGTTGGTCCAGAAGGGGGAGTTGATGAGGCGTACGTCCTGCACGGTTACGTTCTGGCTGTTAGAGATGTAGACGAGGCGGTAGCGCATGGCATCGACGTTGGTGCACTGGGGATTGAAGACGCGACGCACCCAGAACTCCTCCCAAAAGCGTAGGCCGCAGCCGTCGATGGTGCCGCCACCACCGATGGTGAAGCCGTCCACGCCGTCGGCATTGATGAAGGCCGAGAAGTAGCGGCGTGTCTCGCCCTCGATGCGCGTCTCCAGCACGGGGTAGTACTTGATGGCATCGATGGCCTTCAGTCGGGCTTCCTTCTCGACCCACAGGTGTGTACCGGGCTTGAAGAAGAGGGCGGCCGAGAGGAAGGTGCCCTTGGGGATGACGACCACGCCACCGCCTTCGTTGGCTGCACGGTCGATGACAGCCTGCAGGGCCTCGGTCTGGAGCAAGGTGGAGTCGTTTTTCACGCCGTAGTCGGTCACGACGTATTGGCGACCCAGTGTCTTGAGGTCCACCTTGGTGGTGTCCTTTATCCAGGCTTCCATGGGTGTGCCGTCGGGCCAGGTCTCACGCTTGGCAGCGTGAAGCGAGAGGTGGAAGGTGAAAAGTGTAAAATATGCAAATAGGAGAAGTCTGTTCATGGGATAATGGGGTGAATGATGATTATTCGGTTAGTTTGTAGAGGCGCACGAGGGAGTTCAGTCCCGAGGGCACTGGATCCCAGTTGGCGTATGACGTGTTCTTGTAGTTGATGTCCACTACGTTGATTTCGTTGAACTTGCGCCACTTGATGCCACGACGGTCGTAGGCCGCGATGCGGTTGGCGGGCAGATTGGTGACCTCGATGGTGAGCAGGTTCTTGTTCTTCTGCAGCGTCCAGCCGGGGAAGTCGAGCGTCATGGGTTGTGACCAGACGGTGCCGAGGTAGCGACCGTTCAGGTAGACGCGTGCCGACTCGCGCACGTCGCCCAGGTCGAGGCGGTAGTGGGCTTGCAGGTCAGCGTCTTCGGGCGTGCTGAAGTAGGTCTCGTAGACGCCCGTTCCCATCAGCTCCTTTATGCTGTCGTTGGCCAGTGTCTCCCAACTCTGCAGGCGGTCCAGACGGAAGGGCTTGTCCACTGCGGGCTGCGACTCCGTGAAGCGTAGTGTCCAGGGCTGCTGGGTGAGGTCGGCCACGAGGGCGGTGACGGATGCCATCTGGCGGGGCAGGGGGTAGCTGACCGTGGCAGCGCCAGAGGCGTCGATGCCCACGAAGCAGCTCTCACCGCTGCGCAGGTCGAGCTGGGTGGGTCGACCTGAGGCTGCGAAGCGGACCGTCTCGCGGATGTCGTTCGGTGTGAGGTTGGCCACAAAGTAGCGTGTGCCGGCCTCGGTCTTGCGGCGTATCATCTTCAGGCCGAACCGGGTCTTCACCTCTTCCGGCTGGGCTGCCTTGGCCAATTCTGTGGCCTCTATATTATATATAATGTGTGCACCTTGCTGTCGCAGGGCGTCGATGTGCTGGCTGAGCGCCTTGGTCATGCTCACGTGTGAGTTGGGCAGCACGAGGGCCTTGTAGCGCGTGCCGGCTGCCGTCTGCAGCATGCCGTCGACGTAGCGGGTCTGCAGCAGCAGTTCCTCGCTGATGTAGTCGCAGTCGTAGCCCAGCGAGTCGATCTTCAGGATGGAGGCAATGAAGGCGGGTGCCTTCTTGCCCATCGAGTGGATGTCGAACTGCATGAGGCGCGTCTTGGTGTTCTGCTGCCACATGTCGCGCACGGGCAGGAGGACGAGGAAGTCGTTGTCGGGCTGGCCCTCCTGCAGGCGTGACTGGCAGAGGGTGATGTAGTCGGTCAGGGCCTTGGCGTCGCGCCAGATGCTGTTGGTGGGCGACATGTCGACCGACGCATAGAAGCGCCATCCCGGCCAGGGATCGTCCTGGGGCGAATAGCAGGCACCGTGGAAGTACATGCGGTTGACACCAGCACAGAACATGAGGTCGAGGTCGGGCTTCATCTGCGAGAGCGAGGTGCGGAAGTGCTCGGTAAGCCACGTGAAGGTCTCGCTCGAGGCGTAGGGCTTGCCCATGACGTGGGCAGCCGAGGCTGCATACTTCAGCATCGACAGGTCGCTGTCGTTCTTCTTCGTCTTGCCGGGGTCGGTGCGTAGTCCCTTGATGCCCAGCTCTGACAGGCCGAAGCCTTCAATCTCGGGTATGTCGACAGCCGAATAGACGTCGATGAGGTTGGCGGGCGAGCCGTGAGCCTGGTTGCGCACCTTGACGCCATGCTTGTGGCACCAGGCCACCCACTGGCGGGTGAAGTTCTGCAGCAACAGGTCGGAGAGCGTCTCACGGTAGTCGGCCACCACCTGTGCGTCACCGTCCACAAACTCCTTCAACTTATCCGTCAGGTCGTAACCGCGACGAGCCTTGAACTCTTGCAGAAGGGAGGGTGTCCAGTCTGCACCATACACCTCGTACGAGTCGTTGAAGAAAGTGGCGGGATAAGGTGTGCCTGACGAATCAAAAGCACGTTCTATCCGTTCCAGATAATGCTTCACAGCCACCGAGTCGAAGTGGTCGATGACGAAGTCTTCGCCACCAGGAGCAGCACGCTTCACCTTCTGGCCCGTGCGGTCGAGGTAGAGCGAGATGATGCGCTTCTGACCTTTCTTAGCCTTGTATTCCTTGCTGGCGATGAGGGGCATGCCCTTCACCTTTTCCAGCTGTTTGGGATCGATATGCCCCGTCTTTGCATCAGTCAGCACATCCAATACGGTCAACTTGCAGGCAGCCTCACTGAGTGGCACGTCTGGACCACCGAAAGGCCACCCCGTGCCGCAGTTCATGTCCACCTGGATGCCCAGTCGCTTCCCTTCCTTCATACATACGTCAAGCATCTTCATCCATTTGGGCGACAGAAAGTTGATGTTGTTCTCGTCATTGCCCTGCACACCGTAGATGGGCGTTATCTCCACGGCTCCGATGCCTCGGCTGGCAAACTGCTCCATGTTCCAGCGGAGGCCCTCCTCCGTAACGGCTGACCCCAGCCACCACCAGCGTATGCCGGGGGCAGCGGGGGAGGGGAGTGACGATGGTTCGATTCTTGGATTCTTGGAGGCATCGAAGTTTCGATTCTTCGAGGTTTCGATGAGGCGATCATTCGAGCCTTGGAGGAACTTATAGTATTCCGTGGCTCCCAGCAGGAAGCATCCCACACCGTAGTCGTCGAAGTCGGGCAGACGGTCGAAGGTGACGGGCTGCGAGTCGCTGGGCTGCTTGCCCGTGCCCTGCTGCCATCCCAGCATGCCGTCGGGGTGGACGCAGGTGGCCATGGCCTGCCAGGCCTTCTCCATGACGGGCTCGAAGCGTTCGGCCGAGAGATAGCTGTGGTTGAGACACCATGCCATGCCGTAGAGGAAGAGGCTCGTGCCCGTTACCTCGGGGCCACCGAAGTCGGTGGGGTCGGCCAGCGAACAGTTCCAAAAGCCGTCCTCACGCTGCAGGGGCACGAGGCTCTCCAGGAGCGAGGTAAGGTCGTTGAGGTAGTCCTTGTAGTGGGGCTCGCTGGGCTGCATCTCGTCCAGCACGCGCACCAGGGCCGCCACCACCCAACCGTCGCCACGGCTCCAGTAGCACTCCTTGCCACCGGGAGTGAGGTAGGGTGGGTTGAAGTCCTTGTCGCGCCACCATAGTCCGTTCTTCTTGTTGCGCATGCCACCGTCCTGCTTGTCGCGCGTGTATTTGTACATTTGCCATGCCTTCTTGGCATAGCGGCTGTCACCGGTTGTCACGGCCAGTTTCTGGAAGGTCGGCATGCCCATCTGTATGGCGTCAATCCACCACCAGTCGGGGTCGCTCGTCTTGCCACGTGCCACGATGGTGTCGGCATGCTCGATGGCGTACCTCAGGGTGGCACCCTCCACGCCCAGACGGTACATGTCGATGTAGGTCTGCACACAGCAGTAGTCGTCGGCATCCTTGGTGCGCACACCGTTGCGGGGCGTCCACTTGTGATGGTTACACCATCGCAACGTGTAGTCCAGGTAGCGCTGCTCGGGCTTCACCTGGTGCAAGGCCATCAAGCCCTCGTAGTAGACGGCACGCGTCCAGAGGCTGCTGGGGCGCACTTTGCCCCTCACGTAGGTGTCCTTCGTGGGGTCAGGCCACTGGCGCATGAACCAGTCGTTCACTTCAACGGCTCGTTGCATCACCTCCTCTGCCTTGGACTGGGACGATGCCTGATCCTTTGCCGACGCCTGCATCCTTGCTGATGATTGGAGCTTTGCCGATGCCAAGACAGGGATTATGCAGGTGAATAGAAGCAGAATTGTTTTTTGTGCGAAAGTTCTTTTCATGGTCGTCTCGTTCTTCTTTTTTCACTATCTGATCACCTGAGTGAATTCTGCCTGTGCACCTTCCTCCTTGCCAACGGTGACGTAGATGGTAGTGGTCTGCTCCTCACCGTTCTGGTCTGCACTCTTCACGGTGTATTCGTAGTCGGTACCAGTGGTCGTCTCACGTGAAGCCACGCTGACGGGTGTGCCGAGATTGAACTGATAATTGGCACAAGCCTGGTCGAAGACTGCGTACTCCATCTCGTTCACGGCATGGTGGTCGGTAAAGGCAGGCAGGGGCTCTATCTCGCCAGCCTTGAAACCAGCCTCGATGAGGAAGCGGTTCAGCTCTTCCTTGACGGCTTCCTTGCGGGCATTGCGCACACCATATCCCTCCATGACCTCTGCTTTGGACAAGGCCTCTTTGAGGTTCTTGGTGCTGGACTGCAGGCCACCGCTGCCAAACGTGCAGAAGGTGATAACCTTTTTGCCTTCAAATGATTCGGTCTTCAGCAAACTCTCGATAGGAAGGGCGTAGGTGCCGAACCAAACGGGGTAGCCAAGGAAGATGACGTCATAGTCCTTTATGTTTGCCTTCAGAGGTTTCAAAGCGGGCAGTGTGCCGTTCTCCATCTCGTCCTTTGCTCGGTTGATGGTGGCTTGGAAGTCATTGTCGTATGGGTCTTCCAATTCGATGGCTTCGATGTCTGCCTTGGCTCCTATCTGAGCCTGAATCTCTTCGGCCACGGCCTTGGTGGCTCCTGTCTGGGAGTAGTACAACACGAGTATCTTGTCGGCCTTCTGGGAGGTGCAAGCAGCCAAACCCATGACTGCCAGCAGAATCATAAATATCTTCTTCATGTTTTTAGTCGTTTAGTTGTTTAGTCGTTTGGGAAAATTAGTCGTTTAGTCGTTTAGGAAATTAGTCGTTTAGTCGTTTAGGAAATTAGTCGTTTAGTCGTTTAGGATATTAGTTGTTTAGTCGTTTGGGAAAATTAGTTGTTTAGTTGTTTAGGGATATACTTGTTGGCACAAGGGGACAACCGTGTGCCAACAAGTATATCATCGCCCTTTTTTTACTTCAGTGAGCGGTAGTCACGACTGTAGCGCAGCATCTGCTCGACGTAGCTCTCGCTGCCGTAGACGATGCGTACGTCGGTGACGTTGCCCTGGCTGTCCTTGACGAGTTCGTAGCGAGGATTGACGAATCCCTTGTAGGGAGCGATGTTGAGGCTGCTGTAGCGGCTGAGTACTTCCTTGTGGAGCTCGGGATCCACCTTCACTCCGTACTTCTCGACAAGGGCACGTCCGGCCTGGAAGTCTCCTTCGCTCTTGATGCGCTGCAACTCACCGAGCAGTTCGCCAAAGTACTCGCGCAGCTTCTCGTAGTCGTTGATCTGGACGTAGGTCTTGGCCTGTCCCTTAGCGTCCTTGCGCGTGGCAAAGCAGAGGGCGGGGAAGCCACCGTTCTCGGCTGCATCCTTGGCAGCACGCTCCAGTGTCCAATAGGCGATGAGGGCACGGTTGCGCATGTGTGCCTCCTCGATGTTGTCGCCGGGCAGGATGCGTACGAGCTGCGTCATCAGACCGTTCATCATCTGCTGGTAGTAGCCTGCCTTATAGGCATCGGCCGTGGGCATCACACCCAGTTCGACGAGCTTGGGATCGGCCATGTAGTAGAGGGCAAAGATGTCGGCACGTGCCTCCTCGAGCGTCGAACCGTAGGCCTTGAGGGCATCGGGATCCACACCGGGCAGCAGCTGTCCGCTGCCGTGACCCAGACATTCGTGCAGGTCGGTGTGCACGTTGTCCACGTAGTGTGCGTACTTGGCTGCATGGTCCACCTCCGTCTGGCTCCACATGAACTCCTCAGCAAAGCCATTGCCCCGGGCAGCGGCATCGTAGGCAGCCGTGATGTTGTCGATGCTGACCGACTTGCTGCCATGCTGGGCACGTATCCAGTTGGAGTTGGGCAGGTTGATGCCGATGGGCGTGGAGGGATAGCTGTCGCCAGCCAGAATGGCGGCCGTGATGACCTTGGCCGTGACGCCCTTCACGACGGGTTTGCGGAAGCGGGGATCGATGGGCGAGTGGTCTTCAAACCACTGTGCATTCTTCGAGATGACCTGTGTGCGGGCCGTGTTGGCCGAGTCGAGGAAGTTGACCATGGCCTCCCACGAACCGCGCAGGCCGAGGGGATCGGCATAGCTCTCGATGAAGCCGTTGATGAAGTCCACCTTCGAGTCGAGGTCCTCAACCCACTGGATGGAGTAGTCGTCGAAGTCCTTGAGGTCGCCCGTGGTGTAGTACTTGACGAGCGCCTGGATGACGCCTCGCTGCTTGTCGTTCTCGGCAAACTCAGCCGCCTTGTTGAGGTTCTCCACAATGTGGCGGATGGCCTCGCCATACATGCCGTCAATCTTCCAGGTGTGCTCCACGATCTGACCATTCTCCTTGACCAACTGACTGTTCAGACCGAACATGACGGGCATCGTGTCGTTGGGATTCTTCAGCTTGGCATAGTAGTCCTCCACCTCCTGCTGGGTGAGACCCTGGTAGAAGTTGACGGCCGAGGTCTCGATGAGGTCCACACCGTCGGCCTGGTTGGTCTTGATGGACAGGTAGGTGGAGTCGAAGATGGCACGGGCCACGTCGGCATCCAACTGACCAGCCTGCTTCTCGAGCCATGCCTGGCTGAAGCTGGGCTTGAACTTTGCCGAGCTGTAGTGGTGGTGGATGCCGTTGGCAAACCATATCTGCTTGGTGTACTGTTCAAAGGCTTTCCATTCCTCGTCCTCCTTGTCACCCTGATAGTTGGTGTAGACCTTCTCGCAGAGGTCACGGATGGCCAGGTTGTAGGGACAGTTCTGGTCCCACAGGATGTCGCGGCCCCAGAGGGCGGCTTCGGTGAGGTAATACACAAGCTGCTTCTGTTGCAGCGAGAGGCCTTCGAAGGCAGGCACTTCGTAACGCAGTACCTGAATGTCGGCAAAGCGATCCACACCCCAGGGCATGTCGGCCTGCTGGGCGTCCTGCTTGCTGTTGCAGCCGGCCAAGAGGCTGGCGGAGAGCAATGAATACATGATTATCTTTTTCATTTAGTCGTTTGGGATATTAGTCGTTTAGGAAACTAGTCGTTTTGGACATTTACCTTTGAACAGCCGTCCCCATTCTACTCCCCTCCCTTTAGGGGAGGGGCAGGGGGAGGGTCTTTTTTTTTACCAGATATCCTCCGGTGTGTTGGGGTTGTCGTACACCTCCTTGGCGCAGAACTCGAGGTAGTCCATGAAGAACTCGAGCGTCTGGGCATCGAGCACCGACTTGAACTTGAGGTAGTACGTCTTGTCGGGGTCCATCTCCTGTCGGACGATGATGCGTCGGGTGGTGGTCTGCGTGGCACGGGCCGTGGGCGAAGAGGCCGTACCGGCGTGGTAGTGTTCGGCGCCCTTCATAAAGCCGTTGTTGCGCATCTTCTTGTCAATCTCGGCGTTGATGTCGTCGTCCTTCTGGTCGGCCTGCCATCCCAGTATCTCGCTCTGTCCACCGATGCGGAGGTCGAGGGGAATGCCGATGGCTGGCATGCGGTTCTTGTCGGCTCCGAAGTAGACCTGGCACATGCTGCGCAGGTTGGAGTTGTTCTGCACGGCATAGCGTATCTCGTAGATACCCTTCAGCGGGACGGGCGGCAGGCGGAAGGTCATCTCGTAGCGACCGGTGACGTTGAACTCGTCGCCCTGCCAGTTGTGCCATCCTCTGTCGAGTCCCAGCAGGTAGTAGAAGTTGGAGCCGTCGGCAATGTCGAGTCCGTCGATGTAGTTGTACGTCTTGGTGCATGGGATGCCCACGCAGCCATTCTCGGGGTTGCCCACACGGTTGGCACGTATGTCGTTGTTCATGAACTCTGGATAGAGGCCGGCCACGTTGTAGCGCAAGCGCTGCTTCTGGAAGTTCATGCGTGTCTGCTCGTTGTAGGCCAGTACACCGCCCGAGATGGGATAGATGAAACCGTTGAAGACGTTGACGGCCTCGACCGTATTGACCAGTACGCCCTGCTTGTCAGCGTCACAACTGAGCTCGTGGTAGGTGCCGTGACGCCCGTTGTCAAGGGTGGGGAAGCGGTTCAGGTAGATGCCGGCCGGTGCACCCTTGCCGCCCTCGTAGATCTTGAGCAGACGTGGCTTGCCCATGGTGGTGTAGATCTCCCAGACGGGCACGGTGTGGGGATTGCTGCTGGGCTTGTAGTAGTAGCCCTTTTCGTTGTAGTGGATGACCAGCTTGTCGGAAGGGATTCGAATGGGCAGAATGTGGTAGCTGACAAACAGGTTGAGCACGTTGTCGGGGTTTGTGTAGTCGGCGTCATCGTTGCCATTGGGGTAGAAGCCCTGTGCTACAACCCACCTGCGTACGTCCTCCAGGGTGATGTCCTCGGCAGCCTTGCCCAGTGTCTCGGTCCAGAACTTATTGGGGACGGCAAAGAGCGTGAAGCCGTACTTGCGATGCTGGGGCAGGTAGCCGATGCGGTTGTTGAAGTCGATGTTCTTCACCTCGCCGTTCAGGTACCTGGCCTCGTAGACCTCATCCTTGACCTTTGTGAGTGTGTCCTGCAGGCCACAGGCCACGATGAGACGTGCCATCACGCTCATCTTGGCATCGTTCAGGTCGGCCATGTCCTTGAGCAGCTCGCCCAGCGTCTGACTGCTGGGAGCCACCACCTGGTGCACCTGGTGAATGCATCCGTTGATGGCTATGATGTCGCGGTTCTTCATGTCCACGAGGCTACCGCCCGACACAACCTGGGTCTGTGCGTTCTTGATGCCGTTGATGTAAATGGAGTCGGCGTTCGCACCATAGTTGACGTTCAGTTTGCGGTCGTTCAGATTGGCAATGAGAAACTCTTCCGCATCGTTGGGGAAAGAGCTCGTCTGGTAAGCCTCGTTGTGGTCGCCTCCGTCGATGATGCTGTTCATGACGATGACCTTCTGGATGGAATCGAGCGTGTTCTCGTTGGGGAACGCGTCCCATGAGGGAGCCGTGATAATGCCTTTGACCGTGAGGCTGTCCAGGTAGTCGTGGATGGCCTTGTTGCTGGGCGCGAAGACCGTGTAGTTGCCACGTGCGGAGAGAAGCTGGCGCACGGACGACTCGGAACGCGGGCTGATCTTCACCTTGCCCAGCAGGTCCAGGTATTCGCTGTACGTCGTGTCATGCTGGGACAGATAGCTCTCCACGGTGTATTCCGTGAAGGTGTAGCGTGAGGACGTGTCGATGTCCTCGGTGCAGCTGCCCAAGCCCAGCATGAGGGCCAGGGCAGAAGCGAGAGGTAGGAGACGTTTGATTTTCATTGTTGGTTCTTGGTTAAATGCTAACTTTTAACTTTTAACTTTTAGCTTTTAACTTTTAACTCCTACATTTATGTAGGTCAGTCTTCGATGAGCTTGCGGTAGCGCACACGCTTTGGCTCTTCGATGCCGAGACGCTTGCACTTGTTCACCTCGTATTCCGAGTAGGTGCCCTCGAAGAAGAATACCTTGCCGTCGCCTTCGTAGGCCAGAATGTGGGTACAGATGCGGTCCAGGAACCAACGGTCGTGGCTGATGACCACGGCACAGCCTGCAAAGCTCTCCAGACCTTCCTCAAGGGCACGCAGCGTGTTGACGTCGATATCGTTGGTAGGCTCGTCGAGCAGCAGTACGTTGCCTTCCTGTTTCAGCGCCATGGCCAGGTGGAGGCGGTTTCTCTCACCTCCTGACAGTACACCACACTTCTTCTCCTGATCGCCACCTGAGAAGTTGAAGCGACTCAGGTAGGCACGGGCGTTGATGTCGCGACCGCCCATGCGAATGAGCTCGTTGCCCTGGCTGACCACCTGGTAGACGGTCTGGTCGGCCACGATGTCCTTGTGCTGCTGGTCGACGTAGGAGAGCTTGACCGTCTCGCCCACCTCGAAGGTGCCTGCGTCGGCCGTCTCCAGTCCCATGATGAGGCGGAAGAGTGTCGTCTTACCCGCACCGTTGGGACCAATGACGCCCACGATGCCACCCTGTGGCAGGGCGAAATTGAGACCCTCGAAGAGCACCTTGTCGCCGTACGCCTTCTTGACGTCGTGTGCCTCGATGACCTTCTGGCCCAGGCGCGGTCCGTTGGGTATGTAGAGCTCCAGCTTCTCCTCGCGCTCCTTCTGGTCCTCGTTGAGCATGCGTTCGTAGTTGTTCAGACGGGCCTTGCCCTTGGCCTGACGAGCCTTGGGAGCCATGCGTACCCACTCCAACTCGCGCTCCAGGGTCTTGCGACGCTTCGAGGCCGACTTCTCCTCCTGCGCCATGCGCTTGGTCTTCTGGTCCAGCCAGCTCGAGTAGTTGCCCTCCCAGGGTATGCCCTCGCCGCGGTCCAGCTCCAGAATCCAGCCGGCCACGTCGTCCAGGAAGTAACGGTCGTGGGTGACGGCGATGACCGTACCTTCGTACTGGTTGAGGTGCTGCTCGAGCCAGTCGATGCTCTCGGCATCGAGGTGGTTGGTAGGCTCGTCGAGCAGGAGCACGTCGGGCTTCTGCAACAGGAGGCGGCACAGTGCTACGCGGCGGCGCTCACCACCGGAGAGCACACCGCACAGCTGGTCGGCAGGCGGACAGCGCAGCGCGTCCATGGCGCGCTCCAGTCGGCTGTCGAGGTTCCATGCGTCGGTGGCGTCGATGATGTCCTGCAGTTCGGCCTGACGGGTGAAGAGTTGGTTCATCTTGTCCTCGTCCTCGTAGTATTCGGGCAGTCCGAATTTGTTGTTTATCTCCTCGTACTCGGCCAGTGCGTCCACCACGTTCTGCACGCCCTCCTTGACGGTGTCGATGACCGTCTTGTTGTCGTCCAGCTGAGGCTCCTGTGGCAGGTAGCCTACGGTATATCCGGGCGAGAAGACCACGTTGCCCTGGTAGTTCTGGTCCAGGCCGGCGATGATCTTCATCAGGGTCGACTTACCGGCACCGTTGAGACCGATGATACCGATCTTAGCGCCATAGAAGAACGAGAGGTAGATGTTCTTGAGTACTTGTTTCTGAGTCTGCTGGATGGTCTTGCTTACGCCGACCATCGAGAAAATGATTTTCTTGTCGTCTACTGTTGCCATTATTTTGTCAATTCATAATTCTTAATTCATGATTTTCGAAGCCACCTCGTGTTCGAAGCTTTCTGTCTCCGCCTTCCTCTCCTCTTCGCTGAGGTTGGGGCAGAGGCGTGCCAGTGCTTCGCGGAAGGCTTCCACGGCACGCATCTTGGCTATCTGTTTGCCCGCTTTCATCCCACTGGCGTATGGCGTGTGGGGCAGCAGGGCTCTGTTGAAGTTTCCGTCACTCATGGTTTGCTGTATGTTGGGCGGGTTGCTATGTTTTTTTGAATGGTAATTGATTTGCAAATATACAACAAAAAGCTTGAATATTGAACTTTGATGACTGCAAAAGTGCATTTTTGTGGTTTTAATCACATTTTTCAATTGTTAAATGCAAAATATTATGAAATAATGTGTATTTTTGTGTCCGAAATGAAAAACTTCCTGCGCATATCCTTTCTGATTGTATTTCTTTTTCCGCTTTTGCTCCAGGCAAAAGTGAAGAACCAGCTGTGGGTTATCGATGCCGGTCACGGTGGACGTGACGTGGGCTGCGAGGGCACGTTGGCCAAGGAGAAGGACATCAACCTGGCCGTGGCCAAGCGTGTGGCCGAACTGGTGCGTGCCAACATCAAGGGTGTCAGCGTGCGTATGACCCGTAACAACGACCGCTTCCTTACGCTTGACCAGCGTACCACGATAGCCAACGAGGCCGGTGCCTCACTCTTTCTCAGCATCCACGTCAATGCGGCTCCCGAGGCACCGGGTGTGCGTGGCACCGAGACGTACTATGGCCCCATCGGGGCTACCTCGTCCAGTGACGTGGAGTCGGCTCGCAGGAAGCATATCCAGAAGAGCGAACTGCTGGCCTGGGAGATGCAACGGCAATATGGTGTGGTGGGTCGTCCCATCAGCCGTGGTGTCAAGCGCGAACGCTATTACGTCATTCTCTACACCAAGATGCCCTCCATCCTGACCGAGATAGGCTTCATCTCCAATGCGGCTGACCAGGCTTATATGACGAGCAAGGCCGGCCAGGAGGAGATTGCGCAGTGTATCTTCAAAGGGCTGAAGGAATACCAGCAGGTGGTGGAGTCGGGTCGCGAGAAAAGCGTCATTGCGGATATGCGTCGTACTGGTGGCAAGCCGAAAGAATACTCCCTTGTGGAGGAGTCAACGCTGCTGGCGCGCAACGAAGCTCCCTCGCAGGAAAAGCAAGAGGCTCCCTCGAAGAAAAACTCAGCCAAGGCGTCGATTGCCAAGGCTGTTGAGAACGTCGTGCTGGACTCTTCGCTCGAACCCGAACTGGAGGATGGTGCCCTCAACTTCTACGTTCAGATATTTGCTCTCAAGAGTAAGATCGCGGTGGGGGATAAGCGTCTGAAAGGACTGAAGGACATAAAGATAATGGAGAAGGACGGCAAATACAAATATCTTGCAGGCAATACGCCCGACTATCAGCAGGCTCGCAAGAACCTGGACGAGATCCGCCAGAAGTTTCCCGATGCCTTCCTCGTAGCCTTCCTTGGCCAGCGGCAGATCTCCACGGCCGACGCGATGGAGATGGTGGTCAAGTAGTGTTAGTCTGTGACAAATATACTCAAGTTTCGCTTTAACTTGAGTAGGAGTTAAGGAGTTAAAGGAGTTAAGGAGTTAAGACGAATGTGTTGAAGTCTTTCATTCGTGCTTATCAGTAACGTCTTAACTCCTCAGCGACGAAGGAGCGATAACTCCTTAACTCCTTAACTCCTTACGTTTCGAGAGAAACTTAAATCCTTTTACTCAAATACTACGGTCTTCTTCGTACCGTCAGCCAGTTTGACGATGACCGTCTTGTCGTCGCTGAGCACGTTGACGTCCTTGACGGGAGTCAGTTCCTTGGCCGTGAAGCCTTGTCCGTCGGGGCCGATCTTCTTCCAGAGCTGCAGCGTGACGAGGATGCGCTCGCCGTTCATCTTCTCGCGCAGCTGAGGCAGCACGCAACGATGGCTGACTGGGTGCAGTCCGTCGGGATAGATGGCCTTTTCCTCAGTCGTCCAGCCGTAGAGTGGAATCATTGCCAATTCGTAGGCTCCGTTGGTGTAGCATGTCACGTTGAGGTTGCTCTTCTTGCCCTTAGCCAGCGTCACCTTGCGGTTACTGAAGCTCTTGCCGGGCTCCAGTGTTTTCTTGAACTCGGGCGAGCCCTCGGGCAGGGTGTAGTGGCCCAGCGTGATTTCCGTGCTGTCTGGCAGGCTGACCTTGTCGACGCGCAAGATACCGTCGGGCAGCATGATGTCGTTGAGCTGGTACTTCACCTCCTTGTCGGTCTCGAGTTCTGCCTTGCGCTTGTATACCTCGTTCTCGAAGCTCTGGAAGTCGTAGAGGCGCAGCACTTCCCACTCTCCCTTCTTGTTCAGCGTGCCGTAGTTCATGGATATCTCGCCCTTCTTGCCGTCGGCCATCCAGGGGAACTCGGTGTTGTAGGCCAGTTTGTTGTAGTTCTCCGACGAACGGAACTTCTGCCAGTCGGCGGCTACCGTCTCGTGGCACCACGAGCGCATCTCCGAACCGCCACAGTTGGGATAGTTGGTGATGAGCAGTCCGGTGGCCGGCTGCAGCTTGTTGTACACCTTTCCGGGCTGCAGTTCGGCAGGCTTTCCGTCAGCAGAGATGCCCCAGGGACCCTCGTTCTCCACGGCGCTCCAGTATTTGCTGTTCTCGGGCAACAAGAGTCCGAGGAAGGCCTTGCCGATCCAGTAGACACTGCCACGACAGCTGTAGATCTGCACGCAAGGGTCGAACTCTCCGTAGAATCCCATTGTGGGCACGCCGTTCTCCAGGAAGTTGGGGTTGCCCATGAACTGCAGCAGCGAAGCCGATGCGATGCGACGAAGCCAGCCGTAGTTGACGCCCTCAAACTGGCCGTACTCGAGGATGGGGAAGGGGGTGACGGCAGCAAAGCGGTAGCAGATGCTGCGTCCCCACATGTTCATTCGTCCGTCGCGAGCAAACATATAGGGGTAGTTGTCCACCATCTCCTTTTCGTTCTTCAGTATCTGTGCCGCCAGTTTCTGGTAGACGTCAGCGTCCAGTCCGGAACCGGCTGCCGGCTTGAAGTGCTTGCCGTAGAACTCAGCCCACAGCGGACCGTAGCTTTGGTAGGCCCACATCGAGTAGTAGTCGTAGGCGGGAGCGTCGTTGTACCAGCCCTCGCCACGGTATCTGTCCACGAGTTTCTGCAGCCAGTCCACCATCTTCTTCTCGTCCACCTTGTAGCCCTTCTCCTTCATGAATGACTGTATGAAGACGTTGAAGAACATCCAGTTGGAACCGATGGAAGGACCCTCTCCGTAGCTCAGCAGCGTGGCGGCCAGGTCGTCCTTTTCCTGTTGCGAGAGCGGATCCCAGAGTACCTCGGGCGCGCCCGTCATCGAGATGGCCAGCGAGGCCAGTTCGAGCAGCGTCTGGCTGGCACCTCCCGTACGGTGTGCTATGTAGTGCTTGCTCTTGGGGTTAGAGATGCTGACGAGCTGGTGGTGGTAGTAGTCGGCCACCTTGATGCCGTTGAGTGTCAGGTTGGGATTGTTCTTCAGCAGGGGGGCGGCCAGGAAGAGCGTGCGTGCCAGTCCCTCCAGCTTTGCCGTCTTGGTGGCTCCCTGGTTGGTGGGGTAGGTCTTGTCCAGCTGCTTGGGGAAGTACATGGGGTCGTCGAGGCAGTGGATGTAGCTGAAGGCTCCGCTGAGCAGGTATTCTCCCGCTTCGATCCAGTGCTTGCGCGTCATGCCGGTGAAGGGGCTCTTCTGCCGGTCGGGATTCTGTACGGTGAAGATGTTCTCGACATGGGCCTGTTTTTGCACCGCCGTTTGGGCGCTGGCTGGTGTGGCCGATAGTGCCAATGCCAGTAGGCCTGCGTAGAGCTTGGTTTTGGTTCTTTTCATGATTTATTTGTTTTGATATTGGATAGGCATTATTTTTGTCTCTGTATTCTCTTTATAACTTCTTGGCAATCTTCGTGATCTGCTCTCCGAGTCCGATGGTGTAGCCCTGGTGGAAGAAGACAACGCGGTCGAACGTGTCGGCAATGAGGAAGACGGGCCTGTTGCTTACTGGTTCGCCCTGTTTGGCCGTCTGCATGCCCTCTTTGATCTTGCCCGTCGAATCGAGTCCGAAGTGCACGGTCGAAGGTAGGTTGGGGAAGTTCTTCTGTATGCTTGCCAGTTCCTCTTCGTTGTCAGCGATGAGCAGGATGGGACGTCCCCAGGCCTCCAGTTCCTTCCTGGCCGCAGAGAGGTCGTTGAGGGCGTGGTTGGTGGGTTCGGTGCCCACACTGAGCTGCCCGATGACGTAGTAGCCGCGGCCGGTGGTGGAGAGGATGCTGTTCTCGGGAAGGAGGTCCACGCTGGTGAAGTCGGTGGATGGCATTCCGGCTATGCTAACCGTCTCATTGTCAAACACGAAGGCTGGTGTGTAACGTGTCTCACTGCCAAAGTTTCCGATGACCTGTACCTCGTCGGTCGAGCTACGGAAGGTAAGCGGAAGTTGGATGTTTTCACCTGCCTTGACTTGGAAGAAGGTCATTCTGCTGAGTACGCCACCATTGGCTAATCGTGTGCCTGTGGTGAGAAGGTAAGTGCCTTCGTCGAACGCGGTGGGCTCGTTGAATATCTTGCTGAAGACCTCGCACTCCGGGTAGTTGAGCAGGACGGGAAGGCCGTTCTCCAGCTTGCTGAGGGTGAAGTGGTTGTTGTATCGCGGGTCGGTCAGCACGGCGTTGGGTTCGTAGACGAGACGCAGCATGCCCTGCTTGCCCGAAGCAACTTTCTTCTCCTCGAATACGGTTGTCCAGCCCTGCTCGCTGTCCGGCACGTTCGTTGTCTGGCCGGTTCGGTACAGCACCTTTCCTGTCACCTCGTCGATGCGGGCCTCTACGCCCAGGGTGCGCAGGATGGCTACGAACATGATGTCGCGGCTGTGTCGGTCGCAGCGCTTCGTCTGCCAGGCACTGGCGGGATGCATGCACAGCTGCTGCGGGTTTGTCGCCTCGTCGAGGGTGAACTCGTGCTCGATGCGCTCGGCCAGCAGACGCGGGTTCTGGCGGAAGGCCGATTGCTCGTCCTTGGAGAGGAGTCTCAGAAACTCTGCGCGGTAGGGAGTCAGTAGCTCGTTGCTGATGCGCTGACTGAAGATGTAGGGCAGGGTGTCCGGTGCAAGTGTGAAGTTGTCGTTCAGCACTTCGAGCGTGACGTCGCGCAAGTCCTTCTCGCTCAGCAATCTGAACTGCAACTTAGCCTTGTCGCCGTCCTCAGGTTCTTGGATGACGGTGTGGAGGTGGCGCTGGATGACGGGCTGGTTGCCACGTGACTTGCGGAAAGCATCCCTGATGAAATTACCCTCGCTTTGGTGGAACGTCGCCGTGTAGGCCCCTCGCACGCTGTCCTCGTAGGCCAGGCGCTGCTTGTTGCGTGCTATCTGCTCGTCTGTCATCGGGGGTATGGTGTTGCGCTCTGAGGGTGGGGTGACATCGATGTCGAAGGTTTGTGGCATGAGTCGCCCGACGTTGCTTGCGTCCTTGTCGAGCTTGATGCGCAGGGGCTGACTTGAAGTGCCCACTTGTATCTTCTCAAAGCCGAAGCGCTTGCCGTCTGTGGCCCAGACGAGCAGCGTGCCGTGGCCTGCCTTGAAGTCGCAGCGTCCCTGCTTGTCGGTCTGCTTGGTGTTGAGGGGGAAGAACTCGGCGTAGTTGTAGAGGCGGAACTGCACGGTGGCTCCTTTGGCTGGCTTGCCCTTCGCATCCACTACCTCGACCTGGAAGACGCTGGTGGGCGCGTAGGTGTCGGTGACGTCAATCTCCGTGTAGCATGCCGTTCGGGTCATCACCCGCTCAGGGCCGTCGTAATTACCAAAGGCTTTGGTGTGCATGAGCATGGCACGCGAGGCGGGTGCGTTGAACCAGCCGAGGTTCAGTACGGGCTCCGGCTCGCAGGCACCCATGAACTTCCATTCGCCGTCAATCCACGCTTCCACCCACGCATGGTTGTCGTCGGTGTGTGCCCAACGGGGCGTGTAGACCTGGCGGGCCGGTATGCCTACAGTGCGCAGAGCCGCCACGGTGAGCGTGCTCTCCTCGCCGCATCGTCCGATGGCAGAGCGTATGGTTGCTAACGGACTGCTAGTTCGGGCGTCGCTGGGCTGGTACGAGACGTGCTCGTGACACCAGTGGTTTATCTCGAGGGCGGCCTCTTCCATTGTCATACCCTTGACGCGCGCCTTCAGCTCCTCGTACTTTTCAACGCGGAAGTTGTCGAGGTCCTCGTTGTTTACACGTACGGGCAGCACAAAGTGTTTCCATTCGCGCTGGGGAATGCGTGCCCCCCACGGCATCTCCTGTCTGGCCTGCAACGCCGTGCGTATCTGCTGGCGGTAGAACTGCTCGGGGTAGTCGGTGGAGTCGGGCAATGCCATACTGGTATAGAGGAATCGTAGTGCCTCGTCTTCACTCGGTGTGTCGGCAATGGTCTGGCCCGACACACTGAGGGTAAGGAGGCACAGGATGGGGAGGATGAGGTATGGCATTTTTTTCATAGACTCGTTGAAGTGGTAAGTGATGCAAAGTTACTAAAAAAAAGTCAGAATGCAAAATATTTGGGGATTATAAGTGTGAATTGCAGATATTTTAGTAACTTTGTGCACAAAAGAAATAGAATGAACATGATAAGTCCCATGCAAATCCGCACAGCTTCCCGGAGAGGGACAAGCTGGCGACTTTCCGCAATCTTGGTTGTAATCCTCCTGGCACTTAGTGCCAAGGCCGAGACGCACACGCGTCTTATCGTCGAACCCGCAGCACCCCTAGAGGTCTCGAAGGGACAGGGTGTGGCGGCAGGCTTTGCCGGTGTGGCAGCTGGTCGGGTGCTGGTGGGCGGTGGTGCCAACTTTCCCGATGTGCCCGTGGCACAAGGTGGTAGGAAGGTCTTCTACGATGCCGTGTGGGCATGGGGCACGGACGGACAATGGCAGCCACATGGACGTATGGGACGCAGGGCGGCCAGCGGTGCCAGTGTGACTGTGGCGGAAGGTGTCGTCTGCGTGGGCGGCACCGATGGCGAACGCTCGTTGCGGCAGGCCGTACTGCTTGATAGGGAGGGACGTGAGCAGACGTTGCCGGAGCTCCCCGTTGGCATCCAGCAGCATGCTTTAGCCGTACAGGATCGCGTGCTCTACCTTGTGGGCGGTACTACTGACGAGGGACCTAATGCTTGTGTGTACAGCCTTGACTTGCAGAATGATAAAGAATGGAGGACGCTGACGGAAATGCCAGACGGCGCGCGCCTGCAATGCGTGGCCACGGTACAGACGGGCAATACGGCACCCTGCCTCTACGTCTTCGGTGGCTATACTGCGACAGAGCCCGGGACGACTGCCCTGACGCAGGTGCAGACGGACGGTCTCTGCCTGAACCTGAAGACGCTGCAGTGGACGCGCACGGCTTCTTTCCCCGACGGGCTGAACGTCACCGGTGGTGCCTGTGCCACGTGTGGCTACAGCCACATCCTCTTCTTCGGCGGCATCAACAAGGAGGTCTTCGAGGCACGTGTCAACGATCCGCGCCCCGACAGTACCTACTTCCTGCACGAACCGGCCTGGTATCGCTTCAACCGTGACGTACTGGTATACCATACCATCACCAACTCGTGGTTCTCCCTCGCCCAGAACGAACGTTTTGCCCGTGCTGGAGCCAGCCTCGTGAACCTCCCCGAAGGCGGATGGCTCTACGTGGACGGCGAGGTGAAGCCGGGTGTGCGCAGTTCGGACGTAACCCGCGTCAGTCTGGAGAACGAGAAGAGCTTTGGATGGCTCAACTGGGTTGTGCTGGCGTTCTATCTGCTTGGCATGCTGGGACTGGGCTATTACTTCATGCGCCGTGAGAGTGGTGCCGATGACTTCTTCAAGGGCGGCGGACGCATCCCCTGGTGGGCGGCCGGCATCAGCATCTACGCCACCATGCTCTCGGCCATCACCTACATGAGCATTCCCGCCAAGGCCTACGCCACCAACTGGACGTACTATCCCATGCTGGTCACCATCCTCTTTGTCAGCTTCCCCGTCATCAAGTACTATCTGCCCTATTTCCGACGCCTCAACATTACCTCGGCCTACGAGTACCTTGAGATACGCTTCAACCTGGCCACACGCCTGCTGGCCAGCGGCTTGTTCATCGTCTTCATGGTGGCACGCATGGCCCTCGTGCTCTACCTCCCCTCGCTGGCCCTGACGGCCGTGACGGGTATCAATATCCTGCTGTGCATCGTCCTGATGGGCATCGTCACCATCGTCTACTGCACGATGGGCGGTGTGGAGGCCGTGGTGTGGGGCGACGTGGTGCAGGGCATCATCCTCGTGGGCGGTGCCTTTTTTGCGGCCGCCTTCCTCATCACGCATACCGAGGGCGGTCTGTCCAGCTACATCGACATCGGTGTGCAGAACGATAAGTTCCGGCTCTTCGAGTGGTCGCTGGACTACCGCAGCGCCACGTTCTGGGTGGCCCTCATCGGTGGGGCGGCCAACAACCTCATCTCCTACACCAGCGACCAGACTGTCATCCAGCGCTACCTTACCACCAGGGACGAGCACAGCGCGGGCCGAAGCATCCTGATGAACGGTCTGATGTGTGTCTTCATCAGCGTCGTCTTCTACGTCATCGGTACGGGTCTTTATACCTTCTTCCAGACGCATCCTGAGGAGCTCGACATCACGATGCAGAAGGGCGATGCCATCTTCCCCTATTTCATGATGTCGCAGATGCCGGCCGGTGTGGCAGGCTTGCTCATTGCCGCCATCTTTGCGGCCACGATGAGCACCATCTCGAGCAACATCAACAGCGTCTCCACGGCCTTCTCGGTCGACTTCTACAAGCGTTTCCGTCCCTCCGTTTCCGACACGACGATGCTGGGCGTGGCCCGCTGGACCTGCGTGGTGAGTGGCATCATCGGTGTGCTGATCGCACTGCTGATGGCGTCGTGGGACATCCTCTCGCTGCTCGACTATTTCAATACCATCCTCGGCCTGCTGACCGGAGGACTGGGCGGCCTCTTCTTCATGGGCGTCTTCGTGAAGCGCATCAAGGGCAAGGCAGCCCTCACCGGTTTCGTCTGCGGCACGGCCTTCGTCTTCTGGCTCCAGTTCTGCACCGATGCCAACCTCTTCCTCTTCGGAGCCGCCGGCATTGCCGTCAGCGTCACCGTGGCGTGGCTGCTGAGTATCTTCCCATCTTCACGTCGTACTTCTTGACCCTTTCTAAAGAAGGCGAAGCGAAAGAATATGAAAAAAAAACTTTTTTTTGGATTTTTTTTCTTTGGGATTGGGTTTGAGCCTTTCTTCTTTCTCTTCTCTTTCTTTATAAAGGGGGTGTGGGGGGAAAAGTTTCTTTCTCTTCTCGTTCTTCTTTGCTAGTAATATTATATAATATTATGTAATATGCCATATTGTATGCCATAGCGTAGAAAGCACGTAGACAACATCGGGATGACAAGTCCTCTCATTTCATTTCATACTAATCCCGCAAAGATCATTTTTGTATTTTCGTGCGTTCTTGGTTTTAAAAAGTCGCCATGCGTCTTCGTAGGTACTGGTTTTGTGTCTGTTTAGAATTTTATTTACATTGTAGCTTTCTTGTGTTGTGTCTGTAACTTTCTGAATATCAGTGTTTGAAAATTCCTCTGCGGAAACTGGAATTTTTCGTAGCGAGAATAAAAAAAATCCGCTGCGGGATTCGGGAAATCTCGCAGCGGAATTTTCTGAAACGTGGGGCGGGTGTGTGGAGGATTGCGAAATATCATTACACGGCTTCCGTAGCCTGCAATCTTACATATTGGCATCGTTCTCCTCATCCTCCGTCTTGGCTGGGGCTGAGTCGCGCTTGCGGCGGGCTGAGACAATCTCTCCACTCTCCTTCTTGGCTTCCTTGTCAGCCTTCTCGCGAGCCTTGGCTTCCTTCTTGTCGGCCTTTTCGCGAGCCTTGGCCTCCTTCTCCTTTTCCTTGGCAGCCTTCTTGGCTTCTGCCTCTTCCTTGGCTTTCTGCTTCTTGGCATCGGCTTCTTCCTTAGCCTTCTGCTTGGCAGCTTCCTTCTGGGCTTTCTGCTTCTCTTTCAGCTTCTTCTCGTTGGCAGCTTCACGCTCCTTCTGCTGGCGCAGGGCTTCTTTGTCGCTGATGCGCTTGGGTGATGCCGGTTTGTTGCTGACCTCTTTGTCGGTCTTCTCGTCGGCTTTCTCGTTGCTCTTTGCTTTAGCTTTCTTGTCTGCCTTCTCGCTGGTCTTCTTGTCTGCCTTCTCGTCGGCTTTCTTGTCTACCTTCTCGCTGGTCTTCTTGTCTACCTTCTTGTCAGCTTTCCCGCTGGCCTTGTCGTCAACCTTTTCTTCTGCTTTTGTCTCGTTGTTTTTGCGACGACTGTTTGCTTTCTGGGCAGGAGTGGCTTCCTTGTCTGCATTCTTGCCGGTGGGGGTGGCTGCTCTTCTCTCTGCGTCTGCTCTTCTCTCTGTGTCAGCCCTTCTTTCTGTGGGAGTCTTGCTGTCTCTTGTTCTGAGTGTCTTGCTCTCCATTTCTTCCAGCCTGCGTTCGGCCGTTGCGGCGCGTTTTTCTGCTTCGGCAGCACGTCGTTCTGCCGCGAGAGCTCTGCGTTCTGCTGCCTCGATGGCACGCTTGTCGTTGGCGGCAGCCGGTGCTGTTGCCGGTGTGGTGGCAGCGGTGACCTTGCTCGAAGGTGCAGAATTCTGTATGGACTGCAGGACGGTGGTGCGCTCGATGACCTTGGGTATGTGTACCTTGCCGTTCTTCTTGGCCTTCTTGGTTGCCTCCTTGTCTCGCTGTATTTGTGCCTTCGCCTTGTCTAACTCGCGGGTCAGGGCACGCATCTCGCGCTCTTCGGCCTTAGCCTGAGTGCGGGTGATGCGTTGCTGCTCCTTGAGTCGGGTGATGTCGTTTTTGATGGATTGTACGATGGTATCGTTGGGGTGGGCGAGGGATGTGACCGTGCCCATCAATGCCAGTAGAAATGTCAGAATAGTCTTTCTCATTACGTTGAATGTTCGGTTGTTCGGCTGCAAATATACGCATAAATGCGTGATAAACCTTCTTTTTTTTGTTTAAAAACGAGCAGTTCGTTAATTTATTGTGCAAAGTTGGGGTGTTTTTTGACTTTGTGCGCATATTTTGCGATGCTTTTGGACGTAAAGTTTGGAAGTTTCAGGAAATAAGCGTAAATTTGCTCCGCTAAACAAATGTATTGAATGAAATCCTTTCCTTCGGTAGACCCTGTCTACAAGATTTTCCGTCAACTTAATCGTATTCCCCGTCCCTCGCATCACGAAGATCGTGTGGCGCTGTTCCTTACCCGTTTTGCCGAGAAACTCGGCCTGGAGTATGAGTGCGACAAGGAGAATAATGTGGTAATCCGAAAACCCGCATCGCCTGGCTTTGAAGAGGCCGAACCCATCGTGCTCCTCAATCACATGGATATGGTCTGTGTGGCGGCCGATGGGGTGGAATACGATCCTATGCACGACAACATACGTCCTGTCATTGAAGAGGGCTGGATGCGTGCTGAGGGAACGTCGCTGGGAGCCGACAACGGCATCGGACTGTCCATGGCGTTGGCTATCTTGCAGGATAATAGTCTGGTGCATGGTCCGCTCGAAGTGCTGACCACTACCAACGAGGAGGATGGTATGACGGGTGCCGAAGCACTCTCACCCTCGTTCATCCGCGGCCGCAAGGTTATCAATCTTGACTCGGAGGATTACGATTCCATCACGGTAGGTGCGGCAGGTGCGTGCATACAGGAAATAGGTATGCGCGCTCGTACCTTCAAGACTCCTCTCGGTTCTATCTTCTATGACATCAAGGTGAGTGGCGGACTGGGTGGTCATTCGGGGGTGGATATCAATAAGGGACGTGGAAATGCAATCTTGATATTGTCAGACATACTACTGCAAATCAATAAGAAAATAAAGGTGTGGTACCTCAACTCCATTGAGGGCGGTAATGCGGCAGCCTCTATTCCCTCGCAGGCCGTGGCACACCTCGTGCTGCCGGGCGACGTGGATGTGAAGAAGCTGAAGGCGCAGGTTGTCAGTGCGTTCAATAAGGCTGTGAAGCCGTATCTCAAGAAGGATCCGGGATTCAAACTCAGCGTGACGAAGGGTAAACCCGTCGACCAGTTCGTGGCACCCGAGGACACGGTCGGCTTCCTCGATACGCTGATGCTGGTGCCCAATGGAGTGCTCAAGATGAGGGAGGATATGCCTGGCGTGGTGCAGACGAGCAGCAACCTGGGACTGGTCAGCACGCAGAAGGGATTCTTCGATGTCTTTGTTCATTCGCGCAGCTTCTCCGACAACCAGTTGGAGGGCCTGGCACAGCGCGTCGCACATGTCTTCACGGAACGTGAGGGGTCATATCGGGTTGTGATGACGGCCCCGGCCTGGCAGGAGGATGCTAATTCGTCTTTCATGCAGGTGGTGGACGCATCGTTTCAGGATGTCCTTGGCTTCCGGCCTCGCAAGGTTGCCATGCACTTCGTGCTCGAGGCTGGCTATTATGTGCAGAAGTACCCTGGTATACAGATTGCCAGCATCGGTCCTCGCATTGTCGAGCCCCACAGTCCTTCCGAGCGTGTGGAACTCAGTACCGTGGAGGATATCTGGAAGGTTACGCTCGAACTGCTCGAACGCCTGGCAAAGGGGGAGTAGCCTCTTAGCTCCTATGGCTCGATAGCTTCTATAGTCTCTATAGTTTCTATAGCTCCTATAGCTTCTATGGCTCCCCAGCCTACCTACGTATTAAGTATTATTCACTCTTCACTTTTCACTTGAAGCTTGCTTCATTTCCTTTTGCGATAGCGTGTCCCTTTGCGGCTGCCATGCTGAACCATTTGCGTGCTTCTGAGTCGCTTTGCTGTACGCCGTGCCCTTGCTGGTAGCATACGCCTAAGTTGTTCTGGGCCTGTGTGTTGCCCTGAGCGGCTGAAAGGCGATACCATCTGATGGCCTCTGTGTATGATTTCTTGACTCCCTCTCCCTCGTAGTAGCACTTGCCTAAATAGGCTTGGGCACGCGCATGGCCCTGGTCGGCTGCTTGCTGGTACCATTTCACGGCCTCTTCCTTCGTGCCGGTGTCCTCGGGCTGGCTGGCGTAGTATACACCCAGGTCGCATTGGGCGTCGGCATGGCCCTGGTCGGCTGCCTTTCGCCACCAGCCGACGGCCTCTTCCTCCGACTTCTCCACACCGATTCCCTGTGCGTAGCAGGTGCCCAGGTTGTATTGTGCTGGCGCATAGCCAAGTTCTGCTGCACGTAGGCACCAGTCGATGGCCTTCAGACGAGAGCGTCCTACGCCGTCGCCCCTGAAGTAGTGTATGCTCAGGTAGTACTGCGCCTCGGCGTTGTCCTGCTCGGCGGCTCTTGTGTACCACATCACGGCCTGCTCACGGTTTATCTCTCCTTGTTGGCCGAAGTCAAATGCCTTGGCCAGCGTCAGTTG
Source organism: Bacteroidaceae bacterium (assembly GCA_045616065.1). Classification (GTDB taxonomy): domain Bacteria; phylum Bacteroidota; class Bacteroidia; order Bacteroidales; family Bacteroidaceae; genus Physcousia. The sequence continues at coordinate 29,445 of JAZLFZ010000086.1, read as the reverse complement.
TGCGTCGGCATCGCCTTGTCGGGCCCGCTTGACGAGTTCTGCTTCGTAGGTCTTTTCGCCGTCGGGGGTGTTGACGGACATGGGCATCAGATTGTCGTCGTCTTCCATCTGCGCATAGGCGGCAGGCAACAGCGACAGAAGGAGCAACGCGGTAGTAAGGCTTCGTTTCATTGTATATCAGTATTTTGTCGCAAAGGTACGAATAAGTGTGGGAAGTACAAAGATTAAGGGGGCTTTTTTTGTCTCTTGCCTTCTTTTTTGCCATTTTCATGGTGCAAAATCAATTTATCCGGGAATATGTTTGGCAGAAAAGAAAAAAAACTGTACTTTTGCGCCCGAAAATTAATATATAAATCGGTAGACATAGAAAATGGCTATGATAAAGATTACTTTCCCTGACGGTAGCGTTCGCGAGTACGAGGCTGGCGTAACGGGTTTGCAGATTGCAGAGAGCATCTCCTCACGCCTGGCTCAGGACGTGGTGGCTTGCGGTGTGAATGGTGAGACAACGGAGCTGAACCGCCCCATCGAAGCTGATGCGGATATCAAGTTGTACAAGTTTGATGACGAGGAAGGCAAGCACGCCTTCTGGCATACCAGCGCCCACCTCCTGGCAGAGGCGCTCCAGGAACTCTATCCTGGCATCCAGTTCGGTTTCGGTCCGGCCATCGAGAGCGGCTTCTTCTACGATGTGTTGCTGCCCGATGGCAAGCAGATCGGCGAGGGAGACTTCAAGACCATTGAGGACAAGATGATCGAACTGGCTCGCAAGAACGAGGCTGTCGTACGCAAGGAGGTCAGCAAGGCCGACTGCGTAGAGCAGTTCAAGGCTGCCGGTCAGGCCTACAAGGTGGAGCACATCGAGCAGGACCTCGAGGACGGCTCCATCACTACCTATACCCAGGGTAATTTCACCGACCTCTGTAAGGGTCCCCATATCCTCAATACCGGCATCATCAAGGCTGTCAAGCTGATGAGCGTGGCCGGTGCCTTCTGGCGTGGCGATGCCACCAAGGACCAGATGCAGCGCATCTATGGTATCTCGTATCCCAAGAAGAAGATGCTCGACGAGTATCTCGTGATGCTCGAGGAGGCCAAGAAGCGCGACCACCGCAAGATTGGCAAGGAGATGGAACTCTTCATGTTCTCAGAGCGTGTCGGCAAGGGACTGCCCATCTGGCTCCCCAAGGGTACCGACCTCCGTCTGCGTCTGCAGGACATGCTGCGCAAGATTCAGAAGCAGTATGGCTACCAGGAAGTTATTACGCCCAATATCGGTGGCAAGAACCTCTATATGACCTCTGGCCACTGGGATCACTACGGCAAGGACAGCTTCCAGCCCATCCAGACACCCGAGGAGGGCGAGGAGTATCTGTTGAAGCCCATGAACTGCCCCCACCACTGTGAGGTGTTCGCCAACCGTCCCCGTTCGTACAAGGAACTGCCCTTCCGCTGCGCTGAGTTCGGTACCGTATACCGTTACGAGCAGAGCGGTGAGCTGCACGGCCTGACCCGTGTGCGTTGCTTCACGCAGGACGATGCGCATATCTTCTGTCGTCCCGATCAGGTGAAGGACGAGTTCATCAAGGTTATGGACATTATCCAGCGCGTGTTCTACACCTTCCAGTTCTCTGAGGAGAATGTCGAGGTGCAGATTTCATTGCGCGACCCCAAGAATACTGCGAAGTACATCGGTTCCGACGAGGACTGGGCTACTGCCGAGCAGGCCATCATCGACGCCTGTGCCGAGAAGGGCATGAAGGCTCGTCAGGAGACCGGCGAGGCTGCCTTCTACGGTCCCAAGCTCGACTTCATGGTCAAGGATGCCATCGGTCGTCGCTGGCAGTTGGGTACCATCCAGGTGGACTACCAGTTGCCTCAGCGTTTCCAGCTCGAGTATGTCGGCGAGGATGGTCAGAAGCACCGTCCTGTGATGATCCACCGTGCCCCCTTCGGCTCTATGGAGCGTTTCGTGGCCGTGCTCATCGAGCATACCGCCGGTAAGTTCCCCCTCTGGCTCACCCCCGATCAGGTGGCTATCCTCCCCATCTCGGAGAAGTACGTTGAGTATGCCGAGAAGGTGAAGGAGATGCTGGCCCAGAGCGACGTGCGCTGCATCGTGGACGACCGCAACGAGAAGATCGGCCGCAAGATACGAGACAACGAGGTGAAGCACATCCCCTACATGGTCATCGTGGGCGAGAAAGAAGCCGAAGAAGGCCTTGTAAGTGTCAGAAAACAGGGTGGTGGCGACCAGGGAAGCATGAAAATTGAGGAATTTGCAAAGAAAATCGTCGAAGAAGTTCGTCAAATGACGGAAAAGTGTTAACTTTGCACCCGCAAATAATAAGATTAAGAACATTTTATAGTTAATGGCAAGAGACAAAAAGGAAAACATTAAGAATCAGTATCGTGTCAACGAGCAGATTCGTGTACGCGAAGTGCGTATCGTGGGAGATGACGTAGAGTCAGTCGTGATGCCCACCTTCAAGGCTATTCAGTTGGCCGAGCAGAAGGGCGTCGATTTGGTGGAGATATCACCGAATGCCCAGCCTCCTGTATGTCGACTCATCGACTATAGCAAGTTCATCTATCAGCAGAAGAAAAAGCAGAAGGAAATCAAGGCCAAGCAGGTGAAGATCGAGACGAAGGAGATACGTTTCGGACCACAGACCGACGATCACGACTATAACTTCAAGCTGAAGCACGCCCAGGGATTCCTCAACGAAGGCGACAAGGTCAAGGCCTACGTATTTTTCAAGGGACGAAGCATCCTCTTCAAGGAGCAGGGTGAGGTTCTCCTCCTCCGCTTCGCTGCCGACCTCGAGGAGTATGGCAAGGTGGAATCGATGCCCGTCTTGGAGGGTAAGCGCATGACGATGTTCATCGCTCCCAAGAAGGTGCCCGTCAAGAAGGCAGAAGGGGCAGTTGCCGAGGACGTTTCGGCCGAGGCTACTCCCGCACCCGTCAAGAAGGCACCCCAGCAGAAGGCCAAGAAGGAATACACCGGCCCCAAGGTGGAAGGTGAGGACTGGGACGACTAGAAGAAAAGATACGCGTAACGCCCTGGTATATGCGTTGCCGTACATTATTAATAATTAATTAAACAAACAAAAAAATGCCAAAAGTAAAGACTAAGTCTGCAGCAAAGAAGAGATTCGTGCTGACAGGTACTGGCAAGGTAAAGCGTCATCACGCATACCACAGCCACATCTTGACAAAGAAGACCAAGAAGCAGAAGCGTAACCTCGATCACAGTGCTATCGTTGTTACCGAGAACATGAAGCAGGTTCGCGATTGCCTCTGCCTCCGTTAATCCTCAAAGGTCAAGATTAGTTTTAACTTAAGTTATTAACCGAATGTCAAGCAATCAAAGAGTTTAGAGTTTAGAGCTGAGAGTTTAGAGCTTGGAGCTTAGAGATGAGAGCTTAGAGTTTAATTCCTAAACGACTAAACGACCAATCTCCTAAACGACTAACGACTGAACGACTAAAACGCTTGCGTTCAAAACAGAAAAAATTATGCCAAGATCAGTAAATCACGTAGCATCACGTGCTAAGAGAAAGAAGATTCTGGGTCTGACCAGAGGTTACTATGGTGCCCGCAAGAATGTATGGACCGTTGCCAAGAATACTTGGGAGAAGGGTCTTACCTATGCATACCGCGATCGCCGTAACAAGAAGCGTACCTTCCGTGCCCTGTGGATCCAGCGTATCAACGCTGCCGCTCGTCTCGAGGGTATGAGCTACTCTCAGCTCATGGGCGCTCTGCACAAGGCAGGCATCGAGATCAACCGCAAGGTTCTCGCTGACCTCGCTGTTAACCATCCCGAGGCTTTCAAGGCTATTGTGGCTAAGGTTAAGTAAGCAGAGTTCTTACTGAAAGAAAAAACCGGACACTCCGTAAGGATTGTCCGGTCTTTTTTTTAGGGTATGCTCGGATATCATAAACAAAATATTAGGCATAAGGGTTTGTCATTCTGAGCGTAGCGACTTTTGCCAGCGGGCAAAATGTAAATCTCAGCCCAACGAGGACTCATTATGTGATGATTTTGTACCAAGTTATTGCCAAAAAAAAGAAATGCTCGCAGAGCATTCCAACTATGAACTATGAACTTTTAACTAAAAAAAGCCGCATCGGTGATGTGATGAAACTCCGAGTAAATAAGATTTGAGCGCCCGCACCCTTTGTAATCCACCGACTCAAGGTTACCCCTTTCGGGGCGTGGCCCGCCATTGGTGTGCGTAAGCATTCTCGGTTTTCAGTTTTATTTGATGAGTATCCCAGTCGAACCGATGCGGCAATATGTCTGCAAATTCATAATTCTCAATTCATGCTCGTTCTTTCTTCCTGCTCATTTTCAGACACTCTGTCGAGTATCCGAATATGGTTAATGAATTAAGCATTATGAATTATTTTATTTTCTTACTGCAAAGTTACTGCAAAAGCCTTGAATTACCAAATTTTCGAGCACATTTTTTTGTCCTTCGACAAATTATTCGTACCTTTGTCACGCGTAACAATTTAATAGATATAACAATTAGATGGAAAAGGTGCGGAGTAGGTTTTAAATGTTAGGTTTCAAGGTTGTTTTTGGTTCCTTTTTTTAATTCCGATGCTTCGTAAACCTTGATTTACACAACAAGCAATGAAGATTCAGTTATCCGTCAACTACCGCACCAACTGGGGCGAGGTGGTATGTGCAGAGTTTGTTATAAAGAAGAGTAAGGGAGTCGATGTACATCGTTCGCTCGAACTGAAGACCGAGGATGGCGAACAGTGGGTCGGCGAGGTCAACCTGACCGACAAGACGGCTGTGAGCTTTTCGTACAACTATATCGTCCGTCGTGGCGATATCGTGGTTCGCCAGGGATGGATGGGGTGCCCACGAAGCTTCCGCTTTGATGCCTCGAAGAAGCTTCGTGTACGCGACTTCTGGCGCGACCTGCCTATCCGCTCTCATCTCTACAGTACGGCCTACTGCCATCTCAATCGACTTGAGGTAGCACCCCAAGCGGATATTGCCTATTACGACAAGACGCTCGTGCTCCGCGTACAGGCCTCTCAACTCACGGAGGGGCAGGTGCTGGCCGTGGTAGGTAACCTTCCCATGCTGGGTGCGTGGGACGCCAGCCATGCCCTGCGCATGGAAGCATGCGGTCTTCATGAGTACTGTCTCTCGCTCAGCGCTGACTCCCTGGCCACTCCTTTCGAGTATAAGTACGTTGTGCTCGACGAGAAGACCGGCGAACTCTGCTATTGGGAGGATGGTGACAACCGTCATAGCGGTGAACTCACCATTGCCTCCGACGACATCGTAGTGCTCTATGACGACGAGCTGCATGTCGACGAGCGTCATTGGAAGGTGGCCGGTTGCGTGGTACCCGTATTCTCGCTCCGCAGCGAGGGTAGCCAGGGTGTCGGTGACTTCGGCGATTTGCGCATGATGGTCGACTGGGCCAACCAGACGGGAATGAAGATGATCCAGCTCTTGCCCATCTACGACACCACACAGACGCATACCTGGATGGATAGCTATCCCTACAATGCCATCAGTATCTATGCGCTCCATCCCATGTATCTCGATATCCGTCAGCTCAATAAGGTGACGGACGATGACTTCATGCATAGCTACGAACTGGATCGCGAGCGCATCAATGGCGAGTTTACTGTCGACTACGAATTGGTAAATCGTGTCAAGCGAGGCTACATTCGCCGCCTTTACGAACAGGAGGGGGCAGAGGTCTTCAAGACGGACGACTACCAGCGTTTCTTTAACGAAAATGGTTCGTGGCTCATTCCCTATGCTGCCTTCTCTTACTTGCGTGACAAGAACGGGACGAGTGACTTCAGTCAGTGGGGTGAATTTGCCCAGTACGATCAGGCTGCTGTGGCACGTTTCTGTTCGCCTGCGCGTAAACATTATAAGGATGTGGCATTCTATTTCTACCTACAGTATCAGCTCTATCGCCAGATGGCCGATGTGACTTGCTATGCACGCGAGCACAAGGTAGTCCTCAAGGGTGACATTCCCATCGGCATCAGCCGTTGTAGCGTGGAGGCCTGGACGGCCCCATTCCTCTTCCACATGAACGGACAGGCCGGTGCGCCTCCCGATGCCTTCTGCAAGGAGGGGCAGAATTGGGGCTTCCCGACCTACAACTGGGAGCGTATGGCCGAGGATGGCTATGCCTGGTGGAAGGAGCGCCTGACCAAGATGTCGCAGTTCTTCGATGCCTACCGCATCGACCACGTGCTCGGTTTCTTCCGTATCTGGGAGGTGCCCCTGCATAGCGTGCAGGGACTGCTTGGGCAGTTCTCGCCCGCCTTGCCCATGTCCACCGACGAGATACGTTCCTACGGCCTTCTCTTCCGCGACGAGTTCCTTGAACCACTCATCACTGAAGGTATCCTCTACGACACCTTCGGTAGCGAACTCATGCGTCGTGTGCGCGACGAGTTCCTCGATGTCAGTGGCCGTGACCGCTACCGCCTCAAGGCTGACTTCGATACGCAGCGTAAGGTGCAGGCCTTCTTTGCTGAGGCCAGCGATGAGGTGAGCGAAAAGATCAAGTTGGGCCTCTATGCCCTCATCAACAACGTTCTCTTTGTGCGCGATAAGAACGACGATGGTATGTATCATCCTCGAATCAGCGCCATGGACGATGCCTTCTTTGCCTCGCTCAACGATCAGGAACAGAATGCGTTCCGTCATCTCTACAACGAGTACTTCTACCATCGTCACAATGATTTCTGGTATAGCGAGGCCATGAAGAAGCTGCCTGCCCTCGTCGAGAGCACTGGCATGCTCTGCTGTGCCGAAGACCTCGGCATGGTGCCCGCCTGTGTTCGTCCGCTTATGGACGAGTTGCGTATGCTCTCGCTCGAGATACAGACCATGCCCAAGAAGGAGGGTGAACGCTTCTCACGCCTTGAGAACAATCCCTACCGTAGCGTGGCCACCATCTTCACTCACGACATGGCAACCTTGCGTATGTGGTGGGAGGAGGACCAGGAGCGCACCCAGGCTTTCTATCATGACATACTGCAGAAGGATGGACCCGCTCCCGACAGCATACCGGGTTGGCTCTGCGAGGAGGTTGTGGCGCGCCACCTCTTCAGTCCCTCTATGCTCTGCCTCATCAGCTTGCAGAACTGGCTCTCCATCGATGATACGGTTCGCTATCCCGATCCCTCTGAGGAGCGCATCAACGTACCGGCCAACTCGCGTCACTACTGGCGCTACCGCATGCCGCTCTACATCGAGCAACTCCTAAGCTACGGTAGTTTCAACGACCGTATCAAGACGCTTATCTTGCGTTCCGACAGAGCTTGATAGTCTTCACTTTTGTGATAACAAATTCAAGTTTCGCAAGCTCAACTTGATTAGGAGTTAAGGAGTTAAAGGAGCGATAACTTCTTGACTCCTTAAGTCCTCAAGTTTCAAGAGTTCGAAGAATTTGCGAAAGTTGAATGATAAATACTCCAGGCAAGAGTTTCATTCCTTTTCTTGAGGGATGATATCTTGTCTGGAGTATTTGGTGTCTGTGAGAAACCACAGTTTTGTAATATCATGTTTGTGGGTATCAGGAATGCACTGCTCGGGGGCAGAAATGCACGACTCGGGGTAAACAAAAAAAAGTCGCCTTTTGGACGACTTTTCTTTTTGTGGAGAATATCGGAATCGAACCGATGACCTCTTGCATGCCATGCAAGCGCTCTAGCCAGCTGAGCTAATCCCCCATTGTTTTGCTTTTGCACTGCAAAGTTACGGCATTTTGTGCGAATAACCAAACTTTTTCTCAATTTTTTTTCAAAATTCAGTGTTTTTTTTGTACTTTTGCATTTGTGATAAATCCTTTTACGTAGTAAAAAGTGTTTTATCGAGAGTGATTCTGATGATAATGCGAAAATAGATTTTATCAACTAACCTGAAAAAATAGATTTAATCATGATGAAGAAGTTGTTCGTTCTGTGCTTGATGTGTCTGGTGGGAGTAAATGCTTCGGCCGATCGCATAGGATTATCCAAGGCCAGGGAGATTGCACGGCAGTACGTACGTAATGGTGCGGAACCCACCCTGGTTCGTCCTGTCAATGAACGCAGGATGGTGCGCCGGAAGCTGGCTGGTGAGGAGGTGCAGAGCTACTATGTGTTCAGCCGTGGCCAGAACGAGGGCTTTGTTATTGTCGCTGGTAATGACAATTTGCCCGAACTGATAGGCTACTGTGATCATGGCGACTTCGAGTATGATAAGATGCCCGTCCAGCTGCAGGAGATGCTGGAGTGCTTTGCTATTGCTGCTGAGAAGGTTGACAGTGTGGCCGAGGCAGAAGGACGTAATACGGAGGTTGCCAAGGTGATACGTAAGGCTGCGGGTACGAAGGATATTGCACCCTTGATGTCAAGCCATTGGCATCAGTCAGGCCCCTACAATGATCTTTGCCCCCGGCTGAAGAGCAACAATAATCTGGCTCTTACGGGGTGTGTGGCAACAGCCGCCAGTCAGATAATATATTACTGGCGTCAGGATCTGAGCGATCGCACCAAGTATAATACGCCCACCTATGGCTATGGTGATGCGCCTGCCAAGGCGGAATACATGATACCCTCGGGAACGCCTCTGAAGTGGGATCTGATGAAGGATAGCTACAATGGTAGCGAGCCGGCCGAATACAAGAAGGCTGTTGCTACACTGGTGGCTACCGTGGGCATGAGCGGATGGCTGACCTACGGCAGCAGTACGGCTGGTCAGATAGCAGATCAGGTGCAGGTGTTCTCGGGTCAGTTCGGTATGAATGGGGGCGTTGTGACATGGAGGGGAAACAATCAGGCAGGTTGGGAGAAGATGATTATCAGCGACCTGGAACTGGGACGCCCCATCTTGTATGCCGGTGTGCACCCCTCCGATGGCGGTCATGCCGTGGTGATTGACGGATACCGACTGAAGGATAACCTGTTTCATTTTAACTTCGGTTGGGGTGGTCAGGGCGACGGCTACTATACGGTGGATGCCAAGGGTATGAACGGTTTTTCGGACTCCCAGGGTATGGTATATCAGATTTATCCCAAGAAGACGAATCTGCAGGTCGACGTGTCGGACAACGGAGCTCCTTACTACCATAAGGTGCCTCATTCCGTCTGTGTGACGATAACGAACAAGGGTACATTGCCCGTCAGCGGCTTTTATCTCTACTGTCTGAACGGTAGCAGTCGTCCCAACAGCAGCACGTCCAGTTCCAGTCTGAAGGACAAGGACGAAGAGACTGTGGTGAAGCCGGGGGAGAGCGTAACGCTGAACTTCGAATATGCTCCCACGCAGACGAATACTTTCACGATGTACGTCTGTGACGCGAAGAAGAATATCTTGGGACAGTCCGATCTGAAGACAGTACAGGCTACGGACGTCAAGATGGCACTCGGGCAGTTGCGGGCCGATGAAGGTGGTACGAGCGAGACCATGACGATTGATGGAACGCAGGTGGATGTGCAGCATGTATATAATACAAAGAAAGCTACTATCTTCGCTCGCATGACCAACGAGGGAACCACAGCCTGCTCCCCTACGGTCAAGTTGTGCTATTATGCTTACGACGAGTCGGCGGGAACGTTTGCCGAAGTTCCCAAGACGAAGACTAAGAGCAACTATGTGTTTGGGCCTTCGAATGAGAATGAGGTTGCCTTCGATCTGACTGCATTGACGGATGGTACCCTCTACAAGGCGATGCTTGATGAGAGCGTGAGTGCCAACAATCAGACGTACGATGTGGCTGGAAGCAAAGATAAGGTTGTGTATTTCAGATTGATGGGAAGCGACCTGCGGATGGAGAAGAATGCCGAGGAAGCTAAGGTGATGGGACACTACAATGCACAGGTCTTTGAGGAACTTGCTACGGAGACCCTCGTGTCGCGTTACGATATGACACAGGTGGAAGGGGTGCGTGCTCCTCTGCAGGCAGCCAATCCCAATGCCCTGTTCTACGTGAACGCCTCGCAAAAGACTGGCGGACGCAATGTGGTGGCTGAGGGTGTTTGTGACGAACTGGATCTCACCCCAGGCTACAATTTCCAGCCTCGTGAGGATTTTGTGGCACTTCATGCCGTATATCACGCAGGTCAGGCCGTAGGGCAGTATGGAACGGCCATCATGCCCTTTGACTGTGACGTGCCGGAAGGAGTGCTTGCACGACGGCTGATGTCGGTTGCTTCCACTTCGGTGGGACCCGATGATGCCTTTAATCTGCAGGTAAAGGGTGGTACGCCCTATCTGATTCTCTCGGGGCGTCCTGTCGACTTTGTGGCTGAACATGCCAATGTGAGTGTCAATGGACAAAGTACTGGTTGTGAAGCCTTCAAGGGTGTCTGGACGAATATCACTGGAGCGGAAGGCATGTGGATGCTCGATAGGGCTGATACACAGTATTTCAATGTCTGTACGGGGGTGACGATTCCCGCTCTGACCGCCTATATGGAAGCCTCACGCAAGATACGTGTTTACTCGTCCGACAATCTGGCCATTGAGAAGAAATGCAAAGCGCTGGCCCAAGCCATAGCCGATGCGTATGCTGTATTGTCTACTCACGAATATACTGCACGTCCGTCAGATCTGACTCTCTTGCAGGACAGTATTTCACGGGCCGAACATTGGCTGCAGCGACCTACAGACAATGATTCGCTTACGGCTGCTGTTAATGCCCTTGGCAATGCGGTGGAGATGGTTATCTCCCACGTGGAGGTGCTTTCGAAGAATGGGTACTCTGACAAGACGGCTCACATCGTTAATCCCTCCTTCGAGGCAACGAGTCCCACGAAGGGGTGGATGCGCAAGGATGCCAATGGACAGTCGACCACCAGTCTCGTAAAAGCCAGCAAGATAACCACTTCTCAGACAACCTATATGAGTGGTGCTGATGGCGTTGAGGTAATGATTATCAATGCCGGTGGAAATTCGGTGAGCCAGCTGGTGGAGGGACTACCCAATGGCATCTACCAGATGGAAGTGGCTGTATCGGCAGACTATGGTCAGGAGATAGAACTCTTTGCGGGAGACCGTAGGGAGAAGGTTATGGCCAGTGACTTCGGTCCCTATTACCTGACAGATGCGGTGCTGGACGATGTCGTTGTGCACGATGGGTCACTGCTTATCGGTGCAGCATCCGTTGCAGGTACTGTCAAGGTCGACAACTTCCGTCTTTACCTGAAAGAACTAGATCCTACCTCGATAGACGAAATCGTGGCGTCACAGGACTTCCGTCGCTCTCTCTCTGGTGCGTTTGACCTGAGCGGACGTCGTGTGGATCCGGCTTTGATGAAGGCGGGTATCTACATCGTCGATGGAAAGAAAGTAGTAAGATAATTTTGCAATAATAAGAATATGATGAAAAAGCTATATTTACCAACCCTCCTTGCTCTCTCCTTGTCTTCGTTGGGCGCGTTTGCTCAAAATGATGGAGAGGGGGCAGAGTTTTTTATCAGTCGTCCGGAGTGCAGCCATAGTGTTCAACTGGAACCGCAAGGCGAAGCCCGACGTGTGATGCGAAAGGTGGGTGTGGCTGGTACGGGACTGCCTGTTATGGGGACACCCAAGGTGCCCATCGTGCTGGTTGAATTTCGCGACCGTCCGTTCTATGCCGCAGGAAAGACGGCAGAGGAGGTGCGTGCCAACTACGAGTTGTTCTTCAATGGGTTCGATGACGAAGAAGTGTACAAGGCCACGGGAAGCTATGGTTCGGTGTTCAGCTACTTTGATGATATGAGCCAAGGACAGTTTCTTCCGGAATTCGATATTATCGGTCCCGTAAGACTTGACGAACCTTATGCTTATTATGGTGCCAATTCGGGTCAGAACAGTAAGGACTCCAAGATAGGTTACTTCTATCGTGAGTCTGTGGAAAAGGCTGTAAACCAGTTTGATGTAGACTGGAGTCAGTACGATAATAATCATGATGGCATGGTCGATGTTATCTATTTCGTACATGCCGGTTGGGGTGAGAATATCCTTAGCTACAGGAAGGAGGACAGTACAGTCGCCAATCTGGATCCTGATGCTATATGGGCCAAGGAAGGTGTCAGCTCTGTTAATGTCACAACAGATAAGGGTGATAGGATCACCTTTGCCTGCTATGGTGTGTCTGCTGAGGCACGCTATGTCGACTCTGCCTTGCTGATGGAGGATGCAAACGGTGACTTTGCTCCCACTGGCTACAATCCGGACAATATGAAGATGGATGGTATCGGTGTGTGTGTGCATGAGATAAGTCATGCCCTCGGTCTTCCGGATTTCTACGATACGGTGGGTACTGGCTATGGCATGGACAACTGGAGTGTAATGGACTATGGCGAATATGCCAATAACGGTTACAATCCAGGTGGCTATACAGCTTATGAACGAAGCTTTATGGGATGGGAGGAGATACCCGTGCTGACAGAACCTCAGGTTCTGACCATACCCTGTTTTGCTGATGGGGGACATGGCTACAAGGTTGTGAATCCTTCTAATCCAGACGAATACTATGTCATTGAGAATCGTCAGCCGAAGGGATGGGATCTCATGGCTTGCAAATATGGAAATGGTCTGCTTGTCACGCATGTGGATTATCTCAAGTCTAAGTGGACCAGTAATCGTGTGAACACGATTTCGGGTGGGGCTGGTGCGGATCATCAGCGTATGACTGTCGTTGCTGCAAATAATGAATATAAGACTCGTTCCAACGACGGAACAGAAGCATGGCGCGAGAGTCAGAAGGGCGTCTGCTTCCCGGGAAATCAGTACAAGTATGACTTGACAGACGAGTCCGATCCTGCAGCGCGTGTGTATAGCGGAGGTCATGTCTACTCGGGACTTATGAGTCAGCCCTTGCGCAATATCACGCAGAATGAGGATGGTACCATCACGTTGTGTTTCAGAACCAATGGTAAGTTAGAGGAGCCCGACGGACTGGAGATCGTAGAGGTGAGCGCCAACGGATTTTCTGCCTTGTGGGATGACGTGGAGAACGCTACTCGCTATGTCGTGGAGATGGAAGAAGAGAATGGAGTGCTGATCTGTGATACGGTCTCTGAAAATAAATTCTCGTACGAAGGGTTGCGTTCAAGCAATGCTGTGAGGTGTCGTGTAAAGGCCTTGGCCGACTCGCCTGAAGACTATGTGGAAAGTGAGTGGACTCCTTATCTGGACTTCTATACGGATGTCAATCAGGTTGATGTGCCCGACAGCGAAAGGAAGGTGACCGTCTTTGCTGTGAATGGGACTGCGATCAGCCAGTGTAGGGTGGGTGAACTGTATCGCCTGAATACGCGTCCCGGAGTTTACGTGCTGAAGTTCGAGGATGGAACAAGCCGTAAGGTTGTGCTGAGATGATGTGCAGGAGCTTGCCGGTATCTATGACGCGTGACATGATTTGTTGTGTTAAACATCTGTTGTGCTTGCTCTTGTGTGCCTTGTGGGTACTTGATGCCAGTGCCGTACCAGCGAAGAAAGGTGTCAGACGAACCATAACACTGGAGGACGGATCCTGTCATGAAGTGGAACTGAGGGGAGACGAGAATGTGCATTTCTACGTTTCGCCCTCGAACGGAGAATGCTATGTAAAAGGGGGTGAAGAACGCTTTGTCAGAACAGACAGACAGCTGCTTGCGAAGCGATGGACGGAACGTCTGGAGTTGCGCAACGAACGTCGTCTTAATAGAAGGGGAGTGTGTGGTGCTTCTTTGCTTCAGACGAGTAGCCTGACTTCTTTTGGCAACGGCCCGAAGCGTGCAGCCGAGCAGGTGATAGTACCTGTCAAAGGAAAAAAGAAGGGCTTGGTCTTGTTGGTAAACTTCAGCGACAAGAAACTGAATGTCGCACACGGACAGCCATATTACGAAAACTTCTTCAATCAGGTCGGCTTTTCAAAAGACAGAATGTCTGGATCGGTACACGATTATTTCTACGATTCCAGCTATGGACAGTTTGATGTGTCTTTCGATGTGGTTGGCCCCTTTACTGTCAGTCGTTCCATGAGCTACTATGGCAAGAATGACGGGATGGGGTCGGATGTACATCCCGCGGAAATGGTTATCGAGGCCTGCCGGATGGCGGACCAGGCGGGTGTGGACTTTAGTCAGTACGATTGGGATGGCGACAGGTATGTAGATCAGGTCTTCGTGATCTATGCAGGATATGGAGAAGCTCAGGGGGCTCCAGAGAGTACGATATGGCCTCATGAATGGGACTTGACCAGTGCCAAAAGTTGTGGGGATGGATCGGGAATGCTTACGCTCGATGGCGTGAGGGTGAATACGTATGCTGTAACTTGCGAACTGAGTGGCTCCTATGGCACTAATGTTGATGGTATTGGTACTGCTTGCCACGAGTTCAGCCATTGCCTGGGTATTCCGGATCTGTATGACACGGGTGATGGGAAAAGCTTTTGTTTTGACTATTGGGACCTGATGGATTCCGGTTCCTATCTAGGCCCCATGAATTGTTCTGAGTGCCCGTGTTCCTACAGCAGTTACGAACGCATGGTCTGCGGGTGGTTGGCACCAGAAGAACTCACGGTGGGGCGTGTGGTCGACAAGATGCCTTGTCTGTTAGAAAATCCTTGTGCGTACATCTTGTATAATAGTGCGAAGCGAAGTGAGTATTACCTATTAGAGAACAGGCAGAAAAGAGGTTTTGATGCCTATTTGCCCGGACATGGAATGCTGATAACCCATGTAGATTACGATAGTAAGGTATGGAATGATAATCTCGTCAACGCTACATCGACACATCATCGGGTGGCCCTCATTCCAGCCGACAACGTACTGAGTTCGATGAACTTGGCGGGAGATGCATGGCCCGGAACTTCGCGCAATACGGCTCTGACCGATACAAGCCGGCCGGCTGCAAAACTTTATAGTGCCAATGCCGATGGTCGTATGTATATGGGCAAACCCATAGAGGATATAACGGAGAATGTCACAGAAGGGACGGTAAGTTTCCGGTATAATGGGGGAGGGCAGTTGGAGGTTCCGACTAATGTCAGAATCATGGATCTTGACGTGGATGATCCGTCGTTCTGTTTGGCATGGGATCCCGTAGCGCAAGCCTTAGGCTACGAACTCAGGATTACAGAGTTGGATGCCGCTGATGTGATGCGTGATGAATGCTGTCTTTTGTTTGAAAAGTTTGGTAAATTTGCATCGGGGACGGATCTTTCGTTAATGACGGGAGCTGATGTGACAAGCAGGTTGGATCTGTACATGGAGAACTCTGGATGGACGGGTAAAAATCTCTATTTTGACCCTAATGGACAAATCCGGCTAGGGAATGCCGTTGCGGGTGGAAAACTCTTGTCGCCAAGACTTAATGCCCCAAAGGGTGATGTGACAATCCTTCTGAGATGCTTCCAATACAAGAACGATAAGAGTCGTCTTGGTGTAAAGGTAAATTCTGATTATCTAGAGAGTATATCGTTGACGGCTAATGCAGACTTGTACGTGTTGTATGCCCATGTGGATGGAGCTTTTGACATGACCTTGTATACAGAAGATGGAAGCGGACGTGCCTATGTGAGTGGCATTGCTGTATATGAAGGTCGCTTAGACAAAGGTGTGCTTCTGAATGGATTCGAAAACGTTGATACGAGCAAGGAATGGCAGATAAAAACCTCTTCTGCATCTTATGTGCTTGAAGACGTGGATGTGAATTGCGTATACGAAGCAAGGGTGCGAACGGTGGCTGACGTTGGATATAGTGATTGGTCTGAACCGTTGCGTATTGATTGGAGGGATAGTGTGAACTCGATACAGGCTTTCAGTGCGTTCCGGAGTGGTGTGGATGTAAGGAAATTTGATATGCTGGGACGCAGGTTGCCAATGGGTAGGAATAGCGGATTGTATATTCTCAATGGCAAAAAGTATGTTGGAGGTGGAAAATAAACTATAAAATTGTTTTATTTTATAAATAAAAAATGCTATCTTTGCACCATAATTGTAGAGATAGCATTTTTAGTATGATGGAAAATAAACCCCTCTCCGAGAAAGAGCGCATGATGGAAAAGGAGCTGGAAAAGGCTGGTATGCCTCTTTTGCGTGCAGAAGCAGAACCTGCATTTGCCAGTTTGTCGCAGATGATTTGTCCGTCGTGTGGTTCCGTGAATGATTCGAATGCCTTGTTCTGTGAACAATGTGGAGCGCGTTTGCGGGATGAGAAGTGTCCTTTCTGTGGTGCTCCGCTGGAGTCTCATTCTGATTATTGTGAGCGATGTCATCGGTATGTCGATACAGAACATTGTTCTTTCTGTCATGCCCTTGTGGGGGAGGAAGATGCGTTCTGTCCAGAGTGTGGAGCTTCGCTTTCTGGCATGGAATGCCCGGTTTGTCATACTGTGGGACGATTCGGATTCTGCTCTGCTTGCGGCACTCCTTTGACTGATAGTGCCAGACTGGCCCTCAAAGAGGCTTGGCAGGATGAAGCTCTTGTGCAAGAAGTTACTAAGTTGGAGCAAGAACTAGAACACCTCTGGATGACAACTCCCATAGGGAACGAACAGCAACGAGCCAAACGTCTTGCCATTGCCGATCTGAATCAGCGTGTGAAGGATTTGCTTGCCATGGAGCACAATCGAGCAGATGGGGATATTCATACCGCTGAAATGCCTGTTGCACCGTCAGTCACAACTGAACCTGAGCAGCTGATGACAGAGGAGGAATTGCAGCAAAAGATTGATGAGACGAAAGCCGCATTGCAACAAATATTGGATTCGATGGCTACACCTGCACAGACCAATCCTGCTTTTGCTCGAAATACTGCCATGGCACGCAAACCACATGTGAGTCGACTGGCGTGGAAGTGCAACTACAAGCAGGCTTTGCATTCCAGTCCATTGGGATGTGCATGTCCACAGCATGGTGGTAAATGGGTTGTTTTGGATGGCCGCATTGTGGATGATAACTGAAATGTGAAATGGACAAAATTGGCGTGATGAATACTGATAAGACCATTGTAATGCATGATTCTACAGGCAAACTTGATTTGTCGCCAAAACCTGCAGCTTCCGCAATGAACGGAGAGGCTGGCCTGATGGAATCGACTGCAAAAAATGAACGTACCCAACGAAAAGAGGATGGCGGAAAGGCACCTCTCATTTCTGCTGGTATTGTTGATTTCGTCCTGAAGGGTAAGTCGTACAAGGCCGTAAAGAGCATCTCGGAAAGTAGTGGTGAGGCCCAGATTGTGCAAGTGGAACGGGAAGGACAATTGTATTGCCTGAAGGTTTACTATCCCAACTATCGTTTCAAGGATGACATATTGAAGGCTGTCTGGAATATCAATATGGATATGGTAGTCAAGCTTTACGACTTTGGCCATACTACAGTGAATGGCATAGAGCGCGACTACGAATTGATGGAGTACTTGGAGGGCGGAACGCTTGCGCAATACCACATCGAGGGAAATGAGCGAAACTTCAAACGAATAGCCTTGCAGGCTGCGGCCGCTCTGACAGCCATACACAGTTTTGGTATAATCCATAAGGATGTCAAACCCGGAAATTTCTTCTTCCGTGATAAAGAACGTACTCAACTGGTATTAGGCGACTTTGGTATCAGTTCCATGATGAAGGATGAAGACGAACTCTTGCGAACCAGTCAGGCTAGAACTCCCGTCTTTGCTGCTCCGGAGATGTATGACGAAGTAATTGACGGCGAAGTGGAGATTGGTACGAAAGTCGACTTCTACTCTCTTGGTATCACGTTGCTCTACTTGTGGTTGGGAAAGAGTCCGTTTGCCAAGAACGAACGCATGATGATGCGAATGAAGCAGGAGGGACATTTACCACACGTCGGTGAACTTCCTGAAAGCATTGCGCAGATTGTCAAGGGACTGACCTGTATCAATCCTCAGCGACGCTGGGGGTACGAGGAAGTGGAGAGATGGTTCCTTGGAGAGGATGTACCTGTAGATACCAGTAGCGTATACTTGAGGTATAAGACTTTTATGGTCGATCCCGAACGTAATTTGGTAGCTCATGATATCAAGGAGTTGGTTCCTTTACTCTATGAAAATCAGCCGTTGGGCGTACGCTATCTCTACAGCAATCGACTGAGTAAGTGGCTTGATGAGTGTGGCAATAATAAAATGGCTGTGATACTCAATGAGATTGTTGAACATCGTTATCCGACAAATCAGCAGGCTGGTCTCATGGCTGCCTTATATGCCATGGAACCTAATTTCCCCTATTATGACTTGAACGGGCAGCCATGTAAGAATTCACAAGAGATAGCCCTGACGCTTCTTCATAATTCGGAGGGGTACGCCCTCAAACTGCGTGATCCTGATGATGCGCTTTATGTGTATCTCAGCACGCATTACTCGCTGGATATGAATCGTCTGCATTCCTATTTTGAGGGAGGTGATGGGAAGGCTGTCATCAAGCTTGCTTTTGAAGTAGATAAGACGCTCCCATTCCTTACTACTGCACCAAGCGATACGATAAAGGAATTACTGCAAGCTTATGCTTCGCCGGAACGTACTGCCGATGAGTGGCGTGCGCTGAGTGATGGACGTCTTTTGTCTTGGTTGACAGGAAGGGCTGAAGCCACGCTTTGTGAAGCCGTACGGGTATTGAGCGAACATGGGGCGGACGATGTCAAAACACGTGGCTATCAGATATTATACAACATCGATCGCACAAGCTCTTTTGACCTGAAGGATGCCGATAGTGTGGATCGGGTGGCACAACTCTTTGCCGACAGTCTTTTGCTTTGTCAGGATCTGGACGATGAGACATTCGAAAGAAGAATGGCTGACTATGTGCACCTGGGTGGTCGACTTGAAATATATGCACAGCTACATCAGTGGACAAATGTAGTAGAGGCAATGCATGACATTCTTGATTTGCATGCATCGCATAATGCAGAACGTTATGGTGTCTATGATCTTCGTACGGCTGCTTATAAGCTGTGCAGAGTTATGGGCGTGCAGCCTGCTTATCATTTTGAGGGCGAGGAGTATCAGACATCGGTTCATTGCTTGGATGACTTGCAGAGCCTTCCTGTCAAGGATGTTCGTCAAGCCATCCGGAGCGGAAGTCTTGTGCAGTGGATCAGCGTGTTTTTTCAGGAGAATCCCACACGCAGTTTTCCCGATGAGGAGTCGTATAACCTCTGTGTCAAGGACTTCTTGCATGTCGTCGGATCGTATGATGGGAGTGAAATGCATTATAAGCGATTCATGTTTGCGCAGGAACAGATGGAGCGTAAGCTTACTGACAGTCGACAGGCATGGGACAGTACGGTTAGACATAAGAATAGTTTTCGTTTTATCTTCCTTGCTGTTAACATCCTTTGGATAGTGATGCTCGTGATTTTTGGCGTCGAACAAACACCCAATATGGTCAGTCATGTCTATTCTTACATGATGTTATTGGTGGGTATCCCTCTCGGAGCGATGTTTGCAGTGCGTAATTATTTCCGTGGGAATGGCTTCTCGCTGGGAATCCTTTATGTTGTTCTTGGCATCGTGCTTTCGTTGGTTCCTGCTGCGGTACTTTCTCTCTGCTTCCATAATTACCCGAGTGCAACCCGTATAGCTACAGTTGTTATGTCTGTGGCCTATTTGTGCTATGGATTAAAATATGCGTTTGGAAAGGGAACGGTAGGAACGGCTACGGATGAACTGAAGGGTGTCTTTAAGCTTGACGAGAAAGAGGCACTGAACGAGTTGCTTTATTATGCTTTCCGTATGCGAACCTTCAAATTTAAAGGGAGTACCTTTACGTTGATGGACAATGCTGTTGGAGAGGCCAGAAGCAACAGCACGGAGAAAGTGATAAATTGCATGGTATGGAGTTTGATACCGGCTTGTCTTGTGCTGTCAATGCTGTGGTTCCATAGCCATTTGCTGGGACACAATGGTCCGGATGTTGAGGCCTGGAAGCAAGCTTGGGTCGGTTTTTGGACGCAATTCATAGCACTGCTGAATTGACCGGATAGAGCGTGGTATGATGCTCTAATATAAGTGGTATGACGCCCTTAATATAACTAGAAAATAAAGAAAATAGACACAATATCAGATGATTTGTCAATACTGTCAGAAAGAAAATCGCGCGCAAGCCATCTATTGTAAATGGTGTGGTAAGAAAATGGAGAGCAAGAAGAACCCCTTGGACTCTATTATTGGGCGCGAAGATGTGAAGAGACAATTGCAAGGCATTGCAGATACTTTCGCCTTTTTACAGGCACGAAAGGAGACGGAACATATACGACTTTCAGCCAATAGCATTGTTATCGGTGAAACTGGAACGGGTAAGACGATGTTGGCTAAGGCCATAGGCGAGTTCTTCTTCCAGCATGACATCGTCAAGAAGAATGTGGTGACGATAGTCGATGCCGTTGACTTTGATCGATTCGTTAAGGATTGGGATGAGAATGTCAAGAAGGCTAAGGGAGGTGTTCTTGTCATTGATAATGCTCAGAAATTATTGCCGGACAAGTATTCCAACAGCGTCAATCCTTTGGATAAGGTCTTTGTCGAGATGAATAACTGGAAAGAAGACCCTATTGTCATACTCTGTGGATTGCCAGGAGGTCTGGAAGAATTTTTTGAAAAGAATCCCTCTGTCCGCAATCGTTTCAAGTATTTGTTCAGATTGCCCTCTTTCGGATTTGAGGAAATGACACAGATTTGCCGCAATATGCTTGCCGAAAACTTTGGATTGGAAATGTTCCATCCTGCGGCTTCCAAGCGCTTATTGCATTTGTTCAAATACAGGGTTAAGACCAAGGATGACAGTTTCGGTAATGGTCATCTGGCTTATCAGATGGCCGAGGATATCTTCTCAAGTTTCATCTCACGAGGTATTTCCAATGATAACCTTGAGGTGTTGGAAGAGGATATCCGTGGCTATGTTCCCGAAATCCTTACGCTGGAGCAGATTCTGGATAGCATGGAGGAGTTTGTCGGAGCAAATGAAGTAAAGGCTACGGTAAAGGAGATTGCCTACGAAGTGCAGGCTGCACTGGAACGCGAGCAAAGAGGGCTTGGGCAGGCCATGCTTCCGGCCATGCATATGGTGCTGACAGGAAATCCGGGTACGGGTAAGACCACAATTGCCCGCAAGCTGGGTGAAATATTCGAGAGCATTGGGTATCTGGACAGTGGCCATGTCGTTGAGGTCGACCGAAGTCAGATGATCAGTAGTTATGTGGGCGAAACCCCTAAGCTCGTAGATCAGTTGTGTGATAGGGCGATGGGTGGTATTCTGTTCATTGACGAAGCTTATACGCTTGCACCTGTCCGGGAAGATGGTACACGCGACGAACATGGAGCACAAGCTCTTGAGAGACTGATGAAGCGTATGGAGGATGACCGTGGTAAATTCGTGGTTATTGCCGCTGGCTACCAGCAGGAAATGGATAATCTCTTCCGTATCAATCCTGGTATTAAGAGTCGTTTTAACCGTTTCCTTAACCTTCCTGATTATTCTGCAGAGGAACTATTGCTGATATTGGACAGATTTGTGACCAAGAGCAAGTTCTCGATGAGCGATGAATGTCGGGAGAAGGCACTCCAGGTAATCGAGATAATGACTGAGACACGTGATCGCACGTTTGCCAACGGACGTGCTGTCCGCAGTCTTTTCGAACAGATGTGCCGCAAGCAGGCCGAACGTGTGCACAATATGCCAGTTTCGGAACTGACGGATGAAGTGTTGCTGAATTTCCTGCCGGAGGACGTGCCTCTCGAAGCTCCTACAAAGATTGAATATGAGAGTGTTCTGAAACGCTTTGACTCGTTGGTCGGCATGGACAACGTGCGCAAGACTGTTACGGATATAGCGACGCTCATAAATGTTCAGATAAGCAGATCTGGGAAAGCCTCGATGCCCGTATCTCCACATTATGTGTTCACGGGAAATCCCGGTACGGGAAAAACTACCGTGGCGAGAATCATGGCCGACGTGCTGCATGCATTGGGTGTCGTGAAACGTGGTCAGCTGGTAGAGGCAGACCGAAGTAAATTGGTAGCCGCCTATACCGGACAGACTGCAATCAAGACAAATCAGCTTGTTGATTCTGCTCTGGGTGGTGTGCTTTTTATCGATGAAGCTTACACACTGGTAAGTAGCGACTTGGATACTTTTGGAAAGGAAGCCGTAGATACGCTGCTCAAGCGTATGGAAGACGATCGTGGCAAGTTTGTCTGCATTGTGGCGGGTTATCCCAATGAAATGCAAAAGTTCTTGGAATCCAATCCGGGCTTACCTAGTCGCTTCACTCAGACTATACATTTTGACGATTATACAGCTTCTGAACTCTCTGAGATTTTCTTCCGTCTTGTCTCTGAACATAGTTTTGTCGTCAACCAGGAGGACAGGAATGGTATTGAGCATTTCTTCGAAGGTATGTATGCACGCAGGCAGTCTAATTTTGGTAACGCGCGTGAAGTGCGGAGAGTCTACGAGCAGACGATTGCAAACCAAAGTAAGCGTGTGGCCAGGTTGATGACAAATCCGATGTTTGATTCTCTGCAGCTGTACGAGATTACACTGGCAGATGTCCTGGGAGAGGCTGCCGACGTAGCCCGACCATTGGAGGAAGTGCTGAGTGAATTGGATGAATTTGTCGGAATGACGAGTGTGAAGGAGGCAATACGTCGTCTGGCTGTACAGATGATGTTCCTCAATGAACGTGCTCGCTTAGGTATGGGAAGTCCGGAGCCCACAATGGTTAATGTCATCCTGACAGGTAATCCTGGTACGGGTAAGACAAGTGTGGCACGCAAGCTTGGAC
Source organism: Bacteroidaceae bacterium (assembly GCA_045616065.1). Lineage (GTDB taxonomy): Bacteria > Bacteroidota > Bacteroidia > Bacteroidales > Bacteroidaceae > Physcousia. Next base: position 6,681 of record JAZLFZ010000086.1, on the reverse strand, counting down.
AGATACTGCAAAGTGTAGGCATCCTGGCTACAAGCAAAGTTGTTGAGGCAAGCAGGGCCAATATGGTAGGTAAGTACATGGGTGAGACGCCAAAGCTCGTTAATAGCCTGATCGAAAGGTCTATGGGTGGTGTCTTGTTTATAGATGAGGCTTATACGCTTAGTCAGAATGGCGATCAGTATGGATGTGAAGCTATTGAGACGCTGATGAAGCGCATGGAGGACGATGGCGGCAAGTTCGTGGTGGTATGTGCTGGTTACAAGGACGAAATGGAGCAGTTCTTACATGCCAACCCCGGTCTTTCAAGTCGTTTCAATTACCGTCTGCACATTGAGGACTATACAGTTGCAGAATTGGCACAGATATTTATGAACATGCTGACAAAGAAACAGTATGTTCTGGCCCCTGAGTCCAAGATGGTGCTGATGAAGACTATAATGGATATGTATCAGAATAAAACGGAGGATTTCGGCAACGCACGCGAAATGAGAAACTTACTGCAGAATACCCTTCAGCGTCTCTCTTCTCGTGTGGCTGAGATGCCAGAGGGAAAACGTACACCTGAAGCATATCAAACCATTATGCCAGAGGATATTTCTGATAATGTGGATACCAACGTGACTTGTCGAATATGATGAAGTTGTTTCTTGCACGTTATGTTTTTTAAGCGGAGTTAAAAAAAGAAAGAATGAATATAATATATTGTCCCAAGTGTAAGTCGGAGATAGATGGCGATTCCCGTTTCTGCGACCAGTGTGGCGTGGAGATCTTTTATTGTTCCAATTGCCATCGGCCCGGAAAGGGATTGCGTTGCACTGCATGTGGTGCCCTGATGGTGAAGTATGACGATTTGGTTGCAAAGCCTGATGCTCAGGAACTTTCTCTTCACGTAACGAAGCGGGAGAGTGCCTTGGCGGCAGCGTTGGGAGTTACTCATCGCAGTGGCATGCCACAGTTGTTTTTGGTTAATGATAGTTTGCAGATGCGATTGGCCGGTGTTGATGGTGCTATTCTTGGCCGTCGTGTGGGTATCTATCATGACGTCTTGTCGTCTTGTCATTATGTATCTGGTACACATGCACAGCTGGCATATATTGTTCCAAACGGTTGGACCATTGCCGACAAAGGGTCGAGCAACGGAACTTACCTCAATGGGCAAAAGATTGTGCCTAATGAACCTGTGAGGATTCGGCATGGCGATAGGGTTGTTCTTGCAAATGTAGAGTTCAGAATCGAGATTATGTAATAGATTGAGTCGGCTTATTTGAGTCGGCAGTTTGTACAACAGTCTGATAGATGCCAAAGTTTACGATAAGCGCTAGTAGCCATACTGGCTTGGTTAGGGAACATAATGAAGATGCAATTCTTGTGTCTCATCAAATGGTGCGTGACAAAAGTGTAAACACTTGTGTCTTTCTTGCCGATGAGGAGCGCTATGTGGTTGCTGTGTGTGATGGATTGGGAGGACAGAATGCGGGTGAACTGGCCAGTATGGATGCCGTAGAGCAACTCGCCCAGTGTGTTGATACATTGCCTTCGGGACTTACCGTCAATCAGTTGCGTGGCATGATGGACGACTGGGTAAAGGAAGAACATAGGTATCTTTTGGAGAGTGGTGTCGATGACGCCTCTCTTGAAGGGATGGGGACGACCTTGGTCGGCTTGCTCTTCTATGAAGGAAAGCTTTGCTGGCTGAATTGTGGCGATAGCAGGCTCTACAGATTCCGTAACGGTATCTTAAGCCAGGTCTCAACGGATCATTCTCTCTTCCGCATTACACACAAAATGGAGGATGCCCATGTTATAGTGAACTGTTTGGGCGGTGGAGGAAATGAGGTCTATCTTGATTTCGTGGATGTCACGGATGAGGTGAGGACTGGAGATGTTTTTCTGTTGTGCAGTGATGGCTTGACCGACATGCTTCCAGACGATGCGATTGAACTCTTGTTACAATCCTCGACCGAAGCCGTAACCTTGACAGATGCAGCTGTGCAGAATGGTGGCTTGGACAACGTTTCCGTCTGTCTTGTTTCCATTGATGCTTTGTAGGTTTAGAACCTTTTTCCGTTAAGTTTAATATTTTAGAAAAAACAAATATGCCATTAACATTACCTGATAAATTACCCGCTATTGATCTTCTCAAGGAGGAACAAATCTTCGTTATTGATGCTTCCAGGGCGCATTCTCAGGATATCCGTCCCTTGCGCATTGCTGTGCTCAATCTGATGCCGCTGAAGATAACTACCGAGACGGATCTTGTACGCATACTCTCCAATTCACCCCTTCAACTCGAAATCTCCTTCATGAAGGTCAAGGCGCACACTAGCAAGAATACCCCAGTTGAGCACATGAAGGCTTTTTACAAAGATTTTGAGGTGATGCGCAATGAGAAGTTTGATGGCATGATTATCACGGGTGCTCCGGTAGAGCATCTTTCGTATGAGGATGTCAATTACTGGGACGAAATCACAGAAATATTCGACTGGGCTCGTACACATGTCACCAGTACCTTATATATATGTTGGGCAGCCCAGGCTGGACTCTATCATCATTATGGAGTACCCAAGTATCCCTTGCCGGAAAAGATGTTCGGCATCTTCCCGCAGAAGCCCTTGCTGCCGACGCTACCCATATTCCGAGGCTTTGACGACCTCTTCAATATGCCGCACAGCCGTCATACAGAACTTCATCGGGAGGATATTCTGAAAGTTCCTGAACTCACGTTGATTGCAGAGAGTGCAGATAGTGGGGTTGGTATCGTAATGGCTCGTGGAGGCAGGGAATTCTTCATTACGGGACATAGTGAATATGCTCCCAACACGCTGGATACGGAATATAAGCGTGACTTGGCCAAGGGACTCCCAATTCACAAGCCTTTTAACTATTACAGGGATGATGATCCTTCAAAGGCACCTTTGGTAACGTGGAGGGCACATGGTAATATGCTTTTCACCAACTGGTTAAATTACTACGTTTATCAAGAGACCCCATATAATCTCGAAGATATTCATTAACCGCCTATGCGATATATCGAACTCTTGTCTCCTGCACGGGACATGGAAACGGCGCGCGAGGCCATTCTCCACGGAGCTGATGCTGTCTACATTGGTGGCCCCCGGTTCGGTGCGCGTGCTGCGGCTGGTAATTCGTTGGAGGATATTCGTTGCCTGGTGGAGTTCGCACATGTGTATGGAGTACGTGTTTACGTTACGCTCAATACCATTCTTTATGACGAAGAACTCGGGGAGGTTCGTCGCTTGGTGTGGGAACTGTACGATATGAAAGTGGATGCACTTATCGTGCAGGATATGGCCTTCCTTGAGATGGACTTGCCACCTATCGCCTTGCATGCCAGCACTCAGATGGATAATCGCGACGCACGAAAAGTCGGTTTGCTGCACGAACTCGGCTTCGAGCAGGCTGTTTTGGCACGCGAACTGACAATTGACGAGATTGAATCCATCCACAACGCTGTTCCGCAGATGAATCTGGAGGTGTTTGTACATGGTGCCACTTGTGTGAGTTACAATGGACAGTGTTATGCATCGCAGCATTGCTTCGGACGAAGTGCTAATAGGGGAGAGTGTGCGCAGTTCTGTCGGCTTCCGTTCGATCTTGTTGATTCGGACGGCCGTGTTGTGTGCGATGCTCATACAGGCAAACCTGTCAGACAACGTCATCTGCTATCGCTTCGTGACATGAACAGGAGTCGGGATGTGGAGGCTTTGATGGATGCGGGTGTGGTGAGTTTCAAAATAGAAGGGCGCTTGAAGGATGCTGCGTACGTCAAGAATGTTACGGCTTATTATCGAAAATGTATCGACGAGGTTCTTCGTCGTCGGCCAAACGATTATCAGCGTACTTCCTTGGGAATTTCGGATTTTACCTTTGTTCCCCAATTGGATAAAACCTTTAATCGTGGCTTCTCCAACTATTTCTTGCATGGACGTACGCACGATATGGTTCAGCTGTATTCTCCAAAGAGCCTGGGACAATTGGTCGGACATGTGAAGGAGATACGTCGCAATTGCTTTACAGTCAGTACGACGGTACCGTTTGCAAATGGTGATGGTCTGTGCTTTGTCGATGCGGATGGTAATTTGCAGGGGTGTCGTGTAAACCGGGTTGAGGGCAATTGTCTCTATCCAAAGGATATGCCGAAGGGGTTGTTGCCTCGTATGCCGCTTTACCGTAACTATGATCAGCTTTTCTTGCAGATACTTGGCAAATCTTCTGCGCAACGGCGCATTCCTGTGGCTTGGAGCCTGTCAGAGACTGTCTGTACTGACAAGGAAGGAAGCTCTTCTGTCGCTTTAAGAATAACCTTGTCTGTGAACGAAGACGTGTCTGTCTCGCAGGTCTTCGACGTATCCCTTGATGTCGCTCGGACACCTCAGCACGACAATGTTGTGCGCCAGTTGTCAAGGTTGGGGGATACGCCTTTCGTCTGCTCAGATGTTAATACGGATTTTTCTCGTGAATGGTTCATTCCTTCAAGTGTATTGGGTGATTGGAGAAGAGCTATGACGGAAAAACTGGTGCGCGCTTTGCGAATTTCTCACGAGGAAAAACTCACTCGTCATACAGCCGTTCCTTTACGTTCCTCCCATGTTGTGCCTGCTGCTTTTGAAGGAGGGCGCGTTACGTATATGGCCAACGTATCCAACCATCTTGCTCGACAATGGTATGAGCGGAATGGTGCTGTGTATGTAGACTCCGCAATGGAACTTACCGGACAGGGGGATGTGTTGATGACTTTACGTTATTGTCCACGTCATGAACTGGGTATGTGTGGCAAGCCGCTTGTTCCACTCTTTCTTCGTAGTGCTGACGGCCGTTGTTTTCCACTTTCGTTCGATTGCCGTAACTGCCAGGTCTGTGTGTTGGCTCCTGCTAAGGTAAAGGGAAGATGAAAAGTGTTCAATTCACAGTGTTGGTTGTTATCTGCATGCTTTTTGGTATGCAGTCTTGTTTTTATCGCCAGTATGATGAACCTGAACAGAGCGATGCAGAAGAGCGGCAGGATTCATTGGTGCTGTCTCATGCTCGCCCTTATACGGTCGGATTTAACTTTGTTGTCAAGGCTGACCGTTTGTCTCTCTGTACGGAAATTCCGTCCCGTGCGCAGCAATTGTCCGTGATGCCCGATTCCGTTGTCGTGTGTGAAGATGATGAAATCATTGTGGTTCAGGTCGAGAATGTACCGGAGGATGTGCTTGACAGTGTGTGGATTAAGGTGGCTCGCGACCAAGAAACGCAAGGGTGGGTGAGGGAAAGCCTGCTTCTGCCTTCTGTTGTTCCTGATGATCCTATATCGCTGGCAATCTCGGTCTTTAGCGGAAATCATGTGTGGGGCGCGTGCGTGTTGGGGGGTGCCTCCTTGCTGCTGCTGTTGTGCTTGCACAGACGCCGACTTCTTTGGACTACGTCTTCCTTATTGATGGTTCGCAGTCCGTTCCCTCTCCTGCTTGGATTGTGCATGGGTGGCTCTGCCGTATTCTATTCAAGTATACAGCTTTTTGTGCCTCAGGTCTGGACGGATTTCTATTTTCATCCTACGCTCAATCCTTTCGCGGTGCCACCGTTGTTAGGTGCTTTTCTTCTCTCCTTCTGGCTGTTGGTGCTTTTTCTTATTGCTGCCATAGATGATGCTGTTCGTCAGTTGAGGTTTTTGCAGGCCGTACTCTTTGTGTTCTCTATTCTCACTTGGATGTCCGTGCTTTATATTTTCTTTTCTCTCACTACGTTGGCATATTGGGGATATCCTTTGTATGCCCTTTTTGTGGTTTTATCCGTTTGGGCGTATTTCAGGTTCGCTCGTCCTCGGTTCCGGTGTGGCATTTGTGGCCGTCCTTTGCGTGGAAAGGGTGTGTGCCCTTACTGTGGAACTTTCAATTCATAGTCGGCATTCGGGACAAATCCCTTTGATGATGTATTCAGCTTCCTTCATCTCAAATCCTTCGGGAAGCTGTACTCGAGGAATCGTCTCGTTCTCAAGGCAATATGTTTTCCCGCATTTCGTACAGTTGAAGTGCACATGATTCAGATGATCGTGCTCTGCGCATCTGCACAGGCAATACTTACATGAGCCCGTTCCGTCGTCTATCTCGTGTAGCAACTGATTATCCTTGAATAGCCGCAATGCTCGGAAGATACTGCTTCTGTCCATCTCTGGAAGCATGTCCTCCACGTCGCTCAGACTAAAAGTCTGTTTCTTCCGGCTTATTTTTTTCCATACGAGTATGCGTACTGCTGTAGGTCGTATTCCGTGTTCCTGCAAATGTCTCTCTATCGTTGTCTCTGTCATAGTATTTACTGTGTCATTGTAATGCAAAGGTAAGCTATTCTTTTTTATAATACAAGATATACGTCCAAAAACTTGCTTCTTTTCATCTTTTTGCCCTTTTACCTTTCCTGTCCCGCCCCCTTGTGCGCCGGGTCTGAGACCCGGCGTCCTCATACTACGCGCGCGCGTAATATATAATAATGTGTGCCCCTCCTTTTGTTTCCCTTTTATGTCCTTTAGCATATTATTTTGCGTTTTTTTTGAAAAAAGTTGCAGAAAGATTTGGTCAGTATTCAAAAAGTGCGTACCTTTGCACTCGCAAACGAAAGGAACGCCGCTCGTTTCAGGGCGGAGGCCTTTTTTGCGCCAGAAGAAAGAGTTCTTTGACAGATTTT
>JAZLFZ010000085.1:0-15058 GCA_045616065.1 Bacteroidaceae bacterium | reverse complement strand
ACAAAATAAAGTAATAATCTTTGCGTCGACTTTAGGCCGTCGCCAAAAGTGCGTCTTTGCGTTCGATTATCAGTTCGTGCCAAATAGTATATCATCGCCAAATTGAAAGCACGTTGACTTTGTAGTGGACTCAAAGGAGATATATTAGAACTTACGCAGGATGACTCATTTACAGAGTCATCCTGCGTAGGTATGTACTGGCTTATCCTTATTCGTCGTACTTCTATCTTCAAGGTGATGATATACTTGTTGACAACCTTGTGCCAAATGGGTATGTCGTCACCCGGTTTTTACCATGTGTAGCTCAGCTTGAGGATGTTCACGCTGAAGGCTGGCACATGGAAACGGACGGTGTGGGCATCGGTGGCCTTGGCCTCAGCCTGGACGGGATGGATGGCACGGGGAGTCTGCAGTGTGTTCTCGTCGTCACCACTGGCAGAGCTGAGGCGGGTGAGGCTGATGGCCTTGGCGGTATTCACCTGGCAGTTGGCGAGGTTCAGCGTGCCGTCGGCACTGCCTTCGCCTACGTTGACCACCTTCACGTACATCACCTTGGCCAGCTCGTCGATGGTGGTGGTGGCGTACACGCCCTCCATGGCCGTGCTCTTCTGTGCCTTGCAGGCAAAGTCCAGCTTGTCGTCGATGTAGCTGCGTATGCTGTCGCCGTCCACGTCGACCCGGAGCTGGTACCAGCGGTTGTTCTCCACGTGGAAGCGCTTCCCGTCCTGCCCTATCTGCACCTTGCCGCCGCCTATGGTCTGCTCCACGTTGCTCTGCACGTTGCCCCATCCTCCTACGTTGTACCACAGGTGGTGCTTGGGGTCGAGGTAGTTGACAAGGGCTATGAAACCCTCGGCTCCGCCATGCTTCATGGCCTCCACCTTGTAGCTATACTTCCTGGCCGAGATGGGCATCGACGCTACGCTCATGGCGGGCTGCTCGTCGGAGCTTTGCTTGTAGCGTCCGTCCTTTGTGCTCCACGCTCCGTTCACCTTCTCCCACTTGTCAAAGTCGTCCAGTCGGATCTCCTTGCCGTCAATAGTCAGCGTCGCATTGCGATACTCGGCCTGTGTGTTCCATGTGGCCAGTCCCACGTGTACGGGCTTCGCCTCTTCGGCCGTTTCCGCCACCTTCGGCATCTCCAGCTTCCAGGTGCAGTCGGTCTTCAGGACGCGTGTGCCGATGTTGTTGGCGAAGAGCTGCTGCACGTAGTAGGAAGGCGTACCCATGCAGTCGCGTGAGTTGAAGCGGATCATGTCGGGTCGCCATCGGGCATCGTTCTCGTTGACGAAGATGGGTGCGTAGGAGTTCATCACCACCACGTCCGAGTTGTTCTCCATACCCATCATGTAGACAGCCTCGCCCAGGGCCGCGTTCAGGTTGCCGATGTCGCCAAACTGGCTTGTCACGGCATACTCGCCCACATAGACCTTGTGTCGGTCGCGCGGGTAGGTGTCGTATTTGTTGAAACGGTTGGCAAACCACTTCGGGTCGCGATAGTAGTGCTCGTCCACCATGTCCACGGGATGCTCGTTGCGCCACGAGGGATTGTCCGTGCTCCACGACTCCACGTTGCCGATGCACTTCACGTTGGGGTACTTCGCCTTGATGGCCTTGTAGAACTGGATGTAGCGCTCGGGATAGTGGTCCGACTGGTCGCTGTTGTTCTGCATGTTGTAGTTATAGTTCTCGTTGCCTATCTCGATGTATTCCAGTCCGAATGGGGCGGGGTGGCCGTTGTCGGCACGCATCTTGCCGTACTTCGATGTCACGGGTCCGTTGGCATATTCCAAGGCATCCAGGCACTCCTCTATCCAGCTGTCAATCTTGTCGTAGGGGTCGCAGCCGCCGTGCCAGATGCCCACGTTCACCACAAAGAGGGGCTTGGCGCCCAGGTCTTCGCTCAGCTGCAGGTACTCATGAAAGCCGATGCCGTCGCTCGTCCGGTAGCCCCAATTGACGTTGGCGTGACCCTCGCGCTCCTCGATGGGCCCGATGGTACGCTTCCAGCGGAAGGCGTTGTCGGGACTCTGCTGCCCCTCCACGAAACAGCCACCGGGAAAACGCATGAAGCGTGGGTGCATGTCGGCCAGCATCTGTGCCAGGTCTGGGCGCATGCCGTTGGGACGGTTCTTGAAGGTGGGCGGGAAGAGGCTCACCACGTCGAGCTGGAACTGCCCCGCCTTGTCGGCCGTAAGCAGGAACTCAGCCTTGGCATCGTCGCCCGTGGCCGTGAGCTGTGCAGTCACCTTCTGCCACTCGGCTTTGGCATTGACGCTTACAGGGGTGGAGGCCAGCACCTTTCCGTCCTTGCCTACCAACTGGGCCGTGAGCTTGCCCTTATAGCCTTGCTCGCTGCGAATGAAGAAGGAGAGCTGATATTTGCGCCCCTTCACGGCATTGATGCCCCAGAAACCTTCGTTGCGCACGCCGTCCCCCGAGGCTGCAATCTCCACCTGCAGGGCATTGTGCTGCACGCTGTTGAGCAGGTTCTTCTGCGTGAGGCTGATTCGTGCCCCGCCCTGTGCCGACCAGCTGGTGATGCGCGGCGCTCTGTCCTGCTGGCCATCCCTTCTGCCCCTGCGCCTTCCTGTGGGCATCAGGTCGTCCTCGAAGGAACGGTTGCGGATGAGTTCGGCATACAGACCGCCGTCGGCCGCATGATTGATGTCCTCGTAGAAGATACCGTAGTGGGTGGGACTTACAGCCGGTCCCTGCTGGAGCGCATCGACATTGATGACAACCTGTGCCGAGGTGTTGGTGCCCATCAGGCCCAACAGCGTGGCGAATAAACAGTTCTTGATCTTCATATCTGGTAGTATTAGTTATAACGACACTTTAGTGGGGCGCATTCTTGCAAACTTTGTGACAAAGATACAACAAAGTTTTGAATCGGCTTCACTTTTCAGAGAATTATTTGGAAATATAGACGTAAAAGGGCATCAAAGTCTTCACTCCAAACTATGGGTGCCCCCCCAATTAAACAGCCATGCTCCCTGCAAAAAAAACAAAGAGATGCTGGGAGCAATGGTGTTCCGACTCGCGACAGAAACCAGTTTCCGCTGCATGTGTTGCCAATAAGATAGTAATCTTATCGCAATAAGATAGTAATCTTACGGCAATAAGATAGTAATCTTACAACAATAAGATAGTAATCTTACAGCAATAAGATAGTAATCTTACTGAGGTTTTCCGCTCGAGTGTATGTAGTGTGTGCGGACATGTCTGTTCCGCGTTCCTGGGAGGCGTGCTCTTCGTCGGGGCGATTATTCCTCACCACGTAAACGTCTGACGATCCAGTAGAAGGGGGACAGCAGCAGTGCTACGAAGGATATCAAGATGGTGGGGATAAGTATGATGGACATAGTGCCCATGAGGATGATGAAGGACCAGCAGGAGCCGAGGATGAGACCCTCCCATGTGGAGCCTACCGTGTTGTATGCCCATATCCAGCAGCCCATGGTCACGATTGAGCCCCAGCATCGGAGGCTTCCGCTGAAGATGGCGATGATGTCGAGTATGGCCACGATGCTGCCGGTCCAGTAGAAGAGGGTCATGTGGTCGTTGTAGTACGCGTAGAGTGCCGCGAGAGGCAGTAGTAAGCCAATCAGTTGCATAGTTGTCTGTTTTTTGTGGTCTTATTTTTCTTTGTAAAGCATGGCTATGGTAGCTATGACGTAGCCGACCAGTTCGGCCAGCAGGGTGAGAATGGCACCGATGGTGTAGAATCCTCCGGCCTCTTCCTGAAGGATGTTCTTTGCGGTCTCCAAGTGTACGCCAAAGTAGGAACTGTCGTCAAGGAGGTAGACACCGTCGCTCAGGAGGCTGACGAGGAAGAGGAGTATGGGCAGAGCCGCTATCCACTTGCTGCCCTGTCCGGCCCAGCTCAGTCCGGCAAGCAGCAGCCCGCAAATGACGGTAAGTATGCTTCCAGCGATGCTGCTTATGCAGCCGATGATGAACATGTTCTTGAAACTGAAATCGTTGAAGAAGAACACGGTCATACCAAAACCGCCGATACAGGCATAGCGTATGACGATGATGGTGAACAGGCTCAGCAAGATGGCTGAGACGAAGCGGAGGAGGACATTCAGCATAGAGGTGTCGCACATTTGAAGGTTATACATTTGTTATCTGATTGCATATTGCGTTGCAAAGGTAGGCAAAAGGTGGGGCAAGGCATAGCATATCGGAGAAAATGCGGTTTTCACAAGTCTTGTGGACGGGTGGGGCTTGGCGGTATGGAATTTTTTCCGTATTTTTGCAGCGGATTAACTGTCCGTCGTTCTATGGGCGGGCGTAAATGTGTAATGAATGAGAACTGCGTGGTATGCTGTCTGCCTGTTTCTGGTCTTTGCGTCCGTTGTGCGGCTGACGCTGATGGCGCTGAGGTGCGTGAGAAGACGCATGGCGGCTGCTGGGAAACTCCCCTGGCCGGAACCTCACCAGTGGCAAGAGCCGGAGTGGAAGCCGACGTTCAGCCTGCGGCATCATGCCGTCAGCCTTTTCCACTTGCCCTTTGAACCGGACGAGCGAGAGGTCTTCTACCTGGAGAACGAGTACGATGCGGAGGCTAACCGCTTTGTGCGCGAGAACAAGAAGCTCATAGAAGAGAAGATGGCAGAGAAGGGCTTCCGCTTTGTCTACCTGCCCGACGTGCGCTTGCCCGAAGCAGACCTGCTGCAGTACGTGCTGTACCGCAATCCCTCGGCAACGGAAGAGCAGGTGCGGCAGCGACTGGCCGGGATGGAGAGCGTGAAGGGGAGCGACATGCTGCTCGACTACATGGTGTTTCCCCGCAACAGGAGCCGCATCACGTCGTGCTTTGCCTGGTACGGATCATCCATGACCACCCACCATGATTCGCACCGCATCCGCAAGTATGTCTTTGATTACATCAGCTTTGTCGGCAGCGAAGCCAACGCTTCTCCTGCCGGTGTGCTGGACGAGATATGCCAGGAACTGGGCAACAGCAAGGACTGGAGTAAGGGCGTATCCTGTACGCGTATGCGGAATTTCGACACTGAGACGGCCGACGAGCGCTTCGACTACGACATCCAGCAACTGTTGGACGAGGTGAGGGAGAAGGTAAATGCCCTGCGCATGAAAGGGGTGAGCGATGCCGTCATCAACCGTTACGTGAGTCACGACGATCCGCCCAGCCGCCTGTTCATAACGCGTGACCTGCGTATATACCTTACTGATTACCAAAATCGTGAGGTGAAACTCGAACCGCTCAATAAAGCTGTATTCCTGCTTTTCCTGCGGCACGGGGACGGCATCTACTTCAAGGACCTTGTGGACCATGCACGGGAACTGGCTGCCATCTATCAGTCGGTCAGGCAGAAGCGCAATGAGATAGACCGCCTCATGGAGGGTGACGTGCCTATCAGCCAGAGTATTGCCGACCTGACCAACCCGTTGAGCAATTCTATCAACGAGAAGTGCACACGCATCAAGGAGGCCTTCCTGCTGCTCATGCACGAGGACATTGCCTGTCAGTATTACGTGGATGGAGGACGGGGTGAGCGTAAGAGGATAAAGCTTGACCGCAACTTAATAGAATGGGAAGGAGGGGAGATGCGATGAGAAGTATCGATAAATGGATCAGTGTGTTGGAGCGGATCGACGATGTTAATCGCAGCATTCTGCGCATCCCTCTGTTGCCCTACTACATCGTGGCGCTGGTATGCGAGGAGGTGTCGTTGAAATGGCGGAGGAAAAAGGCTGAAAAGAAGGAGGCCCGCGATCCCCGTACGGCAATAAGGGAGAAGCTGAAAAGAGGCGAACTGCGCCTGTGCGACCTGCCCCATCAGCATGTGGAGGGCTCCAACGTCTTCTCGTTCTATCCCGAGCATACACAGCCGGGGTATCAGTTCTACTACGTTGCCACCGAACCCGACGAGCGTATCGAACGCTTCCTGCGCGATGAGCGTGGGGGCGTGGACCACTGGAGGGAGTGGTACGGTTTTGACATTGAGGTGGTGGCGGACGTGGAAGGCTTTCTCGCTGGTATGTGCTTTCCGCAGGACAGGTACTACCTGAAGCATGGGCTGATGCGCAACGGTGGGTGCACTACCGCGGAGCGTGAGTACCGGCAGTCGGTAAGTCCCTTCACCTATTTCCACCTGGATGCCGACAGCGACGTTCCCCTGCTGGAACAGCTCAACCTCATTGCCCAGGATGTGCTGGCAGGGCATCTGTGAACCGTCTCTTTTTGTAAAAAGTATGTGATTACGCTTCGAATTGTGGTATTCTGTGCACCAAAGGAGGCTTTTCTGTGGATGGTTTGCGCCTCCTTTATCTTTTTTTTGTAACTTTGCATAGTTGTATGCAGATGTGTGTCTGCACAAGAAAGATAGTCAAGAGAGAAGCGTATGAAGAAGATTGTGGGTTTGTTCTGTCTCGTGCTGTTGCCCTTGTGGGTGACGGCCACTGTGCCTCCCGGTTACTACGACCAGGCTGACGGGCTGAAGAAGACGGAGTTGAAGGCCGCCATGAAGACGATAGTAAGCAAGGTGAGCAAGATGCTGACGTACGGCAGCGGAGCGGGCAAGACCTGGACGGGATTCTACACGACCGACCGCTACGACGGCCTCTGTGTGCGCGACCGTTACAGCAACGACGTGCATAGGTTCTCGTCGTCTGACTCGAAGACAGCTGCCAGTGCCGTGACGGGCATGAACATAGAGCATTCGTTTCCTAAGAGCTGGTGGGGAGGAAGTTCGAACAATGCCTACAAGGACCTCTTCAACCTGATGCCTTGCGAGAGCAGCATCAACAGCAGCAAGAGCAACTATGCCATGGGCGTGGTGACGACTGTCAAGAAGGATAACGGCTGCACCAAGGTGGGCACAGGAAAGGCGGGCAACATCAATGCCTCGCTCTGGGAACCTGCCGACAAGTGGAAGGGGGACTTCGCGCGCGGTTACTTCTACATGGTGACGGCCTACAGTGGGTTGCCCTGGGAGGGCGAAGCCATGAAGATGCTGGAGAAGAACGAATGGCCCACGCTGCAGACGTGGGCACAGGAACTGCTCCTGAAGTGGAGCAAGGAAGACCCCGTGGACGAGATTGAGACGGAACGCAACGAAGCCGTGTATGCTATTCAGGGCAACCGCAATCCGTTCGTGGATTACCCCAACCTGGCCGAATACATCTGGGGTGACAGCATAGATTTCGCTTTCTATGTGGATGGTCAGCCGCAGACGGGTGGTGAGGACGAGGATGACGACGACACCGGTGGTGGCACCGTGGAGCCGGGTGAGGAAGATATGCCCCTCGACACCGAGATGGCCTACAACATAGACTTCACCAAGAGCGACGAGGGATGGACCGTAGACAACAAGGTGCTGCCCAGCGGTGTTACCAACGTATGGCAGCGTGACTCCAGGTACGGCATGAAGGCCAGTGCGTATGTGAACAGCGTAGCGTACGCGGCCGAGAGCTGGCTCATCTCGCCCACCTTCGACCTCACGGAATGTACGACGGCAGAGCTGACCTTCTCGCACACAGGCAAGTTCTTCGGTCAGATGGCACAAGAGGCCAGCGTGCTGGTGAGTGCCGATGATGGTGAGACGTGGCAGCGACAGGAGGTCAGCACCTGGATGACGGGTGATGACTGGGTGTACGTGAACAACACGATGGATCTGAGCCAGTATGCCGGCGAGCGGATACGCATCGCATTCTGCTACAAGAGTTCGGAGGCGGATGCTCCCACCTGGGAGGTCAAGAGCGTGACGGTCAAGGGTGAAGGCCACTGGACGCTGGCCGATGTGGACGGCAACGGACAGGTTGAGCTGGCCGATACGGATCGTCTGCTGGAGATGCTGCTTGGGCGCGCAAACGCCACGGTGGGTGCCGATGTGAACGGCGACGGCAGGGTGTCCATCGAGGACCTGGTAAGGCTGATCGGCAAGCTGCACAACAGACGGTAAGGCTGCGACAGGGCAGCGGAAACATAACAACGACATCGGAATGCGATACTTCATAACCTTCAGTTACGACGGGACGAACTACCACGGCTGGCAGATTCAGCCCAACGGCATCAGTGTGCAGGAGGTGCTGCAGAAGGCACTCTCCACGTTGCTCCGCACGCCCATCGAGGTGGTTGGGGCCGGACGCACGGATGCGGGCGTGCATGCCCGCATGATGGTGGCACACTTCGAGGTGGAGAGCCAACCGTTCGAAGTTGAGAAGAGAAACGTGAAGATGGATTGCGCACAGTTGGTGTACAAGCTGAACAAGATACTGCCCCACGACATCGCCGTGCAGAAGGTGGAGCCCGTGGCCGACGACATGCACGCCCGCTTCTCGGCCACCTCGCGCACGTACCATTATTATATACACACGCGTAAGGACCCCTTCCTGCGGGCGTACAGCTGGCAGGTGTATGGCGAGCTGGACTTCCGGAAGATGAACGAGGCCGCCCGCATACTGATGGAGTACACCGACTTCACGAGCTTCTCGAAGGTGAACACCGATACGAAGACCAACCTCTGCACCGTGACGGAAGCCCACTGGGATGCGCTGGATGCAGAGGGAGAGCCCGTGGCGTGGCGCTTCACGGTGACGGCCAACCGCTTCCTGCGCAACATGGTGCGTGCCATCGTGGGCACGCTGGTGGAAGTGGGGCGCGGCAAGCTGAGCCTCGAAGGCTTCCGAAGGGTGATTGAGGAGAAGAACCGCTGCTCGGCGGGTGAGAGCGTGCCGGGGAACGCGCTGTTCCTGGTGGATATAAAATATCCACCGACATAAACGGCAGAGCAGGCAGGTTGATAGCTCCGATAGGCAAAGGCAGGCCGGTAGCTCCGATAAGCAAAGGCAGGTTGATAGCTCCGATAGGCAAAGGCTGGCCGGTAGCTCCGATAAGCAAAGGCAGGCCGGTAGCTCCGATAGGCAAAGGCTGGCCGGTAGCTCCGATAAGCAAAGGCAGGCCGGTAGCTCCGATAAGCAAAGGCAGGCCGGTAGCTCCGATAGGCAAAGGCAGGTTGATAGCTCCGATAGGCAAAGGCAGGCCGGTAGCTCCGATAGGCAAAGGCAAGTTGATAGCCCAATTTTAATTTTTAACTTTTAACTTAAACAAGCGTGTGGCTGATATGTGGATTTATTAGTGCGATGTTGCTTGGCTTCTACGATGTGTGCAAGAAGCAGTCGCTGAAGGACAATGCGGTGATTCCCGTGTTGTTCCTCAATACCCTGTTCTGTAGCCTGATATTCCTGCCGTTGGTGCTCGGGTCGCTGACGGGCGTGGTGGGGGAGGATGCCTTGCTCTACGTGCCTGTGCAGGGATGGGAGGTACAGCGGTACGTGGTGCTGAAGTCGTGCATCGTGCTGAGCTCGTGGCTGTGTGCCTACTTCGGCATGAAGCACCTGCCCCTGACGCTGGTGGGACCCATCAATGCCACGCGGCCCGTGATGGTGCTCGTGGGTGCCATCGTGGTGTTCGGCGAACAGCTGAACCTGCTGCAGTGGATCGGCGTGGTGCTGGCCATCCTGAGCTTCTTCCTGCTGAGCCGCAGCGGCAAGAAGGAGGGTATCGACTTCAAGAGCAACCGCTGGGTGCTGTGCGTGGTGATGGGTGCCGTGTTGGGTGCCGTGAGCGGACTCTATGACAAATACCTCATGGCGCCGGTGGAGAACGGTGGCGTGGGGCTGAACCGCATGGTGGTGCAGAGCTACTACAACTTCTACCAGTGTCTGATGATGCTGGCCATGCTGCTCATCATCTGGTGGCCTACGCGCAAGAAGACGACGCCCTTCCACTGGAACTGGGCCATCGTGCTCATCAGCGTTTTCCTCTCGGTGGCCGACTTCGTCTACTTCTACGGACTGAGCCTGGACGGTGCCATGGTGAGCGTCGTCTCACTGGCCCGCCGCAGCAGCGTCATCGTTAGCTTCCTCGTGGGGGCCTTCGTGCTGAGGGAGAAGAACCTCAAGAGTAAAGCCGTCGACCTGCTGTTCGTGCTGCTCGGCATGCTGTTCCTGTATTGGGGAAGCAGGTAGGGGGAAGGCGATGGATCAATGGGTCGATAACTCGACAACTCGAATGCTCGAAAAAGCAAAAAAAACAAGAAAAAAACAATGAAAAAGATAATCCTTCTAATAATTTGTGTGCTGGGTTTCTCGGCTTCTGCTTCCGCCCAGGAGGTGCTGATGCGCGACGTGTTTGCTGCCATGCCGGACAGTCTGTTGCCGCTGGTGACGAAGAACAACCGCCTGGACTGCATCGACTTCATTGAGAACAACATGGAGGCGAAGGTGCGCAACCGGGCCGACGAGTTCGTGGAACTGAAGGTGTTGACGAAGGATTATCTGCTCTTCGAGACGAGCGCGATGAGCCGGGTGGAGATGAAGCTGCTGATGGTGGACGACACCACGCAGGTGGTGTGCATGGTGCGCACCTACATGGCACCGACGGCAGACAGTCAGGTGGAGTTCTACACACCTCAGTGGCAGCCTGTCGCCGAACGGCTGGCCAGCCGTGTCAATGTGCGCAGGCCACGTGTGGAAGACTTCTTTGCCGGTGCGACCGACGATGAGGCAGTGCGCAGCGCCGTGCTGATGCTGCGCGACCTTCCCCTGATGGAGGCCCGTCTGTCGGCCGAGGCCCCCACGCTGACCTGGCGTATCGGTCTGGGTGAATTGCCAAGGGACGAAAAAAAGGCTGCACAAAAAATTGTGCAGCCTATTACGCAAACTATCTTGCGATAGCGTATTACTTGCGAGTGCGAGCGTAGCGGCTCATGAACTTGTCCACACGACCAGCGGTGTCGACCAACTTGCTCTTACCAGTGTAGAAGGGGTGAGAGGTGTTAGAGATTTCAAGCTTGATCAGAGGATAAGTCTCGCCCTCGAACTCAATGGTGTCATTGGTCTTAGCGGTTGAACGACTGAGGAACATGTCGCCGTTGCTCATGTCCTTGAACACAACGGGACGATAGTTTTCGGGATGAAGTCCTTTTTTCATTTTGTTTATTGTTTTGTGCCCCCGAATTTCCCGTGATGGGGAAGCAGATAAGGGGCTGGTTAATGAATTTCGGCTGCAAAGGTACGAAAATAATTCGTAATCCGTTGTGCCTGAAGCTACTTTTTTGCACTTTTTCTGTAAAAAAAGAGCGTTTGGGGCGTTTTCTCGGAGATTTCGGGAGGTTAATTCCCTCGTTGTCTACCTCAGTCCCCAGGCTAAAGGAGCGACGTTTGCCTCCACTACCTCCTCGATGTCGTCGGGCAGGTTGCAGAAGAAGTCTATGCCCGTCTTGCTCTCCAGTTCGTCGATGGAGATGGCGTAGGGCAGCGGATTGACATCGTTGTTGCCCTTGTGCTCCATCCAGAAGGCAATGGCCTTGTAGCCGCCCTGACTCTGACTCTTGTTCTTGCAGAGCAACGCCATGAAGAAGTACTTGGGTACGACCAGTTTGCGTCCCGAGGCGCCCTTCACCGTGGTGTACTGGCTGTTGTCGATGGTGCCACCCTTGACCACGTAGAGCGTGTCGCGGAAGGAAGATATGTCGTACTGTTTGCGCAGCTTCTCCTCGAGCGTGAACCAGATGCCACCCTGATTGAAGGGCCCCGACTGGGGGTGCATGTTGCTCAGGTAGAACGTCTGACCGTTGGCCTCCTTGCTGTTGAGACGATCGGCCGAACCGAGCATGTGGCCGCGGTCGTATCCGTTGCGGGCGTGGTCCTCGAGCTCGGTGCGATACTCGCGCGGGATGAGCGGGTCGGGCTGGAAGGGATCACCATCGCCACCATATCCGTTGTAGGTCTCGCCACGCGACCAGCGGTTGCGGTTCCATGTGCTCTCGTTGCTGCTGAACCCCGTGTACCACTGGTAGGCCGTCCATCGGGCGGCCAGCAGGGTACAGTCGTATTCCATGCAGTAGTTGACACCATACGTAGGCACGGTGTGGCAGACGAAGAGGTTGGACGGACCGCCCTTCAGACGTGGCATCTCCAGACGCTTAGCCACCAGGGTGAGGTTGGTGCCTTTGCTCTCCGTCACGCCCGATGCCACGAATCCGTTGGCGTTGTCGTTCCGCTGGACGGGCTTTTCGGGCTCGACCTCATCCTTCGAACAGGCACCGAACAGCAAGGCTGCGGAGAGGATGGCCAATAGCGTTTTCTTCATTATGTCGGGATGGCTTTACGCTTGTTTACAAGTTACTTGCTCTGGATGCCGAAGAAGATGATACGCTTGTCGGAGGTGAGGGTGATGGTCTTGCCGGCGGGCACCTCGACCTCGTACTTGTCAGCCTCTGAAACGGTCATGGTGAAGGGAGCGTTACCCGTGGCACCATCGTTGGCCTTGACGCTGACCGTCTTGACCACATTGGCATCGTCCTTGAGCTGCACGTCGGCCGTGCCAGCACCCTTCCAGGTTACGGCATAGAAGCACACCTTGCCCGATGAGGGAGCCGTGATGGTGAAGGCACCCACCTTGCTTGAAGTACCGATCTTGATGGTCTTCACGTTGGTCACACCGTTGATGGTGCAGGCAGCGTTCTCACTGGCATTGTCGCCCAGAGCGTAGACTACGTCCGTGGTCAGTTCGGCAGGATCGATTGTGGGCGTAGAGGGCTGGTCGTTGCCACCCTGATCGCCACTTGAATACTCAGCCTTGCCGTTTACGCTGACCAGCTGACCCTTGCCCTGAACGGTCTCCTTGGTGCTGCCGTACTGGCTGGTGTAGATGGTGACGGGGCTCTTGATAACCACCTTGTCGCCCACCTTGAGCTGACCCTGAGCCGAGAACTTTTCACCGTTGAAGCCCATGATACGGTAGCAGTAGAAGTCCTCGCCGCCCGTCTTGCCGTCCTCAGAGATGTAGAAGGTGGCGTTGCCGTAGCTGTTGCCGGGCTCCTCACCGCTCTTGAACTTGCTGATGACACCGGTGATGTAGACCTCCTTGTTCTCATCGAACTGGCCGTTCATGTAGGCGTTGATGCCTGCTACGTTGAAGGGACTGGCTTGTGTGCCATCGCCCTCGGGGGTGCCAGTTGAGGGAGTTTCGGGAGTGTCAGGCGTGTCGTTGCCAGCCTCGAGGATGACTACGTCGGCGTTCTTAATTTCGGGCGTCACGGCACCGTCCTTGACGTACTTGAGCAACTGACCGGTAATCTTTACCTTGGAACCCTTGGTGAAGGCCTCCACGCCTGCGGGCAGGTTAGCCCAGTATGCCTGCAGCACCTTGCCGCCATCCTTGGTGTCGGCCATCCAGAAGGACTGCTGGTTGCGGCTAACGTTGCCGAATACGTCGGTGATGTAACCCGTCACACTGTATGTCTCGTCGGAGGTGGCACCATCGGCCAGTGCACTGGTCAGCTCGGCAGCCTTGGCACAGGTGACCTCGATGGCATCGGTGGGCGTGTCGGGCACGTCAATTCCGCCCTCGCTGTTGATGGAATACACGTAGGCAGCTCCCTTGCCGACGGTCTCGGGGGTGTTGCCCTTGTAATTGACAACCTTGCCGCAGATGATGACCTCGTCCCCCTCCTTGATCTGGTCGACAGAGGTGAACTTCTTCTTGCCGGGGCCGTAGACCTGGAAGGCGGTGAAGGTGGTCTTGGTGTTGCCCTCGTCGATGAGGGTGAAGGTCATGTTTCCGTACTGGGTGATGGTAGCCTCCGAGGTGGTATTGGTGGCCACCTTACCCTTGACGTAGACAACCTCAGACGACTCAACGTCGGCTCCCAGGCTGTTGCAGTACTCTACTACACCGGCCACGTTGAAGGGGTCGGCCAGCGTGCCGGTTCCGGCGGGGTCGATCTGCTCGTTGGTAGTGCCGTCAGTGGTGCTGTCGGGATTGGGGTTGGGGTAGGGGGCGGGTACGTCCTCACAGCTTGCCAAGGCAAAGGTGCCGGCGAGGGCAAGCAGCAAAAGTTTGAATGCTTTTTTCATGATTGTATTGTTTTGTTTGTTTGACTGGGGTGGGGCGCGCATGGAATGCGCTTGGATATAAACGGGAGAGCTCGTTGTGGTAATGCTTGTTGGGAGAGCTTGTTGTGGTAATGCTTACTGGGAGAGCTCGTTGTGGTAATGCTTACTGGGCGGGTTGGATGTCGTTGATGTCGCGGATGATGACCTCCCAATACTTGTTGTAACGCTTCCAGATACCGGTAATGTCCATCTTGCCGGTGGGGATGGGATCGTTGGCGAACTTGCAGTAGGTGCTGGTGTAGACCTCATAGGTGGTGCTGAGCTCGTTGAAGTAGAGCGTCACGCTGGTCTGCGTGCCGGCGTCTGATTCGCTGGCCCAGGTCTTGGTGCCGTCTGCTCCCTTGATGCTGACACCCTTGAGGGTCATCAGCTTGCCGCAGTCCTTCTCGATGTCGAGCTTCTTGAACTCTTCGACGGTGTAGGCGGGGATGATTATGGCTTTGTCAATGGGATGCAGAGTGTTTTCTGCTTGGGTCTGAATGTTTTTTCTCGTGGGCAGGATCTTGAAGCTGCTCTGCCAGAGGCTGCTGCTCATGCGGCTGACGTAGGTGTTGCCGCTGGCGTTGGTGTAGGGCGTGCCGATCTGGGGCTGGCTGCCGTAGCCGCCGATGTAGAGGCCGTTGGTCTCGATGAGGAGCTCCTGGCCGACGGGCAGGTAACCGAAGATGCTGTTCTCGGAGATGGAGACAATCATGGCGTCGCCGTTCTCGTCCTGTACGGCGATGGCGTTGTAGAGGTTTCCGCTGACGTCGTTGCCTGTGACGTAGACTTTCAGCTGGGCTTCCTTATCCATCTTGGTGCAGGTGTAGTTCTCGGCATACTTGGGGTACATCTGCTTGAGTTGGGCGATGTTGATGACGTTGGTCTCCTTGATGCTGTTGTTGCCGTAGGGAGGCTGCTCGAAGGTGGGAGCGTCCCACTTGCCGTCCATGCAGGAGGTGGCGGTAAACGACATCGTGCCGGCTACGAGCATTATGAATAGTTTGTTGAGTTTCATTGTTGTTCTTTTTAGATAAGGGCGCGCATGGAATGCGCTTGGATATAAACGGGAAATTCTACTGTGAGGTGGGGATGGGAAATTCTACTGTGAGAGGGGGATGGGAAATTCTACTGTGAGAGG
>JAZLFZ010000084.1:0-68940 GCA_045616065.1 Bacteroidaceae bacterium | reverse complement strand
GCGGAGTCCCTCAACTCAAAAATGAAGGGATTCCGTTCTGAGCTAAGAGGTGTGCGCGACTTACCCTTCTATCTCTACCGTTGCACTCTGATATTTGGGTAGTCAGTGATGTGGATTGCCACGGAAAATATCTACTGAGCCCTTAAATCTGAAATAATCTTGTATAGAGATTTGCGATTCGTTCCATACCTATTTTTCTCACAGTCACTCGTTTTGTCCATCAAATCCAAGTAGAGGATTGTCTGCCATGCCGATTTGAGTGCTGCCTTTACGTTCTGAGCCTTCCTTCTTCGCCTATCTGCACCTAAGAAATCATAAGCGCCGCCGAAGATTCCTGCAAAAGGATCAGGTTCGTCATCCTTTAATGCAGAATTAACCTCATCAATAACACCTCCTAAAGCAGCCGAAACAAGAAGTGATGATGTTTCAAGGTAATATTTATGAGATTTACCCAACTTCTCTTTTAGTGCTCTTAGAATTGGTTGAGCCTTCTTGACTAATTGGAGGCCATTTATTGAATTCTTAGGAACATTGCGATACCAACCCAAAATTGCATCTATCTGCCTTGCTTCCGCTGCAGCTTGAACTGGAGGCATATTTGCGTATGCATTCTTGATGACCTCCATATTCTCTTTAACGCGTTGCTTAGCCACACTACCTACAGCAACCCTCATGGCGTATTCACACAGAGGAAGTGCTTTTGCTGGAGCATCAACCTCATCAGCATCATTGTAGTAGTCTATACTACACTGCAAAACTTCCTGTGTCACTTTGTCGGAAATCAGCTGAAATCTTGAATCCCCTGGGGGAAGTAGTTCTTTCAGCGTACCCAGTGCACCTTCTGTATCGATGATAAGCTTTTTACCTGCATTTAATCTACCGTTACCATCAGACTTTTTGACAGCCTTTGCTTCTGCAACAGCAGACTCCAACTCAGCCAGCAAAGGATTAAGCTGCTGTGCTTCAATGAAGGATTTCCATGCGGGATCACTAGTGATGCGCGCCAATAGAGTAAGATTTACGCCAGCTGACCCAATCGCATCTATAATATTTTTGATTAACTCTTCCTTGCGTACGGAAAGCTTTTCGTCAATCTCTGCAATAAACTCATCTGCATATTGAGCGTACAGTGGCACAGCACATTCGCGAACCGCAGCGGAATAATTTTGCTTTATAAGATTGCAAACGAAAAGATTCTGGAATGCAGACATATTGTTTTTACCTGCCCACATATCCATTGCAGCCTCCATATTACCCGCTAATAAGTGATTGAATGCAATGTTGTCTACAGGTGTCTTATTGATAAACCAGAACTGAGCGTGGTACATCTGACCTGAAGCAATTGCCAACTCCGAGTCTGCTTTGTCAAGAAGTTCTTGCGTTCTTTTGATTTCAGGTAGTATGCCCTCTAAGTCAAGAGGAAAAGGCAAAAACCTCTGCGCACGAAGGAAAGCTTGAATCTTAGCCTTATTGGCAACTTGCTCCCTTTTCGGTGAGTTAGAATAGATGCCAAATACCCTATACGGATTAGATGAAACTTGTTTAAGCATTTTTACAAATTCGATTTAAGGACAGCTCCGATTAAGAAAATCTCAGAAAGATAGTTCTACATACCTAAGTATTCACCATTGATGACAAAGTTAGTGATTTTTTCGGAAAACACAGCAAAAGTCTGAGGAAAATAACTATTAATGCTTATTTTTATACAAATACGCATTGAATCTACAGCAAAAGATAGGATTTGCGCCCTTCTTTGGAAATTTAACCGCATTCCTCACTTCCCCTTCAGGATGATGTAGATGATGACGGGGGCTCCGAAGAGGGGGGTGACGGCATTGAGGGGGATGATGGTCTGCTGGGGCACTACACAAAGGAGGCAGCAGAGCATGGCAATGGCGGAACCGGTGAGCATGGTGGCGGGCATGAGGACTTTATGGTCGGAGGTGCGGACGAGGAGGCGGGCGATGTGGGGCACGGCCAGACCGATGAAGGAGACGGGACCACAGAAGGCGGTAGTGACGGCCGTGAGGATGCCGGTGGAGAGGAGGACGACACGACGCACGGAGGAGAGGTTGATGCCGAGGTTGCGGGCATAGTCCTCGCCCAGGAGCAGGGCGTTGAACGACTTGGTGTGCAGGAGGGCGAGCACGATGCCAAGGGCAGAGACGACGCAGAGGAGGGGCAGCTGCGCCATGCTGACGTTGCTGAAGCTGCCCATGCCCCAGCTGACGAAGCTATGGACGTTCTCGACGCTGGCAAAGAAGTTGAGCAGCGTGACGGCCGAGGAGGAGAGGTAGCCCACCATGATGCCGAGGATGAGGATGACGAGGTTGTTCTTGACAAAGCGGGTGACGACGAGGTAGAGCAGCGTGACGAGGACGGCACCGACGAAGGCTGCTACAACGACGGACACGCTGCCGCCCAGGTGCAGGCCGCTGCCCATCTCGCCTGCTGCCCCGAGCACGCCACCCATGGAGAGCATGACGATGGCCACACCGAGCGAGGCTCCGTTGCTGATGCCCAGCACGGAGGGACCAGCCAGAGGGTTGCGGAAGAAGGTCTGCAGCAGGAGTCCCGACAGGGCGAGGCTGGCTCCGCAGACGCAGGCGGTGATGGTCTGCGGCAGACGCGAGTGGAGGATGATGAACTGCCAGCTGGCCTTGTCGGCCACACCACCGGTCAGGACGCGAACGACCTGCGCGAACGGTATGTTGACGGAACCGAACACGAGGCAGCACACGAAGAGCACCACGATGCTGAGGCTGAGGAACAGGAGGACTGGCTTGTCGGACTTCACGGCCATGATAAGTTAAGAGTTTAGGTTATTGGTTATACCCGATAACTACTCACAATTAGATCTTTTTATAGTACGTCGGTTGGAAGTCGGGCTCGATGACCTCGGGATGGAGGATGTGGATGTACTCCTTGAGCAGGACTTCGGGATGGAAGGGGGTGACCATGTAGAAGTCGGTATGGCTGAGGTTGACAACGTGAACCCGCTGCTGCTGATAAGCTTTGAGGCGCGTGTAGCCAGCCCAGTCGGAGGAGAGGTCGGCAAGGGTGGGCTCACCCTCTTCCTTGTAGTACTTCAGCATCCAGACGTCGGCGTCGGCACCACGGTCGAGCACCACCTCGGGACTGTAGGGCACGCTGCCGTTGGACGTCTCGTCCAGAAAGACGTACTGGCCACCGGCATCGGCAATCATCTGGCCCGTGGTGCTGGCAGCTCCGGCTATGTACCAGCTGGAGTTGAGCTTCTTGCCATCGAGCACGGTGGGCTTGTGGCTGACGTTCTTCACCTTGTCCTTCAAGGTGTTGTAGGAGTTCTCAATGAAGGCAAAGAGGCTGTCGGCCTGCGCGCCCTTGCCCACGAGGAGACCATAGAAACGCATCCACTCAGCACGCTGCAAGGGCCCCGTCTCCATGTAGTCGGCACACTCGACAACGGGTATGCCTACATTGAGGAGCTTGGCGTAGCTATTGTTATCCTCCATGGCCGAGATGATGACGGCATCGGGGTCGAAGTCGATAATCTGCTCGGCATTGATGGCCTTGCTGGTGCCGCAGTCGAGCACCTTGCCGCTCTTGATGTCGGCCTGCAGCTGGTCGATGTACATGTACTGTCCGTCGCCTACGGCACCGATGGCATCGAGGGCTCCCAGCTCGTTGAAGAGTGAGGAATGGACGCTGACATAGACGAGCATCTTGCGCAAGGGGGTGCGAATGAGGTCGCCTTCGGGCAACTGATCAGGCAGTTCGGCATCGCGCGGTACAAGGACGTAGCGGTGCAGCACACGGGTCGAATCCCAGGGGTTGATGAACTCGGCAGCCACGTAGCCGTCGCCCTCCGTCATGCGGAGCAGCGTGGCGTAGCGCATCTCGATGTCTTGTTCCTTACCAGTGGACTTTTGGTCTCCCTGCCGGCACGAGACAAGCATGAAGAGACTGAGCATGAGAAGGAGTAGGTAGGGGTATCGTTTCATTCTTGTTTTTTTAGCGGACACAAAATTACGCATTTCTTGCGAGATTCGGAGCCTTTTCGGCACGAATTACGCAAAATAGCACGACATTTCGCACATTTCAAGGGTTTTCATGAAGAAAAAGACGCAGGAAGGCGGCATGTACAGCCCCCCCCTTTGGGAACAAAAAAAATGCCTGGCAGACACACGAGAAACGGGTTCTGCTCAGGCATTTGTCATTGGGTAATTCGCTGTATGAGAGGTTTACTTGCTCACCATCTCCACCTTGGTGTTAGGCACCACAGCACCACCACCTACACCGCACTCGAACTGACCGAGGCAAGCACCGCTCTGGCCGTCGTACATTACGACGTAGCCAGCAGCCTTGTAATCAGCACTGGTAGAGCCGGCCTTGAGCTGGTAAGAGCTGATGTAGACGATGTTCTTGACGGGATCGACTGAGATCATGTTGGGGTACTGAATCTCGTCACCCTTGCAGAAGGTCTTCAGCTCGCCGCTCTTCACGTCGTAAACCTTGTACTCGGGAGCATGACCCTTGTAGGGAGCCGAGATGATGTAGATCTTGTCGTTGCCGGCTGCGATGGTTGAAGCCTCGCCAATCTCCTTCTTGATGCTGCCGTCAGCTGCCAGCTCGTAGAGGTTCTGCTCGATCTGACCACCGTTCTCGCCACCGTAGTAGCCCTTGTCCTGCACGAAGATGCGACCGTCCACGCTGACAATGTCGGTGGGGTTGCGGAACTTGTCGTTGGTGATGATCTTGCTCTCACCGGTAGCCACGTTGATCTTGGTCACGCTGGGTGTGCCGTGAGTCTCCTTGCCATAGCGTCCGTAGTCGGTGTCACCGGTGTAGAGATAGCCATCCTGATAGCAGATGCCGTCGCTGTAGTCACCGCTCTTGAAGGTCTTGGTGATGGTGTTGGTCAGCGTATCGATGGCAAACACGGTGTTGGCATAGCTGGCCACGAAGACGTAACCGCCTCCAGCCACGGCGTGACGGCCCTTGACGCCCTCACCCTCTACCTCGGTCTTGACGGTTGCAATCTCATGGAGATCCTTGCGGTCGGCAATGAACACGGTGGACTCAACTGAACCTACGATGTAGATCTTGCTGCCATACACCACGCAACCGGGCAGGGTGAGACCTAACGACTTACCGTTGGCTGCCTGATAGACATTCTGGGTGGCCACCTTTGTGTTGTAGTCGTAGTAGGTCAGCGAGCCGTCGATCTTGCCCGACTGGTTGCCACTGTTCACTACAAATACGCCCTCACTGGTGGTTACCTGCTCCAACACGGGAGCGTCATCCTTGTCGTCGCACGAGGTGAAGCCCAGTGCGGCTACTGCTGCCAATGCAGCGAAAGAAATGTACTTCTTCATTGTTTTGTTTGTTTTTTTTGGGGTTTATTGTTGTTGTTTTACTTTTCGGGATTTCGAGGAATCGGATTTTCGAGGAATCGAGTTATCGAAGAATAAAGATACGATGAGCTGAACTTTCAACCTTCAATCTCCTACATCTTCCACCTCAGCGTCAGCATCCACGAGCGGCCGGGCATGGGGTAATGACCGATGACCTCGTACTGCTGGTTGAAGAGGTTCTTGAGGTCGATGCGGGCGTGGAGGTAGTGGCGGCGGATGGCAAAGGTGCGGTAGAGCGTGAGGCCTACGGTGCGGTAGCCGCGCAGCATGGTGCCCCGATAGTGCTCATTGTTGGGCCATCGGCTCGACACCATGACGAGGTTGCCCGACAGGTTGACCCACGGATTCTCCCACGCCACGGAGCCGCTGCCCGAATGCTCGGGCGTGTAGGCCACCTGGAAGTTGTAGTAGGGCGAGGCGGGACCGTCCGTCCGGTCGCGCACCTGTTGCAGGGTGTAGTTGGCCGACAGTTGCAACAGATGGCCGTGGCCGAGCGCCTGCCGCCAGTGGCCCGTGGCATCGAGGCCCACGGTGTTCACGCTGCCCAGGTTCACGTTCGTCCACTTGAACATGTCGTAGGGGATGGCCACAATCTTGTTCTTTACCTTATTTATATACGCGTCTACGGTCAGTCCCACGTTCGAGGCACCACGCGCATAGCTGCGGTTCCAGGTGAGACCGAGGTTGAACTGGTTGGTACACTCGGGCTGCAGATCGGTGCTGCCGAAGTGGTCGTAGTACGATTCGTTGAAGGTGGGCGTGCGGAAGATGTCCTTGTAGGAGAAGCGGACGTGCAGGTCCTCACGGGGCAGCACCTGATAGCTGACGCTGAGCGAGGGTGAGAGGTGCTTGATGTCCTGTGCGGACTTCCCCACCGTGGTGCGGTCGAAGTAGAGCGAACCGAGCAGGCGTCCCACCACGGTCAGCCGCTGCGCCTGGTACTTGGCAGCCAGCACCTGCAGGATGGTGTTGCGCGAGGGACGGCGATAAGTAGACACATCGCCACCGGTCAGGTTGTTGAAGGCATAGTCGGCCGAGTAGTCGAAGGAGAGCTGGCGCAGCGGCTGGAAGAGCAGGCTGGCCGAAGCGTAGTATTCGCGCTGCCAGTACTGGTGGTCCTTGACGCCATGGGGATAGGCAGGGTCCTTGTAGTCGGTCATGACGTAGTTGAACTTGGCCACGCACGAGAGCTTCCACTTGTCCGACAGGTCGGAACGCCAGTTCAGCTGGCCGTAGGCATTCTGGTCGTGCTTGGTCTCGCGGCTGTCGTTCACGTAGTAGTGCACCATGCCGGGCAACTGACGGTCGTTGTCGTAGTAGTAAGCCTTGAGCGAGAGCGTGTTGCGCACAGAGGGACGGTAGACCAGGCTCAGCTCGCCATGGCCGGAGTTCATGCGCGAGTTCTTGCGACGCGCACTCACCTTCTGCTCCACGTTGTCGATGGTATAGGGGTAGTTGTTGTCGGCATGCACATAGTCGCCCACAAGGCTCATGCCGAAGGCCTCCGAGAAGTTCTTGTCAAGGCGGAAGTGCGGATTGACGTAGCCCCACGACCCCGTGCGGAGCTGGGCCGTGGCATGGAGGGCTAGGTCGTGGGAGGGCAGTCGCATGGTGTTGATGTAGAGCGAGGCGGCCGAGGCGGCGTTGCGTGCCGGCTGGAAGATGTCGTCGTCATCGCCCACCACGAGCGAGAGTTCCGAGACGTTGTCGAGCGAATAGCGCGACACGTCGATGCTGCCCGACTGGTTGTTGCTCAGCGTCACGCCATCGTAGACCACGGCCGTATGCTTCGACCCGAAGCCACGCACACTGACCGTCTTCAGTCCGCCCGCGCCACCGTAGT
The DNA here is from genome assembly GCA_045616065.1 of Bacteroidaceae bacterium. Classification (GTDB taxonomy): domain Bacteria; phylum Bacteroidota; class Bacteroidia; order Bacteroidales; family Bacteroidaceae; genus Physcousia. Next base: position 61,701 of record JAZLFZ010000084.1, on the reverse strand, counting down.
CGGTCAGGGTGATGCCGGGCAGTCGGCTCAGCGCGCTGCTGATGTCGGTCACGCCAAGGCGGTCGAGGCTGTTCTGCGTGAGCGAGAACATGGGGGCGGTGCTGCGATAGTCCTGCGAGCGGGACGCGCCATAGACCACGACCTCGTCGAGCGAGTCGCGCTTCTCTGCCGTCTCCGTGCCCTGGGCATGAGCCTGCACACCAAGTACCACCGCCGCCATCGCAGCGAGTGCCTTACATCTCTTCATTCTTTCTGCGTTCGATGCTTAATTATTACGCCCCCTATCCTGGGAGGACCTGCTAATAATCCCAACGACCTGGCAGGTATTCTGGCTTTGCCACTCCCGTGCCATCGTCTTCCCAGCCCCCGGGGCCAGTGACCTGTTTGATGGCACGCACAACGTGGCTTACAGCTGCAGGAACAGCTCAGGCTTCTCACCTGATTCCCTTGCACGGACAGGCATTCGCCAGGCTATGACGGGTGCGTCCGTTACCAAATCGACTGCAAAATTACAACATTTATTCGAAAACATCAACAAAAATAAACAAAAAAAAGCCCATCCCCCGCACGAAGAGGCGTACCAGGGATGGGAATCAAGTTAATACGTTATCGTTTTTTTAGCTACCTGTCGCAAACGGGACGTATTTTGTTTCCATTGCAACGAGGGGCCTTACCCACGTAAGGTTTGTCATTCCATGAGGGTTTATACAGCATACAGCAAGCGTACTGACTTCCCTCAGAAGAGAGTGTGCAGGTCCAGTAATTTGCCACTTCTTGGGAATCACGAGAACCTAAATGGTTATAAGCCTCCAAATAGGTATCAAAGCATACTGGCTTGGTGAAGGTATCGGGAACGTAGATTTTGACAATATTGCGGTCAGCACTTCTACAAAGCGACTTGGCGGTCAGAAGCTCTTCGAACTCTTCCTTGGTAGGCATGCGCCACTTACCGCCCCAAAGGACGTGTGCCACATCGTCCACAGGATCGAGGATAGTCTTGTTGTCACCCACGAATGTGTCATCAAAGTACCATACGCCATCCTTCGTACCGTCGGCAAAGGCATTTATTTATTACTGCCATATATTATTTGCGCATCACTTTGCGTACAGAGCCATCGCTCATACGGATGAAATTCAAGCCCCTGACACTGGTGGAGAGGCGACGTCCCATGACATCGTAACGCTCTACCTCCGTGGCAGGCTGAGTCTCGCTGACGGATGGCATCGCGCCAGTCACATCGTCCATGTCCGTGTCGTCAAGACAGATGGTGAAGCTGGCCTTGACGTTGTGAGCCGACTTCTTGCAAAGGTAGAAGGCACGGAAGGGCTTCAGGGTAAGCTCACGAGTGGCGTGTATCATCTCGTTCTGCGAGATGCCATATACCTCATAGTCCTTGAGCACGGGATGCTTGCTGACGTCGGCAATGACCTGATGGCTGAAGCTCTGGGCGGTGTACCAACCGTCCACGCCCTGGATGGGCTGGATGTTGAAGCCCTCGGCCGTCGGAGCGATGCCCTTGCCCGACAGGGTGGTCTGTCCGCCCTTTGCATTGTAGTAGAGGATGACGGAACCGGCTGCCACCTTGCCCTTGCTGACGCGGTTGAAGCGCATCTCACCATCGTTCACGACGCTCAGCACGTAGACAGCAGGCTGTCCCGACTCGGCCAGGTCGAGTTCGAAGGGAAGCGACATAGTGCCCCAGTACGTGCCACTTGGCAACGTGCGCTTGTAGCTGGCACCGCCTACGGTATTGATGGTGTAGGGCGACCGGAAGTTGTAGTCGTCCACGAGGTCAATGCGCCATGCGCTGTAGTCGTAGCCCTTCTTCACCACGTTTCTTTCATCAAAGGCACCGCCAATGAGTTCCTCACTGCCGTCCTTGTAGACGAGCAGACAGTTAGGGTTGGCACTCTCGAAACGCTTTGCCGTCTGGCTGGCATAGCCTGTGATGTCGATGACGGTTGCCGTCTTGTCGCCGAGTGCAGCCAGGGTCGAGGCATCCTCGTAGCCGTAACCCGCAATGATGTAGTCGGCCTCACTCTCGGTGCTGTCCTCGCTGTAAAGACGGATAGAGGTGACCGTGGCGGTCTGTCCCCATCCCACCTTGATGGAATTGAGGTGGAAGTAAGGATAAGCCGAGAGGTCGATGACGGCCTCGCCACCTTCAAGCGTGGGATTCAGCTCGGGACAGGTGCCCGTGGCGGGACGGTTGTAGAGCACGCGCAACGAGCCTCCGCTACCTTTGATGACCATCTTCTTGTAGTCGCTCAGGTCGGCATAGTCGCTGTATGCCACGTTGCCTATCAGCCCAGCACCAAAGATTTCAGCACCGTTCGTAGCCGCCTCGTTGAGGCGTATGTTCTGGCCCTCGATGGCGGCACCTTGGCTTTCCTTCATGTACGACAACTTGATATTGCGGATATCGAGCGTGCCGAGGTAGTCGCCATAGTTCAGCAGCACACGACGTGCGTTGTCGCCCGTAACAGTAGCCATGACCGTCACCGTCTTCCAGCTGGTGGTCACACTCATGCTGGGGAAGTTGCCACAATCCACGTAGCCATCAGGATTCTGTATGGCTGCACCTATCGTGCCTGCCACTGAACCCTTGATGTCGAGGCTCAGTGTCAGTTCGGTACCCTTGGGATAACTGTCATCGTACTGCAGGTTGAATTGTCCTTCCCAAGGATTCTTCTTTTCACTGACAACAATCGTATAGCTGCCATTGTTATGATTGGTGATTTCACCATTGCCCCAACCGCCCAGATTAGAGTTGTTGTTGAAGTAGTACTCCGGAGCCGTAGAATGGCCATAGAGAGGGATGTCCTCCAGGCTGGTTCCTGCCACTATCTTCTCGGCCTTGAGCATCGCCTTCGTCAGGTGTATGTCATCGAGCGTAAACCAGTACTTGCCCGTTCTGTCAGTGTCCTCCTCGCTGACCACCGTATTCAGACGTATGCTGCCGACGGTGCAGCCGGGATCCTGCTTCAGGTAGTCGGCAAAGATCTCGTACAACCGGTACGTTTTCTGGCCCAGGGAGCTCTGCGAACGAGTGCCCGCAGCCTCTGTGCCAATCACATACGTACCCGTCACCACATCCTTGCCATTGCTGTCGATAATCTGCACGTCGAGTCGGTAGCCGATGGTACTGCCCTTACCCTGGTTGATGACCAGTTCGGCACACTCGGCCAGGCGCGTACCCTTCCAGTCATCGAAGACGAAAGAGGAATAGGTAGTCGTGTAGAAACAGTAGTGCCCCGTCTTCTCGTCAAACGAGGCATTGCCAACCGTCTGGGCCGACGTGAAGTGATACTCCGTATCGGGCGATACGCTGGGCGTTCCGTAGGGGATGCGGTCGCCGCAGGCATACGTCTTGTACCAACTGAAGCAAGCTCCCGAACAAGCCTCGCTGGCATCCTGGTAGCCGGCCGCCTTCATCTGGTCAGTGAAGGCAGGCTGCACGGTGCCGTTCTTCAGGTAGGTGTCTATGTCGACGTAGGTCGTGGTACCCTGCAGTGTCCAGCTTATGTTGGGGTGCTTGTCCACAAGGTGCTTGAACTTCATACCCCACCCCGTATTCTGTGTGTTCTTGTAAGCCACGCTGGGTGCAGGACTGTTGGTCGTTCCCGTTCCCCATGTGCCGAAGTTACCCTCGGTATACTGTGTGTGAGCCTCGTTCCAGTGACCGGCTCCCTTCTTCATGGGGCTCCAGTCCACCTCGGTGATGACGATGGGCTTCTTGTCGACAGGCACCTGTGCCTCGAAGGTCGAGATAAAGTTGGACTCCGACTGGTTGGCATCCCAACCGCCATACCATCCGGGGTAGTTGTGCACGGCATAGCCGAAATTGCTGTCCTGAATAGGCTTGGTGTTGTAACTGCGATAGTCGGCCTGCCAACTCGTGCCAGGCAGCAGAATGATACCGTTGAAACCGTTCTGTCGAATCTTGTTGACAACAGGTTGGAAGTAATCTGCAAGGTTTCCATTCATATCCACGGGCTCGTTGCCCAGTTCAATCATAATCTGACCCGAATGGCTCTTCACGTAGCTGTCGCTCGAGAAGATGTCCCACACCTTGATAAGGAATTCGTTGTAATAGTCACCCACCGTGACTTTCTCGGGGAACACGCCAGGAGGACGCACCACGACGTAAAGGCCGTGAGCCAACGCATCCTTGATGATGGGCACATAGAGGTCTTGCATGCGTGCCCGCATCCTGTCATACGAGAAGTGGCAGATGTTGGCCTCTTCGCGTACACTGTTTCCGTGCGGGTCGGTGGCGGTATTGGCCTGGGCATCGACGTTGGTGAAGCCCGTGGCTTTGATGTTCTTGTCGCGCAACCAGGCAGGGTCGAGGTGCAGGCGGAAGAGGTTGCAGTACGACCCCTTGGCAGGATTGGCAATAGCTTGGAACACCTTGGTGAAGTAATTCTTGCACGCAGTAAGGTCACTAGCCGAGGGGTTGTCGTACGATATCCACCCCCATCGTCCGCTGTTGAAGTAGCAGTTCGGCGTGTCCATCACACCATGCAGCGTGACGGCCTTGCCGGTAGGATCCACAAACTCCTTGCCCGACACTTTCAGGTCGGGAATGGCACCGAAATAGCTCACAGGCGTCTGTGCGTTAACATGCAACTGCAGCCATGCTGTCAGAATCAGGAAGTATCTCAAACCGTTTTTCATTTTTACGTTTCTGTTTATCATTCAGTGCAAAGATACTACAAAAAAAGGTTACGTACAAGCAAATGACAAAAAACTAATGCCATAAAGGGTAAAAAAAGAAGCGACAAACAAGTTTGGAACTCATTTGTCGCTCTATGCAATGGTATAAATCAGCCTGCACTAAGTAGGCATGAATCATGCAGGTTAGAACTCGGCGTTCTTGGGAGTACGGGGGAAGGGGATGACGTCGCGGATGTTCTGCATACCCGTCACGAAGAGGATGAGACGCTCGAAGCCGAGACCGAAACCACCGTGGGGACAGCTGCCGAAGCGACGGGTATCGAGATACCACCACATATCCTTCATGGGGATGTCACGCTCCTGAATCTCGTTCATCAGTTTGTCGTAGTTCTCCTCGCGGACAGAACCACCGATAATCTCGCCAATCTGGGGGAAGAGGACGTCGGTACCCTGTACGGGCTGCTCCTGGGGCTGACCGTTGTAGACGGGCAGTTCCTCGTCGAGCTTCATGTAGAAGGCCTTGATCTTCTTGGGATAGTTGGTCATGATGACGGGCTTCTTGAAGTACTCCTCCACGAGGTAGCGCTCGTGCTCGCTGGCCAGGTCGTCACCCCAGTTGCAGGGGAACTCGAACTTCTTCTTGCCGCTCTGGATGGCCTCCTGCAGAATCTCGATACCCTTGGTATAGGGTAGGCGTACGAATTCCTCCTTGAGGACACCCTCGAGGCGCTCGATGAGCCCCTTGTCGACCATCTTGTTGAGGAACTCGAGGTCGTCCTTACAGTTGTCGAGTGCCCAGCGCACGCAGAACTTGATGAAGTCCTCCTCGAGGTCCATCAGGTCGTTGAGGTCGATGAAGCAAACCTCGGGCTCTACCATCCAGAACTCGGCCAGGTGGCGGGGCGTATTGCTGTTCTCGGCACGGAAGGTGGGGCCAAAGGTGTAGATGGCACCGAGTGCGGTGGCACCGAGCTCACCCTCGAGCTGACCCGAAACGGTGAGCGAAGCCTGCTTGCCGAAGAAGTCGTCATCGTAGATGATAGAACCCTGCTCGTCCTTCTTCAGGTCGTAGAGATTCTTGGTCGTCACCTGGAACATCTGACCAGCGCCCTCGCAGTCGGAGGCGGTGATGAGGGGGGTATGGAAGTAGAAGTATCCGTGCTCGTGGAAGTAGGTGTGGATGGCCATGGCCATGTTGTGGCGGATGCGCATCACGGCACCGAAGGTATTGGTACGCAGACGCATGTGAGCATGCTGGCGCATGTACTCGAAGGTCTGGCCCTTCTTCTGCATGGGATAGTCGTTGCCACAAGTGCCCAGCACCTCAATCTTCTTGGCTTGTATCTCGCTGGCCTGACCGGCAGCGGGGCTCTCTACGAGGATGCCCTCCACGCTGAGGCAAGCACCGGTGGTGATCTGCTTCACCATCTCCTCATCGAAGTTAGCCTCATCGGCCACAATCTGTACATTCTTGATGGTAGAACCGTCGTTGAGGGCAATGAAGAAGATGCCCTTGCTGCCACGCTTTGAGCGCACCCAACCCTTGACCGTGATATCCGAACCGTAGTTCGTGCACTGCAGTGCGTCTATTACTTTTGTTCTTTTCATTTCTTTGTAGATTTTCATAGTTATCGGGCTGGTCAGTCATAATGCTGCGCCAGCCCAATCATGAATTATGAATTGTGATTTATGAATTACTCAAACGCTCCCATTCTGAGCATACTGACCTCCTTCTCGGTGAGGTAGCGCCAGTCGCCGCGACGCAGGTTCTTCTTGGTCAGGCCGGCGAAGAACACGCGGTCGAGCTTCACGACACGGTAGCCCAGGTGCTCGAAGATGCGACGCACGATGCGGTTGCGGCCGCTGTGAATCTCGATGCCCACCTGCTTCTTGTCCGTCTCGCTGGCATACTCGATGGCATCTGCATGGATCTCGCCGTCCTCGAGGTTGATGCCCTCGGCAATCTGGTGCATGTCGGCAGCGGTGACGTTCTTATCAAGGTACACGTGGTATATCTTCTTCTTCAGGTACTGGGGGTGCGTCAGCTTGCTGGCCAGGTCGCCATCGTTAGTGAGCAGCAGCACACCCGTGGTGTTACGGTCCAGACGACCCACAGGATAGATGCGCTCGCGGCAGGCATCCTGCACGAGGTCCATCACCGTCTTGCGGTTCTGAGGATCGTCGCTGGTGGTCACGTAGTCCTTGGGCTTGTTGAGCAGCACGTAGACCTTCTTCTCGATGTTTACCAGCTGGTCGTGGAAGAGCACGGTATCGGTGCGCAGCACCTTGGTACCCAGCTCGGTAACGATCTGTCCGTTCACGCTCACCACACCAGCCTGGATGAAGTCGTCAGCCTCACGACGGCTGCATACACCGGCATTGGCCAGGAACTTGTTCAGACGCAAGGGCTGGCTGGGATCGATGTGTGCCTCGCTGTACTCGATGCGCTTCTTCAGGCTGTACTTAGCATTGGGATTGTAGCCACCCTGCTGCTTGGGACGACGCTGAGGCTGACCGTAGCCGCCACCGCGCTGCTGGTAGCCGCCGCGTTGCTGACCGTAGCCCTCACCACGCTGCTGGTAGCTGGGACGGTAGCCACCACCTTCGCCCTGACGGTAACCCTCGCCACGCTGCTGGTAGTTGGGACGGTAGCCCTCGCCACGCTGCTCACGGGGCTGATACCCTCCTTCGTGCTGACGGTAGCCCTCGCCACGCTGCTGGTAACTGGGACGGTAGCCCTCACTACGCTGCTGATAGTTGGGACGGTAGTCCTCGCCACGCTGTTCACGAGACTGGTAGCCGCCTTCGCCCTGACGATATCCTTCGCCACGCTGCTGGTAGCTGGGACGGTAGCCCTCGCCACGCTGCTGGTAGCTGGGACGATAGCCACCACCCGTATTGTTCGAACTGTAGGCTGGACGTGCTATGCGGGGACGGGGTGTACGCCCGCTATTATTGGGACGGTAGCCCTCACGGCTGCCGTTATCACTGCTGTTGTCATCTGTGGAGAAATGCTCTCTCCAGCTCTCATCTTCTGTTGTCATTGTCGTTTCAATCTTAAAGTGTTTTTCTTAATCCTTATCTAACTCGTTTATGTGCAATTCTTAGTGAATAGTGGATAATACTTAATCTTTCTAATCTTAATTAATCAGATGGCTCATTCAATAGCAACGACTTATGTATTATATTATTAGTCGTATTAGGTATTATTCACTCTTTATTTTTCAATCTTCTTACATGCCCGTATACGTATGGGGCGTGATCTTGCGCAACTCTGCCTTGACCTCCTCGCTGACCTCGAGCGTTTCGATGAAGTCCTTGATAGTCGACTCCTCGATGCCGGCACCGGTGCGGGTCAGGGCCTTGAGGGCCTCGTAGGGGTTAGGATAAGCCTCACGGCGCAGGATGGTCTGGATGGCCTCGGCCACTACGGCCCAGCAGCCGTCGAGGTCACGGTTCAGGGCTGCCTCGTTGAGGACGAGCTTGCGCAGACCCTTCAGCGTGCTCTGTATGCTGATGACCATGTGTCCCATGGGCACACCGATGTTGCGCAGCACAGTGCTGTCGGTCAGGTCGCGTTGCAGACGACTGATGGGCAACTTCTGAGCCAGGTGGTTCAGCAGGGCGTTGGCGCAGCCCAGGTTACCCTCGCTGTTCTCGAAGTCGATGGGGTTCACCTTGTGGGGCATGGCACTGCTGCCCACCTCGCCCTTCTTCACCTTCTGACGGAAGTACTCCATGGAGACGTACTGCCAGAAGTCGCGGTCGAGGTCGATGATGATGGTGTTGATGCGCTTCATAGCATCGAAGACGGCTGCCAGGCAGTCGTAGTTACTGATCTGCGTGGTGTACTCCTCGCGCTCCAGGCCGAGTTTCTCTGCCACGAACTTTGTACCGAAGGCACGCCAGTCGTACTCGGGGTAGGCCACGTGGTGGGCGTTGTAGTTACCCGTGGCGCCACCGAACTTGGCCGTCAAGGGACAAGCCTTCAGCATCTGCAGCTGACGCTCCAGACGGTAGACAAAGACCATCACCTCCTTGCCCAGACGGGTGGGGCTGGCAGGCTGACCGTGCGTCTTGGCCAGCATGGGCACGTCCTTCCACTCCTCGGCATACTCCTTGAGCTGCGCGATGAGCTCCTCTATCTGAGGATAGTAGACCTCGTTGAGCGCATCCTTAATACTCAGGGGCACGCTGGTATTGTTGATATCCTGTGAGGTTAGGCCAAAGTGGATGAACTCCTTGTAGGCATCCAGGCCGCCGATGGCGTCGAACTTCTCCTTGATGAAATACTCCACAGCCTTGACGTCATGGTTGGTCACGCTCTCGATGTCCTTCACGCGCTGTGCATCCTCCACGCTGAACTGGCGGTAGATGTCACGCAACTGCTCATAGAGGCTGGCGGGAAACTCCTTCAGCTGGGGCAAGGGCAACTCGCAGAGCGTGATGAAATACTCTATCTCAACACGTACACGATAGCGCACCAAAGCATACTCGGAGAAATAACTTGCAAGGGCATCTGTCTTACCTCTGTAACGACCGTCAATGGGTGAGATGGCCGTCAATAATTCTAAATTCATAAGTGTTTTTACCGTTTTCTTTTTTTAACGCAAAAAGTCGCAACCATCACGGACACGACTCATCATTTTCATTCTCTCTACTAAATCTTTTCAGAATCTAATTTTCAATCTTTCGGATTTCAATCTTCAATCTTCAATGTTCCGGATTTCAATCTTCAATCTCCTTCAATCTCCGGATTTCAATCTTCAATCTTCAATTTTCCGTCGTGGGCGATGACGGATTCGAACCGCCGACCCTCTGCTTGTAAGGCAGATGCTCTGGACCAGCTGCGCTAATCGCCCCTTTTCTCAATTCATAATTCATAATTCACAATTCATAATTGCCTCGTGGCCCCTTACTGTGAGTTATAAAGAACGAACGTGCAAATCTTCTCGATGCTTCAATTGTCAATCTCCGATTTTCTATCTTCAATCGCAGGTTTCAATCTTCAACCTTCAATTTTCAATCGTCAACTTCCTTGTGGGCGATGACGGATTCGAACCGCCGACCCTCTGCTTGTAAGGCAGATGCTCTGAACCAGCTGCGCTAATCGCCCAAGGCATCGTTCCCGATTTGCGAGTGCAAAGGTAAGGCTATTTTGCGAAACGACCAAGCGTTTTCCGTTTTTTTTTCACATCAAGGTCAAGAAAAGGGGAAATCAGTGTTTCTTTTTGTGCTTTTTACAGCAGATACGCTGCAAAAAATGCAAAATTCATCGGCAAATCAGAAAATAATCCGTAAATTTGCACCCAAGTTCTATCGCAACCCGATTGATCAAGCAAAAAACAGATAAACATTATTAACTAAACAAACAACAAAAATGAAAAAGTATCTATTCCTCCTGCTGGCATGTGCCGGCGCTCTGACGTTCACTTCATGTGGCAACGACGATGAGGTTACCCCCAAGCCCGAAGAAAAGCCCGAGTACCTGGAAACGAAGACCGACATCGAGGCCAACCTCAAGGGCAGCAAGTGGGTCTACGAGTACAATGACAAAGAGTTCACCAGTGAAGTAACAACAAACGCAGGTACAGTGACTCGCAATTATAAAGAAACGAAGCGCGTTGCCTACACCTTCAATGCTGACGGCAAGACGGGCAACTACTCCAACTACAGCAAGAGAGTCTACGACAACGACCCCTCAAACCCCATCATCGATGAGACAGACTATGACTTCAGCTATGAGATTGACTCAAAATACGACGACTTCTTCCAGTCATACAACAACGGCCTCGATGGAGTCATCACCAAGATGAACAAGGGTGCCGACAGCTACTACAAGGAGGGCAAGACGTTCTACGAGAAGATCCAATACATGACTCGCACCTCTGTCATGTTCGACATGACAACTTACGAGAAAAAGTAATCCTCAACCACACAGGAGTACAAATACCAAGGGCACGTCCTCCAAGGGCGTGCTCTTTTCGTTTCAGCAGATAAAATCGGAAAACGCATGAAGGTAAAAAGCATCTTTGTGAACGTCGTGGTAATGCTTTTAGCATTCAGTAGTAATGCAGCAGCCCAGGCATCCGGATTCCCCGAACTGGACGCGGCAGTTGCTAAGTGGAAGGAAGGACAGAAGTCGTTCTTCGGCTACCCCGCCAATCAGAAGTCCGAACTGCACGACTTCTACGAGTGGTACGTCAACACGGGCATGGAGGTTGTAAACCTCAACAACGCTGGCGACCCGATGACCGACGACCCATGGAAGATGTCGTCGCAGAAGTTCGAGCGCGAGGTGATAGAATGGTTCGCCCCACTCTACGGCTACGACCTCAACGACACCTGGGGCATCGTGACCCACAGCGGCACCGACGGCAACAACCACGGCATATACTTCGGCGCCAAGATGCTATACAACGCCACGAACATCAAGCCCGTGCTCTATGTCTCTGACGAGGCACACTACTCCAACATGCGACTTGCCGACCTGCAGAACCTCGACATGAAGCTCATCAAGAGCGACGACATGGGGCGCATGATACCCGAAGAACTGGAGAAAGAACTCGACACCTCGCGACCCGTACTGATGGTCTATGCCATGGGATCCACCTTCAAGGGAGCCATCGACAACATGGAGGAGCTCAACGGCGTGCTCTCCAAGCACACCGAGATACCTGCCATCTACCGCCACCTCGACGCCGCACTCTTCGGCGGCTACCTGCCATTCACCAAGCACAAGGACATGGTAGACATGAAGAAGCAGGGCTTCGAATCCATCTCCATCAGCGGGCACAAGTTCTTCGGAATCGACAGCCCATCGGGTCTCTTCATCTGCACCAGAAAGGTCTATGAGAGCCAGAACAGCTTCAACGTGCCCTACCTTAATAATAATATGCGCATGATCAACTGCTCGCGCGACGCCATCCAGCCCCTCAAGTTCTGGTGGCTCATCAAGAAGGTGGGCATGGAGAAGTGGACCGAGCAGGCAACCTCCATCATGGAATGCACCCAATACCTGGTCGACGAGCTCGAGAAGATCCACTGGCCCCACTGGGTCAACAAATACAGCAACACCGTGTTCTTCGCCCGTCCCTCAAAGGGCATCATCGACAAGTACCTCCTGGCAGGAGGCCACGACGAACGCTTCGGTGGCGATCTCAACCACATTGTCGTCATGCAACACATCACCAAGCAAGCCATAGACACCTTCATTGACGACCTGAAAAAGGAGGCAACGTCCATCAATGCAAGTTGTACCCATCAACTTTGACAAGCTGAACGTAAACGAGAAGTTGGGGTTTACTGCAAGAAAAAAAGTTTCATGCAGCGAGAAATAAAATTCCGTGCAGCACGAATTTATTTTTTATGCTGCACGGGATTTCTTGCCTTCAAGCGACGGGTTTTATCTAAATAAGCAAAAAAACTTCACTCTTCACTCACCATCTTTAACATCCTCTGAAATAAGGGCTTAGACAGGTGAAGGGTTTTCCTAACCCTTCACAAACTCTTCACCAACCCTTCACCATCAATTACTTGGCGTTGAACTTTTTCTGCTGTTCGGCGATGAGGGCCTCGTCGTCGAAGTAGTCGATGCGCATGGCGTGACGCACCTCGGCAATGGTCTGCTGGCCGACCTTGCGAGCGGCCTCGGTGCCGCGCTTGAGGATGTCGTAGACACCCTTGATATCCTTCTCGTACTCGGCACGGCGCTGGCGCATGGGCTCGAGGCGGTCGTTGAGGATGTTGAGGAGGAACTTCTTGCAGGTGCCATCGCCCAGACCGCCCTTGCAGTAGTGGGCCTTCATCTCGTCGAGATTCTTGTAGTCGGGCAGGAACTTCTCGAAGTCGCTGTCCTCGCAGAAGGCGTCGAGGTAGATGAAGACGGTATTCTGGTACTCGTGCTCGTTGCCCTCCTCGTCAGTATAGGTGCCGCTAAGGTGACCGGGATCCTCGATATTGAGATGCAGGGGGTCGGTAAACATAGAGTTGACCTTCTTCTTGAGTTCCTTGGCCGAATCGGAGAGGTAGATGCAGTTGCCCAGCGACTTGGACATCTTGGCCTTGCCGTCGGTACCGGGCAGGCGCATGCAAGCCTGGTTCTCGGGCAGCAGCACCTGGCACTCGTTGAGCGTGTCGCCATAGATATTGTTGAAGCGACGCACGATCTCGTTGGTGAGTTCAATCATAGGACGCTGATCCTCGCCCACGGGGACGGTGGTGCCGTGGAAGAGGGTGATGTCGGCAGCCTGCGAGATGGGGTAGCAGAAGAAGCCGGTGGGAACGCTCTCGCCGGCAAAGCCGCGCATCTCAATCTCGGTCTTGACGGTAGGGTTACGCTGCACGCGAGCCACGGAGACGAGGTTCATGTAGTAGAAGGCCAGCTCGGTGAGTTCGGGCACGGCGCTCTGCACGAAGATGTTGACCTTGTCGGGGTCGAGGCCGGCGGCCAGGTAGTCAAGGGCTACCTCGATGACGTTCTGGCGAATCTTCTCGGGGTTGTCGGCATTGTCGGTAAGTGCCTGTGCGTCGGCTATCATGATGAAAATCTTGTCGTACTCACCCGCATTCTGGAGAGCTACACGACGACGGAGCGAACCAACATAGTGGCCGATGTGCAGTCGGCCCGTGGGGCGGTCGCCAGTCAGGATTACTTTTTCTTTGGGTTCCATGTATTCTTATTTGTTTTGTTGTTATATCGTTAATTTGTTTTGGGCGGACGGGCTTTCCCTACTGTCCAATCTCGGGGGCTGCAGGAATCTCGCACTCCACGCTGGCATCGCCCTGGGAAGAACGGAGACGCGCATTCTCGGCCTCAAGTTCCTGAATGCTGAGGTTGAGGGCATCGACCTCAGCCTGATTCATGTCCATCAGGGCCTCCATGTCGGGCGCCTTGCGCCACCCTACTCTGCCAATGTTGATGCCTACGCCCACTCCGAAGCGGACGAGGCAGTCGCGATCCTTGGGGAAAGTGGTACTGACGGGACAGGCGACACCATCGAGCCCAGCCTCAGCAGCCGAGGCGGAAATGTCGACATTGATGTAGACACGACGGTTGAGGTGGAAGGTATTGACGAGTCCCAGCGTGGCTATCCACGAACTGTGGCGCGGAACCGTGAAATCACTGCTGCCATAGTTGCGGGCAATACCCATGCCGGCATACAGAGAGGCATCCCAGACGCGCTCCTTGTAACCTCCAAAGAGATTGTGAAGGTTGATGAGGGGTTGCAACTCATAGGTCCACAGACGGTAGGAGCCGACATCCCGTCCGTCGAGGGTTGTGCCCATTCGCTTGGAACTGAAGCCGCTGACCTTGAAGCGGAGGGCAAAGGTGTGGGTAAGCCATTTGCCTACGGCCATATTCATCGTGAGCGAGGCACGGTCGCAGCTGAAGGGGTTGTAGCCCATGCGCTGCGTGGCTGAACGCTCCTGGTCGGAGTAGCTCGCGCTGTTGTCAAGACCAAGGCTAACGAACCAGTTATCAAAGAATCCGTTAGCGATAACACGATGGTTATAAGAGGGATAGTTAATTCCCTGAGCAAGGGCTGGAAGGGACGCGAGGATCAGGAAAAGGAGTATCAGTGTCTTCTTCATAGCGGGCAGCATAAGTGATTTTACTTGAACATTTTCTCTATCGTATCACTGGGCAGTATGGCCAGCACGGTCTTGCCGTCGGGGGTATAGTTGGGAGTGGTGGTGGCAAAGAGGTCGTCGAGCAGAACGGACATCTCCATTGCACTGAGCACCTGTCCCGTGGGGATGGAGGCACTGCGGGCAAGGGTGAGAGCCATGCGATGCTGCAGTTCGTCCTGCGCCGACTTGCCGTTATCACGGACGGAACTCACCATGTCGGTGAGCAGCGCCACGGGATCGAGACCATCGAGGCCAGCGGGCACACCCTGCAGCGAGAAGGAACCACCGCCCAGTGAGGTGACGTCGAAGCCGAGCGACTGGAGCTCTTCCGACATGTCGGTAAGCAGCACGGCATCGGAGACGGAGAGCTGCATCAGCTCGGGGAAGAGGAGGCCCTGCGAGGGACTGCTCTGCCCCTTCATCTGGCTACGATACCTATCATATAATATACGCACATGCGCACGATGCTGGTCAACCACCATCAAGCCGCTCTTCACACTGGTAAGGATGTATTGACCACGGAACTGAAAGTGCTCCGTGCTCTTCTCCATCTCGGCCAATGACTCCTGCCCATAGAGGTTGTCGGAGGGCTGTGCCTCGACGCCCCAAAGGTCGGGCTGGGGTTCAAGAGGCATATCCCAACTGTCATGAGCGGGGAAACTGGGTGTCGTGTCAGACACCAGGAAGTCGGGCATGGGCCTTCGTGGCGTCTCGGTATGAGGGGATGGGTTGCTGGCAAAGGGATTGAAGTCGGGATTGGCATCAATGCGAGGTGCCTGTACCATGGGACGATCGGCAGCCGGGTTGTAGACGGGAATGTCGGTGGGGATGTCTTCGGTGTCGAAGTCGATGATAGGCACGGCATTGTACTTGCCTAAAGCCTCCTTGATGGCTGCCACAACAATCTGACTGATGGCCTGTTCGTTCTCGAACTTGATCTCTGTCTTGGTGGGATGTATGTTGACGTCAATCTGCGAGGGATCGACCTGGAAATACAAGAAATAGGGAACCTGCTCGGTTTCGGGAATCAAGCCAGAGAAGGCTTCCTGGACGCAACGATGGAAATAGGGGTGACGCATGTAACGTCCGTTGACGAAGAAGAACTGATGGGCACCCTTCTTACGGGAAGACTCGGGCTTGCCCACAAAACCCGTCAGATGGCAGATGAGTGCCTCTACTTCCACATTGAGCAGCAAGGGTGAGAGTTTCTTGCCAAAAACGGAAACGATACGCTGAAGAGTGGAACCGGAAGGATAACTGGCCACGAGGGAACCGTTGTTGGAGAAGGTGAAGCTGACGCCCGGATTGACGAGCACCATGCGTTCGAACTCCTGCACGATATTGTTGAGTTCGGTCTGGTCCTTCTTGAGGAACTTGCGACGAGCGGGGGTATTGAAGAAGAGGTTCTGAACCAAGAAGTTACTGCCCTGCGGACAGGCCACCACGTTCTGCGACACGACACGACTTCCCTCGATACACAGACACGTACCCAGTTCGTGATCGGCCTGGCGCGTGGTGAGTGTCACCTGGGCCACGGCAGCGATGCTGGGCAAGGCTTCGCCACGGAAGCCCATAGTATGGAGGGCAAAGAGGTCGTCAGCCTGACGAATCTTGCTGGTGGCGTGACGTTCGAAGGCCATGCGGGCATCCGTCTCGCTCATTCCCTTACCATCGTCGATGACCTGTATGGAGGTGCGACCGGCATCTTCCACCAAGACGTCGACGTGGGTGGCACCGGCATCGATAGCGTTCTCGACCAACTCCTTGATGACGGAAGCAGGTCGCTGCACCACCTCACCAGCTGCTATCTGGTTGGCTACGGAATCGGGAAGAAGATGAATGATGTCCATTTAGTCGTTTAGGGGATTGGTCGTTTAGTCGTTTAGGAGATTGGCCGTTTAGTCGTTTAGGAGATTGGTCGTTTAGTCGTTTAGGAGATTGGCCGTTTACTCGTTTAGGGGATTTACAACTTTGAACTATGACCGCGAAGCTTGATGAGACGTATGTCGAATAACTTTGAACTTTGAACTATGAACTTACCAATGTACTCTGCCAGTGAGGAGGTAGTGCCAGACGAAGATGAGGATGATGACCAGAAAGAGGGCTACGGGCCATACAAGCTTACTGCTTCGCATACTGGCACGTTGGGCATGGGGCGTGTACTGAGAGAAGGTGCCATTGAACTTGGTCACGTCGTATGGTTCGTCGACAGGTTCGCCTTGCTGGCGACGCACTTCGTTGACCAACTTCTGCAATTTCTCCTTGCGCTCGTCACGGTAAATGACGCGGGGACGGTACTTACGAGGCTGTCTGGCTTTGAATAGACTCATGGGGTGCGGTTGTGTGGGGTTATACAATTGTATGGTTTACCTCTTTTTGTCTTGCAACTTCTTCTCTTGCAGGTCCTTCATGCGGTCTTCTAACGAGACCTTGGGACCATCGTGTACGACATCCTGTTTCAGCTTCAGCTCCTCTGCCTTGTCCTGCCAGACGAAGATGTCGTCCTTGTTCTTGGGACGTATGTCCTCAAACCAGGCCAACCCTCCGTCGGGGCTCTTGAAGCGTTCGAGGTAGACTTTTTCGGGCGGGGTGAGGTCGAGCGGGAACATCTCGCCCGTGGTGGCTGGCATCCAGATAAGGCGTATCTGCCGTTTCTCTATATCCATGCGCAAGCGTGAACTCTCGCAATGCATCATGCCTATCATCAGCGAGTCGGAATCGTAGGGATAGTAGTTGATGTAGACGTTCTGCTCGGCACGGTTCTGATAGACCTCGCCATCGCGGAAGTAGGAGTGCATCTCGTTGCTCGAAATCTGGTTGTAGTGCTCGGCCGTATCGAGTTTCTCAACCATCAGGGCCTGGTTGATGACATAGACGCTGTCGATGGTGGAGTCGTTGACCCACGCCTTGATGAGTTCGCCCGTGATCTGCTGCTCTGCCTGCCATACGATGGGATCCTTGTAGAGCGTGGCACACGAGTCGAGTCCGTTGTAGACCATCGAATCGCAGACGCACTGCATATCAATGCGGTACGCACGCACACGATTGTAGGCATGGAGGATGCGGTAGACGCTGTCGGTGTCCATGTTGTAGGTAAAGAGCTTGAAGGTGTCGGCATGTGCATAGAGCGTGTCACGCTGGGAATAGTCGATGCACACGGCACTGTCGGCCGCCTCGGCATATCCGGTACTGTCGTTATAGAGTGCATAGTTACCCTGGAACATGTTCTTGCCCTCCTTGTCCACGTACTCTACGTTGCCGAACGCCTTGTTGTCGTGCGTCAGTCCGTCGTAGTGAACACTGTCTCCGATGAGCTGCTTGTAGACGTGCTGCAAGAGCGAGGTCTGTCCAAGTAAGTAGGCTTCCTGATTGCGGGAGATGTAGTAGCCGTCCTCGGTATAGATATGCGTATTCTCGTGGTCGATGGTAGAGGGTCCCACCACATGAGCACGCGTGGTGGAGGTGTTGTAATACAGGAGATGACTCTTCAGGATATACTCATGCTCCTTGGGCGGAAGGGGATTGACAAGCACGACGCGGTGACGGAACTCAGCCTCGCGCGTATCTGGATGATAGTAGCCGGTGTCGCTGGTCAGGTGGTTGTCCTCGTCGATGAGCGTACCGCCATCGAAGTACTCTCCAACGTTGAGCACACGGTCAAAGTCAAGGCTTTCGCTGGTCAGGACGGTCTTGCGATGCTTGAGCACCACGTTCTCGCGTGCCTGTGCCAGCTGCAGGTTGCCGTCATAGTACATCTTGCGGCACGTGAGCGAAAGAGTGTCGCCCTGCACCATCTTCACGCGACCATAGGCATCGAATGACTTTGTCTCTCGATAGTACAAGGCACTGTCGCATGTCATGATAGCTCCGTTGTGCTCAAACTTCACATTACCAAGGAAGAACTGCGCATTGCGGTTGACACGCTCGTTGAAGAACATGCTGTCGGCATGCAAGAGGACAATCTGGTCGGACGAAGCACGACGGGCATTCTTCGAGGCCGGTTTCTTGTCAGGTTGCAACGCCCATGTCAGACCGACAAGGCCCGACAGGATGAGCAGTATGACAGCAAAGAATTTTCTCATATTCAGTTTCCTTCTTGGAAAAAATACAGATCACTTCACCCAACCGGGATACTGAAACTCACACGTACGCCAATCCTCGTTAATGCGCACGTAGGTAGACTTCTGCTTCTCTCGGATCCAGTTGGCAATGAACTCATCCTTCTTAGCAGCAAGCACCACGTCACGCAACACCTGGAAGTCCTCCTGCATACTGGCTCGATGGGCGGGGATGCGATTCTTCAACTTGACGAGTGCGCACACCTCCTTACCCTTCTTGTTGACCATCTGGAAAGGAGCACTGATCTCTCCCACAGCGAGACCGTCCACCATGCGGGCAATGGCCGAGGACTCCTCTGCCAGATCGGACATGGTGTAGCGCGAGGTTATGGAACGCCCCGTGTCGGTAAAGATGACGCGCGACATCAGGCCGCGGTTGTTGCGTGTATCCTTGTCATCGCTAATGAGCATGGCCACTTCCTCGAACGTATACTTACCCTCGCTGACGTCCATCTTCAGCGAGTCGAGTTTCATCATGCACGTATCGATGTTGGCCTGATCCAGTTCGGGACGCAAGAGGATGTGACGGGCATTGACCTTGTCGCCACGCTTGTCGATGAACTGCACGATATGGAACCCATTCTCCGACTCGAAAACCTTGCTCACCTTCTTGGGATCGTTGAGCGAGAAGGCCACACTGGCAAAGGTAGGATCCCACTCCGCCTTGCTGGTATAGCCCAACTCACCACCCTTGCGGCAAGAGGGGCAGACGCTGTACATACGAGCCAGGTTGGCAAACGACTCTCCCTTGTTGACACGGTCGGCGAACTCGCGCAGACGAGCCTTGACACGGTCGATCTCCTCGCGAGGGATGACGGGCTGCTTCATGATGATCTCCACCTCCACCTGCGTCTGGATGAAGGGCAGGCTGTCCTCGGGCATGTCCTTAAAGTAGCGTCGCACCTCGGCAGGCGTCACCTTGATTTCCTTGGTCAGCGACTTCTGCATCTCCGACACGATGCTTTGGTTGCGCATGGACTCGTACATATCCTCACGAATCTGAGCAAAAGGCTTGTTCATGTACTCCTCCAGCTTCTCGCGGCTTCCGGCACGCAGGACGTACTCGTTGAGCGTGTTCTCCACGTCACGGCTCACGTCCTGGTCGGTAACCTCGATACTGTCGATGACGGCCTGATGAAGGAAGAGTTTCTGGATGGCAATGCGCTCGGGAATGACACAGTAAGGATTGCCTTGGATACGACCCCAGTCGGGATCGTTGCGCACGCTTTCCACATCACTCTTCAGGATTGCCTCATCGCCCACAACCCATATCACCTCGTCGACGACGTTGGTCTGCTGGGCAAAGGCTGTTGCACCGAGCAGCATGAGGGTCAATATAGCAAGATATCTTTTCATCTTCTGTTTTCATTTAATGTTTGTTCACCGTCTTCAGCACGTCCGGATAGACCTCCACCTTGTAACGTTTGCGCAGGTCGGCCACAAACTCCTCCTCGCGCTTGGCCTGGTAGTCGGCCACCACGTCGGCGCTGACGTCAGTCCAGTGGGCTGGTCCCTTCTTGAGCACGGTACCGACGGCACCGCTGTAGGGGAAGTCCTTGCGAGGCTTCGTCTTGCCTGCCTGCACCTTGAAGACGAGCGAGTCGACATGTGCGTTGTTGCCACGTGTGAACATCTTCTGCTCCATGCGCACGCAGACGCTGTCCTTGTTGTACTTCTCGCGCACCACCTTGGTCCAGTCGGCCTCGTCAACACCCTTCAGGAGCTTCTTGACGCCCTCCACGTCAGCATACTGACGGCAGTAATACACCATGCCACGATAGTGAGGAATGTCCCAGGCATACTTCTTCTTGTTCTTCTTGAAGAACTTGATGAGGGCTGTGGTGTCCTTGGCAGCGGGCTCCCAGACGTTGCGACTGCACTCCTCGAAGAGCAACAGTCCGTCATGGTACTCCTGCACCAGGTACTTCAGTTCCTCGTCCTTGGCACAGGCCTTCGCCGTCTCCTGGTCCATCACGGCCTCCTGACTGATGCCGCGCTCCTTGGCCAGGTTCTCCACAGCCGTCATGGCCAGCTGCTCCCGGATGCCACGCTGGGTAAGCAGGTTGACAATCTGGTCATGCAGCACTTCGTACCCGTCAAGCGGCTTCTTGCCCTTGAGCTGGATGATGTGGTAGCCCACGGTAGAGAGGACGGGAGCAGCCACGTCGCCACTGTCCTTGAGGGCGTACATCACTTCCTCCATCTCGGGCAGCAACTGATGAGGGCCTACCCACTGGATGAGACCTCCACGTGCTCCGGTCTGCTTGTCGTCAGAATGTTTGGCAGCCAGTTCCTCAAACGAGGCTCCGGCCTTCAAGGCCTGGTAGATGCTGTCGATGCGTACCTTGCCGGCCGCCTTCTGCTCGTCGGTAGCCTGCTGGGGCAGATGCACGAAGATATGGGCGGGGAGATAGAGGTCGTGCCCCTCCAGACTCTTCAGCATATTGTCATAATAATTGCGTGCCTCGTTCTCCACAGCCTGGTCGGAAACCAGAAGCGGACGTATCTGCTGGTCGCGATACTGCCGGAACTCCTGCTGATAGCTGGTCAGGGTGTCGAGACGATCGTCCAGTGCAGCCTCCACCTTCAGCTTGTAGTTGATGAAGAGGTCTACGTATTCGTCCAGTTCCTTCTTGTCCACCACGCCGTCGGTATTGTTCTTGTTGTAGTTGTATTCGAACTCCGAACGTGTCACGTCCTTGCCGTTTATCTTCATCACAACAGGATCGTTCTGTGCAAAGGCAGCTGCGCATCCCATCCATATCACAAATGCCCAAACAAGCTTTCTCATCTTATTCATATTCAATTAAAATCCTTATTTTAGCAATAGTGACCACGCAGCTTCCACAGCTCGACGTGATCACTATTACCCATCCAGAAGTTCACGTGCCTTTACTGAGGACGACTGTAGTTAGGCGCCTCGCTGGTGATGATAACCTCATGCGGATGACTCTCCAGCATACCCGCACTGGTGATGCGCGTAAACTTGGCATTGTGCAGCGCAGCAATGTCGCAAGCACCGCAGTAACCCATACCGCTGCGCAGACCACCTACCATCTGGTAGATAACCTCCTGCACGGTGCCCTTGTAGGGAACACGGCCGGCGATGCCCTCGGGCACCAGTTTCTTGGCCTCCTTCACGCCACCCTGGAAGTAGCGATCGGCACTACCCTTCTCCATGGCCTCGAGCGAACCCATGCCACGGTACGACTTGAACTTACGGCCATTATACAGAATCGTCTCGCCGGGAGCCTCCTCGGTACCGGCCACGAGCGAACCCATCATCACGCAATAGCCACCGGCAGCCAATGCCTTGACCACGTCGCCACTGTAGCGCAGACCACCGTCCGCAATCAAGGGAATGCCGGTACCCTCAAGGGCAGCCGCCACGTCATAGATGGCACTCAGCTGGGGCACGCCCACGCCGGCTACGACACGGGTGGTGCAAATACTGCCGGGACCGATACCCACCTTCACGGCGTCTGCACCAGCCTCGACGAGCATCCTGGCAGCCTCACCCGTGGCGATGTTACCTACCACGATGTCCACCTCGGGGAAGGCAGCCTTGGCCTCGCGCACCTTCTCGATGACACCCTTTGAGTGACCATGCGCCGTATCGATGACAATGGCATCCACGCCAGCCTTCACCAACGCCTCCATGCGCTGGAAGGTATCTGCCGTCACACCCACACCGGCTGCCACACGCAGCCGTCCCTTCTTGTCCTTGCAGGCCATGGGCTTATCGGCAGCCTTGGTGATGTCCTTGTAGGTGATCAGACCGATGAGGCGGTTCTCGTCGTCCACCACAGGCAGCTTCTCGATCTTGTGCTCGAGCAGAATCTTGCTGGCGCTCTCGAGGTCAGCCTGCTGATGGGTGACAACCAGGTTGTCCTTGGTCATGACCTCATCAATCTTACGGTTCATATCGGTCTGGAAGCGCAGGTCTCGGTTGGTCACGATGCCCACGAGCTTGTTGTCCTTGTCCACCACGGGAATACCACCGATGTGATACTCAGCCATGATGTCGAGCGCATCCTTCACCGTCTTGCCACGCATGATGGTCACGGGGTCGTAGATCATGCCATTCTCGGCACGCTTCACGATAGCCACCTGACGGGCCTGCTCCTCGATACTCATATTCTTGTGAATGACACCGATGCCACCCTCACGAGCAATGGCAATGGCCATGGGAGCCTCGGTAACGGTGTCCATGGCTGCTGTCACGAAGGGAATCTTCAGTTCGATATTCTTTGAGAACTTGGTGCTAAGCGACACCTCACGAGGAAGAACCTCGGAATAAGCAGGTATCAGCAACACATCGTCGAAGGTAATACCTTCCATCACAATCTTGTCTTCAATAAATGATGCCATAATCTTATGCTTTTAATTTATTGCGCGCAAAGGTACGAAAAAAAAACGAAATCTGCACCATTTCGGGTGCAGATTTTGCATATTTTAGGAGTAAAGGGGAATAAACGTGCCGTCAATTTGCAGTCTCTGACATGAACTTGATACGTACCAGGCGTACTTCCTCCTCGGTGTAATCACTTCCCAGCTCATCCATTGCCTCGTCTACGCTGTCGGTCTCAGAATCATCACGGAAGTATTCGTAGATGTCGAGCATGTGGTCTTCGTCCATCATGTCGTCGATGTAGTAGTCGATATTCAGGCGCGTACCACTCTTCACGATGGCGTATATCTCGTTGAGCAGATCGCCATAGTCCAGTCCCTCGGACCGTGCTATGTCACGCAAGGAGAGCTTGCGGTCGATGCGCTGTATGATGCCCACCTTCAGCTTCGACTTGTTGGCCACCACGCGCACACGCATCTCCTCAGGGCGCTCTATGTCATTGTCCTCACAATAGCGGGCAATGAGTTCGCAGAATTCCTTACCGTAGCGCTGTGCCTTACCCTCGCCCACACCGATGATGTTGAGAAGCTGGCTCGTCGTCACGGGATATTGCGTAGCCATGTCTTCGAGCGAGTTGTCCTGGAAGATGACGTAGGGCGGAATGCCCAGTTCCTCGCTCTTCTTGCGGCGCAGGTCGCGCAGCATACGGTGCAGGGGTTCGTCCAGCGCCGAGGTTGAAGCCCCTGCATCGGGATCGTAATCAGTAAACTCGCGGTCTTCGCTCATCATAAAGGGAACGGGATGACTGACGAACTGCCGTCCCGAACGAGTCAGCTTCACCTGCCCGTAGGTCTCGATGTCCTTCTTCATGTACCCGGCCAGCAGTCCCTGGCGCAGCACGGCATTCCAGAAGGACATATTATGGTCGCCACCGATGCCGAAGCATTCCAGTTCATTGTGGCGGTGCGAGCGGATATCCTCCGTCTCGCGTCCGATGAGCATATTGATGAGATAGTCCACCTTGAACATCTCCTTCACGGCGGCCACCACAATGAGGGCACGCCTCAGTTCGTCCTGTCCGTCAAAGACCGCGTGCGGATGCAAGCAGTTGTCGCAATTGCCACAGTTGGGAGTTTCATATTCCTCCCCGAAATAGTGCAGCAGCACGCGACGACGGCACACATTCGTCTCAGCGTAGGTTGCCGTCTCCTGCAGCAGCTGTCGGCCGATATCCTGCTCCGCCACAGGTTTCCCTTCCATGAATTTCTCAAGTTTGACGAGGTCCTTCTTCGTATAGAAAGCCACGCAGATGCCCTCGCCTCCGTCGCGTCCGGCACGTCCGGTCTCCTGGTAGTAGCCCTCCAGACTCTTGGGTATGTCGTAGTGGATGACGTAACGCACATCGGGCTTGTCGATGCCCATTCCGAAGGCTATGGTAGCCACAATGACGTCGATACGCTCCATGATGAAGTCGTCCTGTGTCTGCGTCCGGACATTGTTCTCCATACCGGCATGGTACGCCTGCGCCTTGATGTCGTTGGCCTTGAGCACCTCGGCCAGGTCCTCTACCTTCTTGCGACTCAGGCAGTAGATGATGCCGCTCTTGCCCGCATGCTGACGAATGAACTTGACAATATCCTTGTCCACGTCCTTTGTCTTGGGGCGCACCTCATAGTACAGGTTGGGACGGTTGAACGAGCTGCGGAACTCATCGGCATCGGGCATGCCCAGGTTCTTCTTGATGTCCTGTCGCACCTTGTCGGTGGCCGTAGCGGTGAGGGCAATGATGGGAGCCGCCCCGATGCGATTCACCAAAGGCCGTATATTGCGGTACTCGGGCCGGAAGTCGTGTCCCCACTCGGAGATGCAATGCGCCTCATCCACAGCGTAGAATGATATCTTGATGCTTCTGAGGTACTCCACGTTCTCGTCCTTGGTAAGCGACTCGGGAGCCACATAGAGCAGTTTGGTGATGCCAGCCGCAATGTCGCTCTTCACCAGTTCGATGGCCGACTTGGTAAGCGACGAGTTGATGCAATGCGCAATGCCATCCATCTCGCTGACCTGGCGTATAGCATCCACCTGGTTCTTCATCAGGGCGATGAGGGGCGAGATGATGACGGCCGTCCCCTCCATCAGCAAGGCAGGCAGCTGATAGCAGAGCGACTTGCCTCCACCCGTGGGCATCAAGACAAAGGTATCCCTTCCATCCAGCAGATTACGGATAATGGATTCCTGGTCGCCTTTGAAGGTATCAAAGCCGAAATATCGCTTCAGTTGTTCATTCAGATTGACGTTAATCATGGAGGGTATATACAAGTTTGGCCTTTGTTTAGTATATACAAAGTTATACAAAAAACTTCATAAACTACCAAACAAAGGCCAACTTTTTTTGCATAAATCCCCAAAATTGCAGTTTGAGGACTCATTTTGGGCGTTTCATTACACCACTACGGGCAGATTTGCCTTTTCAAGATGTTCCTTGGCGTACTCCTTCGTAACGACAAATGTCTTTACATCCCACGACGGACTTTCGTACTGAGCCTCCATCATCACAGCCTCCATGATGCTGCGCAGACCACGGGCACCGAGCTTGTACTCCACGGCCTTGTCGACCATGTATTCCAGTGCCTCGTCCTCGAACGAGAGGGCGATGCCGTCCATCTCGAACAACTTGATCTGCTGCTTCACGAGCGAGTTCTTCGGCTCGGTGAGGATATTGCGAAGCGCATCGCGATCGAGCGGGTTCAGATAGGTCAGTACGGGCAGACGACCGATAATCTCGGGAATGAGACCGAACGACTTGAGATCCTGCGGCAGGATGTACTTCATCAGATTCTCACGGTCGAGCTGGCTGACGTTCTGCACGGAATCGAACCCCACGACATGGGTGTTGAGTCGCTGTGCGATACGTCGCTCGATGCCATCGAAGGCTCCACCGCATATAAAAAGGATGTTGCGCGTGTCCACGTGCACGTAGTCCTGATCGGGATGCTTGCGGCCTCCCTTGGGAGGAACATTGACAAGACTGCCCTCCAGCAGCTTCAAGAGTCCCTGCTGCACACCCTCGCCACTCACGTCACGCGTGATGCTTGGATTGTCGCTCTTACGCGCTATCTTGTCAATCTCGTCAATGAAGACGATGCCACGCTGGGTTGCCTCCACGTCGAAGTCGGCCACTTGAAGCAATCGTGACAGAATGCTCTCTACGTCCTCGCCCACGTAACCAGCCTCGGTGAAGACGGTGGCATCGACGATGGTGAAGGGCACATTCAGCAGTTTGGCGATGGAACGAGCCAGGAGCGTCTTGCCGGTACCAGTAGGACCGACCATGATGACGTTGCTCTTCTCAATCTCCACGCCCGACTTGTCCTTAGGCTGCCCCAGTCGTTTGTAATGGTTGTAGACCGAGACGGCCAGATAGCGCTTGGCATCGTCCTGACCGATGACGTACTGATCCAGGTACTCCTTTATCTCGCGGGGCTTGGGCACGTCCTTGAGGTTCGTGACGAACTTACCGCCAGCCTTTCCTCCCTCTGCATATTCCGGGATGTTGTTACAAACGATCTCGAAAGCCTGTCGGGCACAATCCTCGCAGATGTAGCCGTTCATTCCGGTAATCATCAGGCGCACCTCGTTCTCGGGACGTCCGCAAAAGCTGCACTTATTCTGAGTTCTTCTTGCCATCTATTTACTGTTAATCATATATTTTGCAGGGTTCAACCCGAAGGTTACTTACGCGAAAGCACACGGTCTATCATGCCGTACTCCTGAGCCTCCTGTGCCGTCATCCAGTAGTCACGGTCGCTGTCAGCCCAGACCTTGTCGAACTCGGTGTGCGAGTGGTCGGCGATGATGGTGTAGAGTTCCTTCTTCAGCTTCTGGATCTCACGAGCCGTAATCTCGATGTCGCTGGCCTGTCCCTGTGCACCGCCCATCGGCTGGTGGATCATCACACGACTGTGGGTCAAGGCACTGCGTTTGCCCTCCTGGCCCGACACAAGCAGGACAGCAGCCATGGAGGCAGCCATGCCGGTGCAGATGGTGGCTACGTCGCTGTGGATGAACTGCATCGTGTCGTAGATACCCAGTCCCGCATACACGCTGCCGCCGGGCGAATTGATATAGATGCTGATATCCTTGCCGGGATCCGCACTGTCGAGGTAGAGAAGCTGAGCCTGCAGCGTATTGGCAGTATAGTCGTCAATCTGCGTACCGAGGAAGATGATGCGATCCATCATCAGTCGGCTGAACACATCCATCTGCGTCACATTCAGCTGACGTTCCTCGAGGATGTAGGGATTCAGATACTGGTTCTGCATGGAGATGACATCGTGCAGTACAAGGCTGTCCATGCCCATCTTCTTGGTGGCGAATTTCTGGAAATCGTTTTGCATAATCTATGGGTTTTTAGGTTTTAGGGTTTAGGTTTTAGGTTATAGGTTATAGGGTTTAGGTTTTAGAATGTCAAGGATTGAGAGGACTTGACATCCCGACGAAGGGACTTTTTGCCAACGGGCAAGAGTCCTTCGTCGGGATGACACAACTCTATGGGCATCAATAAGCAATAACCTATAATCGTCCCTAATGCTTCTGTTTACTTGAACATAGCGTTGAACTCGTCCATGCTGACGTTCTTGGCGTTCAGCTTGACGGTCTCCTTGGCCTTGGCGATGATCTTGTTCTCCACGGTGCGGTTCACGAGACCCTCTGCCTGACGCTTGTCCTGCAGCATCTGGTTGGCATAGTTGGTCAGTGCGTCCTCGGGAACGTTGGGCATGCCGTACTGGGCGAACTGCATGCGAGCCACCATCTTGGCGGTCTCCATCACGTCAGCCTGCTCCACCTTCAGCTCGAACTGGTCAGCCAGCTGCTCCTTGATGAGGTGCCAGGTCAGCTCCTTGATGCTGTTCTGGAACTCCTCGTCGGTGATTTCCTTCTCGTTGTTAGCCTGCATGACGCGCTTCAGCATGGCCTCGGGGTAGGTCAGCTGGCCGATGCGGCCCTCAAGGTAAGCACGGAGATCCAAGCCGAACTTGTAGTCGCTGTCGTTGGCGTAAGCCTCCTCGATATCCTTGCGGATCTGAGCACGGAACTCCTCCTCGCTCTTCACAGCACCCTCGCCGTAGATCTGGTCGAACAGCTCCTGGTTGACCTCAGCGGGCACGTAGCGGCTGATCTCCTCAATCTGATAGCTGAAGTCACCGGTCAGTTCCTTCACCTGCTCCTCCTCAACCTTGAGCAGGGCCTTCAGTTCAGCCACGTTGCCGTCGTAGGCCTTGTTGACGTTGATGGTCAGCACGTCGTTCACCTTGGCACCCTCGAACTTCTTCTTCTCGTCGTCGTTCTTGAAGTACTCGGGCAGCATGACTGCACCCTCAACCTGCACACCGCCTTCCAGCACGCTGCCGTTCTCATCCAGCTGGCCCAGGATACCCTTCACCATGTCACGGCTCTGGTACTCCTCAACCTTATCCTGATGACCGGCACGGCCTGCGAAGCTCTTCACCTGGTTCTCGACCATCTCGTCGGTAACCTCGATATTGTAGTAGTCAACGCTGTCATTGCCGCTGATCTTGCCGTCGAACTCGGGAGCCAGGGCCACGTCGAAGAGGAAAGTGAAATTCTCCTGTGCCTCGAAGTCAACGGGAGTCTGCTTCTCGCTGGGCAGGGGCTCGCCCAGGACGCTCAACTTCTCCTCGCGTATGTAGCCATAGAGCTTCTCACCCAGCAGGCGGTTAACCTGCTCCACAGTAGCCTCAGCGCCGAAACGCTTCTTCAGCAAGCCCATGGGAACCTGACCGGGACGGAAACCAGGCATCTGTGCCTTCTTGCGCATGTCCTTCAGCGCCTTCTCTACTTTATCGGCATAGTCTGCCTTCTCCATTTCAACGGTAATCAGTCCATTGACTGCGTCTACCTTTTCAAACTTTACGTTCATTGTACTTATTCTTCTTTATATTGTTAGCAATTTGGTTATCAAAATATTACCAAAGCATTTCCATCCAACGGGCTTACGTCCGCCAGACCACAAAACACTTTTGAGCGTGCAAAGGTAGCGTATTTTTCCGAAACCGCCAAATTTTCAACCACTTTTTCGCTTCCTTCGCTTCCAGTTCCACATCAGGCGCAGAAAGGAATGCCGACACAAGGACTCGATGCGCATCAGATAAAAATAGGCTACAAATCCGCTGTGACGCTCGGCTTTGCCTTGCATGACAGACAGGAAACGGGGATGCGTGGTAAGGCGCTGATAGAACTCGCTGCCACGCACATAGCGGTAGAGCGACCGGTAACGCTGGCGATAGAGTGCAGCATCGCCAGCCAGGAGGGCTTCGGCCACGTCAACACCCGTCTGGTATGCAAAGTAAAGTCCTTCGGCCGTCGGGTAGTCGATGAGTCCGGCGGCATCCCCAGCCAGGAATACAGAATCCTGCCACACAGGATCCTTGACAGACGTCTTACGGGGAATCATGGCCCCCTTGACGGGATACCTGTCCAGGTTGCGCACGCCAATATCCTTACAGAACCGAAGCAGGGAAGCCTTGGCATTAAAATCGGCCTCGAACACCTTGCAGAGGCCGATGCACACGGCATCCTGCTTCGAGAAGACGTAGGCATAGCTCTTGGCAACAGCCCCGACATGGACATGGATTCCGCGCACGTCCACGTCGGCCGGATCCACGTTGATCTCGCAGCAAAGCGTCTTACGCCCATTGTCCAGCCGACAGGACTTCTGCCTCTGCAGCAGGTGAGCCACATGACTGTTGGCACCGTCACATACCACCAAGCGGCGATAGGCCAGCCGTCGTCCCGAAGCAAGGGTCACCACCCTGTTGTCGAAGTCGACATCCACCACGCCATCACCCTCCAGCATCTCGCCGCCCTGCTGCTTGAAGTGCTCCACCAGGCAGTTGTCCAGGCGGGGACGCTGCACCACACAGATGCAAGGATCGTCAACGGGTAGTTCGCGCATGTCGAGGCACGTCTGCGAGGCCATCCTATCCAGTTCGGAAGGCAGATTGACCGCCACCATCCGCCTCATGCCGTTCCAGAGCGTAATGGTGTCGTGACGTGTCGCGCCAGCCTCCCGCAAGGCCTCGTCATAGCGGGCACCCAGGAGTGTGCGCAACAGGACGCGAGTCTTATGGGTCAGCAGTCCGCCACACAGCTTTTCGCGTGGGAAGCACGCCTTGTCCACCACGCACACGTCCTGCCCTGCCTGCTGCAGGCGCAGGGCACACGCGATGCCCGAGGGACCGGCTCCCACCACGAGGACGGGCTTGAATGGCTGTTCGTCAATTCGCTGCATACATTGTTATAATAAGATGTTTGCGCATCCGCATGTGCGCCCCCTACCAAGGGAACGTCTCGGGGTCGTTCAGCACGTTCGAGCGCAGGTTCTGGTTGAGGGCACTGACGGCCATCATATCCTCCTCGGAGAGGGTGAACTGCATCACATCGAGATTCTCCCGGAAATGGTTTGGCTTGGCACGCGGGATGGTGATGAGCTCGCGCTGCACGATCCAGCGCAGGACAATCTGTGAGGCCGTCTTCTGGTACTTCTGGGCCAGCGACTGGAGCAGGGGATGCCCCACCACGTCGATGTCGCCCTGTCCGAAGGGTCCCCAGGCCTGCACCTGGATGCCAAGGGCATGGTTGTAGGCGATGTTCTCCTCCTGCGTCATGAGCGGATGCACCTCTATCTGATTGATGACGGGACGCACCTCGGCATACGTCATCAAGTCGTCCAGATGGTGGCGGTTGAAGTTGCTCACGCCGATGCTGCGCACCCTGCCGTCCCGGACGTACTGTTCCATCACCTGCCAGGTGTCCCTGACGCAGTCCTTCACGGGCCAATGGATGAGCAGCAGGTCCAGATAGTCGGTCTTGAGCTTCGCCAGACTCTGGTCAATGGACTGTGCCACAGCCTCTTGTCCTTCACGCATGATGTTGGTGGCCACCTTGGTGGTCAGGAAGATGTCGCCACGCGCCACCCCACTGTCCAGGATGCCTTGTCCCACTTCTGCCTCGTTCTCATAGCCCTGAGCCGTATCGATGTGGCGGAATCCAGCCGCAAGGGCCATACGTACATTGTCTCGGGCCACCGCATCGCGCAGCGTCCATGTCCCCACGCCAATCTGGGGTATTTCTCGTCCGTTGTTCAGTAGTACCATAATTTAATGTAGAGTTTGATGTTTAGAGTGTAGGGGTATTCTGAGCGCACCCACCGTCTCATACCCAGTTCTTCCCTCGGGGGAGCGGGGCCTTGCCTTTACCTCATTTGTTTCTCCCCATAATTCACCTTCACTCCATACATGTCCACGATATGGGGCAGGCTGCGGTTGGTGCCGGGCGTGGGCTGCAGGCTTCCGTCGAGGATGCCCTCGCAGATGCGTCCCACGTCCTTCACACGCTGGGGTGTTTCGAGGTTGTCGCCCCAATAGTGACCGGGATAGAGGTAGCGTATGCCGTATTTCTCGATGAAGCGGGTGAGGCGCTGACAGGTGGCAATCTCAGTGCTCAAGTCGGTGAAGACGAGCAGGTTGCCCGACCCGAAAGCATCGGAGCTGAAGCCATAGCCAGCCTGCCGGTCGAGGAACGTGGTGGAACCGGGCGTGTGACCGGGCGTGAAGACCACCTCGATGCTGCGCCCGCCCAGGTCGAACACCTGTCCGTCGGTCAGGTAGAGCTTCTTGCCCTTGTAGCCCTTCATGTTGGAGGGCACGTTCACCTCGTCGGCCGCATTGATCCAGATGGAGTCCCACTCGTTCACGGCCGAGCCCGTATGGTCGCCATGCACATGGGTGGCGATGAGCGTCACGGGCTTCCTGACGATGCCCTCCACGATCTTGCGCAATCCCGGAATGCGTGTGCCGGCATCGAGCAGGATGGCCGACGTCTCTCCCTCGATGAGGTAGATGGATTCGTTGTACACCAGATGGCCGTTGCCATGCCAGGTATGTTCGTCGAGCTGGCGGATCTCCACGTCGTCGTTCTTGAACACGGTCTTCTCCTTGAAGTTGCTCTGCTGAGCCGTTGCGGCCAATCCTGCCAGGAGGACTACTGCCATCAGTATTAGTTTCTTCATAGTATTCTCTTGATTATCATGTGATACATACACCCGTACTGGCTACCGTTAGCCAACACGTTGCAAATTTACATTCTTTTTCGCAAAAAAACAAATGATAAGCAAAAAAAAATGGGAACGATATACGATTAGGCACAGAATGTTTTTTTGAAACGCACTTTTGGCGACGGCCAAAAGTGCGTTCGATTATCAGTTCGTGCCAAATAGTATATCATCGTCAAAAAAAAGATTCATCAGGAATTTAGGGACAAGAAAAAGAGTTCATCTGGGATATGACATGCCAGCAAGACTGACAATAACATTCCGACGCATACGAATGTAAATATTTATCGCAATCTCAACATACCCCGGCACACGTGAGAAAAATTACCGCAGCGTGTTTTCAAAAAAAGCGTAGCGTGTTTTCAAAAAATGCGCAGCGTGTTTTCAGAAAAGACGGAGCGCAATTTTTTAGCACTAAAAACCAATAAGTTACGAAAGTAAGCAGAAAACAAGCAATGTAAAGATAATTCACACCTACAGACCAGAGCACATCAACCTCCACGCACGACAAATGAAAACACGGCACCGCACATCATTCCTTGTCGGCATGAAATACACGGTATGGCATATAGTATGGCATATAGTATGGTATATAACACAATTCGACTTTCGCTTAAATGTACTCAGTTTCAAGGAATTATTGAAAGTTTTCCCGTAAAAGAACTCCTGATAACTTCCATTCAACTGGAGCTTGCTATGCTATGATATTATATTATATAATATTACTAGCAAAGAAGAACGAGAAGAGAAAGAAACTTTCCCCCCACACCCCCTTTATAAAGAAAGAGAAGAGAAAGAAGAAAGGTGCAAAGGCAAAGGCAAAGAAAAAAAAATCCAAAAAAAAATCTTTTTTTTCTGAATCTTTCGCTTCGCCTTCATCGAAAAGGGGCGAACAGAAAACAAATACTCACTTTAGGGTATTGCCCATCACGGAAAAAGTCCGTATCTTTGCAGCCGAAAAAAACGAGAACGATGAACAAAACAACCATTTTGGCCGCGATGCTTTGCGCAGCGTGCCACACCACCTGGGCACAAGAACAGGAGGAGAAGGAGCCCGTCGTCACACTGGGTCTGGAATACACGGGCGAAGTGCAGAGCGACTTTGGCAAAGGGTTCAACTTCGTGAACCTATTGCGACTGAACGGCGAGGTCAGGATGGGACGAAAGCTGAGACTGCAGGTATCCACCCTCAGCCTGGCCAAGACGAGCGAGGAGCCCCTGCTGGACGACCTGCAGGTGTTCTCGAACATCGAGGCCGACAACATACCCCTGACGCTGGCCGTGGCCGGAGTGGAATGGAGCATCGACGAGCGGAACACGCTCTTTGTGGGCATACACAACATGAATGAGGATTGCTTCACGAGCGAACTGACATCGTTCTTCACCAACAGCTCGTGCGGCATCTACCCCACCCTGGGTTGCAACTACCCCATCGCCAACTACCCCATGGCATCGATGGGCATACACTACAAGTTAGAGACGGAACGTGTGGGGGCTCTGGCTGCCGTATACAACGGATGGGGTTCCACCAGCTTCACGGGGCGCAGCAACATGTTCCGCTTCTGCCCGCAGAGCGATGGCGTCTTCTGTCTGGCACAGGGCGAGTACAAGTGGAGGGGCAGCAGCTACTTTCTGGGCGGCAGCCTGCACTATGACCCCAAGGGACTGCTGGCGGAGGAATTCCAGTCCACGAACGCCACCAAGCTGCACGCCACGCTCTGGGCCTACGGCGAGCAGCGCGTCACCGACCGCCTGAGCCTCATTGCCGGCTACTCGCACGCCTTCAACCGCGACGTGCCGTGCCTTGACTTTGCCGGCGTGGGGGGCAAGTACAGCTGGGGCAAGACCGAGCTGGGACTCTTCACCGACTATGCCAACTTCGACGACATCGACGAATGGGCCACGGAACTGACCTGCAAGGTGACGCTCAACACGCACGTCTACCTACAGCCCACCCTCCACGTCATCCGCACCGGCACGGAATGGAGCACCGTCGGCATGATGCGTCTGGGCGTGGAGCTCTGAGCCCCGCATTTTTCGCATTCTTTTTTGCTCATTATTTGCATATTATATAAAAAAATAGTAACTTTGCACCCATCTAACCAATACTAACCGAAATGAAAAAACTGATACTCCTTCTGATTGGGTGCATACTGAGCCTCACCAACGTAGTGGCACAGCGCAAGACCGACCCGCTGGACCGCGGACTGGTGGCCGTAAAAGTGAGCAGTGGCGTTTACCTGAGCTGGCGCGTGCAGGCTGAGGAATACTATGGCGTGACGTACAACGTGTACCGTGGCGGAACACGCATTGCCACGGGACTCAAGACCTCGAACTACAGCGATGCCAGCGGCTCGACAAGCAGCACATACGCCGTGACAGCCGTCAGAAACGGCAAGGAGGGCAGCAAGTGTACAGCCGTCAGCACATGGACCAAGCAGTACATGGAGATTCCCGTGGCCGACGTGACGGACCGCGACGGAAACGTGGTATGGAAGCAGAGCAGCCCCGGCACGGCCACGGCCAACTACACCATCAACGACATCTCACTGGGCGACGTGGACGGTGACGGCAAGATAGACTTCATCGTGAAGCGCAAGAACCAGACCGACCAGGACGAGCTCTTCCCCACCAGCAACACCACCAAGTTCTGCCGCATCGAGGTGTACGGCTCGAAGCAGAACTACAAGCTTCTCTGGTGGATTGACTGCGGCCCCAACATCGTGTACGGCGCCGATGAGCAGTGGGACGCCGTGGCCTTCGACTGGAACGAGGACGGTGTCTGCGAGGTGCTGTACCGTGGCGGTGCCAACACGGTGATT
Source organism: Bacteroidaceae bacterium (assembly GCA_045616065.1). Lineage (GTDB taxonomy): Bacteria > Bacteroidota > Bacteroidia > Bacteroidales > Bacteroidaceae > Physcousia. Next base: position 26,963 of record JAZLFZ010000084.1, on the reverse strand, counting down.
CACCACAGCGACGGCACTACCGAGACCATCGGCAAGGCCAGCGAGAACATACGAAGCGGCATTAACCATTCGGCCAACTTCACCTTCTCCAACAGCGGTGAGGAGTGGCTGATGTACATCGACGGACGTACAGGCAAGACCTACGACGCCATCACCTACCCCCTGCCCCGCGGCAAGGCCAGCGACTGGGGTGACAACTACGGCCACCGCTCGAGCAAGTACTTCATGGGAGCACCCTATCTGGACGGCACCAACCCCTACATCTTCCTCGGACGAGGCATCTACACCAAGATTCTTGCCTGCACGTATCGCGTCAACAAGAGTACGAACAAACTCTACAAGGTTGGCAACACGTGGCAGAGCTACAACAATGCCGGATGGCACGGGCAGGGCAACCACAATTTCAACATTGCGGACGTGGACCTGGACGGCTGCGATGAGATCATCTACGGTTCGATGGTGCTCGACTTCCACACCGGCGACACGAGCCTGCACGGCATGTCATCGACCTCACTGGGACACGGCGACGCCATACACACGGGCGACCTCGACCCCTACCGCAAGGGACTGGAGACGTTTGCCTGCAACGAGGACAATCCCGGCAATAACTTCCGCAACGCGGCTACCTGTGAGATTTACTCGCGCACCAAGGCGGGCTCCGACGACGGACGTGCCATGGCGGGCAACTTCTCCGATGAATATCCCGGTGGCATAGCGGCTTCTGCCTCCTCGGGCATCATCCCCCTGAGCTATGTGCAGCCCAATCCCAACGCACCCACCTACATTGCCGGTTGGAACAACGACTGGAACGGCCAGACGCCCAACCCCATTGCACTCAACTTCCGCCTCTACTGGGACGGCGACCTGCTCTCCGAGACGCTCAACGGCCCCGGTTCGTCCGAAGGCTACCTCTTCGTGGACAAGTTGGGAGCACGTATCTTCGACACGGGACACGGCAACTACGAGACGGCCTGCATCAACGGCACGAAGAAGAATCCCTGCGCCCAGGGCGACATACTGGGCGACTGGCGCGAGGAGATCGTGATGCGCTCGTCCGACAACCGTTTCATACGTGTCTACACCACGGTCACCCCCACCGAATACCGTCAGCCCTCGCTCTGGTACGACCACGAGTACCGCCAGGCCATGGTATGGCAGACGGAGGGTTACAACCAGCCTCCTCATCCCAGCTTCTTCCTGGGCAAGCTGGAGGGACTGACGCAGGCACCCCCACCCTACACGCTGACTGACAGAACATTGATTGGCAACGGCGGCACAGTGGGAACCAGCCATAACGACAAGGACGTGATGATCATGCCCGAAGGCGAAGGCAGCGAATACAGCGTGAGCATTGCCAGCGGTGCCGCACCCGCTGTGCTCTATCTGCATTCCCGCACCACCATCGAGGGTGGCGACAAGGTTGCCTATACCGAGACGAAGCACACGTGGGACCGCATCCGTCTGACCGGTACGGGTCTGTCGGGATCTACCGTGCTCTGCAAGCAGGGTGCCTCGGCTGCCCACCTGCCCAACGCCACGCATACCCATTCCGGTCGGACGGACGTGTGGGACGGTGCCCTCATCTGCCACGGCAGCATGCCCAACAGTCCCCTGTGGGCCAACATACACACCGAGCTGTTCCTGGGCAGTGCGCTCACCACCACGGCCAGCCAGTACAAGAGCATCGAGATGGAATACGGCTCGGCACTCTACCTCACCAATCCCTCAAAGACGACTCCGCTGATCAACGACAACGGCTACGCACACCTGAGCGTGGGTAACCTGACCATCAAGGAGGGTTCGCGCATCGTCTTCGACCTGAACGGTGCGAACAATGCCTCGGGCGACCGCATCGACGTAACCGGAACCCTCTCCGTCCGCAAGCGCCTCTGGCAGTATGGTCCCAAGTACGACGCTCCCGTCTTTGAGGTGCGCGCCTCGGGTTCGCTGGCCAAGGGCGACTACGTACTGGGCAGCATAGCCAACAAGGAAGGCGGACTCAGCAACATCGTGGTGGAGACACCCAACGGCAAGCAGGGCACCTATGCACAAATCTACAACAAGGATGGAGAGCTCTGCCTGTACATCGGCGACGAGAAAATCGACAACGACAATGACCCGCTGGATATCGACGGGAAGAACTTCTACGTATACAATGAGTTGCAGGACAAGTTCCTGAGCCGAAGCGGAGACGAGGCTTACGTGGACAACTTCGGCATCCCCTTCACCTTCCAGGCCGTCTCGGGTACGTACCTCCTGAAGCAGGCCGACAACGGACTGTACTACAACGGCATGTACTGGACCAATGCTACGGGTACGACGGCCAACGCTACACACTACCAGCTGAATCCCGTGAACGGTATGGAGAACACCTACACCTTCCACAACATGACGAACGCTGCCGACGACGGAGACATGTACATCAACCTGTCAACGCTTTACCGTGTAGCCAACAACTCGAGCAAGACGAACACACCCAACCTGCGCAACAGTTACTGGAAGATTGTGACGGTGGAGGAGCGCGATGCCATCATGGCCAAGCGCATCGAGAAAGCAAACCTGGCCGCTGCAAAGAGTGCGGGTATCGAAGCCTACGACAACTACGACCTGGCCAACCTGGCCGTGGCCGAGGACTGCACAAGTGCGATTGCTTCCCCCACCTTCGGACAGACTGCCGTGGACAATGTATATGAAATCTACCAAGGCAAGGCCAACCTCATCACCACGGCCAAGTCGCTGAAGAAGGGCCTGTACCGCATCACACTGCCTGCCCTCTACCGTCAGGGAACGTATGCCAACTGCGCAACCCTCGCCGACCAGCACATGTCCATCGCCTATCTGCAGGTGGGCAGCAACCAGGTGCAGATCAAGGACTGGGCAAGCGGTTATTCCGGCACGAGCAATCCCAACACGCGTGCCGAGGCCAATGTCAAGTTCAACGAGGGCAAGTACCAGAACGTGGCTTACGCCTACGTGGCTACCAACAATGATTCGCTGACCATCAAGATTGGATGCCCCATCACGTTCAACTTCACCTGGCTGGCCTACGGTGCCATCAAGCTGGAGCGCATGGAAGAACCGACCACCGCGCTGACCACCTACGACTTCAAGAACTGGTCAGACGACCTTTGCCACATTGCCAACGACGACAACGGCACGTACAGCAAGGTAGGCACGGCTTGGGAGATTGGCAACAGAGCCTACCAGGATATCTCTGCCTGCACGGCGCCTTCTCCGTTGGCAGGCAGGTTCGGTTTCCAGGGTGTCACGAACGAATGGAACGGCAAGGGCACCATCCTGCGTGCGGGATACGGAATGGGTATGCTAACCGTCAACCGTGCGGCCGCCATCCTGGACCTGAGCGCAGGTGACGAGGTAACATTCTACATCAGCAACAAGGCGGCCTACCCCATCAACTTCAAGGGTGGTGGCGAAGGCGACGGAACCTGGCAAGTGGAAGAGACAACGGACGGCTACAAGGTGACGATGCTGACCGACGGCAACCTGGGATTCTGCATGTCTAAAGGTGGCTATAACTACGCAGATTCGTACATCACAAAGATTACCGTACTTAGCTCTGCCTGGAAGCGTGGTGACGTGAACCACGACGGCAAGGTGAACCTCACCGACGCCACCGACCTGGCCAGCATCATCCTCACGAAGAGCAAAACCTTCTATCGCGAAGCCGACGTGAACAACGATGGCTACGTTTCCATCAGCGACCTCTCCGTCCTCGTGGATCTGCTGAAAAAGAAATAGGAGTTAAAAGGAGTTAAGGAGTTAAGGAGTTAAGGAGTTAAGGAGTTAAGACGATACTTCTGCTGGTTGCTTGTTTTTCGCCAGTCAAATGCTTTCGTCTTAACTCCTTAACTCCTTTTAACTCCTTAACTCCTAAAGTTTCGTTTTAACTCCTTAACTCCTAAAGTATCGTCTTAACTCCTTAACTTCTTAACTCCTTAACTCCTAAAATTCAGGATTTCATGAACTCCCGGATGAATCCGTCGCCCTCGAGCAAACCGTACGCCCCCTGCTTGGCAGCGTTCTCGCTGAAGGTCTGGACGCAGTCGGGCTCGATGCCGGGATACCAGATGCAGAAGGGGATGGGCTCGTTGGTATGAGTGCGCAGCTTGCAGGGCGTAGGATGGTCGGGCAGCAGGGCGATAGCCACGGGTTCCTCGCTATCCTTCAACGCATCGAGGATGGGCTGCACGAGCCGGTGGTCGAGGTCCGTGATGGTCTGCAGCTTCAGAGACACACTGCCGTCATGGCCTGCCTCATCGCTGGCCTCCACGTGGAGGTACACGAAATCATCCGTCTTGAGAGCTTCGATGGCAGCCTGGGCCTTCCCCTCGAAATTTGTGTCAAAGAGTCCCGTTGCGCCGGGCACGTCGATAACCTTCAACCCCGCATAACGGCCGATGCCACGGATGAGGTCGACGGCTGTGATGACGCTGCCCGCCTTTATCTGGGGGTAGGTCACGGTCAGCGGAGTCATCCTGGGACGGTATCCACCACCCCATGGCCAGATGCTGTTGGCGGGATCCTGTCCGTTCTTCACACGCTCCAGATTGAGTGGATGCTGACTCAGCAGTTCCTGACTCTTCAGGATAAGGTCGGTGAGCAACTGGGCCGTCTCCTCTGCCTCCTCACACTCGGCATAGAGCATGTGGTCGCGCCAAGGCTGCAGGGGCACGTCGTGGGGGGGGGTGCAGTGGATATGCTTGTTGCCACCCTTTATGACAAGCAGGTGGCGGTACTGCACACCGGTATAGAAGTGTACTCGCTCGTTACCAAGATGTTCATCGAGGTACTTAATCAGTACGTCGCCCTCTTCGGTTTCGAGGCGACCGCAGGAATGGTTCTTCAGCAGATCGCCCTCCAGACAGATGAGGTTGCAGCGCAGGGCGAAGTCATCGTCATCGAGTTCCACTCCAATTGAAGCAGCCTCCAGCGGACCGCGTCCTTCGTACACGATATGTTGATCATAACCCAATATGGAACTATTAGCCACCTCACTGCCTGGATGGAATCCGTCTGCCACAGTCTTCAGCAGACCGTTGCGTCCATTCCTTGCCAGCCAGTCGAAGGCAGGCGTATCAGCATGTTCCAACAATGTCTTGTTGTCCAATTCTGGCACAGCCCAGTCGGCCATACCATCACCTAAAATTACTATGTGTTTCATATTAAGACCCTCCCCTAACCCCTCCCCTGAAGGGAGGGGGATGGGATGTATTGTTAATTGAATTTGTTACTGTTTTCCTCAAATTATTACCGAAGTTCGGCATCAGTTCATTTCAGCTCCTCTAAACACCTGCCTATTACTTCCAAAACGTTATCAATATCATACAGGACCTGCTCATTTGTAAATCTCACCACACGGTAGCCATAGCGTTCCAGAATACGAGTACGTGTCTCGTCGTCTATCATCTGCTGCGGCAATGAATGGTAGCCTCCGTCAACCTCAATTATGAGTTGATGCTTTAGAGATACAAAGTCCGCAATAAACTCCGCTATGATATGTTGTCGTTTGAAAGTAGTCCCCATCCTACGACCCCGAAGGAACTCCCAAAGCCGTTGTTCTGCCAACGTAGGCCTGAGACGATTCTCTTTTGCAAAATCTTTCAACAGTCCGTACAGTATGGGATCAGAAGTCTGATACGACATATACTTGCAAATTTATTCTTTACTTATCACGATGTATGCCCATGACACCTGCAAGTTTTCATCTAGCATTCAGATACCACTCCCCTCCCTTTAGGGGAGGGGTTGGGGGAGGGTCTTATGCCAACGACATGATATCCGCGAACACACCGGCGGCCGTTACGCTGGCACCGGCTCCATAACCCTGAATCAGCATGGGATACTCGTTGTAGCGCTCGGTGGTGAGGAGCACGATGTTGTTGCTGCCCTCGAGCACGTAGAAGGGGTGGTCGTTCTTGACCTCTTGCAACGAGACGCTGGCCTTGCCTTCGCTCAAGGCAGCCACGAAGCGCCACACCTTGCCTTCGGCCTCAAGAGCCTGACGACGCTTCTCGAAGTCGGCATCGAGGTCGGGAAGCATCGACCAGAAGTCGTCCACACTGCCCTCGAAGTAGTTGTCGGGCACGAAGAGATGCTTCTCCACATCCTCCTGATTGAGTTCATAGCCCGCCTCACGACTCAGGATGACCAACTTGCGGATTACGTCCTTGCCGCTGAGGTCGATACGGGGATCGGGTTCGCTGTAGCCCTCGGCCTTGGCCATCTTCACGGTCTCGCTGAAGGGCACCTCGGCACTGATCTTGTTGAAGATGAAGTTGAGCGTACCGCTCAGCACGGCCTCGATGCGCAGGATCTTGTCGCCCGAGTTGCGGAGGTCGTTGATGGTGCGGATGATGGGCAGACCGGCACCCACGTTGGTCTCGAAGAGGAACTTGACACCACGCTGCTGGGCGATGGTCTTCAGCTCGCGATAGCTGGCATAGTCGCTGCTGGCCGCAATCTTGTTGGCCGCCACGACATTGATATTGTGCTGCAGGAAGTCCTTGTAGAGACCTGCCACGTCGGCCGAAGCCGTGCAGTCCACAAAGACGCTGTTGAAGATGTTCATCGAGATAATCTCCTCGCGAAGACGATCCAGGTTGCTGGGCTCAGCGGCCTTCAGTCGGGCACGGAAGTCGGTGAGGTCGAGGCCGTTGCGGTCGAACATGGCATTATGGCCGCTGGCGATGCCCACCACGTTGAGCTTCAGGCGCAGCTCGCGCATCAGCTTCTCCTGCTGCTGGGCAATCTGCTCAATCAGACTTCCGCCCACGGTACCCACACCGCAGATAAACAGGTTGAGCACCTGGTATTCACTCAGAAAAAAACTGTCGTGGATGACGTTCAGCGACTTGCGAAGGTACTGACCGTCCACTACAAATGAGATGTTCGTCTCGCTGGCACCCTGTGCACAGGCGATGACGCTGATACCGTTGCGGCCCAACGTACCGAAGAGCTTGCCGGCAATACCGGGCGTATGCTTCATGTTCTCGCCCACCACAGCTACGGTAGCCAGTCCGCTCTCTGCCTTCATGGGGTACATACTGCCCTGTTCGATTTCCTTCTGGAACTCGTTGTTCAGCACCTCGCAGGCGTCGTCGGCGTCCTCGTCGCGCACACCGATACTGGTACTGTTCTCCGAACTGGCCTGACTCACCATGAAGACGCTGATGCCATTGTCGGCCAGGCACGAGAAGATACGACGGTTGACACCAATGACACCGACCATGGACAGACCGCTGACGGTGATGAGCGTAGTGCCCTTGATGCTCGAGATACCCTTGATGCTGCGGCTGTCGCCTGCCACGGTCTCCTTGATGATGGAGCCGGGTGCCTCGGGATTGAACGTATTCTTGATGAGGATGGGGATGTTCTTGACACAGACGGGATAGATGGTAGGAGGATAGACCACCTTGGCACCGAAGTTGCAGAGTTCCATGGCCTCCACGTAGGTCAGCTCGTTGATGACGTAGGCCGTGCTGATGACACGGGGGTCGGCCGTCATGAAGCCATCCACGTCGGTCCAGATCTCCAGCACGCTGGCGTCGAGGGCCGCTGCAATGATGCTGGCCGTGTAGTCGCTGCCACCACGTCCCAGGTTGGTGATCTCACCACTCTCGGCATCGCGGCTGATGAAGCCACCCACGAGACTCACCTTGGGCACGCTCGTCCAGGTCTCCTTGACAAGGCGTTCGGTCAATTCACTGGCCAACAGGTTGCGGCCACCCTTCACCTCGGTCTTGATGAAGTCGAGGCTATCGAACCACTCAGCGTCCTTGACCAGCGTGGCCACGATGCGGCTGCTGATGCGCTCGCCATAGCTGACGATGGCGGCCGACGTCTTGGGCGAAAGGTCGCGGATAAGGTAGACACCCTGGTAGATGCTGCGCAGCTCCTCGAGCAGGGCATGCACCACGGCCATGAGCGTGTCGCGCTCCTTGCCGGCAGGGATGATGGCGTTGATCATCTGATCGTGTCGCTCCACGATTTCGTAGAACGACTTCTGATATTGGGCATCGCCCTGATAAGCCATCTGGCTTGTCTTTATCAACTTATCTGTAATGCCACCCAGAGCCGACACCACCACGATGACGGGTTCGCTCTCGGCTTCCACAATCTTCTTAACATTCAGGATGCTCTCTACGGAACCTACGGATGTTCCGCCAAACTTCAATACTTTCATGTCAAAATATCTAATTGCTAATATACCTATTTTGGCACAAAAGTACAAAAAGTTTCGTAATTACCCCAACAATAAGGCATTTTTGCGCTGAATTGCACGCAAATTGTTGCGCAAAACATAATTTTATTGTATTTTTGTACGCAGAACTTTAACCACATCTCAGTAAATACCATATTAAATATACAACCAGTATCATGAGCCGTACACACAGCCCCCGCATTCTTCGTTTGCTATCACTCATTCTCCTTTTGGCCTTCTCTGCTCCCACCCTGCACGCACAGGTGTATGGACAGATGAAGTTGCGTGACAGCAAGCTTCGGTTCCCCAAAATCAGTGAAATAGAGTTCCCCGGAACGGCCGACACCCGTGCCACCTACGATGCCATCTATGGGCACGGTGCCATGTGGGAGAGCGAATACGTGGGCTTCCGCATCTACATGGACCACCGGCAGAGCATCGACCTCTACGGCAAGAAGTACCCACAGTTGGAGCTCGACAGCACCAACTTCTACAGCGATGCCACCTGGATGGCTCGCGGCTATGGCGAGGACATACTCTATGCCGGACAGAGCGTGGCAGCAGGTTCGTTCCGAGGCTTCGAAAACGGGCAGCCTACCTATATCAATAAGGTAGGAGCACGTGGCCAGCGCATCGTGAACGAGGGTCCCGACACCGTCATCGTCGAAGTGTGGGACAAGGACTGGCAGACGAACGGCAAGACCCTGCAGATGCGTCAGGTTTACACCATGTTGCGTGGCCATCGCGACGTACAGATTGACATTTATCTGGAAGGTGCTTCCGACACGGACATCTTTGCCACCGGCGCACAGAAACTGGAGATGGACAACGAAGGACTCATCAACCCCAAGAACATCCACAAAGAGGGTGCGCTGGTAGCCTCGTGGGGACGCAACATTCCCGAGAAGGGCCACCCGGAACTCGTGGAAGGCGTGGGCATCGGCGTCTACGTTCCCAAGGAATACATCAAGGAAGTCCGCGAAGACGACCTCAACTACCTCTGCCTCATCCATCCCGTCAAGGGGCACATCCGCTACCACCTGGCCGTGTATGCCTGGATGCAAGCCGAAAACGGTTTCAAGGACAGCCAGTCCTGGTTCAACTGGCTGAAGGAATGGAGCAAAACCACAAAACTCTGAATCCCCCAATAACAGTAACGAAAGACAACAACATCGATAGCTCGAAGAATCAAGAATAAGCTTGAAAGAAAACGAGAATCCGGAAAAAACACACCTATGAAAAAAATCCTCCTCACCCTCCTCGCCTTACTTTCGCTCAGCACCATCGCCTGGAGCAAGAACACCGTGACCAGCATTACCCAAGTCACCACTTCCGTGACCGTCAGCACCGACGTGGACTACACCATCACGGGCACCACACCCTTCGGCACCTCCGGCTCCGTCAACATCACCAACACCGACCACGCCGTGCTCATCATCACGAAGTACAAGCCCAGTCAGGTGAAATCATCTTACCTCAGCAAAGTCAAAATCAACGGTTCGGCCGCCAAGGATGGCACGAACTGCCAGGTACGTATGTACGGTGCGGGCACCATCATCCTTCCCTACTCCAGTACGCTCAAGCCACTGACCTGCTACAGCGAGCAGGACTACACAGGCACCTCCTACATCAACTACGGAACGGGCAACACGGGTGGATTCATGAACACGCTCACCTCCAGCAATGGTCTCAACAACATCCGTTCCTTCAAGCTGAAACGCGGCTACATGGTTACCTTTGCCACCGGAACGGCAGGCTGGGGCTACAGCCGATGCTTCATTGCCGACCAGGAAGACCTGGAGATGAACCTCCCTCCCGTACTCAGTGGAAAGGTTTCCTCTTACCGTATCTTCAAGTGGTACAATGCACAGAAGAAGGGTGTGGGTGGTAACTCCGGCACCGACATTACCAGCGCCACGAATGCCAGCTGGAGCTTCACCTGGGGACTGGGCGGTTCGCAGGCTCCCAACGTGGAGTTTGTTCCGCACAAGATTCATAAAGACTGGCCCGGAGTCAGTGAGATTGGTGGGGCATCATACTCTCCTCACGCCAAGACGGACAACGAACCGGCCAACAATGCTGACGATGTTCCCGCCACTGTCGACCAGGTTCTTGGCTACTGGCAGGACATGATGCGCACCGGCATGCGTCTCTGTTCACCCTCTTCCCACGATGGCGGCTATGCCTGGCTTGAGGAGTTCATGCGCGCCATCGACCAGCGTGGCTGGCGATGCGACATCCTCGACATGCACTGCTACTGGGCTTCCGGCTCCTTCTCGTCGCTCAAGGGGTACTACGACAAGTACAAGCGCCCCATCTGGATCAGCGAGCTGATGTGGGGAGCCAGCTGGAACAAGAACGGCATCTTCTCCGTCAGCAATCCCGGTTCCAACTCGACCGAGAACCAGAACGCCCTCTACAACGGCGCCAAGCCCATCGTGGACGCACTGAACGGCTACGATTACGTGGAGCGCTATGCCTGGTGGAACGATGAGAACGTGGCCTCCAAGATCTACTATAACGGCTCGCTCACCACGTTCGGCAATTACTATGCCTCGATGAACAGCGGACTGGCCTACAAGAAAGCTTACGAATTCGTGCCCGTTGTGGTCATCAAGAATCCCTACGACCTGAAGTCGACCCTCACCAGTACCAGCGCCACCTTCTCCTGGAAGGATGCCAATGGTGACATGATGGACGCCATACGCGTGGAATACAAAGCCCCCGACGCCACTTCCTGGAGCATCCTGGGCACCATCACGCCCAAAGACAAGACAGGCAATGGCGACCAGAGCTACTCCTTCAGCAAGGAACTGGCTGATGCAGACCAGTGCACCTTCCGTGTGGTCGACGTCTTCGATGGCAAGCTCTACTCGTCGCCGGTCATTTATCCCGCCACAATGGCAACCTACATCACCGATGCCCTGCCTGCCCAGCTCGACCAGTACTTCTTCATATTCAAAAGCAAGGAGGCTTCCACCGACCTGGTTTGGGCGGTCAGCAACACCGACGTCTACTACCAGAAGTCCAATGAGACTGCGGGCAAGGACCTGAGCCAGTTGTGGATCATCGAGGACAACAGCGCCAACAGTGGTTTTTCGCTCCGCAACCTCTCCACGCCCGACTATCTGATGTGCACTCCCAATGCCTGGAACTTCACCACCAACAATGCGGACTACAAGATTGCGGCAGCCAAGACAAGCTTCCTGCCCGAGTTCAAGGACGACTACTGCGTATGGCGCAACGTGGCCCACAACACCTACGTCGGCCTGTGGGATAACGACAAGAACTTCGGCGTAGGCGAACGCCTTGCCGGCAACCGTGCCAACTTCACCGGCAGCGACTCTGGCGACAAGGTGCTCATCTATGCCATTCCCCGCAGCCAGGTGTACGAGGTCATCAACAGTTCCGTCACCGTGGATTGGGCAAACCTGAAGGCTCCGGCCGTACCCGGTGTGAATCCGAACACCTGGACGGGCGGCAAGACCACACCTATTTATATATATAATGTAGAGGCCGACGCATTCCTCACCTACGGCATGAGCTGGGGCACCAGTGCCATCGCCACCCGCCTCAACAGCGGCGACACGTCCGAGAGCGACCGCCACCTGATGTACCTCACCCGCACAAACGGCATGGTGAACCTCATCAGCAAGAACTTTTCGGATAAGTTCGTCGGCACGGAAGAGAAGGTCAACGAGGTCTGGATCGACTTCGCTGCCAACAAGGACTGGTACGCACTGCCCGGCAATGCCACAAACACCTACCTGCTGGCCCACACCAGCAAGACGGGCAAGCTCCTCGACGTAAGCTACGACTATGGCGGCCACCTTACGGTCAGCGACGGAAAGGGCTTTACCGACTGGGCCTTCATTCCCGCCTCGGAGATAGAGAACGGAGCATACGCTTTCTACAAGGCTCGCAAATCGCTCTACGCCATTCTCTCGGCCATGGAGCAGGCAGGGTTGCGCGCCCAATATGCCGACGCGATGACCAAGGCGGCCAAGACCTACCTCAGCAAGACCGTGGATGCAAGGATGATCGACATGGCAACCCGCGAACTCCTGCTCACCGTGGGCAGCGACCTGCCCAGCCAACTGGACGTCAGTGCCCTCTTCGAAAACGCTGACATCCTGGGCACCAAGGGACTGGCCAGCTGGACACAAACCGAGATGCCGCTGAGCTACAGCGAATACGAATGTTACCACAAGTCCTTCGAACTGAAGCAGACGCTGGCCAATGCGCCCAAGGGTTACTATCGAGTGAAGCAGCACTCGCTCGTACGCCTCGACAATGGCGATGCCGCACCCAAGCTGACCCTTACGGGCGACAAGACAGCACAGGCCTCCATCCCCACCATCACGAGCCTCGACTGGGCAACCAATGATGGCAACAACGGTTGGAAAACAATCAACGGAAAGGTTGTACCCGACAATATGCTCTCCTGCGGACAGGCTCTCTCGCACGGGGGTGCCGTGGCCGTTACCGATTGGGTGCCTGCCAAGAATGGCAACCTAACCGTGCAGGTCAAGGTGACCAGCAGCAACCAGTGGTTCAACATGCAGAGCTTCAGCATCGAGTACGCACCCGTCAGCGACTTCGAGTTGCCTGGCGACATCACCCTTGATGGCAAGACGGATGCCAACGACATCCTGGCACTTACCGAGGTTATCCTGGGCAAGTCCAAGAACGCCACCTTCAATTACGACGCTGCCGACCTCAACAAGGACGGCCGTCTCTCCATCGCTGACCTCACCCTCCTCATCAAGAGAATGCAGACAGCGGGAAAATAGTTGTTTTGGAATTTAGGAGTTAAGGAGTTAAGAAGTTAAGGAGGTAAGACGAATGTGTATGACTGCCACACACACAACCAACAAATGTCTAGTCTTAACTCCTTAACTCCTTAACTCCTTAACTCCTTAACTTCTTAACTTCTTAACTTCTTAACTTCTTAACTCCTTAACTCCTTAACTTCTTAACTCCTAAAAAACAGCGCCACCGCCTCCGCGCACCGCTCACCATCCACACCGGCAGAGACGATGCCACCGGCGTATCCGGCACCTTCACCGCAGGGAAAGAGGCCGCGCACACGAACGTGCTGCAACGTCTCGCTGTCACGCAGGATGCGCACGGGGCTGCTCGTGCGTGTCTCCACACCGATAACGGTAGCCTCGTTGGTCAGGAATCCGTGCTGCCGCTTGCCAAAAATCCTGAATCCTTCCTGCAAACGCTTGCCCACAAACGGGGGCAACCAGAAATGAAGAGGACTGCTTATCAAGCCCGGAGCATAACTGCTTTCTGGCAAATCATACGACAGACGGTTGTTCACAAAGTCAGCCATGCGCTGTGCCGGAGCCGTCTGCTTCTGGTTGCCCTGCAGCCAGCATGTCCGTTCCATCTCTTCCTGAAAGCGCATCATGCACAGAGGGTCTTTGCTAATTGCCGATGCGTCATTGTTACCAGCCAAAGAAGCATTGTTAATTTTTAATTCTTCATTATTAAGTAAGCATACGTCCTCCGGCCTAATCTCTACCACCATACCGCTGTTACTCCAACGACCGTTGCGGTTGCTCGGGCTCATGCCGTTCACCACAATCTGCTCGGGGCCCGTGGCAGCTGGCACTACGAATCCGCCCGGGCACATGCAGAAGCTGTACACACCACGTCCGTCCACCTGCTGCACCACGCAGTATTCGGCCGCAGGTAACCAGCGTCCCCTACCCTCACGTCGGTGATACTGCAACTGGTCGATGAGCATCGACGGATGTTCCAGTCGCACGCCCACGGCCAGTCCTTTGGCCTCTATCTCGACACCGTTGGCGTAAAGCCAGCGGTAGACGTCGCGTGCCGAATGACCAGTGGCCAAGATGACCGCATCCGCAGCGAGTTCGTATTCACGGCCCGAGGCAAGGTCGCGACACTGAATGCCTCGAACCACTGCATCCTCCCCGTTATGGGCATTGCACGCTGCACGCTGAGCATCAGACTTTGAACTTTGAACTCTGAACTTTGAGCTCTGAATTATCACCCCTTCCATACGCGTCTGGAAGTGCACCTCACCGCCACATCGCAAGATGGTCTGTCGCATGTTTTCGATGACACGTGGCAACTTATCCGTACCGATGTGCGGATGGGCATCGCTCAGGATGGAGGGCGAGGCACCGTGCTGGACGAAGACGTTGAGTATCTTCTCGCTGTTGCCACGCTTCTTCGAGCGGGTGTATAGCTTGCCGTCCGAGTAGGCACCGGCACCACCCTCACCGAATGAGTAGTTCGACTCGGGGTCCACACGCTGCTCGGGACGAATACGGGCAATGTCCTTCTTGCGTTCGCGCACGTCCTTGCCGCGCTCCACGATGACAGGACGCAATCCCAACTCTATGAGGCGCAAAGCTGCAAAGTAACCACCGGGGCCGGCACCGACGACGATGACCGACGGGCGATCGCTCACGTCGCGATATTCCGTGGGAACGTACTCCTCCTCCGTGGGAAGCTCGTTGACGAAGACGCGCACAGTGAGGTTTACGAAGATGGTACGCTGACGGGCATCGATGCTCTTGCGGAGCACCCTCACGGCCGTGATGGCTCGGTCATCCAGTCCTTTCTCCTGGGCAAGGTAGCGTTTCAGACTCTGTTCATTGGCTGCCTGTTCGGGCAGAACACGTATTTGATATTCGTTGATCATTATATCTTAAATGGTTAGTGGTTATAGGTTATTGGTTATAGATAGTATACTAATGCTGGCTATTGATAAGCTATCGGCTCTCTACAGATTGGTTGACGATTGGCGACTGATAAGCTATCGGTAATATCTATAAGCCATAACCCGTAACCTATAACCTATAACCTGTAACCTATAACCTGTAACCTACAACCTATAACCTGTAACCTATAACCTGTAACCTTTCTATAACTTTATTTTTCAAAATGTTGGTAGTCCTTCATCGTGCGCCAGTCGCCTCCCCACTTGAAGCCATGTTGCTTGAAGAGCCGGACGCACAGGTCACCCGGTGTGATGACCATCCTGTTGCGTGCCTTCCGACGGTTCGTAGCCCACGGCTTACTGCCCTCGGGCTCCACCATCTGCCTGCCGTTGCGGGTATGCACGTAGGGGTTGTAGAAGGGGTTGATGTCGATGGCCCTTCCGTAGGCATGCTTCGAGAGCGACTTCGTGCCCGATACCTTGCGGAAGTTGAACGACGAGGTGTTGTTGGCACGCATCGACAGTTCGTCATCACCGCCATACTCGTCTATCAGCACCATGCGTTCGATGGGGTACCTGGCCTCGTACAGTGCCTCGAAGATCTCTATCAGATCCTGCGCAATGGCCTTGTTGCACACCAGTTCGCCCTTCCGCACGTGTCCCTCGTGGTCGTAGTGCAAGATGGTCAGGTAGCGCAGGTCCTCACGCTTCGTCGTGCAGTCCCGGCCGAACGAGCGTCCCTCCATCCTTGCCATCGTCGCATCGTCTATCTCGCTGATAGCAAACCCATCCGGACGAGCGGACAACAGACAGAGGAGCGTCACGAACCACAAGCCCGTGTTCCGTACCATGCTACAGAAGGCACCAGCATGGCGACGGTTATGTACGATTTGTAATATGCTTCGCATTGGTCTTTTTCCTGAGTATTTATCACCGACGACAAAGTTACAGAAATTTTCGTTATGGCAGATACGTTCTACAAAGTTTTTGCCCGATTGCGGCCAAAATACTCCCTGCCGGAGGATTCCAGTGGCAAAACGCACATATTTCTTCGCTAAATTCTCCACAGACCTGCGTAAACGATTCGTCACTCTCTAACCAACACCAACACGCTTATTTTGACACCACAAATAGCAAAATGAAAGAATAATGACATTTATTTGATAAATATGAGCAGTTTTTCGGACATTTTTTTGTAACTTTGCATCAAAATTTAATGTTTTTCACATTTTACAGTCATCTTCGTAAGAGCTTCCGCACAAAACCGGCGACAGATTTTGTACCAATAACTTTACTTTTAAATAACAAACTTAATTAAACAATGAGAAATTTAAAAAACTATCTGCTTCTATGCCTGACGATGTTGGGTGTAAGCGTCAATGCAAACGCCATTGACCTGGAGAGTACACTGGATTTCACCACGAATCCATGGGACATGGAGATTGGAACCACCCAAAATGGCCTGAACGTTTATCCAAACATTACTACCGGTCAGAAGACAAACGGATGTAATATTGCGGATAAGGAATGGAACGGTATCACATTTGCTGGAGGTATAACTTGCACGACAAGTGGCTACAATACAATTACAGACGGAGATCACAAGCAAGCTAGTAATTACTACCCAACTTTAGTACATAGCACAACATACGGAAACGACCTGCCACACCTTTACATCAACCGATGGAACACTTTTACCATGACGGCTCCTGATGGATACAAATTCACGAAGATTGTTTTCCATTACATTGCAACCACCTCTACCACATACAATGGTGTAAAGACCTACACCTCTGGTGGCAAGACTGACAATTTCGTACCCGTATGGAAATCCGCAGGAACCTATACGACTGCGGAGGATGGCATGAGTGGTACGTACAATGCTTCTACCGACCCCGTACAATCGGCTACAGTAGAATGCCATGCGTCTACTGTCATGCGTATCTCCAGCATCGATTTCACCATGGTTTCTACTGGTGCCCCCGTTGAAACGAAGTACAGCGTCCTTCAGGACGAGGAGATGGTCGGCGGTACTGTAGAGGCAGATCCCAAGAAGGCTGTTGAGGGCACCGAGATTACCCTCACTCCCAAGGCCGCTTCGGGCTACGAGTACAAGGATGCAGTAATAACCGTGACCAACAACACTACTGGCCAGCCCGTAGAACTCGTTGACAACAAGTTCACGATGCCTGCATCCGACGTTACCGTTTCCACCTCGTTTATTGCCAAGTATTACAGCATTTCTGTAGGGGCAAACACTGACGACGACAAGAATCCCCTCGGTACAGCTTCGGCTGACAAGGAAACAGCCAAGAAGGGTGACCTGATTACGCTTACGGCAACCCCCAACGAGGGTTATGAATTCCTGGCATGGGTTTCCGACGATGTTGACAAGTTTGAAGGCAATACCTTCGTGATGCCCGCTTACAATGTTTCTGTCAAGGCTAATTTTGTCAAGACCCGCTATACTATCCACACCACCATCATTGGTAATGGTACCGTATCTTTGCCCGGCGTACAAGACAACAAGGTTTCTGAGGGAAAATCATTCCGCATAACAGCAACACCCTCTACTGGTTATGAGCTCAAATCAATCGTAGTAACCGATGCCATGACCGGTGATGTTATCGAACCTGACGAAGAAATCAGCGCCTACATCATGCCTGGACACGACGTAAACATCACCGTCACCTTCAAGCGTCCAGCTGTTACTTTCGCCTCTCTCGACGAACTACTTGATGCAGAGCTCAGCAATGCAGTTGTCAACGTAACCATCAACGATGTGGTAAGTATGGCAATGGTTAATCCCGTTTCAGGTGCTTATATGGTAATGCTTGCTAATAGTGGCGTTATTCTCCAGGCCCCCGACATTGAACTCAAGTGGGAAGCTGGCGGCACAGTAACCGGTACTCTGACCAACGTAGATTGGGATGGTATGAACTACGCACTTTATAGCGAGGATGGAAGCTTCTGGTCAGACCTCAATTACGACAACCCCGATGGTGGTGGCAGCAGCAACACTCAAACCATCACGATTGCTGCAGCTTGTACCGACGGCACCAAGTACTACTCAACCTACAGCAGCATGTATGCCTTCTACGTACCCGCTGAACTGACCGTATGCGAGGTGAAGGTTGAGGGCGACAAACTGACAATGGTACCCTATGAGACGGGTGCACTTGTTCCCGGCAACACCGGTCTGCTCATCAGTGCAAACGCTGGTGGTGATTATGAGGTAGAGATCGAGACAGATGAGAACAAGCTTGACGAGGCTGTTTCTGTGCTTGACTACGAGAACGCACTGCGTCCCACCTGCTGCCCCGGTGGCATCACTTCAGAAGACATGAAGCTTATTGATTATGGCATGGAGTTCTTCCGCCTGACCATGCACAATGGTACTGCCTGCGGTTTCTGGTGGGGTGCTGCTGACGGTGCCGCATTCGACATCCCCGAAGGCAAGGCCTATCTGGTTGCCGAGCCCGGTGCTACCGCCATCAAGGGCTTCCAGCTCGAGGGTAACACCACCGGTCTCGCAGCTGTGAGCGCACAGACAGAGAACAATGCAGCATACAACCTCAACGGCCAGCGTGTAGACGCTTCGTTCAAGGGTATCGTAGTCTCTAACGGTCGCAAGAACCTCCGCAAGTAATTTGAAGCCAACAAAACCCTTCCCCCTCCTTGTCGGGAGGGGGAAGGATGGCCTAAGTATAATAAGTAAAAAGAACAAAGAAAATGAAAAGAACATATATTGCTCCTAATACAACCATGGAGGAAACCGTTGCACAGACCATTCTCGCTGGCAGTCCTCTGGAAGAGGTTGAAAGAGAGTACAGCATTGACGATGTAACCTACACCAAGGAAGACTTGATCTGGGACAACGTCAACTAAGAGAACAAAGAATGGCATACAGCGACAGGCTACGTCTATCGTAGCGACTGTCAGACAATAACAACAGCGACTATCTCATCCAATGAGGTAGTCGCTGTTTTTTTTACTTCTGCATCAACCCTTCACCGCCATATCCAATTTACACACATTTACTTAGGGAACGAAAACACAAAAAAAAGGGAACGATATACGATTAGGCACAGAAGTTTTTTGAAACGCAAAGACGCAGAGGCGCAAAGTTTTTAATAGGTCAAGAGACAAAATAAAGTAATAATCTTTGCGTCTTTGCGTTCGATTATCAGTTCGTGCCAAATAGTATATCATCGCCCAAAAAAAGGCTACGCTGCGGCAAAAAAGTATGCTCGCAGCGTCGAAAATTGTTGCTCGCAGCGTCGAAAAGACGGCAATGCGGCGATGCAGTTACTTCACGTAAGCCTTGCCGCCCATGATATAGACACCACGGCGCAGATTCTTCGTTGAACAGCCAGCTGAGACAAGGCGGCCGGAAAGGTCGTAAACGGACGAAGGCAAGGTCGTTGAGACTCCGGCCACGACGCCATGAAGACCCGCCTCAGCATCTATGCACCCATCGGGGTTCATCAGGGACAATGCCTCTTCGGGCGTCATCAGCGGCTTCTGGCGAAGCCAAGAGCCCACGATGCCCGTCACCATGGGGGAAGCCATGCTGGTGCCCGACATGCGACCCAGGTGATACTCGCGTCCATCGAGCTCGATGGTCTGCGTATAAGGATAGTTGGACTGGTAATTGTCGTAGCTGTTCAGCGCACTCTCGATGTTGTCGCCGTACGCGTAGACATTGGGTTTCACGGCTCCGTCCAGGCGCGGACCACGACTGCTGTAGGGAGCCACCGTGCCGTCGGAGAGCAGCGCCCCCACACTGATGATGCGGTCGGCCGTGCCTCCCAGTTCGGTGATGCTGTAGCGATTGTCACCCTTGACGAATCCCTCGCGCTCATGGTCGTGGAAGGAGAGCGTGATCTCGTCGCTCCATGCATGCAGGGTGCCCGCCGTGAGGGGCGTGATGGTGAGTGCCAGTTCATACTTCATGGCAGCACTGGTCTGCTCGAAAGTAAGTTCGGTGTGCGTCTTGCCATTGCGCTCGTCGACCTCCGTATGGAACTTGAAGGTGCCCTTCAGACGTCCCGTGGTGGGCGCCCAGGTGTAGTCGGCACTCGCCTCCAGGCCTGCCACGAAGACGTCACTCTGCGAGGATACATTACCATTCTCGTACTGCATGGCGCTGAGCTGCACACTGTACTGCATGCCCGGCGTTCCCCAGATATCGACGGTGCCGGAGGTATTGTCTGGCGAACGGTATATGACAAACGTATTGAGGGGATCGCCCTGCGTCTCCAGATGCCCCGTACTGATGCCGTTGTTGCCCGCTGATGCACAGATGATGCGTCCAGGCCCCACCACACCATTGATGAAGGCATCGAAGGCCGAGGTGCCGTCGTGAGGACCTCGGTGTGAGCCCATCGACATGTTGACGACACAGGGTTTGCCCACGCTCTCCGCATACTGGAAGATGTAGGAAATGGCATCACGGAGCCGCTGTTCGTCCACACGGGCCGCCCCCTTGGACACGAGCACCATTTCCGTACCCGGTTCGCGGCCAGCAAACTGCAGGGCCCGGGCGGCCACATGCGATCCGTGGCTCTGTGACTGGTCGTCGGCACAGGCGGCAAGGATATCGTCGGACGTGGTCATCTCGTAGCCATAGTCATAGCCGGCGGGGTGCAGGGTGCGGTCGGTGCCCTGTTCCCATACGCGCGAAATCATCGGTGTGCCGTCATTGCTGCGGAACGCAGGATGGGTATAGTCGAAGCCCTGGTCGATGATGCCAACCACTAAACCTTGAGCGCTGGCCACAAGTGCCAGCGCTTCAAGTATCAGGAAGGAGAATATTCTCTTCTGTATTTTCATTATCTTGGTGATTATTACAATGTTCAGTTTTATCTTACCACCTTCTTGCCATTCATGATGTAGAGGCCACGCTTCATGCCGTCAACGCGACGTCCCTGCAGGTCGAAGACTGCCGACTGACCGGCAAGTGCAGGAGCAGACAGGATGCCTGTCGCATCAGCCTCCGTCACGGGACACTCCTCGACATTCCATACCGGGCAGGCCAGCGGGTTTTGTGAAAAGTCGGAGACGAAGGCCACGACGCGCATGTCGGAAGGCACGGCCACGATGTCGCAGTTGTCCGACTCGCTGGTAGCACCAAACACGGTGGTGGCGTACTCGCTGCGGATGGACGCAGGGATGGTGTACTCGAAGGTGTAGCTGCCGACGGCACCAGCCTCGAGTTCAATCTGCTTGCCCCAGTAGCCCGTCAGCGACATGCGCATGGCGTTGTTGTGAGCCGTCACACCACTACCCTTCTGGTAGCGCACCACATTGTCCTGGACAAGCCATACGTTGAGCGTGTGGGTCTCGTCGTTGGGCACCTCGTAGCACTGCACGTCGACGGTAACCTTGCCCTTGCGCGAAGCCACGTCGAACTCGTTCGCCATATCGAGGCCCACACAGGGAGCTGCTTTCAGGGCTGCGGCCACACCGGCACTGACACTGGCCAGGTCGTTGCTCTGGAAGACTACGCTCGTAGCCTCCGCACTGGCCGGCCTACGGTTCACCATACCACCGGGGGCGTAGGTGCTGCCGCCGTTGTTGTAGAACCAGGTGTACTCCAGATCCTCATCGAGCGTGAAGTTGTCGGGCCCGTAACCAGCATGATGGAACACCTCGACGTACTGGCCGGGATAATTGGAAAGTACTTTATCAGTAGTTATCACTGCTCCCGGACAGTTCACGCAACCCATGCCGGTGAACTCCTCAAAGAGTATCTTCTTCTTGACGTCGGCAGGATAGATGTAAGGCTGGCTTGCCTGTGCATTGTCGAGTTGCTCGGCATCTTCATTGCCGTTGACACTCGTCACCTTGACATCCAGGGAGAGGAGGCCGGCTGCGGGCACATCCACGTCGCTAAGAACAAGGTCGTAGGCTTCGCCCTGCTTCAGGTTGATGCCCTCAATGTGCGTGCAGACCTCGTCGGCATCGCCAATCTTGTAGGTCACGTCGAAGTCGGTAACCTCGTTGACTCCGTAGTTGAACACCTGCGTGCTGATGGTCATGGGCTCACCCACCTTGTTGTATTCACCGATGTAGAAAGGCTTGACGAGCACATCTTCAACAGCCACGTTCTCGTCCACGAGCAGCTGGATGTTGGGCGCACCGTAACCCATGCGGCTGATGTCGCTCCAGCCATTGGCAGTCAGTGCCCAGGCATAGCCGGCAGGGAGGTCGAGCGTCTCGTCGAAGAGCATGGGGTTGTAGGCAGCATTGAGCGTGCACTTGATACCGACGAACAGTGCCTGGTCGCCCTTGATCTGGTAGGGAGTGTCGAGCTCATAGTCCTTCATCGAGGTAGAGAACGTACTGGTAGCCTGATCCACGACGGGAGCAGCGCTGGGGTCCTCACCCTCAATGATGATCAGACGCGGATCCTCCATCTGCGAGGTTCCGGTAGCGGTACGGATGGCCTTGATGTGGCTGCCGGCCAGCAGGGCGGTCTTCTCCTTGGGCAGACGGATGAGCATGCCCTGCTCGCTGCCGCTGTTGAAGCGCACGCCATTCTTGCGGTGAACGACCGACGTGGTGTAACCCACGTAGTTGTCGGTCACCTTCTCATAAGATGGTGCACCACCGGGATTGTAGGTGGTGTCGTAGGTGAACTCTACGCGGAAGGCATCGCTCACCGTACCGTCGGTGAAGGTCACGAGTCCGTAGGGCACCTCATAATAATAGGTGGAGCCGTCCTTCACCTTGCTGATCTGCGAGGCAGTGGTGAAGCAGAGGCGATTGTCGACAATCTTGGAGAAGAAGTACGAGAACTCCATGGCAGGGTACTTGTCGTCGCCCTGCTTGTATACCTTGAGGTTGCCGCCTCCGAGGTTGGTGGCTCTCGACTTGATGGTCTTGCCGGGGAAGCTGATGTAGATACCGTCGAAGGTGGTCACGGTCTCGTTGTTGGCAGGTACGGTCTGCAGCGACATGCTTTCCTCGCCCAACACCTTGTAGACGGCACGTATCTCGGGGTGACAGATGCTGTCGGACCACTCCTGAACGGAGGTGGACATGTGATAGCTGCCAGCAGGGATGACGAGCGTATATTCGCCGGGGGTGATGACGCGCTTCTTCAGCGTGATGATGCCGGCATAGTCCTCGTCCATGGAGAGGGTGCGGTTGGATGAGGTCACCGTATTTCCCTGTGCATCCAGCACATAGGGATTCTCGGACTGGTCGAAGTTGTAGGTGAAAATACCTGGGCAGTAGGGGAACTGAAGGAGGAACTCGCCGAGTCCCGTAACCTCCTCGCCCGAAGCGGGCGTAAGGCGATACTCAAGCGGATCATGCACGGGACGATTGGGGTCTTCCTCGTCGGTGTAGGTGTACTGGAACGAGATGGAGTCCAACACATGCTCTACGCCGTTCTGGTCGGTGACAGTGAGCGTTCCGGCAGGGATGGCAAAGCGGAGTGCGTCCTCGTCGCCTACGCCCCATGCCTTGCGACGTGCAGCAGCACGCTCCCGGGACTCACCGGCCGAGGGGGCTACATACTTCTTCGGAGTGAGTTGCAAACGGTTTCCATTGACTTTCATGTTGCTCTTCGTGCCATAGAACTCGCAGGAAGAGATGGAGTTGTTGCCATACTTCTTTTCCAACGAGGTACGGTAGACGAACATGTAAGCCTCATCGGGGGAAGTGAGGCGCACGCTCTTGTAGTCAGAGAAGGTCACCACGACAGTGTCGGGGCTGTGCATAGGCTTGCTGAGCGAGGGATTGTACTCGCAGTTGCCAACTGCCTGGGCAAGGGCCGCACTGCCTGTGACAAGCAGTGCGAGGATTATGATAGCTATTCTTTTCATCTTACGAGAATTTTCTTGTTACCTTTAAGATATACTCCCTTCTGTGCAGCAGTACCTGCCGAAGTGACCTTGCGACCAGCGAGGTCGTAGACGTCGCCGTTGGGACGCACTGACACGGAGGGTGCCTGGATGCCGGTGGGGATGAACTTCCAACCGAAGTGGTAGGGCTGGCTCATCTTCACGTCGTTGCCGTATACGGCAGCCACCTTGACGTTGTGCAGAGTCTCCTTGTCAGCACGCTCGAACTGGTGCGAGGCAGTCAGCTCGGCAGTGGCAGCAACGGTCTCGCTCTGTGCAGCGCCGTCCCAGCATACCTGATAGTTCTGGACGGGCAGTGCCTTCTGGTCCTTGCAGGTGATGATGAGTCCCATCATCCAGTTGCCGCGTCCGCCGACCTCAGCCTCATAGCTTGACCATGTCAAGCCGTCATCACGACTGAAGAGGTCGCTGAAATTCACGTTCGAAGGTTGGGCGTCCATACCGAGGATGGGCTTTTCGGCCTCACCGTCGTAGCAGTCAATGGTGAGCTGATACTCCGTGTCGACACCGTCGATGCTGATGGGAGTGTCGAACCAGATGGTATTCCAGGCGCCCAGGATGTAGTCGGCACCACGCTCCAGTTCGGTGCTCCACAGGGTGCTGTTCGAGCCCTTCAGGTAAAGCGAGTATTCGGCATCGCCCACAGGATAGAAGCGAACGCCACTGATCTGATAGTCACCGACATACTGTGCAAACATATTATAAGGATAGAAGGTGGCAGCCTGGAAGGAATAGCCGTCGGCGGCCGACGTATGCACGCCGTGAGAATACTGGTCCGTGCAGTAGCGCAGAAGCGACTTTTCGTCGTCCATCGGGGCGCGCCAGCTCACGGTGGCCTTCATGTCGTCACCGCGTCTTACGATGAGGTCGCTCACATAGTATGAGGCGTCGTTGAAGGCTACGTTGACATTCGTCTGCGACGCTTCGCTCTCGCGGTTGTTGCTGTAGGTAGCACTTACGGAATAGGTATGGTTGCCATCCTCCACGGTGGGGATGACGTACTTGCAGACGTTGGGAGCCAAGGTGGCCAACTCCTTGCCGTCCTGGTAGAGCTTGTAGCCCTGAAGACTCGTCATGGCTCCATCCTTGGGTGCCATGCCCAGACGGATAGGCCAGCTGTAGGGGTACTCATAACCGCTCTGCTGGGCATCCAGGTAGAGCGACACGAAGGGTTGGCCCGGCTGACGGATAAGGTCGTTGTAACCGGGATCGTTGTCACCAAGGGCCAGACCAAGCACGTTGTAGCTTGAAGAGGTTACGTCCACAGCCACGCTCACGACGACATCCTCGGTGGCGGGAATCTCGACGGGAGTGGCCAGGCGGATGGTGTTCTGCTGACCATACAGCAGCTTCGACGCATCGATTGTCTCACTGTAGAAGGGCTGGCCGTTGAGGTCGGAACCTGTATAGAAGTTGAGGGTCCACGAATTCTGGGCACTCATGGGGTAGAACGAAACCTCGCAGATTGACATGCCCTCGTACATCTTGAGGTCAGCGTTGCGGAAGCGCACACCGCCCTCGATGTCCCACTGACCGCCACCGAAGCTGTTGATCTGGCGGTCATTCTCGTAGTATTGCAGGCTGGGCAGGTTGGTTCCGGCAGCTTCCCATGCCAGGCGCACCTTGCTGATACCCGTCTGGCGACCGGTGAGGTTGGCGGGGGCTGCGAGACTCAGCGCCTTCAGGGTGACCGTTGCGGGTTCGCTTGCCTCACTGAAGGTTTCGCCATAGCGTGCCTTGACGGTGTAGGTGTAGGTCTTGCCGATCTCGACGTCACGGTCGATGTAGTTCAACGACTTGCCCGAATATACCTCTACGCCGTCGCGGTAAACAACATAGTTGTCCACTGCCGATGCGTTGACGACAGGTGCCTTCCACGAAATGGTCGTGGTGGCCAGACCTGACATCTGCTTGACCTTGAGCAGGACGGGAGGACGCGTTGTCACGTTCTCGTCGAGCTTGATCATGAGGGAACCCGAAAGACCATCGGAATAGGCGGCGTTGACAAAGAAGATCTTCTCGTCATCGCTCATGTAGCGCAGGTCCGTGAGGCGACAGCCTTCAGGGAACGCGGCACCCTTGGCGACGAGGATCTCCTGAAGGTTCTGCCATACACCATCGCGGTAGAAGGCAGCAAACGACAAGATGTCCGTGCTCGTCAGCTTCTGTGCCTGACCGAACAGGATGCCATTGCTCGTCACACCAGCCACTGAGGCGGCGTCCACGTTGCTGTTTTCATCGAATGACACGCAGCTGCCGTCCGTCAGGTCATAGAGCTTGTTCCAGCTAGCCACATAGCGGCCGTTGGGACTCACACCGCGGGTGATGGTCCACTGTCCCGTATGCTTGCGGCCATCCGGTATGACCTCCGTGTAGACTCCATTCTTGCCCGTCCAGTAGGCGGGGATGCGAATGCCTCGGCTCTGGTCGAAACCACCCAAGACGGTACCGTCGTCGCTCATGTGCTCAGCCACGCCGTTCTCCTCCATGGGCAGCAGGCTGACATGGCTCTTCATATTCTCATCGACGGTCCATACGCAAGCCTTCCAGCCGTTAGCGGTACAGAGTGCACCGGCCACATAGCGGCCATCGCTGGTGACGTAGCGGGCAGCACCCATGCTGGTGATGCCGGAATCGACGGTACCCACCACGCCATAGTCGAGCAGATGCCACTTGCCGCCGTACCAGATACAGGGCGACTCAATCTCGGCGCCGTTGTTCAGCACTTCGGTAGAACCGAACTCGCCGACTACGACACCACTGTTCGTCACGGCATAGCCGAAGCTGAAAGGGCCGTACGCGTTCAGAAACTCAAACTCGTCATTCTTCGTGTCCCAACGGAAAGCCTGATAGACACTGCCATCGAAAACACCTCCCGTGGCCCACTCGCCATTGAGGCTGGCGTAGGCCACCTGCGTGTGGCAGCCGTCAAAGCGGGGGGCTGGCAACACGAGTACTCCATTGTCGGCCACGGCCACGGATGACAGAAGCCCGACAAAAGCCAAAAACAGATAGATTCTTTTCATAAGTAACTGTGCAGAATGATTTTTATAATGGTATATTAAAATTATATTAAAAAAATATTAAACTCCATTTTGTGACACTTTCAAGGTTTAATCTTATTTTAATATTAGTTTAATTTACCACAATAATTATAAAAATA
>JAZLFZ010000083.1:0-42267 GCA_045616065.1 Bacteroidaceae bacterium | reverse complement strand
TCCCTCAACTCAAAAATGAAGGGATTCCGTTCTGAGCTAAGAGGTGTGCGCGACTTACCCTTCTATCTCTACCGTTGCACTCTGATATTTGGGTAGTCAGTGATGTGGATTGCCACGGAAAATATCTACTGAGCCGATATTCCAGTTGAAATAGTGGAATTTGCAGTATTACGTAAAATACGTAATATATGAAAAGATTTTATTTTCTTTGCCGTGAAAATACTAAGAAACGCAAAGGCTCACCGAAACGTTCTGACCTGTATTCCTCTTCAGATATGTACGCTCACGTCGAGGCCAATCTGGAGGGGCTTGGCGTGCTGCTCGAACCATCGGCCGGCACTGAGGAAACGGAAGGTGTTGTAGTGGCGGTTGGTGAGGTTCATGCCCCAGAGCATGAGGGTGAGGCGCTGGCTCTGCAGGGTGAGGCGGGCACCGAGGAGGGTGTGGAGGGGCTCTGACTGCTGGTTGTCCTCCGTCCAGTAGATGCGTCCGGCTCCAGACACATTGGCACCCAGGGTGAGGGAGCGGAAGGCCCATGAGGAAGAGGCGGAGGAAGGCAACAGCCAGGTGTAGGCCGCATCAAGGTGCATCGTGTGCCTGGGTACAAAAGGTACATGGTTTTTGCTGTAGTCCAGCGCATTGCCGGTGGTTGTTCCTGTACTATGGGAGGTGTTGTTGCCGCCTGCTTCCATACCCGTAGAGGTATTGTTGGCTCCCGTGTTCCATTCCGTGAAGGTGGCGTGGGTGTAGCCGTAGTTGCCGGTTAGAACGAGGTGCTGGTTGGGCATGTATCGCAGGGACAGCTCGGCACCGAGGCTCTGGCTCTTGCCAGCATTGACCATCTGTCGGCCCATACCGGACTCTGCAAAGCGGGCTATCTGCTGGTCGCGGGTGTGCAGGTAGAAGACGGCAGCATCGGCCTGCAGACTCTTGTCCAGGAAGCTGAGGTGCGTGCCGAGTTCGTAGTTCCAAGACTGCTCGGGCTTGTAGACTACCGAATGGACGTCGGGCTCCGTGAACTGTGGCATGTTCTGCTCCATGGTGCTCGTCACGCTGCCGATGACGGCTGCTGGCATGCCCATGGACGTGAACCTTTGCAGGTAGTTCGCCACGCCTTCCTTGATGCCCCGCATCATGTCTGTTCGCAGAGAGCCTTGCAGGAGCTCGGAAAACATCTGTATGTTGTAGCCGCCGCTGCGGATGCCCTTGCCCAGGGAGAAGTACAGGTTGTTGTCGGCGTTGAAGTCGTACTTCAGGGAGAACTTGGGCAGCACGCTCAGGTAGTCGTTGCTGAGCTTGCCGTCGTAGAGGAGTTGGGCGGAGAGGTCCTGCAGGTCGACGTGCATCATGGGTGACTTGGCATTGGCCAGCGTGAAGCCGTAGTCGACCGTGGAGGGAGCGTAGTATTGCATTCTGTTCTTCTCGTAGTTGAGACGTAATCCCACCGTGGCCGACAGCTGGGGGGTAAGGTGAAGGGTGCTCTGGTGAAAGAGTGCCGCTCCGAAGGTGGGCGTGTCAAATTCGCCACCCATGGCCATGGGCGTGGTGCGGAAGTTGACGCTCATGGAGGAGAAGCCCATCCTGTTGAGCGAGGGGATGGTGGTGACGTCGGGCAGGTAACCGTTGACAAGGCTGGCGAGCCACACGGCGCCGTCCTCGTAGAAGGTGACGGGGGCTTCGGTCCTGAGCCACTGGTACATGACGTTGGCGCCGCTTACCCATTCCCAGATGCCCTTTGCTTTGTTCTTGAAGGTGATTTCCTCGTTGAGGGTGTGTATGCGCTGACGCTGCTCCAGCGTGTAGATGTCGGCGGCGATGAAATCCTGATCCATGAACATGCGGTCGGTGAGGTACTGGTAGCTGGTGATGGCGTTCATCTGCCAGCGTCGGGCCTGGTACTGCAGGTTGGCTCCCGCATTGAGCAGGCTGCGGCGGTAGCGGCTCTCACGGTTCTGCGTGATGCTGTCGTGGTGGAAGTAAGGGTAGGCTCCCTCGTCGCTGTAGTCGTAGCTGACGCTGGCGTCGAGCTTCATGCGGTCGCTGGGCAGCCAGATGGCACGCAGACGTCCGCCTCCGGACTGCTGCCCGTCCACTCGCTTGCCGGTGATGTCGTGGGTGAAGAAACCCGTACTTGCCTCGTAGTAACCGCTGGCCGAGAAGGCCAGCTGACGGGTGGGGTGGTGGTAGTGGGTGAGGGACACGGTGCGGTTGTGATTGCCAGTGGCGTAGCCAAGATGCACGTCGGTACCCTCGTAGCGGAAGGGGTTACGGGTGTGGATGCGTATCAGGCCGCCCATGGTGTTGCTGCCGTAGAGCGTGCCCTGCGGTCCGCGCAGAATGTCCATGCCCTCGATGTCATAGAACCTGAAGTCGAAGGCCGACTTGTCGGCGTAGGGAATGCCATCGACGTACATGCCCACGGCGGGCGTGTTGATGCGCGAGCCTATACCTCTTATATATATGGCACTCGTCATGCGACTGCCATAGTCGGGGATGAAGAGGTTGGGGACCAGCGCGGTGGCCGCCTTGAGCGACGTGACCTGCTGCTCCTGCATCTGCTTGCTGTCTATGTGGGTTGTTGATGTGGGTTGCTGGCGCATGGCTCCATTCTCCTTGATGGAGGATACGATTTCCACGGCCTGCATCTCGACGACACGCGTGGTGTCCATGCCTTCGGCCCACGAGGGGCTGGCCAGCAGCCACGCTATGAGTATTGCGAATAGTCTTTTTACCATTGTCTTGTTTTTTGCGGCGCAAAGGTACGGCAAAAAAACGAGATATGCAATACCTGCTAATAAGTAAAGGTGTGTAGGAAAGAGAAGCTTACTCTGCCTTGTCCTTCCCCATGATGGCGTGCCATAGGCTGTAGCGTGCCTCGGGATTCAGACGCTCCAGGGTGTGGAGCACCTCGTTCATGGAGGCGCGGCGTGTCTCCTCCTCGTAGGGACAGGGTGTCTTCTGCTTGTGGAATCCTTCTGCCTCGGCATAGGTACGAATGTCGGCTTCGTTGACAAGGCAGAGGGGACGGATGAGGGTGATGGGGTAGTGCTCCAGGGCGAGGCGTGGCTGCATGGTGGAGAGGTTGCCCTCGTAGGTGATGTTGAGGAGGAAGGTGGTGAGGATGTCGTCCATGTGATGGCCGAGGGCTACCTTGTTGAAACCCTGGGCCACGGCAAACTCGAAGAGTGTCTTGCGGCGGTTCCAGGCGCAGAGGAAGCAACGCGTCTTGCGGCGGTCGGTGCTCTCGTCGAACGAGCTGTGCAGGATGTGCAGCTTGATGCCAGCCTCGTCGCAGAAGGCTTGCAGGTAGGATCGGTCGGTCTCGTAGGGGATGTTGTCCATGACGACGTGGGCTGCCTCGACGTGGATCTTTGGCCGCCAGATGCGTGAGCGTTCTGCCAGCAGGCGGAGCAGTAGCAGCGAGTCCTTGCCTCCCGACAAGGCCACCAGGATGCGGTCGCCGTCCTCGAGCAGACGGTAGTTCACGCATCCCTTGTTGAATCTTTTTTTTATTGCCATAGTCTGAAGTTGCTTTCCGACTCGACACGTTTCTCGAGTTTCTTGTCGAGGTTGCAGAAGAAGTCGTAGCCGGTCAGTTCCTCCACGGCGTCGACGGTAGTGGCCGCCTGCTCCATGGACTGGTATTCCTCGTTGTGCTGATAGACGAAGCCGATGGCCTTCTCCTGGCCTGGCTGGAGCGAGAGGACGCACTTGAAGAAGCCGGTGGGGACGCTGATCTTGTGGTCGCGACCAATGGTCTTGAGCTTGCGTTTCGTGTCGTAGATGGGGCCGCAGACGATGTAGACGTTGCCGAGACGGCGTGCCCAGCGGCGGCAGGCGGTCTCGAGTCGTTCCCAGGAGCCGGAGTTGAACTCGTGGTTCTGCGGACACATGTTACTGAGGTAGAAGCACTCCGTCATGGCACGTGCATCCCACTTGTTGTCACCGGCGGGACACATGTGGCCACGGTCGTAGCCGCTGCCGATGTAGTCCTGATGGGTAACCTGATAGCGAGCCTCCACGTCGGGGTCGGGCAGAAACTGGTTGGCACGCCGTCCCTGTCCTTCTGTTTCGGCACGGGTGAGTTCCCACGCCACCCAGTTGGGCGTGTTGTGCTCGGTGTTGTAGGAGAGAGTATAGGCGATATGGCGGATGATGAGCTCGCCCTTGTGGGTTGCAGGCAATTCGAGCAAGCGGGTATTGGCAGCCTTGGGCGACAGGGATGCACGTGAGTCACCAAGCGTAGTGGCTTGCGCGGAACCGGACTGTTTGCACGCAGCAATGAGCCCTGCGCAGAGAAGCAGGACGAGGACTGCTGGACGTGAAAGCAGGAAGAGCGCCCCGAGGGACGGGACGCTCTTCCATTTATGTGATGTATGTTTCATCTCGTATTTTACAGGCTCCAATCCTCCTGGGTCTTGCGGATGTAAGTCTTGTAGCGGCGCTTTGCAGCCTCCTTACAAGCATCGTAGAGCTCCTGAGCCTCTGCGGGAGCAGCCTTCTTCAGTGAGAGGAAGCGAACCTCGCCCTCGAGGAAGTCCTGGAACTTGTCCCAGTCGGGCTCCTTGCTGTCGAGCTGGAAGGGGTTCTTGCCCTCAGCAGCCAGCGCAGGATTGTTGCGCCACAGGTGCCAGTAACCGCACTCAACAGCCTTAGCCTCCTCAGCCTGGCTCTTGCCCATGCCGCCCTTGGCCTTCAGACCGTGGTTGATACAGGGTGCGTAAGCGATGACGAGTGAAGGACCGTTCCAAGCCTCAGCCCCGCGGATAGCCTTGAGGCACTGGCTCTGGTCGGCACCCATAGCCACCTGAGCTACGTAAACGTTGCCGTAGGTAGCCTGCATCAGACCCAGATCCTTCTTGCCTACGCGCTTACCATTGGCTGCGAACTGAGCGATGGCGCCGATAGGAGTAGCCTTGGAAGCTTGACCACCGGTGTTAGAGTAAACCTCGGTATCGATAACAAAGATGTTAACGTCCTCGCCCGAGCCGATAACATGGTCGAGACCACCGTAACCGATATCGTAAGAAGCACCGTCACCACCGATGATCCACTGTGAACGCTTAACCAGGTAGTGGCTGAGCTCGCTCAGTTGAGCGCAAGTGGGACAACCCTTGGCAGCGCACTCCTCGATGAGGGGCTTCAGTGCGGCAGCAGCAGCCTTTGAGCCTTCGGCGTCGTTCTGCTGCTCGATCCATGTCTGAGCGGCAGCCTTGAACTCGTCTGAAGCGTTGCAGCCCTCGCAAGCCTCCTGCAGCAGAGCGGTGATGCGTGCCTTCATCTTCTTGTTGGCGATAACCATACCCAGACCGAACTCGCAGAAGTCCTCGAAGAGTGAGTTAGCCCAAGCGGGACCCTGACCCTTCTCGTTCTTGGTGTAGGGAGTTGAGGGGATAGAACCTGAGTAGATAGAAGAACAACCGGTAGCGTTGGCAACCATCTGACGGTCACCGAAGAGCTGGCTGATGAGCTTCACGTAGGGAGTCTCACCGCAACCCGAGCAAGCGCCGCTGAACTCGAAGAGAGGAGTAGCGAACTGGCTGTTCTTGGGGCTCTGCTTGATGTCTACGAGATCCTGCTTTGAGGTGACGTTCTTCACGCAGTACTCCCAGTTCTTAGCCTCCTGATCTGCCTCGGCTGAAGAATCGTCGTAAGCAACCATCTTGAGTGCGCTGCCACCGAGCTTGGGATTGCCGGGACATACGTCGGCACAGTTGCCGCAACCCAGACAGTCCTTGACGCCCACCTGCATGGTGAAGTGCATGCCCTTCATGGCAGCGGGAGCCTTCATCTCGATGGTCTTGCCCTCGAAGCCAGCCTTCTCCTCGTCGGTCATGACGATGGGACGGATACAGCTGTGAGGACAAACGAATGCACACTTGTTACACTGGATACAGTTGTCGGGATTCCAAACGGGAACGAAGCCGGCCACACCACGCTTCTCGTAAGCGGCAGTGCCCTGCTCCCAGGTACCGTCCTCGATGCCCTTGTAAGCGCTGACGGGCAGAAGGTCACCGTTCTGTGCGTTGATAACGCGAACCAGGTTGGTGATGTAAGCGGGCTCGTCGCGAACGATAGCCTCGTCCTCGGGCAGGTTAGCCCATGCGGGATCCACGGCCAGGGTCTTGTACTCAGAACCGCGGTCAACGGCAGCGTAGTTCATGTTGACAACGTCCTCACCCTTCTTGCCGTAAGACTTCACGATGGCCTTCTTCATCTGCTCTACAGCCAGCTCAACGGGGATAACCTCGGTGATGCGGAAGAATGCAGACTGCAGGATGGTGTTGGTACGGTTACCAAGGCCGATCTCCTGAGCGATCTTGGTAGCGTTGATATAGTAAACGGTGATGTTGTTCTCAGCAAAGTACTTCTTGACGCTGTTGGGCAGGAAGTTAACCAGCTCCTCGCCGTCGAAGATGGTGTTGAGCAGGAACTGACCGTTCTTGCGCAGACCACGCAGTACATCATACATACGCAGATACGCCTGTACGTGACATGCTACGAAGTTGGGAGTCTTGATCTGATAGGTTGAACGGATGGGGGTGTCACCGAAGCGTAGGTGCGAGCAGGTGAAACCACCCGACTTCTTTGAGTCGTATGAGAAGTAAGCCTGGCAGAACTTGTCGGTGTTGTCACCGATGATCTTCACCGAGTTCTTGTTGGCACCTACGGTACCGTCGGCACCCAGACCGAAGAACTTAGCCTCGAAGATACCCTCGCCACCAAGAGCCATCTCCTCCTTAGCGGGCAGAGAGGTCATGGTCAGGTCGTCGTTGATACCTACGGTGAAGTGATCCTTGGGCTGAGGCAACTCGAGGTTCTCGTATACGCCGAGGATCATGGTAGGAGTGGTGTCGTTTGAACCCAGACCGTAGCGACCGCCAACGATCTCGGGAGCACCAGCTACGCCATAGAATGCGTCCTTAACGTCGAGCAACAGAGGTTCGCCGTTGCTGCCGGGCTCCTTGGTGCGGTCCAGGACAGCCATGCGCTTACAGGTCTTGGGAACTGCAGCCAGCAGATGCTTAACAGAGAAGGGACGATAGAGGTGAACGCTTACGAGACCATACTTCTTGCCGTTTGCGTTAGCATAGTCGATAGCCTCGCGAGCAGCCTCGGTACCCGAACCCATCATGACGATAACTTGCTCAGCGTCCTCAGCACCGTAGTAGCTGAAGAGGTCGTACTTGCGACCGGTGCGCTCAGAGATGGCAGCCATGTACTTCTCTACGATAGCGGGAACGGCATCGTAGTAGCGGTTGCAAGACTCGCGGTGTGCGAAGAAGGTCTCGGGGTTCTCGGCCATACCCTTAGCCTGGGGATGCTCGGGGGTGAGGGCACGTGAGCGGAACTCGCTTACAGCCTTCATGTCAACGAGGTCGCGAACGTCGTCGTCCTCGATGAGCTCAACCTTCTGATACTCATGAGAGGTACGGAAGCCGTCGAAGAAGTTGATGAAGGGAACGCGTGCCTCGAGAGCAGCCAGATGAGCCACTGCAGAGAGGTCCATGACCTCCTGTACAGAGCCCTCTGCCAGCATGGCGAAACCGGTCTGGCGGCAAGCCATGACGTCGCCGTGGTCACCGAAGATACACAGTGAGTGGCTGGCGACGGTACGAGCAGATACGTGGAATACGCTGGGGAGCAGCTCACCAGCAATCTTGTACATGTTGGGGATCATCAGCAGCAGACCCTGAGATGCGGTGAAGGTGCTGGTCAGTGCACCAGCCTGCAGTGAACCGTGTACTGCACCTGCAGCACCAGCCTCAGACTGCATTTCCTGAACCAATACGGTGTCGCCGAAGAGGTTCTTACGACCCTGAGCGGCCCACTCATCAACATGCTCCGCCATGGGAGATGAGGGAGTGATGGGGTAGATAGCAGCAACCTCGCTGAACATGTAGGCTACATGTCCGGCACAGGTGTTACCATCCCATGTCACAAATTTCTTTTCTTTTGCCATTTTTGTTTTAAGTTAACTATAATGATGTTTCGATATTTCGATGATTCGATGATTCGATGATTCGGGTTTTCGATATTTCGATGTTTCGGGTTTTCTATATTTCGATGTTTCGGGTTTTCGACGAACTTTAGTACAGGAAGCCGAACAGCCAGAGAGGTATCTGCTTGTCGTGTCCCTTGGTGATGCCGTTGCGCACGTAGAAGACGTCGCCCGAGAGGCGGTGGGGCTCCTCGTTGCAGAGGCGGAATCGCTTGCCGTCCACGTAGAATCCGCAGCTGCGGTCGCCGGCTGCTACGCTGTGCATCGAGCAGAGGTTCTGCTGGAAGAACGTGTCGTAGAGCATCTCCTCGTCGCAGAATCGTGGGAAGATGGCAAATAGGAGGTTCGTGTTGTGGAGGGTGATGCGTGCAGGCTTCTTGGCCGATGCCTCTCCCTTGCGGTAGATCATGTTGAGGAGGCGTGCGTCGGCCAGGAACTTGAAGTAGTTCATCACCGTGGCGCGGCTTGTCTGCACGTCGGAAGCCAACTGGCTGACGTTGGGGGCCGAGGGGCCTGCAACGGCCAGCAGGTAGAGCAGCTTCTTCAGTTTGTTGAGGTATTTGAGTTCGATCTGCTGGATTAGCAGGATGTCAACCTCGACCATCATATTCATCGTCTTCAACAGGTTCTCGCTGAAGTTCGTCTGTTCCAGGAAGAAGGGGTAGTAGCCGTGCTTCAGGTAGGCACGCATGTGGTCGAGTGGGTTGATCTGACGCAGTATGTTGGCGGCTATCATCTCGTGGCGCGAGAGGATGTCTTCCAGCGTGTAGGACGACAAGCTCAGTCCGGTGCGCAGGTTGATGAATTCGCGCAGTGAGAAACCTTTGAGGTGATATGAATTGCAAATACCGATCAGATTGGGGTTCTCCTCGGTCTGCATTACGCTACTGCCTGTGAAGATGATTTTCAGACCTGTGTAGCGGTCGTAGCAGTGGCGCAGTTCCTTTTCCCAATCGGGTAGTTTGTATACTTGGTCGATGAGGAGTACTTGACCTCCGTTCCGATGGAATTCGCCTGCAAAATCTACAAGGCTTTTCCCTTGGAAATAGAAGTTGTTCATGTTGATGTACAAGCATTTGCGGTCGTTGACGCTGAAGTGCTCACGTGCATATTGCAACAAGAACGTGGTCTTACCAACACCGCGTGAACCCTTGATGCCAATCAGTCTGTCGTTCCAGTTGATTTCGTCCATCAGGGCACGTCGAACGGGGGCTTGAGTGTGCTCTACAAGGTAGGCATGTGTCTTGAAAAAGGCTTCCATTTAGTAAAATTACTGCAGTTTACGTGCGCAAAATTACAAAAAAAATGCGAAATTGCAAAACAGATGTAGCAAAAATGCATTTTTTAACATTTTGTTACATTTTGTTTTGCGGTGCCTTTTTTTGCTTTATGCGCCTGGAATATTGGTTGTTTGGGCAGTAAGCTCTATACTCCAGACTGCTTTATGCTGCGCTTCCAGCGGAAGAAGATGGCGCTTGTGACGACTACCGCAGCCGTGGCAACGGACAGTGCCGTCTGGATGGAGAGTTGGAAGCCTTCGGGGGCAATGAGAATGTAGCTGGTGCAGACCACCGTCATGAAGAGGGCGGGCAGTAGCGTTATCCAGTAGTTCTTCTGCTTGCGAGCCAGCCAGACAGTGAGCGCCCAGAAGGTGAAGACCGAGAGCGTCTGGTTGACCCATGCAAAGTAGCGCCAGATGATGCCGAAGTCGATGAACATCAAGCCTATGCTGATGGCAAAGATGGGCAGGCAGAGGAGCAGGCGCTTGGCTATCTTGTCCTGCTTGATCTTCATGAAGTCGGCCGCAATGAGACGGGCGCAGCGCAGGGCCGTGTCGCCCGAGGTCAGGGGAGCGGCCACTACGCCCAGGATGGCCAGTACGGCTCCCACGCTACCCAGCCAGGAGTGGCAGATCTGGTTGACGATGATGGCAGGGTTCGTCTTGCCCGTATTGGCATCGGTCATGGCGTTGACC
Source organism: Bacteroidaceae bacterium (assembly GCA_045616065.1). GTDB lineage: Bacteria > Bacteroidota > Bacteroidia > Bacteroidales > Bacteroidaceae > Physcousia. Next base: position 32,290 of record JAZLFZ010000083.1, on the reverse strand, counting down.
AGTTTCTCGTAGGGCGTGGCGCCATCCACGCTCAGCGAGTCGGCAAACTTGATGGCTGCGGCAGCCCAGATCAGCGCTACGAGTCCCTCGGCAATCATGGCTCCGTAGAAGACGCGACGTCCCAGCGTCTCGTTCTTGATGCAGCGGGCCATCATGGGGCTCTGGGTGGCATGGAAACCGCTGACGGCTCCGCAGGCGATGGTGATGCAGAGTCCGGGGAAGATGTCGATGGCGTTGGGATTGGGATGGTGGTTGGTGAAGGCCTCCGTGATCTCGGGCAACGTGCCACCGTTGAGGAATATGCCGCCCAGCACGCCGACGGCCATGATGAGCAAGGCCATGCCGAAGAGGGGGTAGATGCGTCCTATCAGCTTGTCGATGGGCAGGAGCGTGGCCAGGATGTAGTAGGCAAAGATGATGGCAGTCCAGATGTAGACGGGATTGCCCGTTCCCCACAGGTTCCATCCGCCTGTCATGTTGCCCAGCAGGGCAGCTGGCGTCTGGGCAAAGACGGTGCCCACGAGCACCATCAGCACCAGGGAGAGGACGCGCATGCCGATGCGGGCCGTGCTGCCCAGTTCGTCGCCCACGATCTCGGGCAGCGAGGTGCCTCCCTTGCGGATGCTTATCATGCCGCTCAGGTAGTCGTGCACGGCTCCTCCGAAGATGCAGCCCAGGACAATCCAGAGGTAGGCTGCGGGACCGTAGAGAATGCCGAGTATGGCACCGAAGATGGGTCCTGTGCCGGCAATGTTGAGGAACTGGATGAGGAAGACCTTCACGGTGGACATGGGGATGAAGTCCACGCCGTCTTCCTGCTCGTAACAGGGCGTCTTCCGTTCGGGGCGTACGCCGAAAACTCTTTCTACAAAAGCACCGTACATGAAGTAGCCGAGTACGAGCATGAGCAGTGCCACAAGGAATGTTGTCATCTTTCTTACCTTATTAATCTATACGAATCCAGTTGCAAAAGTACAAAAAAACTCACAATTACGGAGGCAAGTGGGCCGTTTATTTTGCAGTTTGATAGTTTTTTCGTATTTTTGCATCCAAATTTGTGATTTGATGAAGCGTAAACTGCTACTTTTGTATAGCTTGGTCCTGATGCTCTGTCTGAGCGGGAAGGATGGAGCCCTGGCCAGCGAAATAAATTTCCTGCCGATGGGATGGGGTGGGGAGGCCGCGCCCAAACGCGAGGCACGTGCCGTCTGGCTCACCACGCTCAACGGGCTCGACTGGCCCAAGGCAAAGGCCAATACGCCAGAGGGACGTGAGCGGCAGAAGCAGGAACTCTGCACGCTGCTGGACCAGCTGCAGGCCATCCATGTCAATACCATCCTTCTGCAAACCCGCGTGCGAGGAAGTGTCATCTATCCCTCTTCGCTCGAGCCATGGGACGTGGCGCTAACGGGTCAGTATGGCAAGGACCCGGGGTATGATCCCCTGCAGTTTGCCATCGACGAGGCCCACAAGCGCGGCATGGAACTGCATGCCTGGGTGGTCACGATGCCGGTCTACAAGATTGCCGTGGCCAAGCAGATGGGCAAGTCGGGCCTGCACGTCCGTATGCCCCAACTCGTCAAGAAGCATGCCGACCAGTACTACCTCGACCCCGGACAGCCCGGTACGGCTGACTATCTGGCCTCTGTCTGCGAGGAGATTGTACGCCGGTACGACGTGGACGGCCTTCACTTCGATTACATCCGCTATCCCGAAAATGCGAGCTCCTTCCCCGATGCCGACACCTTCAAGAAGTTTGGCAACGGACAGAAGAAGGCACAGTGGCGCAGGGACAACATCACACGCATCGTGCGCACCATCTGTCAGCGCGTCAAGGCCCTCAAGCCCTGGGTGCGCATCTCGAGCAGTCCCGTGGGCAAGTTCCGCGACCTGCAACGCTACTCCTCGAAGGGCTGGAACTGCTACGATGCCGTGAACCAGGATGCGCAGGGGTGGTTGCGCGAAGGCATCCACGATGCGCTCTATCCCATGATGTACTTCAAGGACAACCACTTCTTCCCCTTTGCCGCCGACTGGCAGGAACAGTCGTGTGGCCGTCTCGTGGCTCCCGGCCTGGGCATCTACCTGCTGGCTCCCGAAGAGCGCAACTGGCCCTTGAGCGACGTCACCAACCAGCTCTACTATGTGCGTTCGCTGGGCATGGGAGGCCAGTGCTACTTCCGTGCCAACTTCCTGACACGCAACGTGAAGGGACTCTACGACTTCCTGCGCCGTTCCTTCTATGCCCACCCTGCACTCACGCCTGCTGCTACCTGGCTCGACGATGTACCGCCCACCACGCCCACCAATCTGCGTGTCGAGCCGTTGGGACAGGGCATGGCGCGTCTTGTCTGGGATGCCTCGACGGACAATCATCCCGAAGGCGGCATTCGCTACAATGTCTATGCCAGTGCGTCGGAACCTGTCGACGCCACGCGTGCCGAAAACCTCTTGGCCGCCGCCCTTCCCTCCAATTCGTTCACTTACAATACCGAGTGGGCACGCCTTAATGGTCTGCACTTCCGCGTCACCGCCTTGGACCGCTTCGGCAACGAGAGTCCCGTAGAGTTGCCGGAACCGGCTCCCGCATTTTGTCCGGACGGAGTGGGTGACACTCTCCACCTTCCTGCGCGCGAGGTTAAATATTATGTAATAGCCGATATCCAGGGCCGTCCCGTCATGTCTGGACGCTACGAGTCCGTGCTGAACGTCAAGCGACTCCCCGCTGGCTGGTATCAGCTTCGCACTCTTCAGAAGAAGCTTTCGCGACGCATCCGCATCTTCTACAAGAAGCCTTAAACGACAAATCCCCTAAATGACAAATAACGATAATGCGCTACAAAACACTCTTCGCCATGCTCCTCATCGGAGCTACCGTTTCCTGCCAATCGGCCACGGGAAAGAGTACGGACAACAGTGACAGTACGACGGATGTCCTCTCTCCCACGACTCAGGACGCAGAGGAAACCCCTGCCACATCCACCCACTCAGTCCCACTGCCCAAGACGCTGACCCTCGCCTTCACGGGCGACATCATGATGGGCACGAACCTCCCCGACAGCAGCTATGTCACCCGTGACCGTGGACGTTCGCTCTTCTCCGAGTGCGACTCGCTCATCCGTACGGCCCACCTGGCCATCGGCAACCTCGAGGGTGCCTGCTACTACGGCACCAAGGCCGAGATCACCAAGAACCTTGCCTCGGGCAAGAGCTTCGTCTTCCGCATGCCGGGCGACCATGCCCAACGCCTTGTCGAGGCGGGCTTCGATGCCATGGGCATTGCCAACAACCATGCCGGCGACTGCGGTCCCACGGGACGTCGCCTGACCCAGGAGAACCTGCGCAACGTCGGCTTGCAGTTCAGCGGACAGAAGGGCACGGCCGAGGAGACCGTTATCGAGCGTGATGGCGTCCGCTATGGCTATCTGGCCTTTGCCGCCTCGTGCAGCAATACGCTCGACCTCAACGATGCAGCCTATCGCGATGCCCTCATCGAGAAGTTGCGCCCCCAGTGTGACGTGCTCATCGTCGCCTTCCATGGCGGTGCAGAGGGTACGGCCTACTCGCACGTGCCTCGCAAGGCCGAGAACTTCCTGGGCGAGAACCGTGGCGACGTCTATAAGTTCGCCCACGAGTGCATCGACCGTGGAGCCGACATCGTGGTGGGACACGGCCCCCATGTGCCCCGTGCTGTCGAACTCTACAACGGCCATTTCATAGCCTACAGCCTCGGCAACTTCTGCACGCCCTATCGCATGAGTCTCTCCGGTGCCACGGGTTATGCGCCGCTGCTTCGCGTGGAGATCGATGCCGAGACGGGCCGGTTCCAGCATGGCCAGATCCATTCGTACAAGCAGATCAAGGGTGTCGGTCCCCGCCTTGACCAGACGCATGCCGCTGCCCGCAACATCGCATCGCTCACCCGTCAGGACTTCCCCGAGACAGCAATCGTAGTATCGGATACGGGAGAAATAACGCTCAAGGAATAGAATATTGCTCAACTCCCTGTCAACTCCCTCTTAAATCCTCTGTAAAACATTGATCCTCCACGTCTTCAATCCCGACAACGACATGGCCTTGGCCAGCGGTTCGGCAGGCTACACGCCACCGGCCAGCATCCAGCGCATGATGGAGCATACTGCCTTGCTGCCAGCCCGGTGGGCCAGGCCCGGTGACGGCATCCTGGTGAAGGACCGGGTGTGGGTGGTGGAGGAGCCTGCGCCCAGGACGGAGGACTGGACTGAAGACATAGCGACCGGCCGGGGGCACTGGATTCCCGTCTCGGCGTGTCTCGACGAGCTGGAGGAGGTGCGCCCCTGGGGCTGGAGTCCCGCCATCTGTCATCGTCTGCAGGCCGTGGGCATACCAGCCCGCCTCCTTCCGACGCCCGCGCAACTGGCAACCCTTCGTGAACTGAGTGGACGCAAGCAAGCCGTCCTGATGCTGCGCGACCTGCTCCCTCAGTACCCCCCGCAACCCCTGCATCCCCACTTCATTGGCGAGTCCGTCTATTGCACGTCCGAGGAGGCAGTTCGTGAAGCACTGCAACGCTGGCCCCGTACCGTCCTCAAGGCCCCCTGGAGCAGCAGCGGCAAGGGCATCCGCTACGGACAAGGCGGAAGGGAGGATACCCTGCGTGGCTGGTATCGTCGCATCCTCGCCCAGCAGGGAGCCGTTGTCGTGGAACCTCTCTACGACAAGGTTCACGATTTCGCCATGGAGTTCTTCAGCGACGGGCAGGGTAGCGTCTCGTATCATGGCCTCTCGCTCTTCACCACCCATTCCAACGGTGCTTACAAAGGCAATCTCCTCTGGCCCGAAGAACGCAAGATGCAGTGGATGGAGGCTCGGCTGGTCGAGCTGGACATTCCCCTCGATGCCCTCCTCCTGTTGCGCAGCGTCCTTGAGGCACGTCTGTCCACCCTGGTCGGCACGTCATATCGTGGCCCTCTCGGGGTCGACATGATGCTGGTCGAGGGCGGGTATATCCACCCTTGCGTTGAGATAAATCTGCGCATGACGATGGGCTATGTGTCAATTCTTTGAAAATAATCGGACGAAAATTTGGTGTCTTCTCATTTTTTGCCTAACTTTGCGTTCAATCAAAAAGGCACAAATTTGTTATCAGTTTAATATAATATAAATAAGGTATGAAAAGATTATTGATGGCCATTCTCGTGGCTGTATTCTGTATGGGTTCCAACGCACAGTTCGAAAAGGGAACCAAGTATCTCAACGCCTCGCTCTCGGGACTTAATATGTCGTACAGCAAGGAGAACCGCTTCAACCTCGGCGTCAATGCCTCGGCCGGTTACTTCCTCGACGATGCCTGGATGCTCCTTGGCGGTGCCACCTACGAGTACAGTTACAACAGTGGCCATAACCACCTCTTCTCGCTTGGGGCTGCCGGACGCTACTACATCCGTCAGAACGGTCTCTACCTCGGCCTCGGTGCCAAGTATGAGTACCGCATCAACGAGTTCAACTACGACGGCATCAAGGAGAACGCCACCCTCCACACCGAACACGGACGTGGCAATATCTACTTCACGCCCGAGGTCGGCTACTGCTTCTACCTGAACCACTACATCAGCCTCGAGCCCTCCGTCTACTACGACATCTCACTCAACCACTTCTCCGACTTCAGCCGCGTCGGCATCCGTCTGGGCGTTGGTATCTATCTTTAATCTACGACCATGAACCTTCATCTGAGCAACGAAATCACACTCAATAGCGTGCCCACCCGCTATTATCGTCCGAGCGACAACATCGAGCGCAGCGTACTGACCCGCTTCGAGAAGATACCCACCGAAATCTACGCCACCAGCGAGGAGGCTTCGCGCAAGGTGGCCGAGGAGATTGCGCGTATCATCCGCAAGAAGCAGGCCGACTACCGCTCCTGCGTCATTGCCTTCACCGGTGGCAATACGCCTGTCGAGCTCTTCCGCCACCTCATCCACATGTATGAGGAGGAGGGACTCAGCTTCCACAACGTCATCGTCTTCACGGTCTACGAGTATTACCCCATACCCAAGGACCAGCCCAACGGCAATCTGCACGCGCTCGAGGAGCAGTTCCTCAGCAAGGTCAACGTGCCCAAGAGCAACATCTACAACATCAACGGCACCATACCCCAGGAGTACGTCCTTGAGTACTGTCAGAACTATGAGGAGCGCATCGAGCAGTTGGGCGGCATCGACGTGATGGTGCTGGGTGTGGGTCTGGCCGGAAACATCGCCCTCAACGTGATGGGCTCGCAGCGCAACAGCCACACGCGCCTCGTGCTGCTCGACCCCACCAGCCGTGGCGAGGCTGCCAAGTCGTTTGGCGGCGTGGGCAGCGTGCCCGTGTGCGGCATCACGATGGGTGTCAGCACCATCCGTAGCGCCCAGCACATCTTCCTTCTGGCATGGGGCGAGCAGAAGGCACCTGTCATCCAGCAGGTGGTGGAGGAGGATATCAACGACCGCATGTCGGCCTCCTTCCTGCAGATGCATCGTAATGCCAAGGTCTTCCTCGACCTTCCCGCTGCCAATTGCCTGACACGTATCCAGCGTCCCTGGCTCGTCACCAGCTGCGAGTGGACGCCCAAGCTCATCCGCTCGGCCATCGTATGGCTCTGCCGCGAGACGGGCAAGCCCATCCTCAAGCTCACCGACAAGGACTACAATGAGCACGGACTGGGCGAGCTGCTGGCTGTCTATGGTTCGGCTTATAATGTGAATATACAGATCTTTAACGACTTGCAGCACACCATAACCGGATGGCCGGGTGGCAAGCCCGATGCCGACGACACCTATCGTCCCGAGCGTGCCAAGCCGTTCCCCAAGCGTGTCATTGTCTTCTCGCCCCATCCCGACGACGATGTGGTGGCCATGGGAGGTACCCTCCAGCGTCTTGTCAAGCAGGGCCACGACGTCCATACCGTCTATCAGGTCAGCGGCAACATAGCCGTCAACACCGATGAGGTCTACCGTTTCCTGCATTTCATCTCGGGCTTCAACAAGCACTTCAATTGCGGACAGACCAAGACCAAGGAACGCGTAGCCCACTATTTCGACGAGATTCTCAACCACAAGAGCGAGGTGGACAGCGAGGACATCCTGGCCATCAAGGGACTCATCCGTCGTGGCGAAGCCCGTCTGGCCAGCCTCTACAATGGCCTGCCCTTCGAGAACATCCACTTCCTCAACCTGCCCTTCTACGAGACGGGTCACATCCAGAAGAATCCGCTCTCGGAGCAGGACGTGGAGATTGTGCGCCAGCTCCTTCAGGAGGTGAAGCCCCACCAGATCTTCCTGGCCGGTGACTTTGCCGACCCGCACGGCACGCACCGCATCTGTACCGATGCCGTGCTGGCAGCTCTCGAGGCGGAACGCGAGGCGGGTGCCGAATGGCTGCAGGACTGCCGTGTGTGGATGTACCGAGGTGCCTGGGCCGAGTGGGCCATCGAGGACATCGAGATGGTGGTGCCCATCAGTCCCGAGGAACTGCGTGCCAAGCGCGACGCCATCCTCAAGCACCAGTCGCAGATGGTCGCCTCCCCCTTCCTGGGCGAGGACGAGCGTCTCATCTGGCAGCGCAGCGAGGACCGCAACCATGCCACGGCCGACCTCTACCGCGACCTGGGTCTGGCAGCCTACGAGGCCATGGAGGCCTTTGTTGAGATTAAAGGGTTAAAGGTTAAAGAATAAAAATTAAAGATGAGTCCACTATAAAAAGTCAACGTGCTTTCAATTTATAACGCAAAGACGCAGAGACGCAAAGATTATTTCTTTTTTTGCCTCTAAATCCGTTAAAAACTTTGCGTCTTTGCGTCTTTGCGTTCAACCAAATTACAGATTGTAAGCAAATCAGCAAAATGTACATTTTTAATGTACTTTTTCTAGCGGAGTCAAAGATTAAAGGTTAGGTAGTTGCGGAATAGTTTGAGAACGATATTATTGAGTCTGCTTCTCTCCCTGGTCTGCTGTCCGCTTCTGGGGCAAGAGGCTACGCTGCGTGGCCGGCTGGAGCATGCCGCCGCGAGCGATGCCTTGCAGCTCTACGTCCAGGGCACGGTGGGCGAGAAGCTCATCGAACTGGCCGATGATGGCAGCTTCTCGGTGGGTGTCGACCTCTTCGAGCGTACGCGTGCCGTGCTCTTCTGGAAGGGACGCACGCCCGTCGACTGGACGTGTACCTTCTGGCTGCAGCCCGACAGCACGTTGCGGGTCACGCTCCAACCGCGTAAGGTGCGCAAGGAGTTCCAACCGCGTGTCACCTTCGAGGGAGCCAATGCTGCACTCTCTGCGTATACGAACCTTTATTATCAGACGTTCGAACGAGAGAACCTCCTCGACTCGGCCCATATTGCGTCGCTGCCCGACTTCCTGGCTTGCCAGCAATACATCGAACGTACGTTGCAGCCTGTGGGAGAAGCGCTCATGAACCTTACGCCCGAGGACTTTGCAGAAGAGGGTGAGGAGGCTCCGGAACCCGCGCTCTCCGACGAATCTGATTCGCCTTCCTCCTCTGCTGATGAGGAGGACGAGGAGGACGCTCTTCCTGACCGCCTTGAGATGGCACGCCTTGAACTCGACTACCGGCAGGCTGAGGCTGAGTTTACATACGCCATCCTGCGCGAGCATGCCGGACAGGCCATGGAGGCCGATGCCGCCTTCCGCCAGCGTCTTGACGAGTTCGACTACGACGATCCTGCACAGGCCGACGCCATTGCCTTCATGACCCTGTGGCGCATCGTGGCCCATCCCCAGCAGTATGCCCCCCTCACCCGTGAGGCGGCCCAACTGCGCTGTCTGTCCCAGTACGTCAAGGATGAGGACGTGCGCAACGAGGTGTCCGAGCGCATCATGCAGCGTTTCTTCCTGCGTGTCCAGATGGGAGAGGCCGATCCCACGGCACCTTCCTCCCGTGCCCTCTACGAGGAGTTCCGCAAGGTCTCCACGTCGGATGCCTACGACGACTTCATCTCCACCCAGCTCGACATCATGGAACATCCCGAACTATATACCGAAGACCAATGAAACGACTACTCCTCTCCCTCCTTCCCCTTTCCGCCCTTGCCCAGGAGAGACCCAACGTCATCTTCCTCATGGCCGACGACCTCGGCTATGGCGACATCTCCTGCTACGGTGCAACCCGCATCAAGACGCCGGCCGTCGACCGTGTGGCCCGACAGGGACTCCGCTTCACCAACATGCACGCCTGTGCCAGTACCAGTACGCCCAGCCGCTACGGCATCCTCACGGGACAGTACCCTTTCCTGCGTCCCGGCACCGACGTGGCAGCGGGCAATGCCGGCACCATTATCGGACCTGAGCAGTTCACGCTGGCCGATGCCATGAAGGCGGCCGGCTATCGCACCGGAGCCTTCGGAAAGTGGCACCTCGGACTGGGTAGCAGGACGGGCGAGCAGAACTGGAACGGTCAGCTCGACGTCTCGCTCGACAGTCTCGGTTTCGACTACAGTTACATCATGGCTGCCACGGCCGACCGCGTGCCCTGTGTCTTCATCGAGCAGGGCCACATCGCCAACTACGACCCTACGGCACCCGTTGAGGTCAGTTACCGTCAGAACTTCGAGGGCGAGCCCACCGGACGTTCCCACCCGCAGCTCCTCACCAAGCTCAAGCCCAGCCACGGCCACGACATGAGCATCGTCAACGGCATCAGCCGCATCGGCTACATGAAGGGTGGTGGCAAGGCACTCTGGCGCGACGAGGACATAGCCGACAGTATCACCTCCCACGCTCTGCGCTTCATCGAGGAGAACCGCGACGCACCCTTCTTCATGTACCTCTGCACCAACGACGTACACGTACCGCGCATGCCGCACGAACGTTTCCGTGGCAAGTCGTCCATGGGATTGCGTGGCGAGGCCATCCTCTCCTTCGACGAGACCGTGGCGGCCGTCACCCGCAAGCTCGACGAACTGGGACTGCGTAAGAACACCATCCTCATCATCACCAGCGATAACGGTCCCGTGCTGGATGACGGCTATCAGGACCAGGCAGAGGAACTGGCCGGCGACCATCGTCCCGGAGGTCCCTTCCGTGGCGGCAAGTACAGCGCCTTCGAGGCGGGCAGCGTCGTGCCCTTCATCATCAGCTGGCCTGGCCATGTCAAGAAGGGACGCACCACCGACGCCCTTACCAGTCATGTCGATGCCCTCCGCACCCTCAGTGCCATCGTTGGCAGTCGCTTGCCGCAGGACGCAGCTCCCAACAGTCTCGACATGCGCGACACCTGGCTGGGCAAGAGCCGCGAGTCGCGTCCCTACGCCATCAAGATGGCTGCCAACCACACCCTCGTGCTTCGCACCCCCGAGTGGAAGTATATCGAGCCCTCCAACGGAGCTCCCATGATAACCTTCGGTCCCAAGATAGAGTCCGGTTATCTGGCCCAGCCCCAGCTCTACCGCCTCGACAAGACCGACTACGAGGAGCAGAACCAGGCATCGCAGCACCCCGAGCTCGTCAGGGAGTACCAGGGTGTGATAGATGGACTTAGGAAGTAGGGCGCCCCGGAAATCCTCGAACGTTCCGCGACGCATATTTGCCTCGTTTCCTATCTTTACCCAGCGTTGTTCCGACGCGTGACTTGCTTCAAAGTTGACGCATGTTCTTGGTGCTTTTGTAAAGACAATTTATCGTCAAACCCTCTCTGAGAATGGCGCGAAAGTCAGCTCGCTGAAGATAGGTTGTATATACACGAATCTGGTAATTGTTTAGTAATCAAGGTGTTGTGATTTTATCTTCTGGAAAGTTTACAAAAACGCTGCGAAAAGTCCCGTTTTTCGCTGTGTTTTTCAGGTTTTAACGCTGCGGTAGAAAAAAAGTGACGCAGCGTTAACAAAAAAATCCCGTAGCGGAAAAACTTTTTTTTCGCTACGGGATTTTTATTTTGGCCTTTTTTTACCCGAAATCAAGCTGCCGGGTGCTCGTTTTTTGTTCTCCAAACGCTAGATTGACGAAAAAAAGAACAGAAAAAACGACGTATTTTGTAAATATTTAGTAATGATCGGGTCATAGTCAACGGACCCTGTCCCGACCCTCTGCTTACTTCAGCACGAAGTCGAGGGTCTGGAGGTCCTTGTCGAGCGAGGAGCTGCCGTAGAGAATCTGGTAGCGACCGGGACGGGGACTGAGCTCGTCGATAGAGGGATCGTAGTACTCGAAGGACTCGCTGTTGAGGGTGATGACGGCCTTGCCGGTCTCGCCGGGCTTGAGGCTGACGCGTGCGAAGCCCTTGAGCGACTTGATGGGAGCCTCGGGATAGTCGAGCGCCTTGACGTAGAGCTGCACGATCTCGTCGCCAGCCATCTTGCCGGTGTTGGTGACGGGCACGGTGAGGGTGGTGAGCACGGCCTCGGTGTCCTTGTCGTTGATCTTGGCGCTGGCCTTCGAGAGCTTGCCCTTACCGTACTCGTAGCTGGTGTAGGAGAGACCCTCGCCAAAGGCGTAGAGGGGCTTGCCGGTGAAGTAGCGGTAGGTGCGGTTGGTCATGCTGTAGTCGAGGAAGTCGGGCAGGTCGTTGTTAGAGGCATAGAAGGTGACGGGCAACTTGGCACTGGGGTTGCAGTCGCCAAAGATGACCTCGGCGAGAGCCTGTGCGCCACCCTGGCCGGTGTACCAGGCCTGGATGAGGGCATCGTACTGGTCCTCGATGCTGCCGAAGGCGATGCAGGAACCCGAGCAGTTGACGAAGATGACGGGCTTGCCGGTGGCGTGCATGGCACGTACGAGGCGCTGCTGCACCATGGGCAGTTCGATGTCGGCCTTGTCGCCGCCCTCACCCTCCATGTTGGGGTGAATACCGCCGATGACGATGATGGCGTCGGCCTGACCAGCCTCCTTGGCAATGCCGCTGAAGTCGACAAGCTTGCGCTCGCAGATGTCGCCGCGCAGCATGGCAAAGTTGCTGTTGCCCTTGGCGTACTCGATGACGATGTCGTAGGTCTTGCCAGCCTCGACGGGGAACTCCTTGTAGTCCTGACCGCCACGGCGACCGAAGCCGAAGCCGCCACGTCCACCCCCCTTGTTCTCCTCAACCAGCTTGCCGTTGATGGTGAGCTTGTAGCCGTTGTCGGTAGAGAGGTTGTACTTCATCTGACCGGTGAAGTCGGCCTTGAGCTGACCGCTGACACGCACGGAGAGACTGTCGGTGTTGATGCCCTGCGCGAAGCCCCATCCGCCGAAGGTGGAGAAGTTGAGCTCCTTGTAGTTGCCCACCACGTCGGGCTTGCCGGTCATGGTGCGGTTGTTCCAGAACTCTACCTTGACGCCCTCGCCGTTGTTGAAGTCGCCCAGATGGCTGACGGTGTTGTACTCGTCGGTGAGGGTGCAAGCCTTGTCGTAGATGACCTTGGCACCGGGAACGGCGTTCTTCAGACCCTCGAGCAGTGAGTGCTCGTGGTTCTTGGTGGGAGAACCACCATACTCACCGTTGAGCAGCTTGGTGTCGTCGGCATTGGGACCTACGACGGCCAGCGTCTTGATACTCTTTGAGAGGGGCAGCACGCCCGTGTTCTTGAGCAGTACGAGCGACTGGCGGGCAGCCTCAGTGGCCAGGTCGTTGTTGGCCTCGCTACTGATGACCTCGGGCTTGAGGTCGGCCCAGGGCAGCATGTCGGCGGGGTCGAACATACCCAGCTCGAAGCGTCCGAGGAGTGTCTTGCGGAGGTGGAAGTCGAGGGTTGACTCGTTGATGAGGCCCTTCTCGAGCGCCTCGGTGAGCACCATGAAGACCTTACCGCACTCGAGGTCGGTACCGTTCAGGACGGCGTCGACAGAAGCGTCGAGGGGACCCTGGTGGGTCTCGTGCTGGCCCTTGTTGTAGAAGTTGTTGATGGCGTCGCAGTCGGTCAGCACGATTGCATCGTAGTTCCACTTGCGGCGAAGGATGTCGACGAGCAAACGGTCGCTCGTACAGCAGGGCTTGTCCTCGTAGCGGTTGTAGGCACACATCACCTCGCGCACGTTAGCCTTCTTGACGAGGGCCTTGAAGGCGGGGAGGTAGGTCTCCCAGAGGTCGCGCATCGACACGCTTGCGTTGTAGGTGTGGCGCAGACGCTCGGGACCGCTGTGCACGGCGTAGTGCTTGGCACAGGCGTGGGTCTTGAAGTAGCGTTCGTCGTTGCCCTGCATGCCCAGTACGGTCTGCACACCCAGCACGGCGTTGAGGTAGGGGTCCTCGCCGCAGCTCTCCTGGCCACGTCCCCAGCGCGGGTCGCGGAAGATGTTGACGTTGGGTGCCCAGAATGTCAGCTCGGGGTTGCCGGGATAGTAAGTGACGCCCATGGGCACGTTGAAGATGTTGTGGTCGCTGCGGTTCCAGTTGGCACGTGCCTCGTCGCTGACGCTGTTGAAGACGTCGTAGACGAGCTTGCTGTTGAAGGCTGCAGCCATACCGATGGGCTGGGGGAATACGGTGTAGTCGCCCTGGCGCACGCCGTGGCATGCCTCGCTCCACCAGTTATAGGAGGGGATGCCGAGGCGGTCTACTGACACGCTCTTGTTCATCATCAGACCCACCTTCTCCTCGGGGGTGAGCAGCGAGATGAGGTTCTCGACGCGCTCCTCGTACGAGAGCTTGACGTCCTTGTAGGGGTAGGCGTGGGTAGCCTGGTCGGTGATGGCACCTGTCTTGACGTCGGCCGTCATGGTGAGGCTGCCGAGCGTCTGGCTGTTCTGGTCGAAGAACTCGATGCTGCGGTAGGTCTTGCCTTCACCCTTGGTGGGGTTGAGGGCTACGAGCACCTTGACCTTCTGGCCGGGCTGGATGGGTGTTGTGGGGTACTGTGCCGTGATGCACTCGCAGCTGGGGTTGACGCTGGCGATGGTGACGGGCTGTTTGCTCTTGTTGGTGAGCGTGAAGTAGTGGCATACACTACCCTCGGCAGCCTGGATGGTGCCGCAGTTCCACTCGTAGGCGTCGAACTGTACGCTCTTGTTCTTCAGCTGTGCTTGTGCGGGCAGGGTGAGTGCCGCGCAGAGTAGCAGGGAATAGAGTTTCATTTTGAGTTATGATTATAATAATATTATTATATATTATGTGACGTGTGAAACGGCATTTAGTTTATTGTGTCGTGAAATTTTTCCAAAAAGGAAAGGCGTGCCGAAGCCCTATCGAGAGAGAGCTTGCGACACGCCTTGTCTTGTGCTAACAGTTGCTGGCTGTCTGTCTATTTAGTCTTCGTGGTCGTGATCATCATCGTCGTCGTCATCTTCGCCGTCGTGATGATGGTGCTCCTCGGCATCATGCGAGAGGACAATCTCGCGGGCTACGAGCGACTGGTTGCCAGCGGCATCCGTGCAGTAGACCACCAGGTGGTAGTTGCCTGGAGTGGCATTCTCGGGGATGACCACATCGTGGTGGTGAACATGGGTGTTGCGCAGACCGGAGAGGTCGTACGACTTCTTGAAGAAGAAGGGCTCCTCGCCTGCGGCACGGGAAGCAACTCTGTGTGAGTGGCCGTCGAAGTTGCTGTGAATCTCAATGAGATAGCTGCCCAGCATCACGTCGTCTGAGAAGTCGCACTCGAAGTGAATGCCGGCACCGATGAGCAGTTCGTCGCCGTCTTCGGGCTCGCCCAGTTCGATGACGGGGCGTGTGGTGTCGGCCACCGCGTCGTCCTTGCTGCAGGCGGTGAAGGAAAGGGTGAAGACTATGGAGAGGATGGGGAGGATGGAATGGAGGAAAAATAACTTTTTCATAACTTTTTATGTTTTTAGAAGTTGAGGCGAATGGTTGATTGGACGTCGATGCCCGCCTCGGGCACTTCGATACGCCGGTAGAAATTAAGATGGTTGAGATAGGACGTGTCGAACAGGTTGCGTACGTGCAGGAGCAGGGTCAGCTTGCAACCGCGCAGCTGGAAGTCGACATTTCCACCTATGTGGAACAGATTGTAACCCGGTGTCTCCATCTCGTTGTGGCAGACCCGATGCTGGGTAGCCACGCTTTGGCACTCTATGAAACACCGCCAGCGTCGGGCCTCCCAGCTCACGGTGTTGCGCAGGGTGGCAGGGGGCGAGAAGGGTGTGGCCGTGTGGGCGCGATGGTCGTAGGTGTAGACATACTCGCCAGCAACCGTGTAGTGCAGTCCGCGCCAAAGGCGAGCCTTCAGGCGCAGTTCGCCACCCGCCAGTGTGGTAGGTGCATCCATGTACTGATACACCTGTCCGGCATCGGGCAGCATCGACCAACGACCGGTAGGATGCAAAGCGATGAAATGTGGATAATAACTGTAGAAGGGCGAGAGCCACACCTCCCAACCGTCGCGACGGATGGTGTAGGACAGGTCCACCTGCCAACCCTGTTCGCTGACCAGGCTGCTGTCGCCCAGTTCGTGACGGAAGGCACCATGGTGAACGCCGTTGGATGTCAGTTCGTTGACCGAAGGCAGTCGGAAAGCACGTCCAATGGATGCCCGCAGCTCGTGTCCGCGGATGGGCTTGTACTCTACACCCAGTGCCAGGGAGTAGTCGTGGAAGTCTCTGACGACTTCGGCCACTTCGCTTCCATGAGCCTGGGCATGGATGTGCCCCATGTCGTAGCGCACGCTGCCGCTGAACTGCAGGGCAGAGGTGTGCCTGTAGTTGGTCAGCAGGTAGAGGCCGCCATCCCAGCGGTCGTAGGCCGGAATCAGAAATCCGTAGCCGCCGATGCCGTTGTGCTGGAGCGTGGTGGACAGGCCGCTGTAGAACTCCCACGATGTGTTGGGCGTCAGGCGGAACTGCAACTGGGCACTCCCCGTGTGGAGGTGGAACATCAGCTCCTTGTCCGGGTCGACGTCAGGAGGCGTCTGCGAAGGATTGTGCGTGTGGAAACGGCTCCATTCCTCGCGATGGTTCAACTGATAGCCCAGCACCAGCTTGGTCTGCAGCAGCGCGGTTGTCCAGGTGTTGGTGGAGGTCAGCTTCAGGTGGTTGACCAGGCTGTGTGGCAGGTCTATGTTCCACCGGTTGCCGTCCTCCTGCAGGTTGGCACTGCTGGGCAAGCCGTGAGCTCCGCTGAAGAAACCCGACTTCTGATAGCTGTCGCTCACGTTGAGACGACTCTGGAAGCTGCCGTGCCTATAGGCCAGCATGGCGTTGGCACTGCGTTCCAGTCCCGCCGTGTTCTTCAGCCGGCGGTTCAGTATGGGCAGTCTCATGCTCAGGTAGGTGAAGCTGTCGGCCGGCACTCGGTAGTCGGCCCAGTGGCGCTCGGTGTAGCGTACCTTGGCGAAGAAGCGGTTGCGCTTCATCTGCAGCATGACCGAACCGTTCAGTCCGGTGCTGACGCTCTGGTACGACACAAGGGCCTCGCCCGAAAGGGTGTCGGATGGCGGAAAGGCCGGAGGTAGAATCTCGATGGCTCCACCCATGGCATCGCTGCCATAGAGCACCGAGGAGGGACCCTTGATGACGCGGACACCCTCCACGTGAAAGGCATCGATCTCCAGTCCGTGGTCGGCTCCCCATTGCTGACCTTCTTGCTTTACACCATTTTCCGTAACCGCAATGCGCTGAAAACCCAACCCGCGTATCATGGGCTTGCTGAAGCCAACGCCGATATCCATCGCCTGTACGCCCTCGGTCTGGGCGAGTAGGTCCATCAGGCTGTGTCCTGAACGCCGCTGCATCTCGTCGGCCGTGACGATGACAGCCGACTGGGTGGCCAGAGGCGACTTGGGGACAGAGGATACGCTGACGGAGAGCTCGCGGAGCTGAGTGCTCTTGAGGCTGTCAGGAGTTTGTGCACAAAGGGTTACGGCCGAACAACATGCCACCAGCAGAGCCTGCAGGTGATGTTGAATAGACATCGTAAATCAATTTGTTGCGGGAAGGCCACTGCCGTCCCTACAGTTATTAAATAAGGTGAATTACAAGCTGTATTCAACCCATAACTGGAGGGGCACGGAGACTCGGCAAAGTGACCTTGCAACGTGCAACCTCCGGCGTGGGAGTTGCCGTGAAGGCAAAAACCAAAAGTACGGCTGCCGAGAGCGACAGTACCAATGGTGTGGTGTAGGAAGATTGGATGACTTTGCACAGCACGCAGTCGAGTTCCATGATGGAACCCTGGCTGATGTGGCCGTCGTGCTGTACGTGCGAGAGACAGTCCTGGCAGACGACTTCCTCATGTCCGAAGTCGTGCACGTGCAAGGCACTGGCCAGCAGTATTGTCAAATACAGCACCAGTAGCAAAAGCCCCTTGCGTCTGCTATGCGTGTCCAGTTTGTCCACTCTTACTAACTATTTGGCTGCAAAAGTAAAAAAAAGAAAGCAATTTGCCAAGAGAAATCATGGAAAATTTATTCTCAAGTTCACATTTTGCTCTTCAGGAAGCGACCCGTGTGGCTTTCCTCGCACTGAGCCATCTCCTCGGGAGTGCCGGCAAAGACGAGGTTGCCGCCCTGGTTGCCACCCTCCGGACCCAGGTCGATGCAATGGTCAGCGTGGAGGATGATGTCCATGTTGTGCTCGATGATGAGCAACGTGTGGCCGCGCTTGAGCAGCGACTCGAAGGCTGCGAGGAGCTTCTGGATGTCGTGGAAATGGAGGCCCGTGGTGGGTTCGTCGAAGATGAAGAGGGTGGGGGCTTGCTTCTCAGCATTCTGTCCGCCGACGGAAGTGCCCAGGTAGTAGGCCAGCTTGACGCGCTGGTTCTCGCCGCCGGAGAGGGTGTTGCTGGTCTGGCCCAGCTTGATGTAGCCAAGGCCGACGTCCTGCAGGGGCTTGAGGCGCTCGATGATCTTCTTCTGCTTGTGCTCGGTGAAGAACTCCACGGCCTGGTTGATGGTCATGTTGAGGATGTCGTCCACGTTCTTGCCCTCGTAGCGCACTTCGAGGAGGTCGCTCTTGAAGCGGTGGCCGTGGCAGCTGGGGCACTCCAGCACGAGGTCGGCCATGAACTGCATCTCGACGGTGATGGTACCATCGCCCTTGCACTCCTCGCAACGGCCGCCCTCGGTGTTGAAGGAAAAGTAGCCGGCCGTATAGCCCATCTGCTTGGCCAGTGGGAGCGAGGCAAAGAGCTTGCGAATCTCGTCCCATGCCTTGATATAGGTGACGGGATTGGAGCGTGACGACTTGCCGATGGGGTTCTGGTCGATGAACTCGACATGCTTGATGCAGTCGATGTCGCCCTCGATGGCCCGGTATTCGCCCGGACGGTCGGCCACCTCGTCGAGCTGGCGCCTCATGGCGTTGTAGAAGATGTCGCGCACGAGGCTCGACTTGCCACTGCCGCTGACGCCCGTCACTACGGTCATCACGTTGAGGGGAATCTGCACGTCAATGCCCTTGAGGTTGTTGGCACGGGCACCACGCACCCAGATGGAGTGGGTCCAGGGACGGCGAAGGGGACCCTCCCCCGGAAGAACCTCCAGACCCTCCGGACCCTCCCCCGGCCCCTCCCCTAAAGGGAGGGGAGTGGTTACATTTGTGGGTAAATCCGTACTGAGACCATTCAGATAGCGGTACGTGTGCGAACGTAGCAAAGCCTGTTCGTCGAGGTTGGTCTTTCCCTCTTCGTTCTGTTTCTCTTCGTTCTTCCTTTCTTCGTTCTTCCTCTCTTCGTTCGTTCTTTCTTCGCAATCCCCACAATCTGCTTTTTTGCCGTCAAAGGATTCTACTCCCCTCCCTTTAGGGGAGGGGTTGGGGGAGGGTCTTGAGGGTGTTGTGGGTGTTGTGGGTCTTGTGGGTCTTGAGGGTGTTGTGGGTCTTCCACTCCACACCACCTCGCCGCCCAGTCTTCCGGCATCGGGACCGATGTCGATGATCCAGTCGGCAGCGCGCATGATTTCCTCGTCGTGCTCCACCACGACAACCGTGTTGCCGAGGTCGCGCAACTGCTTGAGCACCTTGATGAGGCGGTCTGTGTCGCGGCTGTGCAGACCGATGGAGGGTTCGTCGAGGATGTAGAGGCTGCCCACGAGGCTGCTGCCCAGCGACGTGGCCAGGTTGATGCGCTGGCTCTCACCGCCCGAGAGCGAGTTGGAGAGTCGGTTCATGGTGAGGTAGCCCAGGCCTACGTCGAGGAGGAACTGCAGACGGTTGCGTATCTCGGTGAGGAGGCGTGCGGCCACCTTCTGTTCCGTTTCCTGCAAGAGGTCGCCTTCAGCCAACTGGTCGAACCAGGGCTTGAGGCTGGTGACGGGCATGTCGACCAGTTCTGTGATGGTCTTGCCGGCTATGCGGACGTAGTTGGCTTCTGGACGCAGGCGTGTGCCGTGGCATTTGGGACATGCCGTCTTGCCACGGTAGCGGGCCAGCATGACACGGTTCTGTATCTTGTACTGCCCCTGGCGCAGGAACTCGAAGAAAGCATCGATGCTCATCAGGCCCCATTCGCGTTCCTCGGGCAGAAGCTTCCAATCGGCGGGCACGCTTACCGTCGTTCCTCCCAATTTTTCACTTTTCACTTTTAATTTTTCACTTGCCGTAGGCACGCCGTGCCACAGCCAGTCCTTCTCGGCCTGCGTCAGTTCGAAGTAGGGCTTGTGAACGGGGAAACCGCGCTCGGCGTTGAAGCGGATGAACCAGTCCTTCCACTCGCTCATCTTCTCGCCACGCCAGCAGACCACGCAGCCTTGGTAGAGGGAGAGCGAGGAGTCGGGGATTACGAGCTGCTCGTCGATGCCGATGACGCGTCCGAAGCCCTCGCACTCGGGGCATGCTCCTGCGGGGGAGTTGAAGGCAAAGAGGTTGTCGGAAGGCTCGTCGAACGTCATGCCGTCGGCCTCGAAGCGGATGCTGAAGCAGTCCTCGCTGCCGTCGGCCATCCAGTGGAGGCGCATCTCGCCGTCGCCCTCGTAGAAGGCCGTCTCGCTGGAGTCGACGAGGCGCGATATGGTGTCCTTGTCATTGCCAACACCCATGCGGTCGACAACGAGGAGGAGGTTCTCCTCGCCTTTCTTCGTCTTGGCCGACACGGGATGCTCCTGCAGGTAGTCTTCGATCAGCGAGACGCTACCGTCGACAAACACCCTCGAGAAGCCGTTCTGCAGCAGCATCTCGAGCTTCATCTTGGGACGGCAGAGCACCATGAACTTCTCACCCTCGGGATGACGGAGCATGCACTGCACCACGTCCTCGGTGGAGTGCTTCTTGACCTCCTGTCCGCTGATGGGCGAGTAGGTACGGCCGATGCGCGCGTAGAGCAGACGCATGTACTCGTAGATCTCCGTCGAGGTGCCCACGGTGCTTCGTGGGTTACGGCTCGTCACCTTCTGCTCGATGGCGATGGCGGGCGGGATGCCCTTGATGAAGTCGCACTCGGGCTTGCTCATACGGCCCAGGAACATTCGGGCGTACGAGCTCAGACTCTCGACGTAGCGTCGCTGACCTTCGGCGTAGAGCGTGTCGAAGGCCAGACTCGACTTGCCACTGCCGCTCACTCCCGTGATGACCACCAGCTTGCCACGAGGTATTTCGAGGTCAATGTTCTTCAGATTGTTTACACGGGCTCCTTTTATCTTGATGCAGTCTTCCATTGTCGTTTTATGAGGGCTTTCCGTTTGAAAACTATGAACTTTGAACTTTCCGTTTGGAAACTATGAACTATGAAATTTGAACTATGAACTGTCTACAGCTTGTCGCCGTACATCAGGTCGCCGGCATCGCCCAGTCCGGGCACGATGTACTTGTGCTCGTTGAGTGTGGGGTCGATGGCACCGCAGACGAGCACTACGTCATCGCTGGGAAACATCTTCTGCAGGTAGTCCACACCGCTCTGGGCAGCGATGACACAGGCCATGATGAGTCGCTTGGGGGTACCCTTCTCCTTGAGGGCCTCGTAGGCCAGTTCGAGGCTACCGCCCGTGGCCAGCATGGGGTCGACGAGGATGAGCGTCTTGTCGTTGAGCGAGGGCGAGGCGCAGTATTCCACCTTGATGCCCACCTCGTTCATCTCGCGGTCCTTGTAGTAGCGGTAGGCCGAGACGAAGGCATTGCCAGCCTCGTCGAAGATGTCGAGGAAGGCCTGGTGGAGGGGCAGACCCGCGCGGAAGACGGTGCCGATGACCACGTCGTCGTCGTAGGTGCTGACGGTGCACTTGTCCAGCGGTGTCTGGATGGTCTTTTCGCTGTATGTCAGTGATTTGCTTATCTCGTAGGCCTCCACGTGGCCTATGCGAATGATATTCTGTCGGAAGCGCATGCGGTCGGTCTGTACGTCCACGTTGCGCAGTTCACTCATGTACTTGTTCAGTACGCTGTTGTTCTCGCTCAGGTTTATAACTTTCATTGTATGTCAGATTTGCCGGTTCTCAACCCAGTTGTCCCTGTCGGCCTCGGATTGAATGTATTGTGCAAAATTACGAAAAAAGCTTCACATAAACAAACAAAATAAGGAATTCGCGCGCGTAAAGCTTGCAATTTTACGTCATTTATTGTAACTTTGCACAGAATTGTAAAACCAAAATGTACAAACAATGAACCAAATACGTCTGCGCAGCCTTTGTGCCGCTTTTCTTTCGCTACTCCTTTCTTCTGTCGTCTCGGCCCAGCAACAACCCAAGCGTGAGTTTCGCGGGGCGTGGATTCAGTGTGTCAACAATCAGTTCAATGGCATCGGACGCGATGCGATGCAGCAGACGCTGACCTATCAGCTGGATGAGTTGCAGAAGACGGGCATCAATGCCATTCTCTTCCAGGTGCGACCCGAAGGCGATGCACTCTATCAGAGCAGTCTGGAACCGTGGAGCCGCTATCTCACCGGGCAGCAGGGTACGGCACCGCAGCCCTACTGGGACCCCCTGGCCTGGATGGTGGAGGAGTGCCACAAACGCAGCATGGAGTGCCATGCCTGGATCAACCCCTTCCGTGCCAAGACCAAGGGTACCAGCGTGATGGCCACCAGTCATTATTACGTGCAGCATCGCGACCGCTGCTTCGACTATGACGGCCTGGGCATCTTCGATCCCGGCATTCCCGAGAACCGCCACTACATCTGTCACGTGGCCAGCGACATCGTGCGTCGCTACGACGTGGACGGCATGCACATCGACGATTACTTCTATCCCTATCCCGTGGCCGGGGTGGTCATCCCCGACGATGCCACATACGCTCGCTATGGCAACGGTATGGACCGCAACGACTGGCGTCGTCAGAACGTCAACCTCTTCATTAAGGAGTTGCACGACAGCATTCAGGCCAACAAGCCCTGGGTGAAGTTCGGTGTGTCGCCCTTCGGCATCTATCGTAACCAGCGGACTGATCCCAACGGTTCTGCTACCAATGGTCTGCAGAACTACGACGACCTCTATGCCGATGTGCTGCTGTGGGTTCGTGAGGGGTGGATTGACTACAATATTCCTCAGATTTATTGGGAGATTGGCAACAAGGCTGCCGATTATCAGACACTGGTCGGATGGTGGGCACAACATGCCAGCCAGCGTCCCCTCTACATCGGTCAGGACGTGGAGCGCACGGTAAAGTTCGCCGACACGCACAATTCGCAGACGCATCAGGTCTATCAGAAATACAACCTGCAGCGAGCCTACGCAGCCATTCAGGGGTCGTGCCAGTGGTATGCCAAGGCTTGTGTGGACAACCCCGCCAACTATACCACCGTTCTCCGTCAGGTTTATCACAAGTACCCTGCCTTGCAGCCTCTGATGCCTTGGATTGACAGCAAGGCACCCGGTAAGGTGAGGAAGGTGAAGGTGGTCAACATGGGTAGCAAGCGCGTGCTCTTCTGGACGGCACCGAAGGCGAAAAAGGAGTTGGACCGTGCCGTGCAGTATGTTGTATATCGTTTTGACAAGGGCGAAAAGGTGAAACTGGAAGATCCTGCACACATTGTGGCGGTTACACGCAACGCGTTCTATGAGTTGCCCGCCAATGCTCCGGCCAAGTCTACTTATGTGATAACTGCCCTCGACCACATGCAGAACGAGTCGAAGGCTGTGAAGAAGACGGTGAAGTAAACCTCATCCCCTCCCGTATTTACTTGCTTATCTCTCCCCTCAGGTTGCTGTTCATCTGTCGCCTCATTTCTTCGATGGGCAGGTTCTGGCCGATGAGGAACATCAGTTTGGTGATGGCGCACTCGGGTGTACAGTCGTAGCCGCTTATCACGCCTGCCTCGATGAGGGGCAGGCTGGTTTCGTAGAGTCCCATGACCACGCTGCCCGCCTGGCATTGCGTGATGTTGAGGAATACGATGCCACGTTCGGCCGCTTCGCGCAGTTCCTCCTTGAACCACGATAGCTGAGGCGCGTTGCCTGCTCCGAAGGTGCGGAGTACGACGGCTCTCAGACCGGGAATGTGGAGCACGGAATGCACGAGCTCCTGTGTGATGCCGGGGAAGAGTGTCAGCACCGTCACGTTCGGGTCGACGTGCAGGTGGGGCTTGAATGCCTTGCTGGTATCGGGCCGATGGATGTAGGCATCGTGGTATTCGATGTTGATGCCGGCGCTGGCCAGTTCGTGGTAGTTGAACGAACGGAAGGCGTTGAACTGGTCAGCGTAGATCTTGGTGGTGCGGTTGCCCCGCAGAAGCTTGTCCTTGAAGTAGATGCAAACCTCGGGTACCATGGGGCTGCCGTCCGGGCGGCGGGCTGCTGCAATCTCGATGGCCGTGATGAGGTTCTCCTTGCCGTCCGTGCGCAGCATGCCGATGGGCAGTTGCGAACCCGTGAGGATGACAGGTTTTGCCAGGTTCTCGAGCATGAAGCTGAGGGCCGAGGCCGTGTACGACATCGTGTCGGTGCCATGCAGGATGACGAAGCCGTCAAAATAATTATAATTGTAGTCGATGATGCGCACCAGCTTCGACCAGTGGTCGAGCGTCATGTCCGAAGAGTCGATGGGCGGGTCGAAGGTGTACGTGGAGATGCGGCAGTCAAAGCGCTTCAGTTCGGGGACCTCTTCCAGCAGGCGGTCGAAGTTGAAACTCTCCAGTGCCCCTGTCTCTTCGTTGCGCACCATGCCGATGGTTCCGCCCGTGTAGATAAGCAGCACGGTGGGGCGTCGGCTGTGTATGGCATTCTGTCTTTCTTGGTTGCTTACAGGTATGGGCATGATATGTTTCTTTTATGGCTGCAAAGATACGAATAAGCGTCCGAAAAAGCAAGATTTGGCAAGATTATTTGGCAATACGTCAAAAATCCACTAACTTTGTATTTGCAAAAAAACGCTATACTGCAATGAAACATAAAACAGACATAAGCCGCATCGGAACCGCTCTTACCGGTGCGCTGGCCCTTCTGGCTTCGGGACTGATGCTTCTCTCTTGTGGTGGCAAGAAGGATGTGGAGAAGGAAATGGAAGAGATGGACAAGGCCATCGTACAGCAGGCACGCAACGAGCGTGAGGAGATAATCCGCATGCCCAATGTGAAGGAGAACAAGAGCGTGCAGGCCAACGGTCACACCTATGCCTACAGCATCATACGTACCGCTTGCGACTCGCTTGGCATCGTGACCGATTCGGACGGCTTCCGTACGGTGGACAACAGCATACAGCTCTACATCACTCGCGATGGCGAGTTGATGTTCAACAAGACCTTTACGCGCCGTGCCTTCAAGATTGGCATCAGCGACCGCGAATTCAGCCACTACGTGCTCTCCAATATAGCCTTTGACCGTGTCACCACCTCTGGCTTGCAGTTTGCCGTCACGTTGTGCGAGGGTTCTGCCGACGACCTCTACATCCCCTTCTCCCTCACTGTGGGCCCCGATGGTTCGACGAACATCGTACATGCGGATGCCTTCAACGAGGAGGATATCAGCCGTTTCGAGGACTGATCATCAGGTTCTGTTCGGGTTGGATGAAAAAGCGATGATAAACGAAAAGGCATTGAGCAGTAATGTCATCCCGACGTTAGGACTTTTGACTTGATCAAAATGTAGATATCAGTCCAACGAGGACTCGCAAAACGTTGCGTTGGACTTTCGTTTACGGGAATTTTGACTACGGTACAAAAGTAAAAGTAGAGATCTGCATTTTGCCTGTCGGCAAAAGCCACATTCGTTCGGAATGACAAACTTGTGCCAAAGATCTATCATCACAAAAAAAAAGCAGGGTCAAATTGGGAGGCTATTTCCCAATTTGACCCTGCAATGTTTCTGCCAGCGCGTGCATGGAGGGGAATACCACGTCGGCCCCCGCATCAAGTAGTACTTTGTCGGGCAGCGGACCCGTATTGACGGCGATGCAGTAGATGCCTGCCGCCTTGGCCGCCTTGACGCCAAGCGGCGCATTCTCCACCACGATGGCGTGCTCGGGGCGCAGGGCTCCGTTCTCGTCCAGTATGTCGTTGAGGGGCATGCCGTGTACGCTGCCCTGCGCACTGAAGTAAGCACCCGCCTTGGCCAGGCCTTTCAGGTAGGGTTCGGGGAAGGGCTTGCCCTGCTTCACGTCGAAGGCCGTCACCATCAGTTCGGGCTTGAAGACGTCCGGATACGCGTTGTTGAGGCGATCGAGGAGAGACTTCTGGCCGCTGCCCGTCACGATGAGGGGCAGTATGCCCATCGCGCGTACATTATTTAATACGTCGGCTGCACCGGCCATGGGGGGTGCGGTGGGGCAGGTGTTGAACACCTCGCTCTTCGTCTGGTAGATGTTCTGTATCTCCTCTTCCGTAGCGTCGCGTCCCCACGTGCGCTGTGCCAGGGCATGGATGGTGCCGGCACCCGTGCGACCCTCGTTCATGTAGACTTCCTCGCGCGTCATGGAGAGGCCGTACTTCTGGACGGCAGCCACCCACGACGTGGCGTGGTTGGGCATGCTGTCGTAGAGCACACCGTCCATGTCGAATAAAAAAGCCTTTGTCAATTCATAATTCATAATTCACAATTCATAATTAGGATTACTCCCGTAAAAAAGCTCCTTATCAACTCAACGCTAACTTCCAGTTAACTCCTTGTTCGTAAATGCATAATTCACAACTAAGGAAGTGGTGTGCTCCCCTAATTGTGAATTATGAATTTTGAATTATGATTTATTTTAAGCGTAGTTGGATAGCCTTCGTCTCCTCCTCGTAGCCGGGCTTGCCAAGCAGAGCGAACATGTTCTTCTTGTAAGCCTCAACGCCGGGCTGGTTGAAGGGGTTCACGTTCAGCAGGTAGCCGCTGATGCCGCAAGCCTTCTCGAAGAAGTAGATGACCTGACCGAGGTAGTACTCGTTCAGACGGGGCATGACGAGACGGATGTTGGGAACGCCACCGTCCACGTGTGCCAGCTGGGTACCCAACTCAGCCATCTTGTTCACCTCGTCCACACGCTTGCCTGCCAGGAAGTTCAGGCCGTCCAGGTTCTCCTCGTCGCTGGGGAAGAGCAGCTTGTGCTCGGGGGTCTCCACGCTGATGACGGTCTCGAAGATGGTGCGCTCGCCATCCTGGATCCACTGACCCATAGAGTGCAGGTCGGTGGTCAGGTCAACGGCAGCGGGGAAGATACCCTTGCCATCCTTACCCTCGCTCTCGCCGTAGAGCTGCTTCCACCACTCGTTCATGAAGTGCAGCTTGGGCTGGTAGTTGCATAGGATCTCCACCTTCTTGCCATCGTTGTAGAGGGCGTTGCGCACGGCAGCGTACTGAGCGGTGATGTCCTCGTCGAAGCTGGCGCTCGTTGAGGTAGCCTTCTCCATCTCCTGTGCACCGCGAACCAGCTCGGCAATGTCAAAGCCGGCAGCAGCGATGGGCAGCAGACCTACGGGAGTGAGCACGCTGAAGCGGCCACCTACGTTGTCGGGGATGATGAACGACGTGTAACCCTCCTTGTCAGCGGTGGTGCGGGCAGCACCCTTCTTGGCGTCGGTGACGGCCACGATGACCTTCTTTGCCATCTCCTTGCCACGCTGCTCCTCGCACTGCTTCTTCAGCAGACGGAAGGCCAGTGCTGTCTCGGTGGTAGTACCGCTCTTTGAGATGTTGATGACGCCGAATTTCTTGTCCTTCAAGTATTCGGTCAGCTCGTAGAGGTAGTCCTCGCCGATGTTGTTGCCGGCGAAGAGGATGTTGGGATTCTCGCCCTTGTTGGTCAGCCATGCAAAGCTGTTGCCCAGCGCCTCGATGACGGCACGGGCACCCAGATACGAACCACCGATACCGGCCACGATGACGGTGTCGCAGTTCTCGCGCAGCACGTTGGCGCAAGCCTGAATCTCGGCGATGAACTCAGCGGTGATGCTGGTGGGCAGGTGCATCCAGCCCAGGAAGTCGTTACCAGGACGGCTGCCATCCTCCAATGCCTGCTTAGCGCCGGCTACTTCGGCCTCGAAGGCCTTAACTTTCTCGCAACCTACAAACTGGGTTGCCTTGGTGATGTCTAGTTTGATCATATCTTCAATAACAATTTTATTATTTACAATTTACAATCTTGTCTGTACATTATCTGAACGCCTCGCTCAGCAATTTGATTTCGATGGTTGGCGATATACGTTTGTACAATATGTTATATACCGCGTCCAGGATGGGCATGTTGACGTGCAGATGGCTGTTGATGTCCTTCATGCACTGTGTGCCGAAGTAGCCCTCTGCAATCATCTCCATCTCAATCTGTGCGTTCTTCACGCTGTAGCCGTTACCAATCATCGTGCCGAAGACACGGTTGCGCGAGAAGTTCGAATAGCCCGTCACCAGCAGGTCGCCCATGTAGACCGAGTCGGTGATGTTGCGCTCGATGGGGTAGACGGTGGTGAGGAATCGCTCCATCTCCTGTGTGGCATTCGACATCAGTACCGACTGGAAGTTGTCGCCGTACTTGAGGCCGTGTGTGATGCCGGCTGCAATGGCATAGACATTCTTCAGCACCGAGGCATACTCGATGCCGAGCACGTCGGACGAAGTCTTTGTCTTCACGTATTCACTGGCCATCATCTCGGCAAACTGGCGGGCTTTCTCCTGGTCGCTGCATCCCACGGTGAGGTAGGTCAGTCGGCTCAGTGCCACCTCCTCGGCATGGCTGGGTCCACCCAGCACGGCCAGGTTCTCGTCGGGGATGTTGTAGGCGTGGTGGAAGTATTCCGAGCATACCAGGTTCTCGTCGGGCACGATGCCCTTGATGGCCGTGATGATGAATTTGTCCTTCATCTTCTCCTTCAGGCGCTTCAGGTTGCCCTTGAGGTAGGGCGAAGGGGTGACGAATATCAGCGTCTGGCAGTTTCGTACCACCTCGTTGATGTCGCTCGAGAAGGAGATGCGCTTGGTGTCGAACCGCACGCTCGTCAGGTACGAGGGGTTGTGTTGCAGGCGCTTGAACTCCTCGATGCGGTCGTCGCGCCGGATGAACCACCAGATGTGGTCGTTCTTTTCCAGCATCATCTTGGCAATGGCCGTTGCCCAGCTTCCGCCTCCGATTATCGCTATGTTTCCAATCATATTTTCTTTAGTGAAAAGTGAATAGTGAAAAATACTTAATCTGTTTAATACTTTAATTTCCAATGTGAAATGTATGGATACTCCATTGAACGTATTTAGTTATTAAGCGTATTAGGTATTATTCACTTTTCACTTTTCACTCTTCATTATTCACTTCTTAGTTTGTCCAAAGGGCAATCTCGTCCTGGCTGGGCTTCTCCATGCCGCCCAGGTACTCCTTGTACTTCTTCAGAATCTCGATGATCTGCTGCTGTATCTTGGCGGGGTTGGCACCCTGCAGCGTGGCCACCAGGTTGTAGCCAGCCTTGCGCAGGATGGGAATCCACTCCTGGGGAACGCCCTTCTCCAGGAAGGCCTCGTCCTTGTCGCGGGGCGCCTTCACCTCGGGCTTCATCTGGGGGAAGAGCATTACCTCGCCGATGGCAAACTTACCCGTCATCAACATCACCAGACGGTCGATGCCGATACCGATGCCGAAGGTGGGAGGCATGCCGTACTGCAGGGCACGCAGGAAGTCGTGGTCGATGATCATCGCCTCGTCGTCGCCCTTGTCGGCCAGACGCATCTGGTCCACGAAGCGCTGCTCCTGGTCGATGGGGTCGTTCAGCTCGCTGTATGCGTTGGCCAGCTCCTTGCCGTTCACCATCAGCTCGAAGCGCTCGGTCAGGCCGGGCTTGGAGCGGTGCATCTTCGTCAGGGGCGACATCTCCACGGGATAGTCGGTGATGAAGGTTGGCTGGATGAAGCTGCCCTCGCAGGTCTCGCCGAAGATCTCGTCGATGTGCTTGCCCTTGCCCATGGTCTCGTCCACCTCGATGCCCAGCTTCTTGGCCGTTTCGCGAATCTCCTCCTCGGTCATGGGGTAGAGGTCGTAGCCCGTCTTCTCCTTGATGGCGTCGAGGATGGGCAGACGGCGGAAGGGAGCCTTGAACGAGATGACCTTGCCGTCAATCTCCACCTCGGGCTTGCCGTTCACGGCCGTACAGATCTTCTCCAGCATCTGCTCGGTGAAGCCCATACCCCAGTTCAGGTCCTTGTAGCTGACGTACAGCTCCATGCAGGTGAACTCGGGGTTGTGCGTCTTGTCCATACCCTCGTTGCGGAAGTTCTTGCCCATCTCGTACACACCCTCGAAGCCGCCCACGATGAGGCGCTTCAGGTAGAGCTCGGTGGCGATACGCATGTACATGTCCTGGTTCAAGGCGTTGAAGTGGGTGATGAAGGGGCGGGCGCTGGCACCACCTGCAATGTTCTGCAAGATGGGGGTGTCCACCTCGGTATAGCCTGCACCGTCCAGGATGTTACGCATGGTACGAACGATGGTAGCACGCTTCAGGAACGTCTCCTTCACGCCGTTGTTCACAACCAGGTCAACGTAGCGCTGACGGTAGCGCAGCTCGGGATCGTCGAAGGCGTCGAACACGTTGCCGTCGGCATCCGTCTTCACGATGGGCAGGGGCTTGAGGCTCTTGCTCAGCAGCGTCAGCTCCATGGCGTGCACGCTGATCTCGCCCGTCTTGGTGCGGAATACGTAGCCCTTCACACCGATGAAGTCGCCCAGATCCAGCAGCTTCTTGAAGACGTTGTTGTAGAGCGCCTTGTCCTCGCCGGGGCAGATGGCGTCGCGCTGCACGTACACCTGGATGCGGCCCTTCGAGTCCTGCAACTCGGCAAATCCGGCCTTACCCATGATGCGGCGGCCCATCATACGGCCGGCCACGGTTACTACGGGGCTGTTCTCGGGTGTGGCAGCCTCACGCACGTCGTTGCCCTCCTCATCCTTACCGATGACGGGCAGGTCAACGAAGTTATCTACGATGTCGGTGCTCCATGCACTGACGGGAAATTCTGCGGCGGGGTAGGGCTCGATGCCCATGTCCTTCAGAGCCTGAAGGTTGTTGCGGCGAACAATCTCCTGTTCGCTCAGTTCCAATATGTTCATTGTCTTTTCGGTTTGTTTATATTTTCGCGTGCAAAGGTACGCATTATTTATTAATTAAACAAGGTATGGCGTTACAAAGTTGCACCAAACAAGCCTGTTTGCAAGCGCGACGCCGAAAAACGGGCTCCATGAGGAGAATCCTTCTGGATTATTTGTCCGATACGATTATTCTCCCTATCTTTGCGGAGGAATCGCGGAATGCCGTGCTCCGACATCCTTAAAACTGTACGTAATGAAAACCATCAGGTCCCTTCTCTTTCTCCTTCTCTCCGTTGTCCTGGGCGGAAGCTGTGCCTTGACGGCCAGTGCGCAGCGTACGATGACCGTCATGGAGTGGAACGTGGAGAACCTCTTCGATACCTCGCACGATTCGCTGAAGAAAGACCAGGATTTCACGCCCGAAGGAAGCTACCACTGGACCCGCTCGCGCTTCTGGAGAAAACTTGATAATGTGGCGCAGACCATCGTGGCGGCTGGAGGCGAAAACGGCCTGCCGGTCATGGTCGGTCTGTGCGAGGTGGAGAACGACAGCGTACTGCACGCGCTGACCCGTCGTTCGGCCTTGCGTAACGCAGGTTATCAGTATGTCATGACGCAGAGCCCGGACTGGCGTGGCATCGATGTGGCCTTGCTCTACAATCCCAATCTCTTTCGGGTGGACGATTGGCACCCCGTGCGTGTGCCTTCACTTGAGAATGGTTTTACCCCCACGCGTGACGTGCTCTATGCCAGGGGACGCTTCGTGTCGGGCGATACCCTGCACGTCATCGTCTGTCATCTGCCCAGCAAGGCCGGTGGCGGACAGAAGGCCAACCGCCATCGCACACTGGCCGTCAGGACCTTGCGCAACGTGGTCGACTCCGTCATGGCGGCCTCTCCCGATGCCAGGCTGCTCGTGATGGGCGACTTCAACGCCAGTTACGAGGAGAAGATCTTCAGGCAGCTCTGTCCGCCTCTGCACGAGACGCTTCCCACCTCGCGCAGTGCCTTGCGCAAGGCCGTGGGCACGTACTATTTTCAGGAGCAGTGGAGCTACCTCGACCACATCCTCGTCTCCGACGGCTTCCTCCGTTGGCAGGGCGAAGCCAAGGCCCACGAGTGCCGTCTGCCCTTCCTGCTCAATGACCAGGGCGCGCCCCATCGCACCTACCGCGGCCCGGCCTACAACGGTGGCATCAGCGACCACCTACCCCTCTTGCTCGAGATCAACGTGCCGTAGGGCGTATCGTCGCGACACACCCTACGGTCCATAAAACAGAAAGAAATAACAAATGTACAGGTTTAGCTAAATATTCAGCTTCCACAGGCCGTGCAGGTTGCAGTAGGCATAGATGGCCGTGGGGCGGTCGGCGCTGTAGAAGCATTCGCAGACGGGTTTGTCCGGCTGCAGGTAGCGGATCTGTCCGCCATGCGTCGTCTCGTAGTAGAGGAAGCAGATGTGATGCTCCTCCATCATGGGGTGGGGCGTCTCGCCCACGCAGACACGGGTGTGGTAGCGGCGGTGCAGGTGCGACAGGTAGAAGGGGTCGTCGCACACCTTGACAGTCTCCTCGGTGGTGATGTCGGCCACGGGCAGGTGCGACTCGTGCTTGCCGTCTATCAGGTTCGCCTCCATTTCCTCCATCTTCTTGCCGCAGCACACAGGGACAGTCTGGCTGTCCACACACATCAGGATCACATTGCCGCACACGGGGCATTTGTAGAATTTCGTTTTCATAGCGTTGTCTGTTTTGTTAATCGTTGGCAAAGGTACGCACTTTCCTACATGCCTCCAACTGAATGTCTCCCGATGTCGTAATGCCTTTATAAGAAATTCTTATGGAAAACCTTTGCGCAATAAAAGTATAATGTGTAACTTTGCCAGCGATAACAAAACTTATAGTCTTATTTTGGCGATGATATACTATTTGGCACGAACTGATAATCGAACGCACTTTTGGCGACGGCCTAAAGTCGACGCAGAGACGCAAAGATTATTACTTTATTTTGTCTCTTGACCTATTAAAAACTTTGCGCCTCTGCGTCGACTT
>JAZLFZ010000082.1:0-12144 GCA_045616065.1 Bacteroidaceae bacterium | reverse complement strand
AATGAAACGAAAAATCGACTTTGCAATGAATTTGCAAAGACTTTACAAATGCTTTACACAGAAAAAAGGGGTTTGCAAAAAGTTTGCAAACCCCGTGTAAGTGACTTATAATGTGTCGATAAAGTCATCCAAATCCTTGGCGCTTCCCGAACGGCCGAAGACCTTCTTGTAGAGGCGGCTTCGGGTGAGCGTGATGGCACTCTGCGACTTGCAGGTGAGGGTGGCGATGTCGGCTGGCTGGACATGAGCCTTGAGCAGGAGGCAGACACGCTGCTCCTGCTCGGAGAATGGGCGGAGCGAGTTGAGCTTATGCAGAAAGTCGGGAGCCAGCAGAGCTACATGCGCCTCCAGTTCGTCCCAGTCGTGCTGGGTCATGATCTCGCGTGCCTCTATCTTCTTGCGCAGTTGTCGGTAGTAGTCGGTCTGCAGGAAGCGTGTCTCGTTCTGCTCACGTTCCCTGCGCCTCTCCTCCGTGGTCCACTGGCGTTCCGCCTCGAACTGTGCCAGCTTGCGCTCCACATGCCGCCTCTGTTTTCTGGAATGCAGGGCATAGCCCACAGCGGCCAGCACCACCAGCACGCCCAGAGCGATGCCACCATATACGTACTTCCTGCGTGCCTCGGCACGTAGCTTGGCGAACGAGAGGAAGTACATTAACGGATGCCCCGTCTCGTCCGTGTACTTGAAGTTCTTCGTCTCCTCTTTCATCAACCGCAGCGTGGCGGCATCCAGGCCGGCATAGCGCTTCCATACCTGCACCTTCTCGGGGAACTTGATCTGTATCACCGAATCGCCAATGAGCCAGTTGGCCCACCGCTGATCGCCGTATTCCTGATAGACGGAGTCGCACAGGGCAAACCTGCCGCCATCCACTGCCAGGACGATGTCGGTGTCGCCCTCGGGTGGGAACCGCAAGGACAGAAAAGTACCATCCTCATGGAATATCTTGACGCGGTCAAAACCCTCCGTATAGACGCTTCCATCAACCCACTCCTCCTGAGTGAGTTGCCATGCACCTATGATGCCTTTGCCAGCGGTTGCAGACCGACTACAGCCTATGCACTGCATGGTGCAGATGAGTACACCCACCCATGCCAGCATCTGGAATGTGCCTTTCATTCTGCGTGTAAAGTTTCCTTTCCTATTCGTTGCCATATTCGATATTTTGTTGCAAAGTTACGTAAAAATCCCGAATTTTAGGTCAACATGTACTTTACAAACACTTTACAAGTGCGTTTTTACAGTATGTCAAAAGAGATGAATCGGCAAATAGCTGCCCGACATCCGAGTGAGCACCTGACTGAACATTACTCGTCCCCCTTCAACCATAGTTGCATAAAATAATCATAGATATAGTATGTACCTTCCTCGTTGGTAATCATGTCCTTTTCAAGCAGAACCTTTGAAGCGCCCTGTACCACGCTCGATGTCAAGTGATATTTATGCAAGAAACGTTGCGTCATGATGCCTTCAACCTTGCCTTCCTGTGCAATGGCTCGGAGCAGCATTTTCTGTTTGGGACTAAGCAGAAACAGTAAGGAACGGTATGCAAAACTGTTGTGTTGTATGATTGTCTGTATGGCATTATCTACGTCATCGTTACCGAATGTGATGTTGGTGCGTTTGTCTGCATAAAGTGTATTCAGGACGTATTGGATATACCAGGTCGTTCCGTCGAATCTGTCGTATAGATAATGGAATGCTTCTTTGCTGATCAGCTGCTGGTTTGCCCCTAGATGGTGGTTGGAGAATGTGTGATAGACAGACTCTTCGATGGCTTCAAGTCCCATCAGTACGGCACTGTTGTAGAAAGGTCTGGATTGAGTGGCAAACATTTCCGTCATCATGTGTCGTTTGGATCCGGAATAGATGAACTGGGCATTGTGGCAGGTCTGGATGCGTTTGCGCAGAGCAGCCTCAATGTTCTTTTCTGGGTAATCCGCAATAACTTGGAACTCATCAATGGCTACAATGCATGGTTTGTCAGCACTTTCCAGATACGTAAATATCTCATCAAGCACGATATCTGGCACTTGCATTTCCCCAATGGAGAGATTCCATTCAGGAACTCCATTGATATCAAAGCTTATTCCCGTCTTGAGTGACTTCAAGATTGTCAGGAAGGACTCCAGAGCTTTGCGTCCTGTCGATTTCAGTGTTTTAAGGATACCCTTTCCAAGTTCGTATGTGAATTCTTGAAGGTTTTTTGTGTCGTAGATGTCTATGTAGAAGGTGTAGTATTGTTCCCTTACGCAGGGTTGGTAGAAATAGTTGTGAATCATACCCGACTTTCCTAAGCGACGTTTCGCTATCAAGGCAACGTTTCGCTGATTCTGGAGATGTTCATCCAATATAGCCGTTTCCTGTACTCTGTCACAAAAGTATTCTGGCGTAAGATAGCCTTCAATAAGGAAAGGATTCTGCTGTTTCATAACTGGTTACACAATTATGGATTTATAATTATTACGATTCCATAATGCAAAGTTAACCATTTTCCACTATCTGGCAAAACATTGTAGAGAAAAAGTTCATATTATATTTATATTAAGGTTTGCGTGCGTGTGCTTTACGGGCGATGCTTCAATACTTATTACTATCTAACTCGATTATTCTTTTTTGGGTTCTTGTTCCAATGATAGACAAGATGTGCCATCACATAATGTTGCAAAGAGCGATACCAGGTGATGGTGCGGCCCTGGGCACTTTTGTAAACGTACAAAAGTAGACCTCGTACTGGGTACTTGACAGGTTGTGCAGGAGGTCGAAGGCTTCGATGCGGGCGATGAGCTTGCCCTTGAGGAAGGGCTGGCTGACGGAGGCATTGACCACGAAGTCATCGGTATTGAGGGCTGACGAGCCATAGCCACGGCGGCTGAACATGTTGGCATCGGCAGAGACCGTCATGTTGATGTCGGGAATGGTGTAGCGACCGGAGAGACCGTACTGATAGTCGAAGGCATTGAGCACGTCGAAGTCAAGCATCTTGCCCTCGCTGCGTCGCCAACTGAAGTCGTAGGAGGCACGGAGGTTGAGCTTGTTGTGGTCGTACTGCACAGAGGCTCCATCGTGGAGGGTGAGGGTGTTGACCTGGTTGAGGTGGCTCGTGGTCTCCATAGTCCATTGGGTAGTTGATACGGCTCTGTTCGGCAGTCAGGTACTTTGTTTAACTCAGATGGAACAGCGTCACGGGACGCTGCATGCGGTAGTGGCTGTCGTAGGAATTGCTGCGGTCGGTGATGGCTATGAGCATGTCCTGCTGAGAGGGCAGCATGAGGGTGTCGGGGTGGTAGAGCCAGTCGTGCGTACGCTCGTTCAGGGTCCTGAATTGTTCTTCCACGCGCAGCGATATGCCTTTTTTCAAGAAATTCTGATCGCCGTATGTCAGCCACGTGAAGGTCTCTGTCTTGTCCCTCCAGTAGTCACTTACATTATGCTGTGGGGTGGCGATGGGCTTACTTTTGCACGTTTTACAAAAGTAGAAATCGTAGCGCTTCATCTGCTCGTTCACCTCCTTGGCACGGGTGAAATCAAACATATAGTTGATGTACCGTCGATCTTGCTGATTGATTTTCAGATAGCCTGACCCATGGGTATGGAAGTCCCACTGGCTGCCCTGGCTCATGGCGAAGTCGTGCAGACGGTTGGTGAGCGTATCGTTGAATTGCTCCGTCAGCAGGCTTGAATTGCCGGAATGCGTGCTGCGGTTGTAGTCGAGGTCGATGTTCAGGAAGTAGGGCTTGAGGAACTTGAAGTTGTTGTGCAGGGACAGTCTGCTGGCCTTGTTCATGGTCGAGGACTGCGTCAGCGTGAGGGGTGTGATGCCATTGAGGAAGAGTTCGCTGCGCCCCAGCACCTCGCTCTCGTCCTTGCTCCACTTGTAGTCGACGTTCAGGTTCTCCTCGTACTTTTGGTCAGTGGAGCGGAAACTGAACTCGCCCGCCACGCTGCGTGTGGTGAGCAGCGACTGAGGTGCAGAGGCCGGTGTCCACTGGTTCTCCTTGCCGATGTGACGGCTCTCGTTCACATTGTTCAGGGTGCCCAACAGGGTGAAACGGTAGGGATCGGCAAAGCCAAGCAGGGAAACGCGACCCAGGTAGCGACCCTGCGTGCCACCCGCCATTTCGATGTTCGAGATGATGCCCTTGTTGTACTCCTGCTTCAAGTTCACATCCATCACATACTTGCGTGGCTCTACATCGAAGCCCAGTGCCTTGCTGGCGTCGCTCTGCTTCTCATACACCTTCAGATTCTTGACGGTATAATAAGGAAGGTTTTCCAACAGCACTTTTGAGTTGCCACGGAAGAAGGAGCGCGAGCCGAGGATGAGTTCGTCCACCTTCCTGCCGTTGACGAATATCTCGCCCCCTTCCTTCAGTTCCACTCCGGGCAACTGGCGCACCAAGTCGTCGAGCATGGAGCCGTCGGGCAACTGAAAGGCATCGGCGTTATAGACCAGCGTGTCGCCCTTGTAGAACATCTTCACCTTGGTGGCCGTGACACTTACTTCCTTGAGGTTTCGCACCTTACGCAGCTCCAAGTTACCGGCGTCGAACTGTCCCCCTTTCCTTGTGGGAGCTACAAACGACAGCCAGGCATCATCATAGCCCTCCAGTGTTCCACGAAGCAGATATTTCTTGCCACACTCTACAGGGATGTAGAACATGGTATATTCGATTTCGCCCGTACTGGCCTTCTTTGCTTCCGCCACCTTCACCTCTTTGATGAAGGTGCTGTCCTCCGTCATCAGCGTGATTTTGACATCGGGCAAAGGTATTTTCAGGAATGCATCCTGGATGGTTCCGCTGGCATAGGTTATGTCTTGTGCGCTGACGCTGAGGATGGCGGTCAGCATGAGAATTGCGATAGTGAGTATTCGTTTCATGTCGTGTGAGGTTTTGAGGTTTTAATGATTAGTGAAAAGTGAATAATACTTAAGGGGTGTTCTATAAATTAGTTTTTGAACGCAAAGACGCAGAGACGCAAAGTTTTAATTATTTATGAGTCAGCAAGAAACAAAAATAATCTTTGTATCTTTGCGTCTCTGCGTTCAATTAATAGATATTACCTTAATCTTTTTGGTGTTTCTTTTTTGCTATTTCCCACCGATAGTACACATGGGCGAGGACGTAAGAGGGGAGGTACTTCGTGTTGATGGTTTCCAGGCGACCCTGCTCGTTGAGGACGCAGGTCAGGCGGTCGTTGTGATGGAAGAGGTCGTTGGCGGTGATTCCCACGTTGAAGCGATCGAAGTCGCGCGAGGCGGACAGGCCGCACAGCACCACACTGCGGTTCATGCTACGGTCAGTGTAGCCCAGGCGAGTGATGACGTTGCATGTAGCCTTCGTGCTAATGCTCCAGGGCAGCATACAGCTTATTTCCAACTGATTGGATAAATCTGCCACCGTGGTGCTGGGCTGGCTCTGGGTGAGGATGTTACGCAGGTCGGCCTTGAAGGCATAGTTCAGATCGAGACCATGAAAGCTGTACCTCACAGCGGTCTTGCCTACCATCTGCCGGGTGTGAACGATCGAGCGAGTGGCATCTGCGTCCGTGGCTGCTATGCCAGAGGCCGTGGAACGCTGCATATCCACACTGTGGTAATAGTTGCCGCTGAGGTCAAAGGACAGCCAGAGACTCTTCTTTCGGTCCAAAGGCAGACCGTAATAGGCTGTGGCACCGAGTTCGTAGTTGCCGTCCACATTCACAGGTCGGGTTGTCCTCACACCCGTCTGAGGGTCGTAGACGGAACTCATGGCAACTGCATGGCTGTGGGTGGTGTAGAAGGCCGAGAGGTTCAGGTCATGCCATCTCTGCTTGTTGGACATGTCGAAGCCCAACGAAATGAGGTTGGTCGTCATCTGCTGCAGGTCGGGATTGCCCAGGGAAATGTTGAGCGGATCGCGATTGTCGCGTACCTCCATCATCTGCAGAAGCGAAGGCGTGCGCTGCGACAACCTGTGACGAAGTGTCCACCCATACGCCATACGCTCAAGGCTATCACGGCCAATGGGATTCCATGTCAGTTTCTCGTCACTCTCGAACGAAAGGAAGCGATGGTCCATGCGTCGCTCATCATCCACCCTCTTGTAGGTCATCTCCGGATGCGATGCCATGCCGCTGGCCGTCATCGTCAGCATCAGGTACTTCTTCCGGGGCAGACGGCGGTATTCGTGCGTGAGCCTCACACCGAGGATGCTGCGCGAATCGCTGTTCGCTGTCCATCGGCTGTTCTCTGCATCGATGAACAGTTGCAGGGAGTCGCGCGAAGAGGGCAGAAACCTTGTGTCGGTGAAGAAGGGACTATCCGAGTGCTCCTTGTTGTATTCATATCTATAGTAGGCTGTCAGCTCTGCGCTATGCTTCTGCGTATCTGCATATTTGAGGACGAAAGAAGCCTCTGTCTGCAAGTTCTCCCGGTCGTAGGAATTGTCCGCGAACCTGTATTGCGAGGTATTGCCGACAGCCTTATCTGCCGTGAACATATCATAGGTGCTATGATTGGTATCTCCGCCTGCCGTCTTGTTCCAGTTGGCCGTAACCTTCAACAGATGTGGAGAGAAGCCCATGTGCCCTTCAAATGATGCCCTGTGACTACGGGCATCCTTCTGACCATGAGCCATGTCGGAGGCTATGTTGGTGGTGTGAAGGAGTGTGACGGGGGTGTAGACGAACGAGCTACTTTCGTCCCGTAGGCAAAAGTCCCAATACGAAATAAACTCGTCAGGATTGGCATTGAAACTGGCAGTACGTGTCTGATGCTCGAACTTTCCCTTGTCGTAGCCAATGCGATAGTCGCCCTTGAGATAGATGCGCTTCTTGGGGCGGGAGGATACAGATGTCACGATACCCATGCTCTGATCCTTGTTCCATTGCTCGCGCAGGGTACGACGAAAGATGTTTCCTTCCTGCAGATAGACCTCCTGATTCTCTGCCACACCGTACTCCGAGTCAATGCCTTGGTAGTCGGCAGAAAGGTTGAGGCTGAACTTCTCATTCTGCTCAAAACGATAGGTGCCGCTGAGTTTCCTGTAGGTTTGCAAACCTTGGTCAGATGTCTCCGACCACGAACAGAGCTCGTTTGAGCCACGGTTCTGGTTGAGATTGTTGTAGTCGGCAGAGAGGTACACCGCCTGGCGGTCATCGAAGCGCATTCCGTAGAGCGTGATGCCTCGTCGCCAGTTCGTACCCAGGTCCAGTGCCGCGTTGCCCAGCCACATGCCGTGGAAGTCGCGCTTCAGGTGGATGTCCATCACATAGCGTCCATCGTGCATATCCGCGCCAGTTGTCTCACTCATCTCGCCCGCCTTGTCGTAGAACTTCAACTTATTGACGATATAGGCTGGCAGACGTTGCAAGGCTTCCATCGGATTGCCTGTGAAGAAGTCCTTGCCACTGATCAACACGTTTTCCACAAACCTTCCCCGGGCATAGATGCGACCATCCTTTATCTCCACACCCGGCAACTGCCGTACCAGGTCCTCCAGCATACTCTTGCCATCCACCATGAAGGCATCGGCATTGTAGATCAGCGTGTCGCCATTGTAGTACATCTTCACCTTCGTGGCCTCCACCGCCACTTCCTTCAGCTGCTGGATGGCAGGCATGAGATGTACCTCACCAATGTCAAACGACCGTTTCAGTCGGGTGAACTTCACACTCACATCCTTGTATTGTGTCTCATATCCCACACACGAAAAGCGCAAGATGTAAGAATCGGAAGCATTGACGGGCAAGGTGAAGTCCGCCCCAGCCCCCACCGTCTTCTTTGCTTCGCCTCCACCCAGATCCGTCCATGCAATGGCCGTGGTGGCACCTGTCACGAAAGTGCTATCCGGGCGCATCAGTTGTACCGCCACTCCCTCGATGCCATTGTTGGTATAGGCATCTCGTACCGTACCGCAGATGCTGTACTTGTTCTCGTCAGCCATCATACCAAGGGATAATAGGCTTAACATGGCTAAAATAAAGAGGCGTTTCATATTTGACTCTGCTACAAAAAGTACATCGAAATCGGTACACTTGTATGATTTGCTTACAATCTGTAATTTTGTTGAACGCAAAGACGCAGAGACGCAAAGTTTTTTACTTATTTTGCCTCTAAATCTATTAAAATCTTTGCGTCTCTGCGTCTTTGCGTTATAAATTGAAAGCATGTTGACTTTTTGGAGTAAGCTCATATTTGAGGTTATGAGGTTTGGACATAGTGAGGGCTTGCAGGCATGGGAATGCCAGCAGACATCATTTATAATAAAGGGGTATTTGTGAAGTAGTGTGGAATTCTTCCTTTCATGCGAATTCCACACAAAGACTTTAGTATCCTAAGCCTGTCAGCTTCTCGTTTTCCACTTGGAAATGCAAGAGGAAATTAACGTTGGGGGTCTCTTGGCTGTCCGTTTCCGCTTCACGAGTTCCTCCATAGTCGAAACAGAAGACCTTGAGTTTGTCGTAGATCTTCTCCATCTCGGAGAATGGCACGGTCATATTGCCATCTTTGAAATTTGATACCACGCAATAGTAACCGGGGATGCTGATCTCACCCAGCACACGGAATAGCTTGAGCATGTCTTCCCTGTCCTTGCCAAGTTGAAGATAGGCCATGATTCTCTCGTTGACGGACTTCACCACGGCACGGTCGATGGGGCCGCCGTCATTCTTGTAGATTTGCGACAACACCTTGATGCTGTTCAGCAGTTCCTCCCTGGTGCTGAACGAAACCTCGGGCAGGCCTTCAAGTTTGGATTTTGCCTCGCTGGCCACCTTCGCATTGTCGCTTCGGCGGAGTGCGCTGAGATAGCTCACGCTCGACTGCGGACCGGACAGGGTGAAGGTCTTCATGCAAACCGTGGCAGTGTTCTTGCTACCTGGCTCCAGCCACCATTCCACACCCTTGATGTGACGGTAGTCAGGATTCTGCTCATAGTTCATGCGCAGCACTACATAGTTGCGTCCCATACCACCAATGGTCAGGGGGGCAAGGTTCTCGCCATAGTACATGCCCACCTCCTTGCTCTTTACGGGAGAGTCTGTGCGCAGGATGCTTGTCCAACAATATCCACCCGTGTGATGGGGCAGGTCGGCATCGTAGGCCTTGATGAGGGAGGCTACGATATCGTCCACCAGCTGCTTCTCCTTCTTGCTGTTGTAGGGGAACTCGTAGGTCTTGGTGTTCAGGTAATTGACGGAGTCCAGCTTGTCATGTTCCTGTTCGCTGGAACTGCTCACAAGACTCGAAGCGGGCAGGTTGGCGATACATTTGTTCACCTCGGAAGGCAGAGATGCCTTAGTGGCGGTCGTGACGTTCTGTGCCAAGCAGCCCATGACTGCTGCCGACAAGGCTATAAGTGATAAAATCTTTTTCATAATGTCAGTTCGGATTGGTTTGATGGTTGGGATATGTTTGTAGAGACCTCTTCTATCAGTGTGCGGTACAGGCGTTCCTCTCTGGCCTCCTCCTCGGCCATGGCATTAGCTTCTACCTCCGCGATGAGTGCACAGAGCAGTTCCTCGCTGTACGCATCCTCTTCCGGAGGCATTTCATCGGCCTTTTGACTGTCTGCGGAAGTCACGGCAAGCGTCTGGGCAGTAGGAGTGATGGCATGGGCCTTTGCGGTCTCCGTACCAGTAATGCCTTCCCTATTTTCTCCCCCTTCAGGAGGTTGGGGGGGCCAGGGATGGGGAGGCTGTTCTGTCTGGCTTGTAATGCGTTGGTCGGTAGTTTCCTGCTTTCCCTCAAACAGTTGGATCGATGTAAAGATAACAGCAAATGCGATGCATGCCGCAGCCACATAGGGCCATAGCCCCCTCACCCCCCTATAAGGGGAGACATTACCAGTGCG
The DNA here is from genome assembly GCA_045616065.1 of Bacteroidaceae bacterium. GTDB lineage: Bacteria > Bacteroidota > Bacteroidia > Bacteroidales > Bacteroidaceae > Physcousia. Next base: position 2,308 of record JAZLFZ010000082.1, on the reverse strand, counting down.
TGTCTGTGACTGGCACATCCTGTCGAATTCTGCGCTGAAGTCATCCTCGAAGAGGTCGATGTCTTCTGCTGCCTGGCGTATCAGTTCCTTATCTATCATGTTTTGACTGTTTAGGATTTCACAAACCTGTAATTATGAATTGAAGTTTCCCACCTTTAATAGTCAATACTAAATGACTGACTTTAAGTTTTTTGCCTTCGGCTGACGTGAATTATCGCGAATTTAACGTGAATTTTCGAAAATTGTTTTTCCTGCAGTGTCTGATTCTGTTTTGAAAATAAAATGCAATCCAAAGAAAAGTATTTACGACAATTCACGTCTAATTTACGGAAATTCGCGTTTAAGAAAGAAAAATCATAGAGTGGGAAAGTTTAATTATGAATTATGAATTATGAATTATGAATTGTTTAAGTTTCTTTTTGGCCGACCATAGCATAGTGCTGATGCTGCGGCTTGGCAGGCCTGTCTCTTGGGCGATGTCGCGTGGACTCATGTCCTCCATCTTCATGCGAACTACCCGTTGTTCGGAGGGTGGCAACTGGTTGATGGCCCTTTCGATGCCTTTCTGCTGTTCGGCCTGCAGCAGTGGCGTGTCGGCTGTGTCCTTGCCTGCCCGTTCCGGTATCGTCTCCAGTTGCTCCGTTTCTCGCAGTTTCTGCCGTCGCCACACGCTGATGCAGAGGTTCTTGGTGGCTCGCATGCACAGGGCTTCCACATCGTCGCCCTCGTGCCAGCCTCGCTCCAGCAGACGCACATAGACCTCCTGCACCACGTCCTCGGCATCCTCCCTGTTGTGGAAGAATCCGGTGGCTTTGCCGACCATCAAGGGCCGCATCCTGAGCAGGCTATGTTCGAACTCTTTTGTTGTCATCTATCTATATAACGAATGGGAAACAAGAATGTCAAGCACCAGGATACGTTTTTCGGTGCAAAGGTAGTGATTTTTTGCATACGTGTGGGCAAAATGGAGTTTGCAAATTATTTGCATTTTCATTCTGGCGTGAAAACCGGGTTTTCAAATTGTTTGCGAAAATGCGATATTTAGCTTGTAACAAGTCGGTTGTGCGTTTTATACAAACGACCGGGGGCAAATGACATTTTGGTATCATCTGCCCTCGGTCGTAGCATCCCACTCAAGTGCTATAAAGATTCTATCATAAGATCTTTTCTGCCAAGAAGGCTGAAGATGGTGATATTGTTGTCTTCGTTGAGCAGCCGCAGGGAACGCAGAATCTCATTCAGGGTTGCCCCACTCGTAGTGATGTCGTCAACTATGAGCACGTTATTCTTATGAATAGACGCTGCCAACTGCCTGTCTTCTTCCGACTTGAATCTGAGGAAGTGGGTGATGTAGGGACGCATACGGCTTTTCTTCACGTCCTTGGCTATCGTGAAATAGTCTTTCTTATGGATAAGGTCCATCATGTTTGAAACAGACTTCTTCACCTCGTCTTTCTGTGCTTCTGTATATCGGGGCCGGCCATTCTCCAAGACATCATTGAGATATTGGTTCGCATATCCATTCATATCAAACGAAATGTCTTCGGGAAGCGATTTGATGAGTTCCATGTAGTACAAGGATGGCTGTGCAAAACGATAAATGTACCGCAGCATGTACTGGTTGACCTTGCTGGATGACTGGGGCATGACCACCATGTCATAGTCGTAGAGGTCTATTTTGTCGTTCAGGTCATCAATTGCTTTCTGGATGAACTGCGTGAGCTCTGGTTCATCTTTCAGCGACAATGGGAATTTCAGATGTTTTATGAACTCCGTTCTTACGTTGCCATTGACCTCATCACAAAACTCATATCCATAGTAAAAGCACTTGCCGAATGCCTGTACCTGGTATCCGTGAGGGGTTAGCGAAATGATGTCATCAACACCATCGTGCGTGAAGTCGAACACGAACTTCTTTTCTTCTTCGTTATATACTATTCCCATAATCTAAAGCTTGCCCTTTTTCGCTGGTTCTTTTCGCAAAGGTAAGATGATTCCCTCAATCCACAAAATATTATTTAAGATTTCTGCCGATGCGCTTGCATTTCATCAGAGTATGTGGTTATTCTCACGAAATCCGCCCGCAATTACTTTTGCACGATTGCAAAAGTCGCGGACAGTGGGCGGGGTGATGCATCCTATCAACTAACTGGTACTTGCGGATATGGTAAGTTAGTGAACAAATTTATTTTTATAATTATTGTGGTAAATTAAACTAATATTAAAATAAGATTAAACCTTGAAAGTGTCACAAAATGGAGTTTAATATTTTTTTAATATAATTTTAATATACCATTATAAAAATCAT
>JAZLFZ010000081.1:0-44376 GCA_045616065.1 Bacteroidaceae bacterium | reverse complement strand
GTAGGTGAGATTGCCCAGTGCTTTGATATCGAGGATGAGAAAATCTTCGAGACTCTTATCAACCGTTCTGATAAACTTCAGCATTTTATACAGATTTATGAACTAAAAATGGCGAGTTAAGGAACTTGCGAAACTTGAATAAACAATAATAAGATCCATACAATGAGTAACTGGAAAGAAAGCGCATTAGATGCATTACATAGAAGTCTCTATCCTGTACCACAAGAACTGAATGAGATTGATTGGAAGGGCGGTTTGTCGAACAAGACAGATCGTTTGGTCCAGCATCTCTGTGCCTACGCCAATCTGAAAGGCGGTGGTGTACTGGTATTTGGCGTGAACGATGATGCCTCTTTTGCCGAACTCACGAAGGAAGTAATCGAAGAGACAACCAAGACGCTCGGCAACATTGCAAAGAACAATCTTGCGTGGTCAATCCAGTTGGAGCATGCTGTATTGGAATTCGAGGGGCATCCGCTTCTCTTCATTCGCATCCCAGAACAGCAGAACAAACCTGTTTATCTTCGTGGACGTGACATTTATGAAGCCTACATTCGTTCGGCAGGTCATACGGTCAAGATGTCGCGTGAACAAGTGCATGAGATGCTTGCTCAATCACATGGCTTGACTTTTGAGAAGCGTGTTGCATGTGGTGGTATCTCGGCAGAGCGAGTGCTTGAACTGCTTGACTACAAGAAGATCTACGAACTCATCGACCGTAAGATTCCGCAGGATTCGGAGCGCATTATCGAGCAGATGCTGGAGTTTGGCATGATTGAGCAACAGGAAGATCTCTACAACATTCTCAACCTGGGAGCTATCCTCTTTGCTCATAAGTTGAAGGACTTTGAGGCATTGAAAATGAAGAAAATTCTGGTACGAAAGTATGCAGGTGCGAATAACCTCATCATGGAGTTGGAGTACAAGATGGACAGAGGGTATGCAGTTGGATTCTTTGATCTGCTCGACACGGTGATGGCAATGACCAGCAAGGAGCGTATTATTGCGAAACGAGAAGCCGTTCCTACCTATCCGAAGGTGGCTGTACGTGAGTTCATGGCAAACCTCATGGTGCATCAGGACTTCGCCATTACGGGTATGCCTATCACAATAGAAATCTTCACCAACCGCATCGTGATGACCAATCCTGGCTCATGCCTCAATGATGTAAACCGACTCATTGACCTTCCTCCACATTCCCGCAACGAAGGTTTAGCACAGATGATGTTACAACTCGACCTTTGTGAACGACGAGGTAGTGGTTACGACCGAGCTGTCACAGCCATCGAGGAAATGCGATTGCCAGCGTACAAGGTGCAGAGTGGCGACGATTATACCCGAGTGATGATGTTCCCCGAGAAGGCTTTGAATGAAATGACCAAGGAAGAAAAGACCGTAGCTTGCTACCAGCACGCTTGTATTCTCTATGAACGAAATGAGATGCTGACAAATCAAGCGGTACGTGAAAGATTTGGATTGGACAAGAACAAGAACAGCGTTGCATCACGCATCATTGCAGAATGCGTAGAACGTGGTTTTTTGAAACCATACGACGATGAGAACACGTCCCGCAAATTTACGTCATACCTACCATTCTATGGGTAGTCGAATAATTGATCTTTAATTGCAGAAAAAATCCTCATGTGATGTAAATAGTTGAGATACAATGTGTTTTTAATTGCAAAGAAAATCCGCTTAGAGCTTAGGCTCATTTTTCAAACTAATTCACGTAACTAGAAAATACAAGAAGACAAATGACCACAACAAATAAGCAGACGGCAGCCATCTGGGCAGAGAGACTGGGCGATGCCTACGTGGGATGCTACGGCTTGCTGGACGACCTCGACCGTGAAAAAGACGGCACGGAGGAGGAACAGAATGTCATTGGTCAGGCAGCAGAACTGATAGCCGAGGCACAGGCATTGCTTGAGAAGGTAGCAGGATTTGAAACCGAATAAAAAAAGGAAAACGATAGTATGCGAATCTATTTGGACACCACAATATAGGAACTGTTTGACGGTAAGCAGATTTCAGCGAGAACCTATAACTGCCTGCGCTATGCGGGTATGGTGACACTGGAGGATGTGCTGAACTATGCAGAATCGCCCGAGGAACTGCTGAAGTTAAAGAACTTTGGCAGAAAGTCCTATACAGAGATAGTGCCACTGCTCCGAGAGGTGAACCCCGAGAATGCACCTCAGAATCCCGAAACCCCAGAGGATGTGTTTGCCATGGTATGCGACACCATCGGGGAGATGCTGAGTGAGGCATACGAGGCTCTCTTCGTGGAGGACAATGACGTGACAAGATTCTTCAAGGCATGTTACCCTTCGGTGAAGGAATTGCACAGTATGGTGATGGGCAACGAGAACAACCTGCTGGAAATACACGGTGAGTTCTCGATGGCAGAGAACGTCGAGATTCGCAGAATGTATGCACGCTATCTCGAAGACGCCATGAGCAGGATGCTGGACGGACAGCGTGCTGACAACGACACGTATTCGGAATACAAATCGACACTCACAGAACTGCAACCAATGTTAGAAGAGTTCTGCTATCGGGACAAGGCAGAATTCTTCATCACGGCTGGTGTCCGCGAGTACCTGCAGAGTGTCTATGAGCGGATGCGTGAGAAGCAATTGAGTGTGCGTGCAAAGAACTTTGTAGAACAGCAGCTCCGAGGTTTGAGGATTTGGCTCAGTATTTTGACTCTCCTCTGCTGGATTACCGTAAGCTTTGCCCTGGTCAGAGCATGATGAAGACGCTGACGGAGGTGTTCAACTTCAACAAACTGCTGAAGGAACAGTTTGACCGCTACTGGCAGATGAGTGACGAGGAGGTGCAATCGGCTCTGCTCAAACGCGACTATCCATACCTGAGTAGTGTGGAGAGGAGGTTTGTGATGGAGCATGGTCGTGAGTACGGAGTGCATCCGATGTTTTTCCTGCTGTACAACTATATGCGTATTTCCGAGGTGCGTAACAATAAGATTTTCTGCTTACTATATGGAATCTTCGATGGTAAGGAACGTACGCTGAATGAGTTGGCAGAAGTGATGGGGCTTACACGCGAAAGAATACGTCAGATTACATCGAAAAAGCTTGAGGTACACGATACAGAACTGATTATGACCGACGCATGGAAGAGTTATGATGAGTTGCTGTCGCTGCCATTCATAACGGCAGAATCGGCCGAGTATCAACAACTGAAAGAACGTGAGCACCTGAACTTTGACTTCCGCGTTTTTGCCCGACTGATGCAGCTGCTGGGCGAACGTGATTTTGAGGTGGCTGTAAGGAATAATGGCGGTGAGATAGAACTGCTCAGATTCACGAATCAGTACGAAACGGAGATTGTGGGCGATGCGGCTGTAGTGATCAACCGCAAGATGATGCCATCCGTAAAGATTCGTGACTGTGTTGACTCGCTGCAGGCTTTGGTGTCCTCGCGCTATACTAATGATACGCGCATAGAAGTGGAAGCTTCGCTCAACACGATGCCTACTGAGGAAAAGGCAGAAGCTGTCAAACTGATGAGCTACATTGCAAGGGAAGGGTTAGAACTGGAAGTGGACGATGAAGGTCGTGTACTTGTGCAGAAAAACCATATTGATGTAGCAGAGGACTTGTACACCATATTGGCAAGGAAAGGTGAGCCAATGTCGGTGGATGAACTCTTTGTTGCATTCAAGGAAATGTATCCGGATCATAAATACACAGAGTCGACTCAGATACGCTCATGGCTGTTCCGTCATCCCAACATCAAACCCATTGGCAATACGTCGCGCTACGGTTTGGACAGTTGGGAGAATGTGTTCTTTGGAACCATTCGTGACCTTCTGGCAAAGTTGCTTGAGGAGTCGGACGAACCTATGCACATTGAGCAGTTGTTTGAAGCTGTAGTAGAGCACTATCCGAACACGAAGCCTCAAAGCCTGGAGTGGTCGATGGGGGATGATACATTTGGCCGTTTTGTACACTTCAACGATGGATTTTATGGATTAAAGTCAAAGTCGTATGATGCAAAGTGGATAGAGTATGATGCAACAGCCAGACAGCGTCAAAGCTTTGAAGAACGTTTAGCAGATTTCTGTACATTCGTAGAATCATACAATCGTTACCCTGTCTCTGGCAATGGCGAGGACGAGGCGTCTCTCTATCGTTGGTTGTATAATGTACAGAACGAGGTGTACGAGATAAAAGAAGAGTACAAAGTGATGCTGGCGGAGACTTTAGCGAGGTATGAACAGGACTTTATCCCACGAAATGGCACGGAGAATGAATTCCGTAACAACTGCCAACGCTACAAGGATTACATCAACAGTCATTATGCCTTGCCTTCGGTTTCTGCTGAACCAGAACTGTACAGTTGGATGGTGCGCTCGAAGGCTAACTACAACAGCTTTGTTGACCACAGAAGAAAGTACCTGACAGACTTGTTCAACTACATTCTGTCGCTTGGATTCTGTATTTAGATATTTATATGTTGAGCATAATCATATTATTGCAAATATGAAAAAGAATCCAATATATGAAAGCCTTATAGACAAATCTATAGGAAGTATGTTATCTGCAATTGAAATATACAATAAACCAGATTTCAAATATAGAGAGGAAACCTTTGCTATATTAGCAATAAATTCATGGGAGTTGTTGTTAAAGGCGAGATTGCTTAAGTTGAATAACTATCGAATTAACTCTATATATTGCTACAAACCATATTTTAACAAAAATGGGGAGAAATCTAAGAAAAAGAAAGTTCTTGACAGAAACCGGACCAATAATCCAAAGTCCATTTCTATTTATGAAGCCCTAAACCGATTGAATTCACAACATGAGCTTCCTAGTAAGCTAAAAGACAATATTGACTCTTTGATAGAGTTTAGAGATAATGCTATCCATTTTATTAACATGAAGGATCTCTCAAAGCCATTGCAAGAATTAGGTTTTGCTTGTATAAAAAATTACGTACAGGTACTGAAAGACTGGCAAACAAAGCGTTCCTTATCAAAATATAATTTATATTTGATGCCATTGGCATATGTGGATAACAAAATTGATGTAGACTCTGCATCATCTCCAGAAGCACAAAATTTTATCCAACTGATAAAGCATAAACTCGAAAACGAAAATAAAGGAGAAGAATACGACATCGCGATAAAAATTGAGCTTAAGTTTCAAAAAGGCAATTCGTTTACTTCCACCAATGTTAAATACGACGAAAATGGAATCCCTGTCACTTTGTCAGAAGAGGATATCAGAAATAGGTACCCATTTACTTATAAAGAAGTCATTGACAAAGCGAAGAATAGGTATTCAGATTTTAAATGCGGAACTAAGTTCAACACCATAATGAAAAGTGTAAAGCAAAACGTCAAATTATACTATGAACGAAAATTGGATTCAAAAAACCCAAAATCTCAAAAGCAAGGTTTCTATTCTCCCAATATTTGGCAGGTTTTAGACAATCATTATACTAGAAATAGAATTTGAATAGTTATATATGTATAAGTATGTATATTGCCTCATATAAAATATTTATGAGACGAGTCTTTGTAAAAGCTCACTGCGGATGCTATTCAAGCATGGGAGTTCCTAAGAACACACCACCAGAATCGGCACAAATCTGCCGAGGATTCAAACGTAAGTTCTAATCACACCTTTGTAATATGCAACAGAAGCAACAGAAATACGACACCCTTCTTTTAGAATTGGAACAATTGAAAACGGAAAATGCTCGTTTGAAGGAGATACTTCAAGCGAATGGAATTGCGTATGAGGCTGCTACTGCGAATGCTGATGAAGAAAAGGTTTACTCAGACATCTCATTCCCTGATGTTCTTCTGGGAAAAGAAGAGAGAGTCGAATTGTTCCGTAGTTTGTTCCGTGGACGTGAGGATGTTTTCGCTCGCAGATGGTATAGCAAAGCAACGAACAAGGGTGGTTATCAACCTGTTTGCATAAACGAATGGAGAAGAGGAATTTGTGATAAAAAGGCTGTCAAATGTGCGGATTGTCCAAACCGTAATTTCTTGCAACTTGGGTATGATGAGATTTGCCGACACCTGATAGGCAATGACGAAAACGGATGTGATGTGATTGGTATCTATGCCATCATGACAGATAACAATTGCGCTTTCCTATGTACAGATTTTGACGATAAGAGCTGTAAGCATGGATACAAGGATGATGTACTGGCATTTGTTGGCATCTGTCGTAACTGGAACATACCTTATTCTATAGAACGCTCTCGCTCAGGTAATGGAGCGCATGTTTGGATATTCTTTGACGATGTGGTTCCTGCTTACAAGGCACGAAGATTTGGCAATGCTATTCTGACTGAGGCGATGAGTCGTGACGGAAGAATGGCATTTGACTCTTACGACAGATTCTTCCCTAATCAAGACAGAATGCCTGAAGGAGGATTTGGTAATCTCGTTGCTCTGCCGTTACAGGGTAAGGCTCGTAAGGAATTGAATAGCGTGTTCGTTGATGATGAGTTCCTTGCGTACAAGGACCAATGGGCTTTTCTTGCGCAAGTTCGAAAGATTGATGAACAAAAGATTGATGCTATTCTGCAGCAACATATTCATGAAGACTTGGGAGTCTTGTCAACGTCAAGCGAAAGTAAGCCATGGATAACTCCTGTTCCTCAAAATATCAATAGCGCAGATTTTGTCAAAGCGATAACTATCACTATTGCAGATAAGATATACATTCCTCTCAATTCCGTTTCTGCTAAGGTACTCAACCATGTCAAACGCATTGCAGCATTCCGCAATCCAGAGTTCAACAAGAAGCAAGCAATGCGCATGTCCACATACGGAATACCTCGCATCATATCATGCTTTGACATAACAGATAATTATCTTGCGATGCCGCGAGGTTGCAAAGAGGCAATTATTAAGTTGCTCGACTCAAATGGTGCAAAATACACCATCGTTGACGAAACGAATCATGGTAGGGCTATACCTGTCACTTTTCTCGGTACAGAACGGGAGGAACAACTTGATGCAATCGAGTCACTACTTCCCTTCGACAATGGCGTACTTCATGCAACCACAGCCTTCGGAAAGACGGTTACAGCAGCATCCTTGATTGCAAGAAGAAAGGTGAACACACTTATTCTCGTCCACTCCAAGGCGTTGCTAACACAGTGGCATGAACGATTAAGCGAGTTTCTGGATATTGACTATAATGAGCCAGAACCTATTAAAAAGAGAGGACGCAGAAAGGCGTTCTCGCCAATAGGTTGTCTTGATTCCACAACAAACACCGTCCATAGAGTTGTTGACATTGCTTTGATGCAGTCATGCTTTGAGGATGGAGAAGTAAAGTCGTTCGTTCAAGATTATGGTATGGTCATTGTGGATGAATGTCATCATGTATCTTCTATTACCTTTGAAAAGGTTCTTAAGTCCGTTAAGGCTCAATATGTACATGGTTTAACGGCTACTCCAATCCGCAAGGATGGTCAGCAACCAATCATCTTTATGCAATGTGGTCCCATACGATTCTCAGCCGACTCCAAGAGTCAAATACAGAAACAGTCGTTCCGCAGATATCTTATTCCACAATTTACATCTTATCGTAGCATAACCGATGACAAGCTGTCGTTTCCAACCATACAAAAGAGTCTTGCGGAAGATGAGGTTCGTAATTCTCTCATTGTAGATGATGTACGTAAAGCAGTGGAGAGTGGTAGAACACCTATTGTCCTTACAGGCATCAAGCAACATGTGGACCTTTTGGGAGAAAAGTTAAAACCTTATGCAAAAAATGTAATTCAGTTGACTGGAGCTGGTACAGCCAAGGAAAAGCGTGAGACACTACAAAGGCTCCAAGAAATTCCTGCAGATGAGCCTCTGGTAATTGTTGCAACCGGACAGTACGTTGGTGAAGGTTTTGATTATCCTCGCCTTGATACAATGTTCCTTGCGTTGCCAATTTCATGGAAAGGACGATTGGAGCAGTATGCAGGTCGTCTCCATCGTGAGAATGAAGGAAAGAAAGATGTTCGCATCTATGACTATATTGATATTCATGAACCTATATGCAACAGCATGTACCAGAAGCGATTGAGGGCATACGCTACAATAGGATACCTGGCAATTCAGTTGGGGCAACCATCATTATTTGATGAGATTATTGAATTGCCTACAACTTCAGAGGACAACCAGATTTACAACGGTACATCCTTTTTCAAGTCTTTGGCAAAAGATATTGCCCTGGCAAAACGATCTATTGTCATTTCTTCACCAAGGTTATATCGTGTAACGAACAACAAACTCGTTTCTCTGCTGAAAGAACAAAGTGCCAATGGAGTTGAAGTTGCAATCGTTACCGCAATAAATGATGAGCAGTATGATTTCCTTCAATCGTCAGGGCTACATGCCATAACTAATCCAAAATTGAGAATTTGTACAATAGTAATAGACAAGTCACTTGTTTGGTATGGGAATGTGAATGCTTTGGGCTTCTACTCGGATAAAGACAATATAATAAAGTTGAAGGACGAAAGAATTGCTGCAAAGATGTTGAATGTTTTATTTGGATAAAGTCTTTATGCTTATATGTACTGCAAAGCAATCATACATACAAATCTGAGATTTTTTGTTATTGGGTGTAGAAATAAAAATGGCTGTAATTCTGAAAACTCGAGATTGCAGCCTATTTTAGCTATTTACAGTGATTTTGATTGTATATGATGCTCTATGAAGCGTTAATTTTTGGCTGTAAAAATGGCCATAAAAAAAGAAAACTCGCTGAAAATCAGCGAGTTTTGCGGAGAGAGAGGGATTCGAACCCCCGGTGCCTTTCAGCACACCGGTTTTCAAGACCGGCACATTCGACCACTCTGACATCTCTCCGGACGCGTTTGGAGTTTTGAAAAAATCTGCAAGTGGCGCGGCTTCCTTTCAAAAACGATGCAAAGGTACGGACTTTTTTTGATTCCTCCAAATATTTTGCAAGAAAAATGCAGATTGATGTTGTTTTTTTGTGTTCCAGAATGCGAAATCAGCAGAAAGTGACGCCCTCGAAGACGAGCGAGGGGATGAGATCTGTCTCGTAAGGATCGGCATCATTGGCCACATGGATGAGGTAATGCCAGAGGTCTAGCATGTTGCCCGTGATGTTCATGCCGCTGATGGGCTGGACAAGCTGTCCGTCACGATAGAGAAGTCCCTCAATGCCGTAGGAGAAGTGACCCGTAACGGGGTTGCAGTTGCCTCCGTTAAAGTCGGTGACGAGGATGCACTCATGGTGTTGGCGCAAGACTTCGTCGAGCGAATCGTCGGAAGGCTGAAGGATGAGGTGATGTGGGCCCTGCGTGGTGGGCGGCATGTGCAGCTTGCGGCTCATCGGGGTATCGATGAAGTAGGTGGAGAGACGGCCATGGTCGAAAACCTGACGTGGCGAGGTGGCCGCTCCATCATAATCGAAATAGGTGGCACCTCGCGTGCCGGGGATGTGGGGATTGTCGATGAGGTGGAGCTTTTCGCTGCCCACCTGCTGGTGCAGCTTGCCTTCGAGAAAAGAGGAATGCTGCTGAAGAGCCTGTCCGCCCAGTGCCGAGAGAACGGGCTGCAGGAGGTCACCCGCCACAGGTCCCTCGACGACCATCGTATAACGGCCTGCCGGAACGGAACGCTGGCCAATCTTGCGAAGTGCACGTTGCAGCGCCACCTGACCGATGCCCTGCGCTGGGAGGTCGGAAAGGAAGAGGCGCGTCTGCCCCCAACCGTCCATCGGTTTGGCATCACCTTCTCCCTGCACGCTGACAAGGGTGGTGAGGGTGCAACGCGAGCTGCTCTCGCTGGCGTCAAAGCCGTTGGTAGTGAGATAGCGGGCCTCGTGGGTGCGGTCAACATAGCGCGTATCGACATTGATGACACGCGAATCCACACCATAGGCCTCGGCATTGCACTGCTGAGCCAGCGTGAGTTTATGCTGGGTGGGCGTGTGTTCGAGTGTGCGGTCACAATTGCGAAGGTCGACTCCCCCACCCCGATAGTAACGCTCGGGTGAGACGAGGCCACGGGCGGCATCGGGAGCCAGCAGGCGGGTGGTCTCAATGCTTTGACGCACAAAGCGCGAGAGAGAATCGTCATCGAGGACATTGGTATAGAAGAATCCTTCGCGGCCCTCGATATAGAGCGTGATGGCCAGCGAAACGGATTCGCTGCGTTCCTGCTTGTCCACCTTTCCGTTGATGACACAAAGTTTCTCTTCGACATTGCGAAGAAGGGCAAGACGTGCATCGGCTTCGTGTCCGATGAGGGAGAGGACTTTTTCGAGTTCAAAGTTCATAGTTCGTAGTTCAAAGTTGGCTGCCTTTTACTTGCCGCCTACATTGAGACGGTCAACGAGAACGGTGGGGATGCCCTGGCCGACGGGAACCTGCTGGCCGGCCTTACCACAGTAAGCAGCAGAGGAGTCGTGCACAAGGTTGTTGCCTACCATCGAGATATCGGCAAGTGCACGGGGTCCGTTACCTATTATATTTATATCGCGTATGGGAGCCGTGAGACGACCCTCCTCGATGAGGAATCCCGTCTTGAGGAAGAAGGTGAAGTCGCCCGCACCGATCTGCACCTGTCCGTTGGTGAAGGACTGTGCATAGATGCCTCGCTTGACGCTGCGGATGATGTCCTCCTCAGATGCCTGACCTGGCAGCATATACGTGTTGGTCATGCGAGGCACTGGCGCATGGCGGAAACTCTGCCTGCGTCCGTTGCCCGTGGGCTGCACGCCAAAATGCCGGGCAGAAATACGATCGTGGAGATAGCTCTCCAGTCGGCCGTCATGAACCAGATGCGTACAGTGTGCCGCCACACCCTCGTCATCATAACGGAAAGTACCCTGCCCTTCCTGCAACGTGGCATCGTCGACGATGGTAATGCCGGGGCGACAAATCTGCCGCCCCATCTTGTCGGAGAAGATGCTGGTACCGAGACGGTTGAAGTCGGCTTCGAAAGCATGGCCAATGGCCTCGTGCAGCAAGATGCCACTGGCACCGGCCGCCATCACTACAGGCATGTCACCGCCCTGAGGCGTGATGGCCTGGAAGAGATGCGAGGCCTGGCCGACAGCCCGTCGGACAAGCGAATCACCACTCTCGCCCTTGCAGGTGCTGGCAAACCCCATCTCATGCCGACCGTCTTGTTGCAATACCAAATGGACCATCAGGACATTGCGTTCGCGACGGTCATGAATGGGCTGTTCGGACAGGTTGTTGGAGATGGACACCTCGGTCACGGAAGAAACCATCACGACCTTGACCTTGACAACTCGCGGGTCGCACTCGAAGGCCTGCTTCTCCATATCATAGAGCACCTGAGGCGAGAGTGCTGGCACCTCAACCTTCGGATGACCCGCCAGAAACCAGTCGGGCATCCGTGTAGGCATCGTATAACTATAGCGGGTGGATTCGCCTTCCACCTCCCTTACGCCAATGCCTTGCAGCAAGGTATGGGTGGCCTGGCTCACCACACCGTCGGTAAGTTCAAGGCTCTGTTGTTCAGTTCGTTCTGCGTAGTATTCTTTGAGCATCTTAATGAGGAGTTAAAATAATGGGGAGTTAACAGGGAGTTTTCAGGACGATGCTTTTTTGTTTGCGGGACGATTTCCGACCTTCATCATCAGGAGACCGATGGCAATCCACACCAGTTCGCGGACACGCGTCACCAACCCCGTGAGGACACCGTTGGCCTGACGCATGTGCAGCAGGCCCGTGATCATGGCAAAGCCACCCTCACGCGTACCCATCTCCATGGGAATAAAGAACATCAGGTTGGCAAAGAGGCTCATGAAGGCCTGCATGAGGATGCAGTCAAAGAAGGACACCTCAGTATTCTCGGGCAGCATGAAGAGGATGAACATCACTTCGAGACAGCCCACCACACGAGCCAGGAACTCAAGGAAGAGTGAGAGGTAGAAGGTCGACTTGCGCTGCTTGTGAAGCTCGGCTATCTGACTGTCCACACGTTGGATGGTATCCTGGTTCTTTTCGGAAAAGCGTTGTATCCGCTTGCCTATCAAGGGCCAGCGGCCAAAGAAGCGGAGGGCTCGGTTGGCCAGTCCGTTGCGATAGCCCAGCATGAAGAAGTAGATGCCCAACGCACAGAAGCCCGTCATGAGGATCAACACGAGGGCAACAGGCCACGTGATGGCAGACGTGTACATCAGCACAAAAAGCAGCAAGCTGAAGGCCCAGAACCAGAAGTGCGAGAAGATGTGCATCATAGCATAGAGGATGACGCTCGACGAAGCCTTGGCAGCCCCCACGTAAGGCGTCAGCTCCATGATGCGGTAAGGTTCGCCACCCAACACGCCAACGGGCGTGACGTAGTTCAGGGCATAGCCCGAGATGGTGTACTTGAAGACACGCCAGTAGCCGACGTGGCCCGACGAGCCATCATTGATGAGCACGTACCACGACCACGCATTGAGCATGTAGATGGGCAGCCACAACAGAATGGCCGCCCAAAACCAATAGCCGGCCGAACGTATCTTGCTCCACAGCTCCGCATACGACATGTCGAAGGTGCAGAGCATGATGACAATGGACACAAGGCCAATGCCGAGAAACAGATTACGAAGCTTGCTATTCACGGAATCGATTGTGAAAAGTGCACAGTGAGTTTACTCTTCTGCCTTGGGTGCAGGAGCGGGTGCAGAAGCAGGTGCAGAAGTTGGAGCAGGACGATGACGTTCACGACGCTCATCCTCGCGACGTTCGTGGTAGAGCTTGGGCAGAGGATTCTCGTGAGCTTCATCGTAACGCTGACGATTGCGCCACACGTCGATGGCCAGATAGACAGCCTGACGGAATGAATTCTCATCGGCAACGGACTTACCCGCAATGTCATAGGCCGTGCCGTGGTCAGGACTGGTGCGGATGACGGGCAGGCCAGCCGTGAAGTTGACGCCATCGTCCATAGCCAGCACCTTGAAGGGAGCCAACCCCTGGTCGTGGTACATGGCAAGGATGGCATCGTAATGCTCGTAGGCCGCACCACCGAAGAAGCCATCGGCAGGGAAGGGACCGTAGGCGTCGATACGCTCGGCATTTGCCTTCTCGATAGCGGGAGTTATGATCTCCTGCTCCTCCTTGCCCAGCAGGCCGTCGTCACCGGCATGAGGATTGAGCGCCAACACGGCAATGCGAGGACGAGTGATGAGGAAGTCGCGGCAGAGAGTGGCCTGCAGGAGACGCAGTTTCTCGAGGATGCCCTCGGTGGTGAGGTGGCTGGCAATCTCGGAGATGGGCAGATGTGTGGTGGCCAAAGCCACACGCACACGGTCGTTGAGCAGAATCATCAGTGCCTTGCTGCCCTCGCCCACTCGCTGCTCGATATACTCGGTATGGCCGGGGAAGTGGAACTCGTCGCTCTGGATGCTGTGCTTGTTGATGGGAGCCGTTACGAGCACGTCGAACTTCTCCTCACGATAGTCCTGCATGGCAGCCTCAAGACTTTGCAGGGCGGCACGTCCAGCCTCCTGGCTGCTCTGTCCGAAGTCGATCTTCAGTTCGTCGTCGTTGACAGCCAACACGTTGAGACGTCCTTCGCGTGCCTCCTCGGGCGACTGGATGACGCTGTAGTTCACCTCGATACCGAGCGCCTTGCGATGGTAGGTCATCGTCTTGGGATTGCCATAGATGACGGGGGTGCAGAGTTCGCACATCATGGGATCGGCAAAGGTCTTCATGATGACCTCATACCCTACTCCGTTCGTGTCACCGGACGTGATTGCAACCACAGGCACCTCCACGGGTTCCTGCTGTTCGGGGGTCTCGATAGCCTCATCGTAGATGGGCTGGTTCTTCATTTGATAATTACCAGAATTATTACGTTTCATCGTTATTTTATTTATATATAATGTATATGTGGTGTATGGTCACGCTATGACTTTCTCACCTTTATTCTTTCACTTTTACCGAGTCCACCTGCGCCTTGTCCACACTCTCGTAGGGCAGCATCAGGGTGTAGAGCGAAGCCTCCACACGACGGATGAGGCCACGCTTCATCTTCTCGGGTGCATAGACAAAGCCCTCGGCCACGATGACGAGGTTGCGAGTGGTATCGACACGCGACTGACTGACGAACGGACCGCCCATGCCCGCATTCTCCATGTACCAGAGGCCACGGCACTCGTAGGCATACTCGCCATGCACCGTGATAGGACGGCAGTCGGTATAGAGGGTATCGGTCTTCATATACATACCGGGTGTCTCGCCAGGGATATTGCGCATCATCACCGAGTCACGCTTCTGCAAGGCATACTGCTTGGTGAACGTCTGAGGACCGTAGTAAGGATAACTGTACATGCAGACATTGACCATGCCCGAGGCCGTATTGTTGGACGTCCAGAAGAAGTTGTCGCCCGTCTTGTAACTCCGGATCTCCTCGGGGGCCCAGAACTCGCAGTTGAAGATGGCCTTGGCCAGCTCACTCACCTTGGAAGAATGCTTGCCTTCGAGGATCTTGACGAAGCGGTTCATCTCCGTCCGCGTCAGGAAGTCGACCAGGAACTGACGATGCTTGGTGCAGTACTCTTCCAGGTCTTCCTCGCTGGGGCTCTGCAGGGTTATCCAGTACTGTTCCATGGCGTACTTGTCGCGCATGAACTTCATCTTGGTTTGCGTGTACAGATGGGGATCGATGTCCACCTTGATGACATTGCGGAAGAGGCGAAGCGTCTGGTCCAGCTCACCAGGTGTGCATTGCGATATGCGGAACGAGCGTTCCGACTGGGGCAACCCAGGCACATCGGTGTCGAGCACGTTGAAGAGGGCACGACCGGCAGGGTGTTTCTCCCACATCTCACGTTCCATCACCACCAGCACCTCGTATGGACGACCACTGGCTACGGGCAAAAGCATATCCTTGCGGCAGGACACCACAGTCAGCACAAGAACAAAAAGGAACAATACTCGTTTCATTATCAGTAAATAGTGAATAGTAAATAGTGAATAATACCTAATACTTTTAATCTTTTTAATACGTTGCGTCAAACATGAACAGTGACTGCGAAGCTTGATGAGACGTATGTCGAATAACTATGACTGCGAAGCTTGATGAGACGAAGTCGAATAACTATGAACTATGAACCATGGACTTTGAACTATTCAAAAGTCCGCATGCCGCATAGATGTCCTGCCCGCGACTGGCACGGATGGTGCAGGTGATGCCATGGCGGGTCAACTCGTCGCGCATCCACTCCATCGTCTGTTCGGGGGCGGGACGGAAGCGCGACTCGGGAATCTCGTGGCAACGGATGAGGTTGACACGGCACTCCATGCGACCGAGCAGGCGGCACAGTTCGCGTACGTGGGCCGGATGATCGTTAAGTCCGTGGAAGACAGTATATTCGAACGAGAGACGACGCTGATGTGTCCAGTCGTACTGCTTCAGCAACTTCAGGAATTCGGTCAGCGACCATGCCTTCTCGGCCGGAATCATCTCGCCACGCCCCTCAGGGAAGGGGTTGTGGAGCGAGACAGCCAGGTGGCAAGGACTCTCCTCAAGGAAACGCTCCATGCCCTTCTTCAGGCCTACCGTGCTGACCGTGATGCGCTTGGGACTCCAGGCCCATCCGTAGTCGGCCATCAGCAGTTCGGTGGCACGCAGCACATTGTCCAGGTTGTCAAAAGGTTCGCCCTGTCCCATGAAGACCACGTTGGTGATGCTCTCACGCTCGGGCAGCGAATAAAGCTGGTTGAGGATGTCACCCGCCGTCAGGTTGCCATGGAAGCCCTGTCGGCCCGTCATGCAGAATTCGCAATGCATCTTGCATCCCACCTGGCAACTGACACACACCGTGCCACGGTCACCATCCGGGATGAAGACCGTCTCCACCTGCCCGCCACAACTGACAGGGAACAGGTACTTGGCCGTGCCGTCCACGCTGCGCTGCACGTCGAGGGGTTCGTGGCGCCCCATCTCGTACAGCTCCACGAGTGCCTCACGCCCCTTCTTCGAGACGTTCGTCATCTCGTCCACCGAGGCAGCTCCGCGCTGGTAGATCCACTGCGCCATCTGTCCGGCAGCAAAGGCGGGCAAGCCCACAGCCTTGGCCACTTCCTTCAGTTCTTCTCTTGTCTTTCCTAACAATGATTCCATAATTGGGTGCAAAGATACGAAAAATAATCAGAACCACCAAATATCCACGACAGGCATCCTATCTAATGCACATCAATACCCTCAAAGTAAATCTCTGTGATGCCCGTATCCTTGTACTTCGTACCCGGATAGACCTCGCTGATTTTGAAACGGATGACGAGGGGCGCCTTGCCGTCGAGATGCTCACGATCGGCGTACCCGATGGTGGGCACATCGAACCACTGCTCGGCATACACATCCTTGAGGTAGAGCATGGCGTGTTTCTTGCCGTTCACCAGCACTTCGAGTGCCTTGACGCGCGAGTTCTCCTCCCATGCCTTCCGGCTGCGCACGATGCCGTTCACCACACAGATGCTGGTGATGCGGGGATTGTTGGCGGGCAGCGTGTACTCAATCCACTCGCCCACGCCATAGTCGGCAGCCCCCTCGACCCAAGCCGTATAGTAGCTGAGGTCGTGTGCATTACCTGCCACGTAGTTGAACTTGCCCTGAGGCTTGAGTGTGCTGCTGGCCTTCTGCTTGCCTCTCTCGCAACCACAGTAGAACGAGCAGCCTTCGCCCACTATATCGTAGATGCTCCCTCGCATCTCGTCATCAAAATTTCTGACCGCCTCGGGCGAGAAATCGAACGTGGGACCGATGGTCGAGGACACCAGTTCGGGCACACTGGCCGTTCCGTTCGGGGCTCGTTTGGCTGGATTGTCAGTGGTAAAGATGCCATTGCTCCACCACAGCTTCTTGCCACCGGGCAACCTGAGGTCGCGCCCCTCACGTGGCAGACGCACGCCCTTGAGGTCAACAGCCTCCTTTACAGGCGGTACGATGGGCTGCAGTATCTTGGATTCGGGGTTGTACTCGTAGAACAGCACGTCGCTCGCCTTACCCTTGCTGAAAATCTGGCCGTCTTCCTTCTGCTCGTAGTCGAAGTTCAGGGCCACCAGTTTCTTTCCGCTCTTCAGGTTCCAGTAGGCGCACTCCACGAAATTCTTGTTGGGATTCTTCTCCGCAATACCAAAGTTGACACGTAAGTAGCCGTTCTTCTTGTCCAACACGGTCTCCCAGGCACAGTTGTCGCCCACTCCCTCATCCTCTTCCGGATGCAGATATACGTGGGCCACCTTCCACTGTTCCACCCAGTAGCTCTCGTTGATGGCATCGAAGAAACCCAGCACGTCGGCCTTGCCCTGCAACGTGGGACATACCTCCATCTTCACACGGGCCACATCAGACACTTCGTAGCGCACTTCATCGTCGTCCAGCAAAGGGCGTGCACCGGCATTCATACAGAGCGGGGAAACGAGCCCCACCACTGCTGCTAAGCATAAGTTTCTCAAAAACGTCTTCATAAGTAAGTGATCAATATATTTTTCATAATATGCAAACTTCGATGTCATTCTGAGCATAGCGGCTTCGTCGGGATGACATTGCTACTCAACACCAAATGATATATCATTACTAGAAAAGGCTGACTAAACGTTGTGGAGGCTGACCCATTCGGCCGGCGTCATATCCTCCATCTTCTTGAAATTGCGGTAGAACGACGAATCGCTCGAGAAGCCGGACATCCGGCCTATGGCAGACAACTTCTGGTCGCACCTTTCATCCATCATCAGCCGTTTGGCATGCTCAACGCGCAACCTGTTGACGTAATCAGAGAACGGGCAACCGAAGTGCTTGTTGATGTAGTTCGACACATACGTACGATTCGAGCCGATTGCCCTCACCAGATCGCCTATCTTCAGGTCCGTCTTCAGATAATACTGACGCTCCGTCATCAGCTGTTCCAGCTTCTCTCCTATCTGCTCGGCATCCACGGGATCAGCTGGTTCCTTAGACAGTTCTCCATCCTCTTCGTCAACACTGAGCTGATCGGCCGAGAAATTACGGTTAAAGCAGATGTAGCTCAGCGAGAAAAGCAACACTGAGAAGGATACGGAAACGGACACGAGTAGCCAGAGACTCTCGCCAAAGAAATGCTTGCCAACCGAATTGGCTACACCCGAAATCAGGCTGACACTGATGATGGCCACGAGCAAGTTGTGGACAGCCGACGTTTCACGACCCTCTGTGTTCGAGTACACCACCTGAAGTTTCTTGTCGAATGCCCTCAGCTTGCGAATGCCCAGATAGCACACACTGACAACCTGCAAGGCGAAGAGCAACAACCGCACCCTGTCGAAGCCCGCACAGGGAAACAGGTACTTGAGCAGAGCCACCAACAGACCGGGCAACAACCAGGGAATCAGTTGGCGCACGCGGTATTCGCTCGACGTCAGACGGCACAGATAGCCATAGAAGAGGGGATAGACAGATAGCGAACAAAGTGTCCACAGACACTCCATTTCGTACGGCAAACCCAGCGTGAAGAACAAGCCATGACACAGGTACAGCACCACGCAAGTGAGCAGATAGATGGTCAGGTAATGCTTCGCACGATCGTCCTTCCGGAACTGCGCAATGAAGCAGATGGCCCAAAACAGGCACACCACAAAGGGAAGAAAACTGAATAACACCTGAAGTATGAGCTGACTTGTCATAAGCTTGGACGTTGCGTTTTGTTTTGCAATACTGATGCAAAGTTACAAAAAAGAAATCAAAAGAGGCACAAGCTCATCCCAATTTTTGCATTTTGGACCGACAAGCGACGCCCGAACATGCGGCTGACACATGGAACGGGCAACTTTTCTCACGTTCAAGCAAAGAGAAACAGGAGTCCACTCGCTGAAAAGCAACGCTGAAATTTGAGGAACGAAGCGTGGAAACACAAAGAACGAAGCAACGGATTCCGGGAACGGCACGAACGATTTGATTCACAAAAGTGTTACATAGCCTTAGTGATGATTAAATAATAAGTTGGTACGATTTTGTGTTGGATTGCTGAGATATTTTGGAAATGTGACAAAAGAGCGATGCGGGCATCGTGACTTTCGCCTACGGGACGAAAGTAGCGAAACAGTTGCAAAATAGCCAGCAAGACAATGCAAAGGCGTACCTACTTATTTTGTAACAAGTTATTTTTTAATCATCACTTAAACCATCCCGTGTCTCATTCGTCTATTCTACAGAAAAACAATACGCATTGTCAATTAAAAAGTACTACTGAATTTTAAACTCTATGAAATTATCTATAAAAATGATATACGTGTGCGCATTCCTACTCGCATGCGTGCACGTACATGCGCAATCCAAATTTGACATCAAGGGAACCATCATCGACAACGAGTCGGGCGACCCGCTCGAGGGCACCACGGTCCAGTTGCTCTCGCTGCCCGACAGTGCCTTTGTGGATGGTGTGCTGGCCAACGACAAGGGCAACTTCAAGCTGGAGAAGGTGCCCTTCGTCAAGGGGCAGACGGAGAAGAACAAGTACCTCATCAAGCTCAGCATGATAGGCTACGTCACGCAATTCATCAACCTCGACCTCAACACCAAGAAGGGCAAGACGGTCGAACTAGGCATCATGACCCTCCTGGACAATGCCCACACACTGGGCGAAGCCGTCGTGACGGCCACGGCAGCCAAGGTGCAGGTCAGCGGCGACTCGCTCGTCTACAACGCCTCGGCCTACCGTGTGCCCGAAGGTTCCACCCTTGAGGCACTCATCAAGCTGCTGCCCGGAGCACAGGTGGACGAAAACGGCAAAATAACCATCAACGGAAAGGAGGTAACGAAGATTCTGCTCAACGGCAAGGAGTTCTTCCTCAGCGACATGGAGGCGGCCATGAAGAACGTACCCGTCGACATGATCGAGAAGATTAAGTCGTACGAGCGCAAGAGCGACCTGGCCCGCATCACCGGCATCGACGACGGCGAAGAGGAGACCGTCCTCGACCTATCCGTCAAGAAGGACATGAACAACGGGTGGTTCGGCAATGCAGCGGCCGGCGGCGGCACGGCTCATCGCTACAATGGACGTGCCATGATAAACCGCTTCAACGAGACGACCAAGTACTCGCTCATCGGTGAGGCGCGCAACACGCCCAACCGTTGGAGTAGCGGCCTGCGGTCGGACAAGAGCGTGGGCCTCAACTTCACGGACCAGCGCGAGAAGCTCGAGACCTTTGCAAGCGTGATGTATCGCTACAACGGAAACGACAATGCCAACGAGCAGTCGAGCGAGAACTTTGCGGCCGAGCGAGGTGCCTTTGGCGAGAGCAGGAACCAGAGCATCAACAGCAACAACAACCTCAACTTCAACGCCAAGCTGGAATGGAAACCCGACACGATGACCAACATCCTCTTCCGTCCCAACTTGAACTACTCGCGCAACAGAAGCATGAGCAACAGCAGAAGCGGATCGTATGACACCGACCCCAACAAGATTACCGAGTCGGCACTCGACTACAACGAGGAGGTGGCAGAATACAGCGTGCCCGGTGCCCCCGTACCAACCGACAAGATACTGCAGGAACTGCTTGGCATCGTGGTGAATACAAACACCAACAACAGCCAGTCGCACAACAGCAATGTGGGCGGTGGGCTGGAACTGCAGTACAACCGTAAGTTCAACAACAAGGGACGCAACCTGACCGTACGCCTCAACGGTTGGTACAGCGAGAGCACCAACCAGAACATTTCGGCAGCCAACATCACCTACAACTCGCTGGGCACCATGCGACGCAACAACCGCTACTACAAGACACCTTCGATGAACGGAAACGTCAGCGCACAGCTGACCTACAACGAACCCATTGCCGACCGCACCTACCTGCAGTTCAGCTATCGCTACAACTATAGCTACAACAAGAACGACAGGCAGGCCTTCGTCTACGACTCCGAAGCCTACCGCGACCTCAGCGAGAGCATACAGGCCAACCGATACGACATCGGAGCCGTGCTGCGCTTCATGGAGGAGGCCAGCTACATGATGCGCGACACGCTGGAGTTGAGCCAGTTCTCGGAGTACCGCAACTTTAACCAGACCATCAGTGCACAGTTCCGTCGAGTGCGCGACAACTACAACGTCAGCATCGGCGTGGATGCTTATCCGCAGCGCTCCATCCTGAACTACAGGTACATGGGCAAGGAGTACCCCGAGGTGAAGCGCAGCGTCTTCAACATCTCGCCACGCGCCAACCTGCGATGGAACTTCGACAAGCAAACCAACCTGCGTCTGCGCTATCAAGGACGCACCTCGCAGCCCTCCATGACCAACCTGCTGGACATCAAGGACGACTCCAACCCGCTCTACATCTCCAAAGGTAACCCCAACCTGAAGCCGGCATTCTCGCATCAGGTCAACTTCAACTTCAACTCCTACAAGCCCGAGCCACAGCGGGGCATCTGGGTGTGGGCCAACTTCAACGCTACGCAAAACAGCATCTCGAACAAGACTACCTACGACCCCGTCACCGGTGTGCGAACCACCATGCCCATGAACATCAACGGCAACTGGAACACGGGCGGTGGAGCTGGCATGAACACGGGAATCGGCCCCAAGAAACTCTTCAATGCGGGTATCAACGGAGGTATGGGCTACAACCACAACGTGGGCTTCTACAACAACGTGGCAGAAGGCAGCACGGACAATCAGGACATCAAATCCGTCACCGGAAACATGTGGGTAAATGGCGGCACCAACTTCTCCTTCCGCAACGACTGGTGGTTCGCCGAGATCAGGGGCGACATCAACTACGGACACATCCGCAGCAACGTCAATCCGCAGGGCAACCAGGACACCTACAACTTCTCCTACGGTGGACAGATACAGTACACAGCACCCTTCGGCCTGCAGATTGCCACCGACATACGCATGGCCAGCCGACGCGGCTACTCGCTGGCCTCGATGAACACGAATGAGTTGCTCTGGAACGCCTCGGCTTCCTACTCGTTCCTGCAAGGCAAGGCGCTCACCCTCAAGGCTGAGGTGTTCGACATCCTGCACCAGCAGACCAATATCAGCCGTCAGGTCGATGCCTTCTCGCGTCGCGACTCACGCAACAACGCCATTTACCAGTACGCCATGTTCAGTGCCATCTTCCGCTTCAGCATCTATGGCGGCAAGAACACCATGGGCACAGATAAGGAGAAGAGCTAAAGAAAAGTAAAAGGAGTTAAGACGATACCGTTGCTGGCAGAAATGCAGCCAGTCAGACGCATTCGTCTTAACTCCTTTTTTTTGTATTACCTTCTTAAAGGCTTCTCACGTCACTTTATTCAAGGCTTCAATCCAGGTGGAAAACCTCCTGAATGGAGATGGTGACGGGACTATTGTCCGCGTTCACCTCCATGATGTCGGCCATCATGTCCCACCACCTCTGGGTTATCTCGTCAACACCGTTCGACGTGTCCTGCGTACTGCTGGCTCCCTCGGCAATCTCTTGATAACCAAAAAGGATGTTGGTGTCCTTGTCCCAATAGATGCTGTAGTTGCTGACTCCGGCATCCTTGATCTGCTTTTTCAGCTCAGGCCACAGGGCAGCGTGGCGACGTTCGTATTCCTTCTCGCAGCCTGGCTTGAGGAACATCTTGAAGGCAAAGCGTTTCATCTTAGCAGGGTCTTGTTTTGGGCAGGTTGAACACGTCCTGAACCTCCTTCATGGCCTCATCGGTCATGCCGTCGGGCTCAGAACCCATTGACTTGGCACACATGTAGACGTTGGCTGCCTTGCAGAGCACATCGGTCTGGTCGAAGGCATCCATGATGTCGGTGCCGACGGCCACGGTGCCATGCTTCTCCCACAGCACAACGTCGTGCGTCTTAATCTGCTCGAGCGTTGCCTCAGCCAGTTCTACGGAACCGGGAAGGCCGTAGGGCACGATGCCGATGCCCAGAGGCGCGAAGGCGAGCGTCTCGGGAATCATGGACCAGAGGACACGCGTCATCTCGTCGCCCTTGAGGAAACGCTGGATGTGCGACATGGCCACGAGTTCGATGGGGTGCGTATGGAGCGTGGCCTTGTAGGTGCTGCCCGTCGAGAGCAAGTAGTTCTGCAGGGCGAGGTGTGAGGGCAGTTCGCTGGTGGGAACCACAGGTTCGTCGGCAATGATCTCGTACGAGGCACAGTCGTCGCAGATGCGGATGATGCTACCGTTCTGCATGGGCCAGCGAGCCAGGTCGCGCATGCGCTTGCCCGTTCCCTTGGCATAGAAATACTTACCCTTGAGGTAGGGCAGTTCCATACCGATCTGCTTGACGGGAGCGATGGCGGGCATGGTGGCCCAGTCCTCCTTGGCAAACTCGGTGACGTTGACCGTGATATTGCCGCCATTACGTTCGGCCCAACCCTTCTGCCACAGGTAACCGGTAACCTCGGCTATCTGTTCAACGACGGCACGCAGGCCGTCGTTTCCATTCAGTATACTCATTTCTTACAATACTTTCTTATACAGTTCTACAATATCCTGACGAGTCACCTTGCGGGGGTTGCCCGGTGTGCAGACGTCCTCGATAGCCTGATCGGCCAGCGCGTCGATGTCCTTCTCGTAGATACCAATCTCCGAGAGGTGCTGGGGAATACCCACCTCGACAGCCAGTGCACGTACGGCATCGCAGGCAGCCTGAGCAGCCTCAACCTGCGTCATACCTTCCTTGTAGGCATCCATGGCCTTGGCTATCTCGACGTACTTCTCGCGGCAGACGGGAGCATTGAACTCCATGATGGTGGGCAACAGAAGTGCGTTGGCCACACCGTGGGGGATGTTGTGGAGCGAGCCCATGGGATGTGCCATGCCGTGCACTACGCCCAGACCAACGTTCGAGAAGGCCATGCCGGCCACGTACTGAGCCAGCGCCATGCCTTCGCGGCCCTTGGGATTCTCGGGATCGAAGACGGCCAGACGCAGATACTTGTTGATCATGCGGATAGCCTCAATCTCGAACATGTCAGAGAGTTCCCAGGCTGCCTTGGTAATGTAACCCTCGATGGCATGGGTCAACGCATCGAGACCGGTAGCAGCCGTGGTCGCCTTGGGCAGCGAGTACATCAGCTCGGCATCGATGATGGAGCAGCAAGGGATGTCGTTGGGATCCACGCACACCATCTTCTTGTGCTTCTCCTCGTCGATGATGACGTAGTTGATAGTCGTCTCGGCAGCTGTACCGGCCGTGGTGGGGAAGGCGATGATGGGCACGGTCTTCTTCTTGGTGGGAGCCACACCCTCAAGGCTCACCACGTCGCTGAACTCAGGATTGTTGGTCACGATGCCGATGCCCTTGGCTGTGTCCATGCTCGAACCGCCACCGATAGCCACGAGGAAGTCGGCACCGGCCTCAGCAAAGGCCTTGACGCCATTCTTCACGTTCGTCACGGTGGGGTTGGGCACCACCTCGTCGTATATCTTGTAGGCAATGCCGGCCGCATCCATCACGTCAGTGACCATCTTGCAGACACCGAATTTCACCAGACCTTTGTCGGTCACTACAAGGGCCTTCTTGAAACCCATTCTCTCAACCACTGCAGGCAGTTCCTTGCGGGCACCTGCTCCGAAGTAGGACACTTCGTTAAGTATAAAACGGTTAACCATATTCTTTTTTGTAGGGAAACTTACACCTTATTTATATTATATTAATACTCTTCTCCGTATCTCTCTTTGGTAATCTGCTCGAGCGACTTGCCACGGGTGTTGGGAGCACCGATGACACCGACCACGAGCGAGATGAGCAGCAGGGCTATCATGCACCAGGCTGCCAGTGTGAAGCCCTGACCATCCTCACCGTAGATGTAGGTGAAGACGAGGCCCCATACGGCCGACAGACCGCGCACGACGAAGAACATCAAGCCCTGGGCTCCGGCACGGAACTTGGCAGGGAAGAGTTCAGAGCCCCACAGGGCGTAGAAGATCTGCACGGACATACCACCATTCACACCCCACAGGATGACGAACGCCCAAAGCGTAGGCAGGTCGTTGACACCGATGGTGACAACCAGGAGCCACGTGCAGAGAGCGGCCAGCAAGCCCAGGATATAGATGGGTTTGTGATTCACACGGTCGATGAAACGAGCCACACAGAAGGTGATGACCACCACGGTAGCCCACTGGATGCAGTTCATCCAGTTGCTGTACTCGTTGCTCACACCACCTGCCGTCTCGCAGATGTGGGGTGAGAAGAAACCCATCACCGAGGCCACGAGGTTCCACGTCAGGTAGATGCTGGCCAGGAATATGGCGCTGCGCACGGCCACCTTGTTGGAGAAGAGCACGCCAAAGGACTTGATGAGTCCTGTCTTCTCTCCCTTATTCTTGGCCTGCTCCTTGCTGGCCTTGAACTCAGCACTCTCCTCGAGCTGGCGCTGCAGGGTCCATGCGATGAGGGCTACAATAAATAAGGTAAAGAAAACGAAACGCGAACTGAACACCTCGACGGCCTTCACGGCTGCATCGGCGCCCAGCACGGTATGAGCCATCGACTCCACAATACCATACAGATAGCCACCGGGGGCAAAGAGCATGCCCATGAGGAGGATGATCATCGGACCGAAGCCCCACGACATCTGCGAGATACAGATGTTGCGGCCACGGTTGTTCACCTCCGAACTCTCGCTGATATAGGTCCATGAGGCTGGCACACCGATGCCGACGGAGATACCCGTGATGAGGAAGCCCGCCAACAGCATGGGGAAGTTGACGGAACACATCACGAGCAGCACGCCCAGCATGTAGACTAGCAGGTTGTAGGTAAAGATGAACTTACGACCGAACTTGTCGGCCAGCACACCACCGATGATGGCACCGATGGCGGCACCCATAGCATTGGCACTGAGCGCATTGAGCCAGCCCAGGTGCATCTCGCTAAGGCCGAGGTAGTTCTGCCACAGGGTGATGCCGCTGCCACCCGCTACGATGGCACCGGCATCCAGATAGTTATTCAGAGACACCGCAAGGGTGCTTTTGAGGGAAGATTGCTTACTCATTATTATATTATTTTAACCAAAAACGCACGAAAAAATACAAAAATAATTATACCATTTCTGCGGCAATAAGGCGCTATTACTTTCCGTTTGCAAAACGTTCGATTTCAACTCTCGTACCGCCAAAGTTTACTAACATGCCAAATTTCATTCCAGTTGCCTTTAGGTAATTTAACAACTGTGCCCTGTGAGCATTGGAAAATTCACTGACAGCCTTTAATTCCAGAATGACCTTGTTGTCAATAACAATGTCTGCGTAAAACGATAGCCCCACATCTACACCTTTGTAAGAAACACTAATAACTTTTCCTCTTCCACACAAAAGCCTCTGAGACGTGCATCGCTTACCATATTTTTTTGTGAGTTTTCGTGTGTTTACGATTTAAAAATCTATCGTTTGCTTGTCACTTCAGCTACGTACTTGTCGATTTCCTCGATGAAGCTCTGGCCAACGGGCACATTGTTGCGCAGGCAGAACTCGTCGTAGACAGCCTGCCAGGGCATGGCCTTCTGCTCCTCGATGAGGGCAAGTACCTTGTACCCCTCACCGGCCAGCTCCAGTTTACTGATAGCCTCGCGGGGCTCGAGCAGGGCACGCAGCATGCACTTCTGGGCTGCACGGCTACCGATGACGTAGGCACCGATGCGGTTGATCGAGCCGTCGAAGAAGTCGAGACCATAGTGAACACGGTCGAGGGCATCGGCACGAACAATCTCAGAGAAGAGTTCCTGAGTGGGGTCGTCCATGATGGTCACGTGGTCAGAGTCCCAACGCACGGGACGGCTGACGTGCAGCATCAGTTCGTTGATGAAGGGCAGCACGGCGCTGACCTTGTCGGCAGGACTCTCGGTGGGGTGGTAGTGGCCGGTGTCGATGGTCAGCAGCTGACCGTTCTTGGCTGCGTATGCAGTATAGAAGTCGTGGCTTCCCACAGTGAAGCTCTCCAGTCCGATGCCGAAGACCTTACCCTCGATGCAGTCCTTCATCATGGGCTGCTTCTTCTCGAAGATCTCGTCGAGCGACTTCTTCAGCGTGTTGCGGTAGAGGGCGTGGTTCACGCTCACGTCCTTGCAACCGTCGTGTACCCAGAGGTTCATGATACAGGGGTCACCCTGCGCCTCACCCATGGCGTTGGCAATGTCGCGGCAACGCTTGGTATGCTCCACCCAGAACTGACGGATGCCCTCGTCGGGGTTGGCCAGCGAGAGGCTGCCGCTCTTGGGGTGCGAGAAGCTGCTCGAGTTGAAGTCGAGGAGCGTATTGTTCTCCTTGGCCCAGTCAATCCACGACTGGAAGTATTCCACGGTCACCTCGTCGCGGTCTACGACCTTACCCTTGAAGTCACCATAGATCTCATGCAGGTTGAGGCGGTGGTTGCCGGGGATGAGGCTCTTGGCCTTGAGGATGTCCTGACGCAGCTCGTCGATGTTGCGGGCAGCACCGGGGAAGTCGCCCGTACTCTGTATGCCACCGCTCATGGCACCTGCCTGCACCTCGAAGCCCTTGACATCGTCAGCCTGCCAGCAGTGCAATGACAAGTGGAAGTTCTGTAACTGTGCCAACACCTGTTCGGTGTCGATTCCGATCTCTGCATAACGCTCCTTTGCGACAGCGTATGCTTGGTTAATTAGTTCTGGTTTCATGAGTTTTGTTTATTTAGTTTTGCTTAATTGATTCTTTGAGTTTCCAGGTCTTTCGATTCTTCGTTTTTCGATTTACCGAATTATCGACACATCGAGTCATCGAAATATCGAAATATCGGGCTGCCGATTCCACGAATTGTCGGTTTCACTTTCCCGGCTCGTACCTTACCGTCTCCACGCTGCGCGCAGCGATGGCACGCATCTCAGTCAGCGAGCTGACCTCGCCAGCGGCGCGCAGCTGCAGCAGTACGTTGCCGAGGGCAGTACCTTCCGTGGGACCCGCGATGACTGGGAGGCCTGTGGCATCGGCTGTCATCTGCATCAGGTGCTGGTTCAGACTTCCGCCACCGATGACGTGCAGACGTTCGATGCTCTGGCCCGTCAGTTCGCGCAGGATGTCGATGACCTCCTTGTAACGGTTGGCCAGACTGCGGAAGATGCAGCGGATGTAGTCGGCTGGGCACTGCGGAGCAGCCAGGCTGTGCAGACGGCAATACTCGCGGATGGCCTTCGTCATCGAGTCGGGATGCGCGAAGAGTTCGTCGTCGGGATTGATGAGCACGTCGTACTGGCTGTCAAGGCAGAGGGCAGCCAGCTCACCGATGTTCGTGGGCACGTCCTTGAACTCCTTGCGGCAGCCCTCCAGGAGCCACAGGCCGCAGATGTTCTTGAGGAAGCGTGTGGTGCCGTCCACTCCACCCTCGTTGGTGAAGTTGTGGCGACGCGTCTCTTCGTTGATGATGGGCGTCTCGCTCTCGATACCCAGCAACGACCACGTGCCGCAACTCAGGTAGGCATAGTTGCCATCCTCGGCGGGCACGCTGGCCACGGCCGAAGCCGTATCATGACCCGCCACGGCCACCACGGGAACGGCTCCCATGCCGGTGGCCTGCTGCACCTGCTCGGTGAGGGTGCCGATGAGGGTGCCAGGCATCGTCATCGGACCGAAATGCTTGCGCGACAGGTTGACAAACTTCAGCAAATTCTCGTCCAGGTCGCCCGTATGGGGATTGAGCAGCTGACTCGTGCTGGCAACCGTGTACTCGCAGATGCACTTGCCCGTCAGCATGAAGGCCAGGGCATCGGGGATGAACATCACCTTGTCAGTGGCGCCAAGGGCCGTGATGCCGGTGCGGCGCATGGTATCAAGCTGGAAGATGCTGTTGAAGGGCATGAACTGTATGCCCGTCTTCTGGTAGAGGGCCTCGGCGTTCATGTGCGTCTGTGTGAACTTCTCTATGGCCCCGTCCGTATGGGGGTCGCGATAGCAATAGGGCATGCCGATGAGTTGCCCTTGCCGGCCGAAGAAGGCAAAGTCGCAGCCCCACGTATCGATGCCGATACTCTCTATGCTGACATGTTCCTCGGCCAATTTCTTCAGGGCCTTAAGTATCTCGTTATACAGGTGGGGCAAATCCCAGAAGATGTGTCCCGTCATGGGAATCTGTGGATTGTCAAAGCGGGTCCACACTTCCATCACGACCTTCTCGCCATCATACTTGGCCAGCACGGTGCGACCACTGGTGGCACCCAGGTCAACAGCTAAGTAGTTTTTCATGATTATAGCCTTTTTTTCGTTTATTCGAACACAAATATACGGAAAAAAATGCTTCCTCGCTCTTTTTTCTCAAAAAAAAGCAATAACTTTGTCGAAAATTACGTAAAACCGCTTCATTTATGAGACTTGGCATAGACTGTTTTATACCTTTCGAGAGTGAAGAACAAGCCGGCAAGACCATTGCCCTCCTTCAGCAGGAACCCCTCGTGGACTGCATCCACCAACTGGACGAGATACCCTTCAGCACCAAGAGCATCCGTCACATCGGCGAGACGGCAAAGGCACCCTACACGCTCATCTACACCAAGACGTGGACGCTCCAGCTGGGCTTCCACGCCCTGGAACGCTGGATCAGCATTGCTGACGACTGTCAGGCGCCACTGAGCTATGCCGACCACTATACAGTCAGACAGGCAGACGGTGACAATCAGCCTGACCGTGCACCCCACCCGCTCATCGACTACCAGCTGGGCAGCATACGCGACGACTTCGACATGGGGTCCGTGCTGCTCATCCGCACGGCCGACCTGCACGAATACATCCAGCAGCTCGGTTCGCACAACTACCAGTTTGCCGGCCTCTATGACCTGCGACTCTTCCTCAGCCGCAAGCAGTTGCCCACCCACATCAAAGAATACCTCTACACCGAGGTGGAGACCGACCTGCGCAAGAGCGGCGAGAAGCAGTTCGACTATGTCGACCCACGCAATCGCTCCCGCCAGATTGAGATGGAACGCGTGGCCACCCGACACCTCCACGATATCAATGCCTACCTGGCCGCCAACGAGTTCGACGAACTGGTGCTCAGCGAGCCCGGGGCCGCCACCACCGACCCCAACCGCACTGACATCGAGGCCAGTGTCATCATACCCGTGCGCAACCGTGCACGTACGATAGAGGATGCGGTACGCAGTGCCCTGTCGCAGCAGACGTCCTTCCCCTTCAACATCCTCGTTGTCGACAACGGCAGCACCGACGGCACCACCGACATCCTCGTCCGTCTGGCCCAGGAGGACGAACGCGTGGTCCACATCATTCCCGAGCGCGACGACCTGGGCATCGGTGGCTGCTGGAACCGTGCCATCCACGACTTCCGTTGCGGACGCTTTGCCGTGCAGCTCGACTCCGACGACCTCTACAGCGGTCCCGACACCTTGCAGCGCATCGTCGACAAGTTCTACGAGGAGAAGGCGGCCATGGTCATCGGCAGTTATCGCATGACCAACTTTCAGCTGGAGACACTCCCGCCCGGCCTCATCGACCACAAGGAGTGGACGGCCACGAACGGACGCAACAACGCTCTGCGTATCAACGGACTCGGTGCTCCGCGCGCCTTCTACACGCCCTTGCTGCGCAAGATACAGATTCCCAATACGAGCTATGGCGAGGACTACGCACTGGGACTCATGCTGAGCCGTCGTTTCCGCATTGCCCGCATCTACGACGAGCTCTACCTATGCCGCCGCTGGGAGGGCAACAGCGACGCAGCCCTCTCCGTCGAGGCCGTCAACCGCAACAACCTCTACAAGGACCAGTTGCGCACCACCGAGATTATGGCGCGACAGCAGATATGCCGCAGCTGGCAGCACCGCGTCACGGCCGAGGAGGCCGACCTCTTCCACGAGACCGAGCTGAAGCGATGGGCCGAGGCAGCCAAGCGATATGAAGAATTGGAACACGTACACACACGCGAGCTCACCGATGGCGATACCACGCTGACCGTGCAATGGAATCCCGCCCGCATCGTCAGCACGGGGGCCAAGATTGACAAGCAGACGCTCGAGAAGCGTCCCTGCTTCCTCTGCGACCACAACCGTCCCGAGGTGCAGCGCGCCCTGCCCACCGAGAAGTACTACCAGTTGCTCGTCAACCCCTACCCCATCCTGCCCAAGCACTTCACCATCCCCACGCGCCGCCACCAGCCGCAAGCCATCTTCGACCACTTCGGCCTCATGTGCCGCTTTGCCTGGGACATGCCGGGCCACATCTTCTTCTACAACGGACCCAAGTGCGGAGCCTCCTGTCCCGACCACTGCCACCTGCAGGCGGGCCAACGTGGCATCTTGCCCATCGAGCGCGACTGGAAGGAGTACGAGGGAAGCATGACCAAGCTATACCCGCTCACCGGAGCCCAGGAGGCTGAGCTCGACGAACAGAGCGAGGACGGCAACCTCCCCACCGAGGACGGCAAGCAGACCACCGACAAGCGGTCTGGACTCTACCTGCTCCATTCGTGGACGTGCCCCGTCTTCGTCATCCGTTCCCTCTCCTACAAGATGGACCGCTACCTCTGCGAGCGTCTCTACAAGGCGCTCCCCATCGAGGACGGCGAATGGGAGCCCCGCATGAACATCGTCTGCTGGAAGCGCAACGGAAAGGGAGGACGACCTGACGAACTCGTAGCGCTCATCTTCCCCCGCAAGAAACACCGTCCCGACTGCTACTACGCCGAAGGTTCCGAGCAACTGCTCATCAGCCCTGGAGCACTCGACATGGGCGGTCTACTCATCACGCCTCGTGAGGAGGACTTCCAGAAGATCACACCCGAGCGAGCCTCGCACATACTGCGTGAGGTGACCATGACGGAGGAGGAACTCCTACCCGTCGTCGACAAGATAAAGAACCCCATCCCCTCAGTACCCACCGCCACGGGCAAGAGCGACACCACACAGGAGGACAAGAAGCACGCCAAGGCTGCCACGAGCAGTTCCGACATGCTAGTTGGCAAGAAGGCCGACGGCACAAAAGCCGGACAGACCGAAGAGCCCGAGGTCAGCGTCGGCATCATGTCGACTCCCTCCTTGCGCTTCACCCTCAACGGAGAATTCCGTGCCAAGGGAGCCATCGTCACCGGCCTGCAGGAGGTCACCATCGAGGACGGCAGCCTCAAGTGGCAGGACGCCCTCTATCGCGAGCTCACCATCCTCCCCGCTTCGCCCGAGAGCACCTTCTCGCTCCATCAGGTCACCATCGGCAAGGACTTCCACTGGGAGCGTCACGAGACGCAGACCTTCCAGGGTAAGCTCCGCCTCGTAGTCGACGAACAGAAGATCGTTGCCATCAACATCCTACCCACCGAGCAATACCTGGCCAGCGTCATCAGCAGTGAGATGAAGGCCACCAGCCCCATCGAGTTCCTCAAGGCCAGTGCCGTCATCAGCCGCAGCTGGCTGCTGGCACAGATGCAGAAGCGGCAACAAGGACAGCAGCACGCCTTCTTCCAGTTCACCAAGACGGACACAGAGATTACCCGCTGGCACGACCAGGAGGAGCACACCATCTTCGATGTCTGTGCCGATGACCACTGCCAGCGCTACCAGGGCATCACACGTGCCACACAACCCGAGGTGGAGGAGGCCATCCGTCAGACGCACGGCCAGATACTGACCCACGAGGATGCCATCTGCGACGCACGCTTCTCCAAGTGCTGCGGCGGTACCACCAACGTCTTCGAGAACTGTTGGGAGGACGCGCCAAAGCCCTACTTGCGTGCGGTTAAGGATCCCTACTGCAACACAACGAACGTGGGCATACTATCCGCCGTCCTCAACGACTACGACCTCGAGACCCGCAACTTCTACCAGTGGACACAGGAGTACACCCAGGACGAGCTCGCTGCCCTGTTGCAGAAGCGCCTCGACATCGACTTCGGCCATATCCTGGCCCTCGAAGACGTGGAGCGCGGAGAGAGCGGGCACCTCGTGCGCCTCAGGATAGTGGGCACACAGCGCACCCTCACCCTCGGCAAGGAACTCGAGATACGACGTGCACTGAGCCCCAGTCACCTCTACAGCAGCAACTTCCAGGTAGAGCCCCTCGACCTCGACGCTGACGGAGTGCCACAGCGCTTCGTCCTCCACGGCCACGGCTGGGGCCATGGTGTCGGCATGTGCCAGATTGGTGCTGCCGTCATGGGAGCCCAGGGCCACACCTACGCCGACATCCTCCACCACTACTATCCGGGTGCAGAGATTACCAAGAGGTATTGATGGCTGCTCACGTTGCCTAATGCAAGACTTCTTTGGAATGAAAAACAGTGAACAGTGAAAAGTGAATAATACCTAATACCTATAATACTCAAAATCGGCTGTGTGCCTCATCGTGCGTATTTTACATTTACCAGTATTAAGTATTGTTCACTTTTCACTATTCACCACCCCACCAACTCCTTAACCTCCGGAAAACTACTTATTTAGCATATTTCTTTCCATTACGAACGACAATGCCCTTGCCCTGCAGCCCAGTGACCTGACGTCCCTGGAGGTCGTAGGTGGGGGCGTCTTGCGTGTTGCTGACCTCAGTGATGGCGGTTGTCTCTATCTCGACAGCCTTTACCTCGGGTTCAGCAGTCTGCTCTGCCTGTCCTGTTCTTGGACGATGGAAGCCATGAGGACGGTGTGCAAACATGGGACGGCCAAAGTGTGGATGACGGTGGAACCTGCGACCGTGCCCCATCATGGGTGCACTGTGGAACTTGGGGCCGTAGCCATGCTTCAGCGAGTCCTTCTTATGCTTGAAACCAGGACGAGCGGCCTTCAGTGAGTCCATCTTGTGCTTGAAGTCAGGATGAGCGGCCATCAGCGAGTCCATCTTATGCTTGAAATTAGGATGAGCAGCCATCAGCGAGTCACGCTTCTGCTGCATGGCATCACGACGGGCAGCGCGGATTGAATCCCACTTGGCCTGGTCAAAGCCACGGTGCTTTCCCGGATGTTGCATGTCCCACTGAGGGCGATCACCTTTCTTGTCACGTCCGTAGCCGAAACCACGACGCTCGGTAGCCGGCTTGTCACCGTTCTTGTCTTTCTTGTCCTTACTGTCCGCCAGCGTAACTTGGCTTACCGCCAACGCCAACATGAGCATCAGCATCTTAACTGCAATCTTCTTCATAATTCACTTAATTAATTTGGTTGGTTCTATGTTTTTATGGTTCTATATTTTGTAAGACTCAGAAAAAGAGAAAAGGTTTATTCGCATACAATTTCCGAACAGAACATACAGAACGCCTGAAAGGATATCACATTACAACCTTCGCATCCTACGGGTAGACAAGCCGCATACGGTAAGCAAAAATCCATCATGTGCTAAGCAGATTCCGCAAACACGGAGCAGAAAAGTACAATAAGATTACTATCTTATCATAATAAGATTACTATCTTATCATAATAAGATTACTATCTTATCGTAATAAGATTACTATCTTATCGTAATAAGATTACTATCTTATCGCAATAGGATTACTATCCTATCGGCAATTTATGCTGCGAAAATCTCCATTTATCAATCGGCGGAAACAAAAAAAGCGAAGCGCAAACTGCATCGTCTGGCTACGCTCGTTTTGAAACTGTACAACAAGCAAACAAAAAGATAATCGGTTACTCCAATAACCTTTTATACTGCAAAATCGGTTACTCGAATAACCTTTTTACCACATACCGGTTACTTCAATAACCTTTTTTACTACAAAATCGGTTACTCCAATAACCCATTTTCGCATATATTGGTTACTTCAATAACCTTTTTTGCTACAAAATCGGTTACTCGAATAACCTTTTTGGGTTATTTTTTGGTTATTCCAATAACCTTTTGTAATTTTGCACCTAATTTAATGGCAAAATATGGATACGCTCTTCAAGAAACACAGAATGTATATCTCGCAAGTAACAATGAACATTGTGAGAGATATGATGAACAAGGTAAACTGGAACAGTCAACTTGTTGCTATCAAAGGCTCAAGAGGTGTTGGCAAGACAACTATGATCCGCCAGTACATCAGACAGACATACGGAGTGAATGTGGGCGAGGCACTCTACTGCGTATTGGATAGCATTTACTTCACCAATCACTCTTTGCTCGACCTGGCAGAACGCTTCTGGCAGATGGGAGGCAAGCATCTGTTCCTGGATGAGGTACACAAATACCCAACATGGAGCAAGGAACTGAAGGAAATCCATGACCTTTATCCAAAACTAAAGGTGACATTCACCGGTTCGTCAATGATACAGATACTGAATGCAGACGCCGACCTTTCACGCAGAGTGCTATCCTACACAATGGAAGGACTGTCATTTCGAGAGTTCTTGCATTTCTACAAGGGGATAGAGCTTCCTGTTTACAGTCTTAATGAGATACTTGCAAACGCAGATGACATTTGCGATGAGGTGTGCCGTGTGTGCAGCCCCCTGAAGTTGTTCGAAGAATACCTTCGTGTGGGATATTATCCCTTCTACGATGGCAACGAGACAGAATACTATAGCCGTATTGAGAATGTCGTAAACTTCATTATAGATCAGGAAATGACAGAGTTCTGTGGTGTTGACCCTGCTTATACCAGAAAACTCAAGGCAATGCTTCTTTTTCTTTCCGACAACATCCCATACGATGTTAATATCGCGAAGTTGGCATCCTATCTGGAGCTGAACAAATCAACGGTACTTGGCTACCTCAATGCTATGCAAAGGGCGGAGTTGCTGCATCTCATCTATACAGACAACAAATCGGTAACCAAGATGCAAAAACCAGACAAGATACTCATCCACAACACCAACATGCTCTGCGCTTTTGCACAACAATACAAAATAGGAACCGTAAGGGAATGCTTCGTAGTCAACCAACTGAGTGTAAATCATACTGTTGAATACGGCAAAACCATTGGCGACTTCAAAGTGGATGGAAAACTCACATTCGAAGTAGGCGGCGAAGGTAAGTCTTTCGAACAGATTGCGGATGTCCCCGACTCATACATTCTTGCCGACAATCTTGAATTCCCAATTGGCAAGAAGCTGCCAATTTGGATTGTAGGATTGACCTATTAGGCAAACAGATGCAGAAGGGCGACGGAATCAGTTCCTGCGATTTCCTTGATGTACCATCCTATGCACAAAGCAGACCTTGCAAAGGTTGTGGAGGTACTATCAACCCTACCTTCGCGTTGCCATCATGAAGTACAAAATACAGCTTGATAATTAAATTCCACAAAACGGAATTCAATAACATCAAAAAGCCAGAACAATCTTGAGGGACTTGATTTATTTGAAACTTCTACTTCTTGATTGAAAATAAGTTATTGAGATTATGGAAGAAAGAAGATTTTTCGTTGGCTTCTTGATAGTATTTTGCCGACTTACCACAGACCTTTATGTATTTCTTATAATCTCTCCGCGATTTACACATAGAGAAGAACTTCTCGTCAAAGCGATCCAATGCACAGGAACCGAAACACCTACATCGAAGTTTTGCAAGATCATCTATGGACTGGCAAGAATCCATCTCGTTAAAAAGTTCCATCTCTTTTTGCCGCCTTAAACGTTCTTTCTCCTCCGACTCCTTTCTCCGTCTCTCTTTTTCAGCTTTCTCCTTTCTCTCTTTCTCAATCTTCGCTTTACGTTTTGCTTCTTTGGCTTTCTGCTCCATTTCTTTATTGACATCCAACAACGTTTTATCTATCACCGCTTCAAAATGGATTGTATCGTGATTTTTCTTGCATCTATCGATTTGGACTTGGCTTTTTGCAAGCGACAGAGCATATCCGGATAGCTCAACAGCTTTGAGGGAGCGATCAGCATCAGAAGATTCGTTGTAATAATGAATTGCACAAAGTAAAATTTCTTCTGATAACTTATCTGCGATAAACATATAAGATTTGCTGTCCACCTCTAAGGTCGCACGCAAATCAAGCAAATGGATAGAAGCCTCTCTCATCAGACGTTGTCCTGCCTCTAACCTTGCACTTGGCCCTTCGGATGGTTTTACAGCATGTGCCTTTTCAATAGCCTTGTAAAGCTTATCCATACAAGGCTTGGTGATGATAGATTCTATATATTCCCTATTTGCAGGATTTTTCAGCTTCGTTCTCTCATATTTCAGTGAAATACCTTCTGCCATCAAAGCATCAATAAGAAGCTTGAATAAATCGATATTTAAGGAAGGATTGGCACCACACATTGTTAGAATTGCTGTTTTGTTTTCCACAAAGTGCGATTCTGCAACAACAAGTGCATCAACATATTGTTCCTTGGAAAGGTAATAGACGATCAGATTTGAGTTTGACGAGACAGACTTGACGCGGTTCCATATTTCAACTGCTTGTTCATACTCACCTGTCACAAAGTGGTTGAGTGCAATAAAATCAGCAGAATCGCAGCAGACGTACCAAAATAAACATGCAGAAAGCTTTCCCTCTTGAACTGATATGTTTGCATGCGCTTCCTCCAGGTTTTCCTTAGTCCGAGACAGTTCCCCATACAGATTGACGAAATCAACCTGCGTAGGGAACTGTCGGTTTACACGAGCACCTGCAAGCAGTTTACTTTTGCTTGCAACAATATCCTTCATTGGAGCATTGGCATAGACACCTAATATGCGGAAGGGGTTGTTCGTGATGTATTTTAGCATATTACACTGCTTGATATCTCACTTCCGCAAAATTTACGTCTGACAAATAATCCTCTACAGAAAGACGACTTACAAGGTCATTCTCCAGCCAATAGTCTTCAACACCAGGAACGGAAGCAAGAATTTTCTCATCGTCCACATTAAGACAAGCACGAATAGCCTTGAAGAACTTGATTTCGGAATATTCGACCACATTGTCAGCATAGATTATTTTTGTGGCCACATCTAATATTTTCAGTTCAGATTCTTCATCAAACTCTGTAGATGAAAGCGACCTCAGATAAGCATCTACAAACTGGTTTCCCATTTGCCTAAGCAACTGAACATACTTATCCGTTTCCTCTTTAATGTCGACACCGCAGAAGAAGTCTGTTGAATTAAAGATCTCTTCAAGCTTATTTACTTCCTCCTGTGCAATTTCCCCATCGCTCGCCATACAGCAGAAAGCGGTTAGGAATAACACCTTGTTAATTGACTCATTCATAGTTCAAGTATTAAAAACCTATCTTAGGACGATCATTCTTTTGGGTACTCTCACCTTTCATTTCTGCTTTGATCCTCTCGTATTTTTCCAGTTCCTTGGCAGACAGAGATGGAAGAGTATTCTTTATCGTCTCTTCAAGTAAACTTTGCGTGATCTTAGAATGCAGTTTAAGAGCTGCTAAAGAAGCATCATCAATTATCTGCTTCAAGTCAGCAGAGACAAATCCTTCTGTCAAGTCTGCAAGTCGCGAATAGTCAATGCCAAAATCATAAGGACGCTTTTGCAAGTACATTGCGAACATCTTCTCTCGTGCCTCCTTATCTGGAGGACCGACATAGTATTTCTTATCCAAGCGACCAGCTCTGAGAATAGCAGGGTCTATCATGTGAGGGTAGTTAGTAGCACCGATAACAAATACACCCTTCTCACCTGTTCTATCCATTTGGGCCAGCATTTCATTGACTGCACTGCGTGACATCTCATGAACACCACTTGCATCGCGGTTAGGTGTAAGTTCGTTCATTTCGTCAATGAATATGATGGTAGGCGCATTCTTCTCTGCTTCAGCAAACATCTTGTCGATGTTTTCCTGTGAAGCATTCACCCATTTACTTTTCAGCTGACCTGGTTTAACCTCCATATAATTGAAACAAACTTCTTCTGCAAAATGTTTCGCAAAGAAAGTCTTACCACATCCAGGAGGACCATAAAGAAGCATACCATTGGGCAAAGTTAAACCATATCTTGCATACTCCTCTGCATTCTGAATGACGTTTATTACTTCGTTTCTGAGGGCATCCTTCAATTCCTGCATACCAGCGATAGCTGCAAATCCTTCACCTTTTGGAATCTTGCGTTCCATCTTCTCCGACTCTTCTCCTCCTTCTTTGACTTTTTTCTTCAAATTAGGATTCTCTACGATTATCTCTCCATCAATGGCTTTAATGAATTCTTCGGCAGATTGGAATCTATCTTCTGAATCATTAGCCATAGCCTTAGCCATGATATTTATGAGTTGGTCATCTAACTCAAAAACATCCATATCAGGAATACGAAGTGAAGCCCTCCTCCGTGCTAAAAGCGCTCTTACTTGATCCTTGGGTTCATATTTTGACAGGTCTGTGAACCAAGGCAGGATTCCGAAGAGCATTTGATACATCATGGCACCGACGGAAAAGAGGTCGGACTGAACAGAGCATACCCCATTAAAACGCTCAGGAGCCATTATGAATGGGTTAACATTTCCAATATCATCCATGGAAGGTGGTAGGTCCAAGAAACGAGAATGACCGAAATCTATCAAACGTACGTCTGACAGTTCGCGATTCAAATCAAGCAATGTGTTTTGGATTGTCACCTCGTTATGGATGACAGGTACTTCCAACGAATGAAGGAAAGACAATGCTCGAAGCACACCCTTTATAATAAGCTTGGCATCATACACCGAGAAGGTATCTTCACGGGACATTCTTTCTGCTACGGTCTCGCCACTTACAAACTCGGCAACAATGTAGGCATATTGTTTCCCACCATGGATGAGCGTAGAAGCCTCTACAAAACCACAAAGGTTTTTGTGAGAAAGCGCCTTTGCAACCTCAACCTCAATAATTTTGCCATCAGGTTTGAACTGATAGGCATTGAGTTGGGAGGTGGAAATGAGCTTAAGGAAACGCAATTTGCCATCAGCATCCTTTACGCGGTAGGTCTCAGCATAAGCACCTTGCTTAAGCTGAGCCGTTACCGTGTAATTTCCTATTTTTTGTTTCTTTTCAAAAAGCATGTTAACCTCTCTTTACGCGACCTCCAGCTCCTTCTGGAATTTCGTTTTCGGGCAGAAGACTTATCAATTGCTGCACATAAGGCTGTAATTTTTCTGCAGTTGGATTATTTTGTATAATAGGAATTGCTTGGTTGATAAGTTGCTGGGCGCGATTACGATCCTTCCAACTATGAGTATTGAAATTGCGTTGCCAACCTATAATCCAAGCAATAAAATATTCATGTCCAGCAAGTCTAAAATCTAAGCCATAAACCTGATCCAAATCTGCCTTTGCCATCTTCACATCTTTCTTTGCAATGGCCTCATTTACTATAACACGAAGCTGTTCCAGTTCTTTGGAGGTTTGAGTATCACCATACTTCTTGTTGTGTCTTTCGGTCATTTCAAAGACAGAACGAAGTTCATTCTCTATGCGTATGTACTCAGATTCAATATCACGCTTCTCGATTTCGCGCATGACTTCTTTTAGATGTTCCAAAATCTGAGCAAATTCGGTATTATTTTCTACCTCTTTGTTACTTTCGTTGAGCTTAATCTGGAGGTCAGAAACATCAACACCATCCTTGGCCAAATCATTAAGAATACGTTGTGCCTCCTGTTGGAATTCTTTAACCTGCTTATTTGCAATAGTACCAACTATAGGTTGGACATTGAAATCTTTAGAAATTGTTATGTCTTGAACCGGGAAATAGGCATCAACAATCATATGTTCACTCTCATCCACATGGAAAGTAAAATCTACCGTAGCTCCGCATGGGATGCATGTTATCAGGTCATCCTCTGTGCCATCAATAATTACCTCTCCTGCATAATTAAAGATTTTCGAAGACATAGGTCTTTCTTTATCATATTCTGTAGCTTGGTAGATAGGAACTACGATGCGATCAGAAGCATTACCCACACGTATTTGATTGGTAGTCTTGAGACCATTCAAAGTACCAGTTGCAGACAACGGTTTGTTCTTCTCCAGACCTTCTATAGGTTCAAATACGAGCTTCTTTCTTTCCTCATTCAAAACTTCAATGCCGATGTGCATTGGAAGGGGAGCTTTTGGCGGTTTTGTACCTTGGAGAATTGTTATCTCATTTGGGAAACACTCTAGCGAATTACCTAACTCGTCGTATGTTTCAATTGTAAATGAATTTGCTTTACCTTCCTGCAAGTTTGCTTCGATGACATTACCAATCTCGTTAACCTCTATCTTACCACTCGACCATGTCTTCTGTGCATTCACTAGCTGGACATAAACCTTTGCGGGACAATTAGGACCTGTAGCAGCTTTGTCAAGCTGAACACTTATCCATTCGGATGCCTCCACTGAGGTAGCTTCATATCCCACATTCAAGCGAACGGTACCAATTTGAATATCTTCTTCTTTGGGAGGGTTTGCATCCTTTGTAGAAGCATAAAGAGCAGCACCGACAGCCACAGCTGTCATAGGATCGATACTTGTGTCAACGTTTGGAGTTATTTGTTCCTTCAACATTTGACGAACAAGGGGCGAATGAGTTGGACCACCAACAAGGATTAGTTTGTTAAGTTCACTACCAGTAAGACTATTTCTACTCAATAACGCCTTGCAGATATCTACTGCTTTCTGGAAGATTGGATGCATCACGTTGAAAACCTCTTCCTGAGATACGGTTATATACAAATCCAGCTCTGTTCCATTATCATCGCAACCGAATTCTCCTAAAGAAGACTCTATTTCATCCTGATCATTGAACGACAAATTGTTTTTAAGATCTTCAGCTTTTGTTTTCATGGCATCTCGAAGAACTTTTTTCTTTCCAGAGTCTGCCAGAATGCCATCAATGCAAAAGTTTTGCCTAATATATGGAATAATAATTTCATCCACAATTGCATAATCCAGATTCTTGCCACCGAGGTAGCTATCTCCTTCCGTATCAACTATGCTAATTATTCCGTCTTCAACCTTAACAAGGGCGGCATCGAAGGTACCACCACCGAAGTCAAAAACAAGCCAGTAACCATTTTTCTGATCGGATGAAAGGCCATAAGCGTAGCATGCAGCCAACGGTTCTTGAAGTAGCTCACAGCGTTCAAAACCAGCAAGTTTTGCAGCCCTTGTAGTGGCATCTATTTGAGGAATGGTGAATTTAGCGGGGACCGTAATAACTACAGAACTAAAGTTTTCATCTGTAATATATGATTTTAGTGCTTTCAACACCTCTGCAGAAAGTTCCTCGGAAGTATAATCCGACTTTAACCCTCTCTTCTCCATGTTGGAACTATGGTAAATCGTATCTGTTCCCATAGTTCTCTTGAATTCAACATATGCATTGGTGGCATCCAACGACCAAGTTTTCGTGGCAGTTGATTTATCCCTTTTCATTGAGGTGTATGCTCTTTTCCCAACATGCGTTCCACCTGCTGGAGTAAAATACACACAAGATGACATTGTGTCATCCGAGACTTGGATTTTCTTAATAACAGGGGTTCCTTTTTCCATTCTGCAAATAGCAGAATTGGTAGTG
Source organism: Bacteroidaceae bacterium (assembly GCA_045616065.1). GTDB lineage: Bacteria > Bacteroidota > Bacteroidia > Bacteroidales > Bacteroidaceae > Physcousia. Next base: position 2,041 of record JAZLFZ010000081.1, on the reverse strand, counting down.
CCGAGATCTATTCCGTAATCAATCTTTAATCTAGCCATGATTATTATATATTTTGTGATACAGTAACTGTTGCTTGCTGAATGAGACTTCCATTAAATAGAACTTCAGGTGTACTGATAAAAGTTATAATACTTTTACCAAATTCCATTTTATCATCAATGACAAATTCGGCATTCATGAGCATACCATCATTGTATGCTTTCCCCATCAAATCCGTAATAACATAGCCTTTTGCCGCGAAATTATTCTTGATACGATTAACGGCACGGCTAAGTTGACTGTATCCTCTAGTTGCAGTATCCATACGAGAAAGGTTCATCTCAATACGCATAATCTCATTAATGACTTTTAGATTTAGAGAATGGTCAACCTCGCCATTCGGTGTGGATGTGGGCATCTTCTCAAACAACTCTATCATCTTCATATCGAGTTTCGCAGACTCCTCGGCAAGTGTTTTTTGAGCAGATTGCAACTTATCCTGAGCCTCCTTGATACCATCGATGGCAGTAAGTCCAGAAGACATACGACGGCGAAGAAGGAAAGCAACAAGCAAAATGACAAGTATTACCGCCACAAGAGCCATGATACCGTAATTAGTACGGTTCTTGATGCTCTCATTGGTTTGCCTGGCATTGTCAGAAAGAAGAGCGTTGGTTGATTTAATATCACCATTGAGCTTTCCCTCCGTAGCTTTCAAGTTCTCACCAGTCTGATTTACTTGTTCTTGTAGTGAGCCCACATTAGCGGTTGTTGTTGAAAGCTGAGATTCCAGGACCTGCACCTTGGTTGCAAGGTCTGCATTTGAGGACCTGGTTGTCTTCAAGTCACGCTCGACTTGGGTTAAACGGGACTGAAGAGCCTCGATAGCTTCATTTTCGTTTGGAATTTGAGCATGTAGCCCACTCATCAAAATACTAGCAATTGCCAGAACAAATATTTTTTTCATATCGATTTGTTTTAGAATGCTTCATTTTTACTGCTACCCTTGGTTTGGAAATTTCCATTCGATTGCAGTACAAGTGAATATGTTAATATATCATTGTACAAACGCTGGGGATCATCTTTGGAGACGTATTCGTCAGAAACAAATCCTCCTCTCAAGCCATTCCCCATATCCTTGTTAGGATTCCAGCCTTCTCCATAATAGAAGAATGGTTGATAGGTTCCGTTAGGCATTTTGATTGTGACCGTACCACCGTGATGAATATATGCATGTCCAACAACCTTACCATTACTATTACCTCGTTTTACAATCACAACTACGTCACTATTAGAAGGACCGGTAATTCTCATCTCTGAATGTTCTGTGTAATCATCATAACTTTTGTTGCGGCCATAAACAGACCTGTAAGGAAGAGATCCTGTAGACAGATAATTGTCTATGTAAAGATCATATTCCGAAGGCTCCTGTGATTGCGACTGGCTGTAATAATCATCATCTCCCTCCTCTTCGGCCTCATACTTGTACTCATCCGAAGACTCATCATCGTCTATTATATCCTCATCCGAAGATCCATCATATTCTGAAGAATAATCATCAGTAGAATCATCACTGTCATAATAACTGCCAGAATAAGCTGGAGAAGTAGTACTGCTTCCACAAGAACTTCTTGATGAGCTATTGATTATTTTAATAACGATGAGACTGATGATAGTTACTACAAGAGTAGCACAAACGATCCAAAAAATACGATTTCTCTTCTTAATCTGTGCAATCTTCTTATTGGCTTCCTTCACATGCTTACCATTGGGAAATTCCTTTAGATATTCTTCATAATCCGATTCATAATAACAATCTTTGAAATACTCAGTATCGCACATGAAGAATCGTTTGGGAGCGGTAAGACCTATTGCACATCCTGCCGTAAGATAGTTTTGATCATACGTAAATCCTCTTAAATCGGCTCAGTAGATATTTTCCGTGGCAATCCACATCACTGACTACCCAAAATATCAGAGTGCAACGGTAGAGATTCTCAAAAAAAAGATGTACCTTTGCACCATGGCAACAACAACCTCTCCGTCCATCTACGAATCCTTG
>JAZLFZ010000080.1:0-43800 GCA_045616065.1 Bacteroidaceae bacterium | reverse complement strand
TACAATAGCCCCCGAACGATGGGCTTTATGAGTGAGGTCGTCGCTGCGCTCCTCAAAATCCAACCGAAAATCATTTCGGAAAATCCAAACTGATATGGGTGGACATTAGTAATTATCACTCCAAATACCGGAAGACCCTTTCCAAGCAGCATAAGTTCTCTTTTCTCGCAGCATAAGTTCTCTTTTCCTGCAGCATAAGTTCTCTTTTCCCGCAGCATAAGTTCTCTTTTCTCGCAGCATAAGTTCTCTTTTCTCGCAGCATGAAATCTCTTTTCCCGCAGCATGAAATCTCTTTTCTCGCAGCGTTAAAAAGCACGGAATAAGTCGGAAAAATTCCGTCACCCAGGTTATACCCAAAAAAAGAAAAACGTACTCTCAAAATTTACTTTCAGCCTTCAGTTTTAAGCCATAAGTATCACAATATCAATATGCTATATGGCTGAAAGTAAACCATTTCTTCTTTCAGTTACTTTCATCCACACCTTCAGTCATCCCCATTCTCTCCCCCTCCCCCAGAATTTTTCTCCATGCTCCCCGAAATCTGAAGGTGTACTGAAAGTAGGCTGAAAGTAAACTGAAAGTAAAAAAATCTATAACAAACACTATATCAATACTATACAAAGATTGGCTGAAGGGTGAAGGTATTTTCGATAAATTCTTTTCAATTTTTAGTCCGTCGTAAGAAGATGTCGTTTAGAGATGTGAAATCATTCTTTATCTTGTAACATTCTCGGCCGTAAATTTGGTGATTTGAAGGATTGTTTGTACTTTTGCAGAGTGAAGTTGATCTGCATATCTTTTGTGGCCTTCATATCGTCGTTCTTTGACATCATTGCTATAATATCTATTGTAGAATATCATAAACATCAGACGCACTGTCAGCGGTGTAACACTGTTGTTGTGAATAGCTAACATAATATCCATTGGTGAATATCATAAACATCGAATTTACTTCCGTTAAGGTATTCGCGAAGTTGTGAATAGCTAACATAATATCCATTGGTGAATATCATAAACATCTATGACCCGTCCATCGATTCCAACCGCCCCGTTGTGAATAGCTAACATAATATCCATTGGTGAATATCATAAACATCCGCCGTTCTTCGCATTGTACACAGTACGGAGTTGTGAATAGCTAACATAATATCCATTGGTGAATATCATAAACATCACGCGCGAAGAGATGATTTTTTTTTAATAGTTGTGAATAGCTAACATAATATCCATTGGTGAATATCATAAACATCAAGCGCGTCTTTAAGAGTTAAACATACTAGTTGTGAATAGCTAACATAATATCCATTGGTGAATATCATAAACATCTAACCTTCAGAATAAGTTATTTGAGGAACAGTTGTGAATAGCTAACATAATATCCATTGGTGAATATCATAAACATCCTATTTTAGTCCCCGATAAGATATATCACGTTGTGAATAGCTAACATAATATCCATTGGTGAATATCATAAACATCTTTAATCAAAATATTCAAAATAAATTTGAGTTGTGAATAGCTAACATAATATCCATTGGTGAATATCATAAACATCACCGTCCGAGGACTTGCATCACGTCCAACAGTTGTGAATAGCTAACATAATATCCATTGGTGAATATCATAAACATCCCCTCAGCGCTTCGGTAAGAGTTAAACACAGTTGTGAATAGCTAACATAATATCCATTGGTGAATATCATAAACATCTGATTCTTTATAAGAATAAGATAGTCAATATGATATGTCAATAATTCCCAAAAGAAAAAATGATGTTTATGAATAGAGAATCCCGCCCTGTGTGGCGGGATTTTTTGTTATGTGAAAATGCAAAAAGACTAAAAGAAGAGCTCTAACTGCTGCCCTGGGGCGTTGGGTTTCTGCGGTTTCTTGCCGTAGAAGAGTTCTATGTCGCCAAACTGCTTGTCGGTAATGGTCAAAACGCCAACCTTCCCGTACTCTGGCAGGAAAGAGTGGACGCGCCTGATGTGGACGTCCATGTTCTCACGACTGGCACAATGGCGGACGTAGATGCTGAACTGAAACATGGTGAAACCATCCTTCTGCAGATTCTTGCGGAAGGTCTGGTACGCCTTCTTGTCCTTCTTTGTCTCGGTGGGTAGGTCGAAGAAAACAAGAATCCACATAACCCTATATTCGCTGAGTCGCGATGAGCCAAAGAGTGTCATCGTGATGGGTAACTGATGGTGCTTGCCTCTCCGGCAAAACACTTGTAGAGACTGGCTGTCGTTTGGCGGCATGCCACCATGAGCGGACTCTGCTTGCCGTCTATCTGCACGTCGAGGGTGGGGATGGTGAGCAGCGATGCCTTGATTTCCTTGCTCAACTCACCGTAGTCGTCGACCTCATGCATGACTTGCAGTACCAGTTCGTCCACGTATGGACGGTAAGGCTCCATGATGTCGTCGGCCAGACAGTAGGCGTTGTAGCGGTTGTGGTGATGGATGCCCAGCGTGGGTAGCAAGCCACTGCCCACAAGCGAACGGGCCACTACGGCACGCAGGATGGCATAGCCATAGTTGAGCAGGTTGTTGGGCGGTGCTCCTTCGCGCCCACGCACGAATCCTGGTATGTCGGGAAAGAGGTTGCGCCAATAGTAGGCTGCTGCCCGTGCCTCCATGTTGTCGGTGTCGCCGCTTCGCACCTCATTGGCCATTACGCGCATGCAGTTGGTTTCGGCTGTGGTGTAGTGGCTGAGCACCCATTGCTGGTTGCGTATCTTCTGCTTGATGGTCTGCGCCCAGAGTTGTTTTCGCAAGGGGACAGATGCACTGATCTGATCGCGGAACCGCTCGCTCTGCAAGGTGTTGCATGCCAGTGGGAGCATAAGGCCTGTAGGCATACTCTTACTATCGCATGTGACTACAGCACAGTTGTTAGCCAAGAGCTGCTCCATAGCCCCAGTGGTGATGGTGATACGCTTGTTGTCGAGCACCACCACCCCGATGTCCTCTATCGGGATGGTGCGCTCGTTCAACTTCTTGAACTCAGGAGTAAAGTCGTCGTTTGACTCCACCTCCGGTATCTTGATGACCAACTGGTTATTGCGTACGCCAAGATAGGCGGATGTGCCGAAGCAAAGGGTCTTCTTAATCATCGCAATGAGATTTCGCCAAGACGTGTTACATTTAAAGGATAACAGAAAGCCTTAATCATACGGCCGTTGTCATCTTTCTGGGTTTTATTAAGTGATTCGTATTCCAGTTTATCTACAAGAACAGATGCAAGGGTTGCAGGAACAAAATAACACTTGTCTGTTGTACAACTGACCATCCTGTAAATCTCCCCTGAGGAAATTTCAAGATGGTTATTTTCTATCTCGTCCTCGGATGGCATATAAACCAAATCACCAGGTGAGATTGTAAAAAGCAGTTGGTTGCCAGATTCGTTAGTTTCGGGAGCAGGAGAGAGTTGCTGTTTCATGCGTTCAATGGCTATATTCAACGGAATTGTCTCAAAACGCCTCTTCCCATCTTCGTCTGCATAGATTGCAAAAAAGAGATTTGTTCCGCTTTGTGCCTCAGCATATTTTTTTGCTTTGTTGCCGGTATATCCAACCGAGAACTTCTGCCCTAATGTTTCCATCATCCTTACCTTGCGGATGGGTTTGTGGTCTTTGCCTCGATTGTAAATGCGGATACTCTCATTCATCTTGTCAAGCCCTTCGGGTGAGAAGGCATATTCAATGTTGTCAAGATGAGCTTCGAGGTAATTGTTGAGAATAAGCTGTATGCCTGTATCCGAAATTTTGGCAATAATCTTTCTGATGTCGTCGGCTTTAGACTTTCCGTTGAACACGGATACGAGGTCGTTGCCGAAACGTGTGGCCACCATGGGCTGCTTCTCATCGGTGAAATAGTAAACGGGTATCTTGTTCACGTTCAATGCACACCACTCCTTGGTTCGCAACTTTAGAAACTTAACAATCTGCTTGTCATCCAGACCTTGCTGCTTCAATTCACCAATTTTCTTGCGTAAAGGTTTCTCTACAATTCGCGTGTAGTCCTTGAGGGCTTCTGTGAGTTTAACTTCTTCGATGCAGCGAATGTTAATGTGTCCGTAGATGGTTTCCTTGTGCAGTGGCTTGCGAATCGCATAGTGATCAGCGGTAGGCTGCTCTTTCACAATCCTCTTTCCATTCTCCATTACAGTGTACTTGTTCGTAGCAATATTCAGAACTCGGTTGTTCTGCTTGAAGCTAACTATGATTTCCTGCAAAGCACGAAGAAGATCGCTCTTGAAACTCTTCCAAGGCATGATAAATGCCTTTGGTACCTTTCGCTTTTGGCCATTGATGACAACCTCCTCGTATACACGCAGTTTGTGTTGTAAGGCGTACTTCATTTCCTTGTTCTCTGGCTTTGAAGCTTCGTTGTTAAGCAGATTGACATGGTCACGTGATGTACATGCTATGACAACTGCGTCCATTGCATGGTGTCGATGGTCGATTCTCTTCTTTTGGAATCCCTTTTGCAATTCAAGAGGCATGTTGGGGATGACTCTTCCGTTTGTGTTGAGGGTCGTGAAGCATTGTTTATCGGTAAGGGTATTCATGCGCTCAAAGCGTGGTAGGATAATCTTGTTCCACACATCTCCAACTCCCCAATCGCGCTTCAACGTGTCGGTAATGCGTCCGTTGCAGGCAATGACGTTCTTGGACATGGCTTCTTTCTCAAGATTACCTTCTGCATCCTGCTCACGAACAAGGTTGGAGAGTAGAGAAATAATCAGTTTGCTGATGTAGCGACTATCATTCATCTGGCGTTGGATGAAGTCCGTGGGCAGTTCATCCATGAGTAGTTTGCGCTGTTTATTCCTCTGCTGATGAGAAGAGAAGTACGACTTTACGAGTTCTTCATACTGATTAACTTCTAGAACCCTCACCGCTTTGTTCTGCGATAATGGAACTATCTGTCCATGATAGCATTTGATGAAATCATAGGCAAGACGATTATCTTTCAGTTTATTGACTTCTGCCTCGCAGATAACCTTATTTGAGAATGAATCATCAAAATAGAGAGACTGAGGAATGATGTGTTCAATCTCATAGTCAGAGGTAAAGAGGCGTGAAAGTGGAATGGGAACACCAGTATAAGGGGAGCAGTATTTCTGGTCAAGCCAACACTTGTAACGTAGTACATCGTTATGGGAAGGACGCACTGTTGTGTTGCTCAAACGCTTGATGACATCCTGAATCTCTTCATCGGGTTCATTGTTCTCGAGTACACCCTCCTCATATATTCTTAACAGATCCTGTTGGCTGGGAGAGTGAGGGCGCACGTTTTCAACCTCACAATCGGAAGTGGCAAATTCGGCTAACAAAGCCTTGATACGCAGATTGGCAGTCTCATTCTTCAAGATTTGTTCTGTCATTTGACGACGCTTGTCGCTGGGGTTTTTCAGATCGCGCCCCATCTCAACATGTACTTCGTCAATGCTGCCGTATTTCTTCCAAATATCACGCACCACACGTAACGTCTCAAGTACTACAGCCTCAACTACTGGATTGCGTAGCGAATGCTGGACAAAGTTGCTCAGAAAGATGTCAATGTCGTTAGGTGAGTTCCATTTCACGACATCGGTGGATTCGCTGTGGCGACCATATACAAGGTATGTGGCAAGGTACTCGGGCATACCTTGGCAGTCGCTGGTTTCTTTTATTTGTTGCAGGGCTGCTGTAGCTTTCGCTGGTAGGTTGTTTGGCAGTTTGCCTTGCAGTAGATTCTTTATCTTTTCAGTCGTTGCGGGGTCAATGTTCTTTTCGTTCCATGCTGCGCCCTGTCTCATCAATGCGAGAAGGCGTTTTATAGCCTTCTCTGAATATGCTCCATATCCAGTGTCTGTCAGTTTGCAGTATCTTAGTTTCTCAATCGATTCGTGACTTAACCCCTTAGTAGTGAGCAAAGCGTAAGTGTTATCCGTTCTCTCGCTTGGAGCAAGGGCTTTCTCGATTTCTTGCTTGGAAGGAATGGAGTATAGCAAATGCCATATCTTTTGCTCCAATTCCTGCGTGATGACACCTTTTTCCTCTTTTGTGAGCTTGGCAAGTATAGCATTGCGAGTAGCATTCATGGGGTATGCCTTATCCTCAACAAAATTCCAGCGGTAGTTATCCTGTTGCTTCTTCTTAATACCAATTTGCATGAGCAAGGCCTTTTGATCAACAGAGGCTCGGTCATTCAGCCATACGAAGAGATTATACCAATCCGTATGGTCTTTCAGAAACTCCATCGTTACATCTATGTCAGTGTGAAGTTTTCCGTTCACTTCCTTTGTGCGTTCGATGATGCGCAGATCGCTGATGAATTTCCAGATACGAAACTCTTGGAAAAGTGGATTGGACTTGGCAATGCACTTGATGGGGAAACGTTTGATTTCACCGGTTGTGCGGTCGACTGCTTCATGGTATTCGTAGGGACAGTTGTCGATTAGTGACTTTTTGCTCTTGAGTGGCCGTTGGTAGAAGAGAATATCCTCAAGCAAAAGATAGGTAAACGAGTTGTTGGCAATGCAATTGCGGTGTGTATCGTTACTCGGGTACAGTTCTTGGATACATTTTCGATAAAGTTCTCTGTCATTGAGTTCTGCATGATATTTCTTCTGCGCTTCAAGAATCATGCGAAGTTCATCCTTATAGTAATCGCGCTCGATTGTACGCACCAGCCCCCCTCTGATTTTCTCTGATGGGTTGTTAAGCAATGCGTTGTAGATAAAAGAGCCAACAGTGTCACCGGACTTTCGTAAGTCATTTTCAGTTTTTATCTTAATCAGCCCCCAATCGTTCTCTCCTGGCGACTTTACACTGTAGTCAAGACTTCCATCCTTTTTTTGCTTGGGATTGCCATTCTCATCAAGTTTGGTGGTAACGATGATGTCACGCATCTTACCGACCCAGTCAAGTGGTTGCTTACTTTTGCGACGATAGATGATTTCGCTACCTTCGAAAGCAATGTTATACCATACATCCTTTCCCTTACTGTCTTCGTCGGGAGTAACGCTGGTAACTTTCAGACGCATGTACTCTTCCTTTTTGTCAGTACTATTACCGATCTCTTCGTCACGTAACTGGTTGTAGCCTCGTTTTTGGTTGAAATTTAATAAAATCCAGGCTAGTTCTTCCTTCGAGATTGCCTCAGTGAGTGCTTTCTTGCGAAGATAGTAGAGAGTCCAGTCATAAGGAATCTTGTGGCTGTTAGCCAGTAAGTCTGGTTGAGCTTGTCGAAAATCGTCCAGCATCTCTTCAAAAGATTGCTGAAATATAAATCGGGGATTGCCTGCTTCATCTGTAGACCAGGCCAGTTTAGGTTCCAAACCTTCCTTGAAAGTTCCGAAATGTTTCTTGTCTTTTTCTATATCCCATTCTATGGATTCATCGTAATGAGACGGTAGGAAGCCCATTGCATGCAATATGCGATGCAAACGTTCTCTGCGAAGTAGAAAGCGTTCGCGTAGTCTTCTCGCACTTCTCTTAGCAGTACGATCAGCTGTCTGTGAAATCGTATTACCATTGGCAAAGTCGCTCAGGGCTGCCGCATCCATTGGTATGATTCGGCTACCTGCCTTAATGATACGACCTTCTTCTTCGCTTTTCTCAATCAAAGCCCAACCAATACTATTGGTTCCGAGGTCAAGTCCTAGGATTTTTTGCATTTTTATGTTGATTTATTTGTTTGTTTCAAAAAATGTCTCTATCTTTGCACCAACATTATGTTAGCTATTCACAATAAGGGTTTTCCCGTTGTGAAGACATTTAGGTTCCCTCGTCCTTCAACGGGGGATTTTTTATTGTTTACCATTCCTCTTTATCTCATCCTCCAAGTCATCAAGCAACTTCATGTCCTCCTCGTCGGCAAGTTGTGCTTCGTATGCCTTGCGCTTGGTGTCGAACCTTTCGTAGACGCTTCTTACGTGTTCCTCCATTTCTGCATTGGACACGCTGCCATTGCCCATGAGGAGTTCCTTGCCCTGGAACGTGAGCAGCATCTTGACGTTTTCGCGCCAGAAGTCGAGGGTGAGGTCTTTGCGTTCCTTGACACGGAGTTCTGCCGATTCGAGGAACAGGGTGACGAGGCGGTTCAGGGTGTCTATCTCATCCTCGTTGAGGTAGTTCTTGGCAATGATGATATCTCCTTTGCGGACTATGCTTCCCTTCCAGGTTGTGAGTCCCATGTTGGGTTTTGTGTTGTCGGCTCTTGACACGACAATCTCAGCTGCCGTACAGTGGGTGACAGCATACAATAGTTTGTTCTGCGTCTCGGCAAAGAACATCTGGGTAGCCTTCTCCTTTGCTTCGTAGTCGCTGCTCAACTTGAACAGGTCGCGTAGCTTCTGGTAGAACCTCTTCTCGCTGGCGCGGATGTCGCGGATGCGTAGCAACAGCTCGTCGAAATAGTCGGGGCGGCCATCGGGGTTCTTCAGTCGTTCGTCGTCCATGGTGAAACCCTTCACGAGGTATTCTGACAGGTGGCGCGTTGCCCATTGGCGAAACTGGGTGCCTCGCACGCCTCGCACTCTATAGCCGATGGCAAGAATCATTTCGAGAGAGTAGTATATGACGTCGTATTGCTTGCCATCGGAGGCAGTTGTTAAGTAATTCTTAATAACTGCATCTTTCTCCAATTCGCCTTCTTTCAGTATCTTAGCTATGTGCATGCTGGTACTTGGAACCGAGGTCCCAAAAAGTTCTGCAATCTGTTTCTGGCTCAGCCATACCTTGCCGTCGCGGGTGTAGAGGGCTACGGATGCCTTGCCGTCGGGCGTGTTGTAGATGATTATATTTGATTCGTTGTTTTGCATATCAGTTGTTTGCTATTATTCTGTTCAGTGTTCCTTCCTCCATCTCCATCCTTAGCCTCTCCTCGAGCATGGGCATACGGTCGGCCTGCTCCATGATGGGGTATTCTCCCCAGCCTTTTTCCAGCTTGTTCTCCTTGATGAGGTGCTCGTAGAGGTGGTGGTAGAGGGTGTCGTCGATGACGCGAAGGTCATGGAGGCGGTGTATCTGGGAGGCTACGCTGTTGCCGTAGAGGCGGCGGGTGGCGATGAATTCCTCAAGGTTGATGCTGGTGCGGACGGTGCCGAAGCGGCGGTGGACGCAGGGCTGGGGCATGAGCATGGCACTGGCAAAGAGGTCGCAGAGGCGCTCTTCGGTGGGGCGCTTGAGGGTGACGGTATAGGTGAGGGTGGGGAGGCTGTCGAGGTAGGCCTGATGGCGTGCGGCATCGTTGGGCCGCAGGCGGAAGAGGAGGTGGGCGAGTTCGTGGAGCGCGGTGAAACGCTTGCGTTCGGTGGTGGTGTGGGTGCGCGTGTTTATTATTATGATGGGTGTGGCCTGGTTCACAAGGGTGGAGAGTCCGTCGATGTTGTCATAGCCGAAGTCGAGTTCGAGGACGTGGATGCCGTAGCATGCAAGGAGTTCGTAGACGGAGTGGATAGGTTGCAAGCCGATGTCCCACTTGCGACGCAGCTTGAGGGCTGCCTCCTCGGCATCGGCATAGTTGCGGAGGAGGGTGGTGGGCATGGGGTGGACAAAGGGGAAGCGGTTGCCCTCCAGCGTCTGCAGCTCGAAGTAGTGCTGGAGGAGCTGGTCGGCTTGTGCCTTGACCTCGCTGCATTGCCGTTCGGTGATGCCTTCGCGGAAACGGTACTCGAGCTGGCCGAGGTCGTGCTGGGGCTTGCAGAAGAAGGCGAGGGGTTGGCAGCACGCATCGGCAATGGCCTGGAGGGTGGTCTGGGAGGGGCGCAGCAGTCCGCGTTCCATCTTGGAGATGGACATTTTGCTGACGGCACGGTCGCCCATGCGACGCACGAGGTCGTCCATGGAGAGGCGTTGCAGCTGGCGTGCCAGACGGATGCGCTGAGGTATGATGTCTTTCATGTTTTTGTGGTTTGTTTGGTTACAAAATTAGTGATAAAAAATAAATGTGTAAACGTGTTGTCTCCACTTTCTTATGTTAATGTGCTGATTTGATATGTGGACTTGGCAAAATGCAGGTTTTCTCTGTTGCCACGGAGAGGATTGTGTATAAAAAAAGCCTGCATGCGTGGGGGCGTGCAGGCTCTGTGTCAATTCTCAATTATCAATTGTCAATTCTCAATTATCTTTCAGATAAGGTATGTGTTCTTCTTGTAGCTCTCGCGGAACTCTGTGGGTGTGAGGCCCTTGACGGCCTTGAAGGTGCGGTTGAAGTTGGAGATGGTGTTGAAGCCGCAACGGTAGCTGATCTCGACGACGGTCTGGGTGCTGTCGGACAGCAGGAGGGTGGCCTGGCCGATGCGTACCTCGTTGATGTAGTTGGTGATGGAGCGGTTGGTGCGCTGCCGGAAGAAGCGGCTGAGGGCATTGGGGGTCATGTTGACGAGCTCGGAGAGGGTCTGCATGCGTATCTCCTCGTGGTAGTGGGAGTCGATGTAGTCCTTGAGCACCTGTATGCGTCGGCTGGTGACGGGGGCTTGTGCGTGGGCGTAGTGTGAGGAGGCGAGGGGGTGGTAGTCGCTGGAGGTGGCGAGGTCGTAGAGGATGTCCATGAGGAGCATGGCGGTGCGGAAGGTGGGTTCGGCGGTGGTGAGGGTGTTGAGGCGGTCGTAGACGGTCATGATGGCTTTCATGCCGAAGGCGATGCCGAAGCGGCTGCTCTCGAACATGTCGCGGATGGGTTGCATGGCGCGTCGGTTGAGCCAGGTGTCGCTGAAGAGGTCGCGGGGCATCTGTATGGTGATCTCGTGTATGTCGGTGGCCTGGCATTCGTGCTGCTCCCATACGTGCTCGAGGTTGCAGCCTACGAGGGCGAGGTCGTAGTCGGGGAGCTGCTCGATGCTGTCGCCCACGATGCGTCGCGCGCCCTGGCAGTGCTCGACGAAGTTGAGCTCGAAGGCGTCGTGCTTGTGGAGGGGGTAGTTGAAGGAGGGCTTGTGGCGCTCCTGCAGGTAGTAGATGTCCTTGTCGCTGATGGGGGGTATTTCGATGATGAGTTGGCTCATGCTTGCGAAAATTAAAAATTAAGAATTAAAAATTAAAATTTGGGAAAGGGGAGGTTGGAGAGTTGTTTCACACGAAGGCACGAAGGGCACGAATTATTTTTTGGTAATGATATACAATTAAAAAGAAGGGAATGATATACTATTTGGCACGAACTGATAATCGAACGCAAAGACGCAGAGGCGCAAAGTTTTTAATAGGTCAAGAGACAAAATAAAGTAATGATCTTTGCGTCTCTGCGTCTTTGCGTTTCAAAAAAACATTCCGTGCCTAATCGTATGTCGTTCCCAAAAAGAAAGAAGAGCAGAATCGGAATTCTGCTCTTCTCTTTTCAGGTCGGGATGACAAGACTCGAACTTGCGACCTCGCGCCCCCCAGACGTGTGCGCTACCAACTGCGCTACATCCCGTTCCTTGTTTGCGAGTGCAAAGTTAGGTGTTTTTTTTGGATTGACCAAATTTTTTTTGTAATTTTGTGCCGAAAATAGCAAAAAAAGTGTTTTATGGGGCAGATTATAGTGAAAAAACGGGTTGTTTTGCCCGAAATGGTATGTTTGCCGGCCAGTAAGAGTATCAGCAACCGTGCGTTGGTGATTAGTGCGCTGAGCGGAACGGGGATGATGCCGGAGAATGTGTCGGACTGCGATGACACGTTCGTCATGGTGAGGGCGCTGACGCAGCCTTCGGAGGTGGTGGACATCATGGCTGCGGGTACGGCGATGCGGTTCCTGACGGCCTTCATGAGCGTGAGGGAGGGCGAGGTGCACGTGCTGACGGGCACGGAACGTATGCGCCATCGTCCCATCGGCATCCTGGTGGAGGCGTTGCGCAGCCTGGGTGCCGAGGTGGCGTATGCGGGGGAGGAGGGTTTCCCGCCCCTGCGCATCGTGGGTCGTAGGCTGACGGGTGGTGCGCTGTCGTTGGCGGGCGACGTGAGCAGCCAGTATATCAGTGCCATGCTGATGGTGGGTCCGATGCTGGAGCAGGGGCTGACGCTGACGCTGACGGGTGGCATCGTGAGTCGTCCGTACATCGACATGACGCTGCAGATCATGCGGCAGTTCGGGGCCGTGGCTTCGTTCGAGGGCAACGTGATTCGGGTGGAGCCGACGGGTTACCAGGCTATACCTTATTATATAGAGAACGACTGGAGCGCCTCGTCGTACTGGTACGAGATGGTGGCGCTGACTCGGGGGAGCGTGGTGCGGCTGCCGGGCCTCTTCGAGGAGAGTCTGCAGGGCGACCAGGGCGTGCGGGACATCTTTGCGCTGTTGGGCGTGGAGACGGAGTTCGAAGAGGCGTCTGACGGTGGGCAGCCTTCGGTGGTGCTGCGCCATACGGAACGTGTGACGGAGCGTCTGGACATCGACATGCTGCGTGTGCCGGACCTGGCACAGACGGTGGTGGTGACGTGCTGCATGCTGGGCGTGCCCTTCCGCATCACGGGTCTGCAGAGCCTGAAAATCAAGGAGACGGACCGCATCAAGGCCTTGCGCACGGAGCTGCACAAACTGGGCTTCGTGGTGGGCGAGGAGCAGGACAGCATCCTCTTCTGGGACGGTGAGCGCTGCGAGCCGGATGCCGTGCCTGCCATCGACACGTACGAGGATCATCGCATGGCGATGTCGTTTGCGCCCTGCAGCCAGGTGCTGGGGGAACTGCGCATCAACGACCCCGAGGTGGTCAGCAAGTCGTACCCGGGGTTCTGGAAGGACTTCGAGGTGGTGAGGCTGGGCGAAGGGTGAGATTTTCTTGCTTTTGTTTGGTTGATTGTTTTTTTTGTCATACCTTTGCGATTGTATTGAATCGAAAAACGTTGAAGACTATGTTTAATGCTGCACAGATAGAAATCCTTGACATCATGTCTCGTGTGAAGGAACAGAGTGATATCACAGCCATTCGCGATATGATTTCGGACTATTTTGCCGAGAAGGCGGAGCGGGAGATTGAAGCGCAATGGGAGGCAGGAGAACTGGATGCTTCCACCATTGAGGCATGGAGGCACGAGCACATGCGTACGCCTTATCTGCATTGATGACGATGGACAGGATAGTGCTCGACACGAATTGCCTAATCATGTCGCTCTCCGTTCGCAGTCCCTATTATGAAGTGTGGAAGGGGTTTAAGGAGAGGCGGTACACCTTGTGCCTTACCAACGAGATTGTGGAGGAGTATGAGGAAAAACTATGTGAGAAGATGGGGCCTTCGATAGCATCGAATGTCATTAATGCCATTCTGACGCGCTCGAATGTTCTGCTTTTCCATCCTAGTTTTCATTTTCAGCTCATTGAACAGGATCCTGACGACAACAAATTTGTGGATTGTGCGATTTATGCAGGCGCCCGATGTATTGTGTCAAACGATCGGCATTTCCGTGTCTTGCAGAATATTGATTTTCCAAAGGTGGACGTGATTGACATTGACGCGTTTCTCCTGTTGCTGATGGGTGAAGTTCCAGACATATAGGCCGCTGTGAGGAGGACTCGACCTCATGCCAACTAAAATTAAGGGAATGATATGCAATTAGGCACACTGGATGAAAGTCAAAAAATAACAAACGACCAAAAGTAAATAATCACCAAAATTAATGTAAGCAACATCCATTATTTTCAATCAGTAATTATAACCAAACCCTCCCCACTTTTGCCTACGGGACGAAAGCAATGGAGGAGGTGTCGGATTTGCCGATGGAGAGGGTCTTTTTTTATGTTTATACTCATAATTATCATATCGTTAGTGGCTGTGGGCGGTGTGGCTGCCCTGGCCAGTTGGTGGCACAACAGGAGGGTGCTGCAGCAGTTGGAACGGGGGGAGATTGACGAGTTGCCCGACGTGCAGACGGTGCTCGACATGGAGTGCTGCGGACAGCATGAGACGTGCGAGAAGGACAGTCTGCTGGCGGCCGTGAGCAAGGACATCGAGTACTACAACGACGAGGAACTGGACCGCTTCCGGGGACGGGAGGGCGACGCGTACTCGGAGGAGGAGTGTGACGAGTTCCGCGACGTCCTCTACACGATGCGCGACGACGAGGTGGCGGGATGGGTGCGCAGCCTGCAGCTGCGCTTCATCAACCTGCCCGATGAGGTGAAGGACGAGGTGCTGCTCATCGTGGGGGAGAATCGCGCTTCGCGCGAAGTTAAAAATTAGGGAACGATATACGATTAGGCACAGAATGTTTTTTTGAAACGCAAAGACGCAGAGACGCAAAGATTATTTCTTTTTTTGCTTCTAAATCCATTAAAAACTTTGCGTCGACTTTAGGCCGTCGCCAAAAGTGCGTCTTCGCGTTCAATAAAAAGTGCGTTCATCAGTAATTCAGTAAAGATTTGAAGAATAGATTTTTTGTTGGATTTTGAGGAGCGTAGCGACGACCTCCCATAAAGCCCATTGTTCGGGCTATTTTAAGGTTGATTTTTAGTTTTGATTTTGGTTTGATTTCTCTGGCAGACCATGCGTACCATGCGTGTATGCAGGAATCTGACTGAAAATCCAAACTAAAAATCAACCTTAAAATATTTGAACGAATTCTTTTTTAGGGGGTCGTCGCTACGCTCCTCAAAATCTTACTAAAAATCAATACTAATAATCAACACTTAAAATCTCGGGGCGCAGGGATATTATAATTGAACGCAAAGACGCACTTTTGGCGACGGCCTAAAGTCGACGCAAAGGTCTTATTAGATTTAAGAGATAATCCTTTGCGCCTCTGCGTCTTTGCGTTCGATTATCAGTTCGTGCCAAATAGTATATCATCGCCGACATTTTAACCTTTTACCTCAAACATATTGAAAATTTGTGCTGCCCTGCACAATAAAATAAGGGACGCGCGCGTTATAGTAAGGATGAAATGCCGTCGGGAACATAGGATGGGGGCGATGCCGGGCTTGCTGCGCGGGCTTGGCTGCGGCCTGGTGGGCGTGGTGCTGCTGTGCCTGCTGGTGTCGTGCTCTACGCAGAAGAATACGGCGTCGTCGCGCTTCTGGCATTCGTTCCTGGCTCGCTACAACATCATGTACAACGGGGAGGTGGCGTTCAAGGAGGGAATGGAGGCGCAGCAGAAGGGACACCAGGATGACTATACGCGTCTGCTGCCCATGTACATCAGTACGAACAAGAAG
Source organism: Bacteroidaceae bacterium (assembly GCA_045616065.1). Taxonomy (GTDB): domain Bacteria; phylum Bacteroidota; class Bacteroidia; order Bacteroidales; family Bacteroidaceae; genus Physcousia. The sequence goes on along the minus strand of JAZLFZ010000080.1, from coordinate 28,682 downwards.
ACGGCCAGCCTGGGCAACAGCAACTATGAGACGGCCATCACGAAGTGTGAGAAGGCCATCAAACTGCACAGCATCAAGAAGAAGCCGACGGTGAGCGGTGGCAAGAAGATGTCGCCCAAGGAGAAGGCGTTCCGGGCCCGCCACGAGTTCAACCCCTACCTCCACAAGGTGTGGCTGAAGATGGCGCAGGCTCAGTTCCAGCGGGGCGAGTTCATCGAGGCTACGAGTACGCTGAACTACATCATACAGCTCTACAACACGCAGCCCGAGGTGTACAGTGTGGCCAAGGCCATGCTGGCTCGCTGCTACGTGGCCCTGGAGTGGCCCTACGATGCCGAGGACATCCTGAACAAGATGAAGCGCGACAGCATCTCGCTCGAAGGGGAGCGGGAGCGTGACAACACACAGGCAGCCTTCCTCATACAGACGGAGCGCTACGAGGAGGCCATCCCCTGTCTGCAACGCACCATCAAGCATACCAAGGGCAGGTTGCAGCGGGCCCGACTGAACTATCTGCTCGGTCAACTGTACCACGAGACGGGCGACAACGAGCTGGCTTACAAGTGTCTGAGCAGGGTGATTCGCAGCAATCCGCCCTACGAGATGGAGTTCAATGCCCGCATCATGCAGACCGAACTGATGACCAAGGGCAACCACAGGCAGATTATCCGCAAACTGACTCGCATGGCCAAGAGCGACCGCAACAAGGACTACCTGGACCGTGTGTACTATGCCATCGGCAACGTCTACCTCGGTCAGCAGGACACGACACGCTGCCTCTATGCCTGGGAGACGGGTGTGGAGAAGGCCACGCAGAGCGGCATTGCCAAGGCTGTGCTGCTGCTGCGCATGGGTGAGGTGTACTGGGAGGTGGAGAAGTACGTGGAGGCGCAGAAGGCCTACCAGCAATGCATCGCCCTGCTGGACAAGGAGCACGAGCAGTACAAGGAGAGCGAGCGGAGGAGCAAGATACTGGACGAGCTGGCACCGCCACTGGGCGACGTGAAGCTGCAGGACAGCCTGCAGGCCCTGGCCAGGATGGACGAGAAGGACTATCTGGCTGCCATAGACCGTGTCATCGAGGCGCTCAAGAAGAAGGAGAAGGAGGAGGAGAAGAAGGCGGCCGAGAACGGACAGCAGGGTGGGGGAGCCCGTCCGACGGCTGGTGCGGCGGCTGCGCCCAACAACAACCTGGCTGCCATGGCGACGCCCGGAAGGAAGGGGGCCTGGTACTTCTACAACCCGACGACGGTGATGAACGGCAAGCAGGACTTCCAGCGCCGGTGGGGTGCGCGTCCGAACGAGGACAACTGGCGACGGAGCAACAAGCAGCGGCCTACGTCGAACGACTTCGAGGAGTACGACTATGACGAGAAGAACGACTCGCTCTATGGCAGCGGAGGCAGTGACCCCGACGACGAGGACAAGGCACTGAACGACTCGCTGGCCAACGACCCCCACCACAGGGAATACTACCTGAAGCAGATACCCTTCACCGAGGAGCAGATGGAGGCCTCGCACGCCACACTGAGCGAGGGACTGTACAAGGCGGGTGTCATCGAGGTGGAGAAGCTGGGCAACTTCCCCCTGGCACTGAAGACGCTGGAGAGGCTGCTGGCCGACTACCCCGACTTCGACAAGAAGGAGGACGTGTACTACCACCTCTTCCTGCTGAACGGACGCATGGACCGCATCGGGGAGGCTGAGCGCTTCAAGCAACTCATCATCGACGAATATGGCGAGGGAAAGACGGCCGCCCTGCTGCAGAACCCCAACTACGAGATGATTGCCAGCCAGGGCAAGCACATCGAGGACTCGGTGTATGCGGCCTCGTACGTGGCCTACAAGGAGGACCGCTACGACGAGGTGGACCGGAACTTCCGGTTCAGCACCGACAACTTCCCCGAGGGGCAGCACAGGGGCAAGATGCTCTTCATACACGCCATGTCGCAACTCTATACGGGCAACCACAAGACGTTCCTGGAGGAACTGAAGGAGGTGGTGCAGAAGTTCTCGAAGGACGAGGTGGCCGAGATGGCGCAGTACATCGTCAAGGGGCTGGAGGAGGGTCGTCTGCTGAGCGACGACAAGTACAACGCCACCGGCATCTGGGGACGACGTACCATGGGCATGGCGGGCGACTCGACAGCCGTGGCCGACACGCTCAGCATAGAACGCTTTGCGGACTACTGCTTCGTGCTGGCCTATCCGACGGGTGTGCTCAACGAGGACCAGTTGCTCTACGAACTGGCTCGCTACAACTTCAGCAGCTACATGGTGCGCAACTTCGACATTGAGACCGTGCAGCTGGAGGGCATCTCGATGATGTGTGTCAAGGGATTCCAGAGTTATGACGAGGTGCATGCCTACGCCCAGAAACTCTATGGCGACCACCACATGAACACGCTCCTTGAGGGCATCCGAAGCCTCCTCATCAGCGACAAGAACCTGCAGATGCTGGGCAAGCAGTACAGCTTCGACGACTACGGCATCTTCTTCGACGAGAAACTGGCGCCCCTCAAGGTGCCCGAGGGACTGCGCATCGACGACCAGCTCGACGTGCCCTTCATCGACCCCGACGACGTGGAGGAGAAGCCCAGCGAGGAGCAGGTGGAAGAGGAGGTGACGGCCGATGACTACGACTGGTTCTGACCCACATTAATGTAGGAGTTAAAAGTTAAAGGTTAAAAGTTAAAAGTTAAAAGTTCAGCACTTGATGGAATACAAACTGCTTTGGATTGACGACGAGATAGAACTCCTGAAGGCGCATCAGCTCTTTCTGGAGAAGAAGGGGTATGAGGTGGAGACGGCCAGCAACGGATATGACGCACTGGACCTCTGCCAGACGACGGCATACGACCTCATCCTGCTGGACGAGAACATGCCGGGACTGAGTGGGCTGGAGACCTTGCAGCGCATCAAGGAGGTGTGTCCCTCGACACCCGTCGTGATGGTGACAAAGAGTGAGGAGGAGAACATCATGGAACAGGCTATCGGACAGCATATTGCCGACTATCTCATCAAGCCTGTCAACCCGATACAGATTCTCTCTACGCTGAAGAAGAACATACACAAGCAGGAGATTGTGACCGAGGTGGCACAGAATGCCTATCAGCAGGACTTCGGGAAGCTCTCGATGCAGATCGAGGACTGCAGAAATCTCGACGACTGGACGGAGGTGTACAAGAGGCTCGTGGCGTGGGAACTGCAACTGAGCGGCACGGACTCGTCGATGAAGGACATGCTGGCCATGCAGAAGCAGGAGGCTAACCATGGCTTTGCACGCTTCGTCAAGAAGAACTACCTCGGATGGGTGGAGCAGAGCGATAACCGACCCACCATGAGCCCCGACATCTTCAAGAAGGCCATCTTCCCGCTGCTCAACGAGGGGGAGAAGGTGTTCCTCATCGTCATCGATAACTTCCGGTACGACCAATGGTGCGTCTTGAGGGACGAACTGGCCGAACTCTTCGTCATCGAGGAGAACCTCTACTGCAGCATCCTGCCCACTGCTACGCAGTATGCCCGAAATGCCATCTTCAGCGGACTGATGCCCAACCTCATTGCCAAGATGTTCCCAGAGCTGTGGGTCGACGAGGACTCGGAGGAGGGCAAGAACCTCAACGAGGCACCGCTCATCAAGACGCAGTTCGACCGCTACCGACGCAAGAATACCTTCTCCTACCATAAGGTGAACGACTCACAGGCGGCCGAGAAGTTGCTGCACGAGCTACCCAACCTGAAGAAGTACGACCTCAACGTCGTGGTGCTCAACTTCATCGACATGCTGAGCCATGCACGAACGGAGAGCCGCATGGTGCGCGAGCTGGCCAACAACGAGGCGGCATACCGAAGCATCACACAGAGTTGGTTCCGGCACTCGGCCGTCAAAGACCTCTTCCGGGCACTGGCCTCCAGCGACTACCACGTCGTGCTGACTACCGACCACGGCTCCATACGTTGCAACAACCCCATCAAGGTGGTGGGCGACAAGAATACCAATACGAACCTGCGTTATAAGTTGGGCAAGAACCTGGCTTATAACCCCAAGGAGGTCTACGAACTGAAGGACCCGCTCAGGGCACTCCTGCCGGCTCCCAACCTCAGCACCACCTACGTCTTTGCCACCGGGGCCGACTTCTTCGCCTACCCCAACAACTATAACTATTACGTCTCCTACTTCAAGGACACCTTCCAGCACGGGGGCATCTCGATGGAGGAAATGCTCATCCCGCTCATCACGATGCAAGGGAAGCTGAAGCTAAAATTAAAAATTAAAAATTAAAATTTAAAATTTAAAATTTAAAATTTGGGAACGATATCAGGCACAGGGAGGTGTCATTCCGAACGAATGTGAGGAATCTCAGCCCAACGCCTGCTATTGTGAGTCCTTATTGGGCAGAGAACTACGTTTTGATCAAGTCAAAAGTCCTTCGTCGGGATGACAACCTTGTGGCAACAAGTATATCATTACCAAACGCTACGCTCAGAATGACAACCGACCGGCCCTTTGCACCCCCCAAAAAAAAGAAGATATGGAAATTAAGATACAGTCATTAGACACAATACGTGAGGCTGCCCGTCAGTTCATCAATCACTTTGGCCTGGATGCCCGACCCTCGGGGAGCGGGGAGGGGGCTTCCGTCTTGGTCTTCGCCTTCTATGCCCCCATGGGCACGGGCAAGACGACGTTCGTCAAGGCCATTTGTGAGGAACTGGGGGTGCAGGACGCCATCAACAGTCCTACGTTTGCCATCGTAAACGAATATGAGGCCGCCAGTGGCGACCCCATATATCACTTTGATTTCTACCGCATCAAGCGCCTCTCGGAGGCCTACGACATCGGTGTGGACGACTACTTCTACAGTGGCTGTCCCTGCTTCATCGAGTGGCCCGAACTCATCGAGGAAATCCTGCCCGAGGAGACTATCAACGTGCACATCGAGGAGCAAGAGGATGGCTCACGCCTCGTCTCTTGGGAGTAAGGCGTGATGCCAGCTCGGGTTTTGCTCTCGGGCTGCTTTTAGCTTTGCTCGGGCTTTGTTCTCTTGATCCCGAGGTGAGGGTTCAGTCTTCGAGTTGTTCCATGTAGTCGAAGTCGGCATCCAGTACCTCAGCCACTTCGTTGACGTCCAGACTGCCCATCTGTTCCTTGGCTGCCATTGCTACCACGTATTGGGCGGCATCGTCTACGATGATGTCTTCTTCCTCATTCTTCTGGTCGATGTACTCGAACAGCACGTCGACGATGTACTGCAGGGTCTCGTCGTCATATTTCTTGTTCAATTCGGGAGCAATGCGCTCACGGATGTACTTGATCTCTTCGGGATCAAACTCCGCCATGTCCATCAGTTCGTCAAGAACGTTCTTTTCCATATCGTTTTGTTTTAGTCGTTAGGTGACTGGTCGTTTAGTCGTTTAGGTGACTGGTCTCCCCTTCCCTTTACAGGATGCCCTTGAGTTTCTCCTCCAGCGTGGGACGTGGAGCCGCACCTACCTGCTTGTCAACCACTTCGCCGTTCTTGATGTAGAGCACGGTGGGGATGTTGCGCACACCAAACTTCATGGCCAGGTCTTCGCTCTCCTCGATGTCCACCTTACCGATGATGGCCTGTCCCTCGTAGTCGTTGGCCAGTGCCTCGATGATGGGGGCAATCTTCTTGCAGGGACCGCACCAGGTGGCCCAGAAGTCCAATACCATAGGCTTGCCCTGAGCAGCCAGTTCTTCGTAGTTTGCGTCTGTAATTGCTTGCATAATCTTTTTGTTTTAAAGGTTTTATGTTGGTTGAACTATGAACTTTGAATTAGGGAACGATATACGATTAGGCATTGAGCGGTAATGTCATCCCGACGTTAGGACTTTTGACTTGATCAAAATTTAGATCTCTACTTTGTGACGTCTCACAAAGTTCAATCCTGCTATTGTGAGTCCTTATTGGGCGGAGATTCCTCGCTTTGCTCGGAATGACAGCCCTGTGCCAAAAAGTATATTGTTTCCTTGAACTTTGAATTATGAACTATGAATTGTTTCAGTCTTCATTGACCTTGTACTTCATGTCGGATTGCGTATTTAGGAAGCTGGCCAACTGGTGGGAGACGTTGATGGTGTAGGGCGACTTCATGAGGAGTTGTGTGTTGCCCGTCTCGTCTATCAGACGGAAGTAGAGCTTCACGTTGCCTTTCGACTCCAGGATGATGGTGGAGAGGTCGGCTACCTTGTCGTCTTGCAGGTCGGCCACCTTGACGTAGATGGTCAGCGACTTGACGAGGTCGTCCTTGACGTTGGAGAGCAGCTGTATCTTGCCGTAGCGCAGCGACATACGTCCGTAGCGGTCCTCTACGCGTCCGTTGAAGAAGAGGGTGTTGCCCACCTGCATATAGCCGTTCCACGTCAGCCAGTCCTGTCCGAAGAAGCGCAGGTCGCCCGAACCGCTGAAGTCCTCCATCGTCACGATGCCAAAGGGGTTGCCACGCTTGTCGAGGCCGGTCTTGATGCCTGTGATGATGCCTCCGAACTGCACGTCCTGGTTGCAGAAGGGGGCGATGTCTTCCATCTGGTTCATGTGGAGGTTGCAGATGTCGTCGAGGATGATGCGGAACTCATCGAGCGGATGGGCCGACAGGTAGATGCCCACGAGGTCGCGCTCCTTGTTGAGGCGTTCCAGGGTGCTCCAGCTCTCGGCCTGGGGGATGGGGGGCGTGCTGATTTCGACGGCATCCATGCCGAAGAGCGAGTACTGCGCCTCCTGCTTGGCCAGCAGGTACTGGTTGCCATAGCGTGTCAGTATGTCGACAAAGGCTTCGCCCTTGCTGTTTATGGCAAAGAACTGCTCGCGCTTGATCTGGCTGCTGAAGGCATCGAAGGCACCGCTCGTGGCCAGGCACTTGAGGCCGCTGTTCTTGATGACCGACATGGGGAGGCGCTGCACGAAGTCGAAGATGTCCTTGTACGGACCGTTCTTCTCGCGCTCCTCCACCACGGCTGCCGCTGCCTGTTCGCCAAAACCCTTGATGGCCTTCAGACCGAAGCGTATCTGACCCTTCTTGTTGACACCGAAGTCGGCATGCGACTCGTTGACGTCGGGGCCCAGCACGTCGATCTTCATGTTGTGGCACTCGTCCAGCAACTTGGTGATCTCCTTGATGTCCGAGAAGCCGCGCGTCAGCAGGGCGGCCATGAACTCGGCTGGGTAGTGGGCCTTGACGTAGGCTGTCTGGTAGGCCACCCACGAGTAGCAGGCTGCGTGCGACTTGTTGAAGGCGTAGGAGGCGAACTTCTCCCAGTCGCCCCATATCTTCTCCAGGATGGCGGGGTCGTGGCCGTTCTTCTTGCCGCCCTCGATGAACATGGGCTTCATCTGGTCTACGATGTCCTTCTTCTTCTTACCCATCGCCTTGCGAAGGGCGTCGCTCTGACCGCGGGTGAAGTCGGCCAGCAGACGGCTCAGCAGCATGACCTGCTCCTGGTAGACGGTAATGCCGTAGGTGTCCTTCAGGTACTTCTCCATGATGGGGATGTCGTACTTGATCTCCTCACGGCCGTTCTTGCGGGCAATGAACGAGGGGATGTAGTCCATGGGACCCGGACGGTAGAGGGCGTTCATGGCGATGAGGTCCTCGAAGACGGTGGGGTGCAGCTCTTTGAGGTACTTCTGCATACCGGCCGACTCGAACTGGAACGTGCCTACGGTCTGTCCCTTCTGGTAGAGCTGGTAGGTCAGTTCGTCGTCGATGGGGATGCGGTCGAGGTCGATGTCCACGCCGTGGGCTTCCTTGACAACGCGGCAGGCCTCCTTGAGCTGCGACAGCGTCTTCAGTCCGAGGAAGTCCATCTTGATGAGGCCCGTCGACTCGATGACGTGGCCGTCGTACTGCGTCACGGCTGTCTTCTTGTCGGGGAAGTCGGGGTCGGTGGCCGTCGACACGGGCACGTGGGATGAGATGGGGTCGCGACAGATGATGAAACCGCAGGCATGGATGCCTATGTTGCGCGTCGTACCATAGAGCTTGCGCGCGTACCTTATCATGTTGGCTTCGGCTGGGTCGTTGGAGGCCTCGGCCTGTTGCAGCTCGGGGGTGTACTTGATGCAGTTGTCGAGCGTGTCCTTGGCTCCATCGGGCAGACGGTCGGGGATGGCCTTGCAGAGGGCGTTGGCCTTCTCGATGGAGATGCCCATCACACGGGCTACGTCCTTGAGCGAGTTCTTGGCTGCCATGGAGCCGTAGGTGATGATGTGGGCGCAGTTCTCGTGGCCGTACTTGTCCATGACCCACTGCAGCACCTTGCCGCGGCCGTCGTCGTCGAAGTCGGTATCGATATCGGGAAGGGAGATACGGTCGGGGTTGAGGAAACGCTCGAACAGCAGGTCGTACTTCATGGGGTCGAGCTTGGTGATGCCCAGACAGTAGGCCACCACGCTACCGGCTGCCGAACCACGTCCCGGACCTACCCATACGCCCAGCTCCTTGCGGGCCGAGTTGATGAAGTCCTGCACGATGAGGAAGTAGCCGGGGAAGCCCATCGTCTTCATGATGTGCAGCTCGAAGCGGATACGTTCGTCCACCTCCTTGGCAATGCCGTGCTCCGAGGCCCACGCCGACAGCTCGTCGGGCTGAAGTGCCTTGTCGTCAGGGATTTCCGCATAGCCCGTACCGTAGAGGCGCGAGGCGCCCTCGTAGGCCAGTCGGCCCAGGTAGTCGGCCTCGAACTTGATGCGGTAGAGCTTCTCGTAGCCGCCCAGTTTCTTTATCTTCTTCTGTCCCTCTTCTTCGGACAGCGGGTTCTTGCCATACTCGTCGGTGGTGAACTCGTGGAAGAGCATCTCCTCGGTGAAGGTGCTTCGCCACTGCTCCTCGCTACCGAAGGCCTCGGGGATGGGGTAGAAGGGCATGATGGGGTCGCTCTCGATGTCGTAGGTCTCCACCTTGTCCAGTATCTCGACCGTGTTGGTGAGGGCTTCGGGCACGTCGCTGAAGATGCTCTCCATCTCGGCTCGGGTCTTGAACCACTCCTGCTTGCTGTAGAGCATGTGGGGGTCGGTGAGTTTCTTGCCTGTGCCCAGGCAGAGCAGCACCTCGTGGGCCTTGGCGTCGTCCTCGTCCACAAAGTGGCAGTCGTTGGTGCACACCAGTTTGATGTCGTGCTTGCGAGCCAGTTCGATGAGGACGGGATTGACCTTCTCCTGCAGCTCGAAGGTCTCACGGTTGGCATCCAACGTGGGGTCCTTGACCTCGTGGCGCTGCAGTTCCAGGTAGTAGTCGTCGCCCCATATCTTCTTGAACCACAGTACGGCATCCTCGGCGTCCTGAAGGTTGCCGCTCAGTATCTTCTTGGGAACCTCGCCACCGATGCAGGCCGAACAGATGATGAGCCCTTCGTGGAACTCTTCCAGGTCCTTGTGGTCGGTGCGGGGACGCATGTAGTAGCCGTCCACCCAGGCCCGGCTCACCAGTTTGGCCAGGTTGTGGTAGCCTACCTCGTTCTTGGCCAGCACCACGAGGTGCCAGCCCGAGGCGTCCACCTTGCCTTCCATACGGGTCTTGTCGCCACGACGGGCTACGTACATCTCGCAGCCGAAGATGGGCTTGAAGGGTTCCTGGCCTTCCTTCTTGCGCCCCTTGTTGATTTTGTTGCAATAGTCGAAGAGGTCCTTCACGCCGAACATGTTGCCGTGGTCGGTGATGGCCATGCCGCGCATGCCGTCCTTCACGGCCTTGTCTACCAGTTTGGAGACCTTGGCCATGCCGTCGAGCAGGGAGAAGTCGGTGTGGACGTGAAGATGTACGAAGTCTGTCATTGTTGAGAAAAACGTAAATTTGGTGTCAAAGATACATAAATAAATTAAGAAATGTAAGTTGACGGCCGAAAAAATGACGGAAAAACTCCACGAACGGCTCATTTTTCATCTTTCACTTTTCACTTTTCACTTTTTTGCTTATCTTTGCACGAAATTATAGGCTAATCTAATGCTGAAACAATCGAAATAATGGGTAAACGACTTCGTAAACTACGCAAAAGAATAAAACTGCATCGAGAGGGGACACACACGCTCGTCATCGGAGGTGTGGCTGTGGCCTTGCTGGATGCCTTGCTTTTTGAACTGTCGCTCGACCACGAATTTATGCTGATACCCTTCTATGTGGTACTGGCTATCACGGGGGTGCTCTATCTTATTGTGCTCAACTTCTTCCGCTGCCCCGACCGTAAGTTCGAGGAGGACACCACCGGCCTTGTCATCGCTCCTGCCGACGGAAAGATTGTCTGCATCGAGGAGGTCGAGGAGAAGGAGTACTTCCACGACAAACGTCTCATGGTCAGCATCTTTATGAGCGTCACCAACGTGCATGCCAACTGGGTGCCCGTGGACGGAAAGGTGCTGTATGTGCGCCATCATGATGGAAACTTCCACCGGGCCTGGCTCCCAAAGGCCAGCGAGGAGAACGAACGGGCCACCACCGTTATCCGTACACCCGAGGGCACGGACATCCTGGTGCGGCAGATTGCGGGTGCTGTGGCGAGACGCATCGTTACCTATGCCCAGTCGGGCGACGAGGTGGAGATCGACGACCACCTGGGATTCATCAAGCTGGGCTCGCGCGTCGACACCTACCTGCCTCTCAGTACGAAGGTGCTCGTCTCGATGGACCAGAAGACTACGGGTAACGAGACCATTCTCGCTAAATTAATTCATAATTCATAATTCGCAATTCATAATCCTGGCTGTCGCGACCAGACGCCGATGACATTTATGAATTGTAAATTGAGAATTATGAATTATGAATTCTGAATTATGAATTGTAAACAGCATATCCCAAACATACTCACTTGCTGCAACCTCATCTCCGGTTGCATGGCCACGACGGCTGCTTTGTACCACAACATGCAGTTGGCTCTCATCTTCATCATCTGCGGAGCCGCATTCGACTTCTGCGACGGCATGGTGGCTCGCCTCCTGTGTGTCTCCTCGCCCATCGGCAAGGAACTCGACTCGCTGGCTGACGTGGTCACCTTCGGTGTGGCACCCTCGTCCATGCTCGTCATGTTCATGGGTAGCATGCTGTGCCCGTTGTGGATGACCGACTACATGGTATGGCTCAAGTTCATCGGCTTCGTCATGGCTGCCTTCTCGGCGCTGCGGCTGGCCAAGTTCAACGTAGACACACGTCAGACCACATCCTTCATCGGTCTCCCCACGCCTGCCAACGCCCTCTTCTGGGGCTCCCTCATCGTGGGGCAGGGCAGGTGGCTGCTAAGCATTCCCGACGGATTCATGTTCCTCGTGCTGCTCGAGTTCCTTTTCTGCTATCTACTCGTGGCCGAGTTGCCCCTTTTTGCCCTGAAGTTCAAGAACCTCTCTTGGCAGGATAACTGGATCAAGTACGTCTTCCTCATCGGGGCGCTGCCCTGCTTCCTGCTCGGATGGAGTTGTTTTGCTGCCATCGTGGTGTGGTATCTTGTCCTTTCCCTTGTGGCAAGGTTTGTCAGACACGAATAGAGGCTGTAAGCTGTGTAACCTGAAATGCGATTTCTGCCCATGCGAATGGAAGACCTTTACATACGACTCCTGATAGCCATCATCTGCATTGGCTGTCTACTGTCCATCCTGCCTTGGTGGGTCATCCTCATCATTGTCTCGCCCGTACTCTTTGTGGGCTTCAAGATTTGGTGGAAGATAAGGCAGATTAAGAAGATGGCCAACGAGGGCGGAAATCCTTTTGGACAGCAGGGACCCTTTGGACAGCAAGGACCGTTTGGCCAGCAGAATCCGTTTGGACAGCAAGGTCCTTACGAACAGCAGAATCCCTTTGGGCAACAGCAGACTGCTACGCGCCCCGCTCAATCCAATCCCGACAAGAAGGTCTTCCATGACGATGAGGGGGAATATGTGGAGTTTGAGGATGTGAAGTGAGGTGCGGAAACTTGCAAGATAAAAATAATATAATGTATTATAATAAGACCTATTTTGACAAACTTGGCGTACGGATGGAAGCTACGTGCTTCGGTACGGAAGAGGGAGCGACGGAATGGCACGTGATGCTGCACGTCGAACCTCGACGCGAGACTTTCGAGGGGCAGATGCGTCGTATCTACGAGGCGGAGGATCTGCTGACCTCGTTGCCCGAGTTTGCTGACGCAAAATACATACTGAAGCGCTATTTCCTTTCTGACAGCACCAATCAAGTGCCCATGATGCGGCAGGAGGACGGGGTCTCGCTCAGCTTCATTCAGCAGCCCCCGCTCGACGGGTCCAAGATTGCCGTGTGGCTCTACTTGCAGCGCGGAACGGAGGTGAAGGATGAGGACGGCATGCTTGTGGTGTTGCACAACGGATACCGTCATCTCTGGATGATGGGAATGACACGGGTGGAGGGCAATCCCGCACAGGACAGCGAGAGCAGTGCCTGGCAGACGGAAGCCCTGCTCACGGACTATGAGGCCACGTTGCAGCGTTATGGAGCCACCCTGGCCGACAACTGCATCCGCACTTGGTTCTTTGTGCGCGACGTGGATACCCAGTATGCCGGTATGGTAAGGGCGCGTCGCGACAACTTCACCGAACAGGGACTGACGAGCCAGACGCACTACATCAGCAGTACGGGTATCGGGGGCAGTCCGGCCGACACCAAGGCGCTCATCCAGTTGGGCACATACGCCATGACGGGATTCGAGCCCAGTCAGCAGCGCTACCTCTATGCGCCCACCCATCTCAACCCTACGTACGAATATGGTGTGACCTTCGAGCGTGGCACCGTGATGGAGTATGGCGACCGTGCCCATGTCTTCATCTCCGGTACGGCCAGCATCAACAACCGTGGAGAGGTGGTGCATGTGGGCGACATCGTGAAGCAGACGGAACGTATGTGGGAGAACGTGGAGACGCTCCTGAAGGAGGGTGACGCGGGATTCAAGGACGTGATGCAGATCATTGTCTATCTGCGCGATACGGCCGACTATCCCCTTGTGGCCGACATGTTTGCTGCGCGTTTCCCCGACATTCCAACAGTCTTTACCCTGGCTCCTGTCTGCCGTCCCACGTGGCTCATCGAGATGGAATGCATCGCAGTCAGGGAACGTGAAAACGCACAGTACAGGGCCTTCTGATGGCCGTTAAGGCTTGACGTTGAGTCCGTAAAAGCGTTAAAAAGTTAAAAAATGCTTGGCTGGGCGAGTTTTTTTTCGTAACTTTGCACCCAATATGAATACTAAACGAATTATAATTGCACTCTTGTTGGCTCTTGTCATGCCTTTTGGCGTGACGGTTGATGCTGCCAAGTCGCGCAAGAAAAATACACGCAAAACCAGCGTTCAGAGAAAGAAAAGCAAGAAGTCGGCCAGCAAGGCTAAGACCGTAAGTATCACCGAGGCGACGGCACAGCACGAGGCACCTGCAGCAGGAGCTGCTCTGGCCAATGCTGACGATGTTTCGGGCGAGACCATTGTAAAGACGGCCATGCAGTTCCTTGGCGTACCTTATCGCCACGGTACCAGCAGCCCCAAGTCCTTTGACTGCTCTGGCTTCACGAGCTATGTCTTCAAACAGTATGACATCTCCCTCTCTCGCAGCTCTCGTGACCAGTTCACGCAGGGTCGCAGTGTCAAGAGCAAGTCGGACTTGCGTGCGGGTGACTTGGTCTTCTTCCAAGGTCGTAGCGGCAAGGGTGGCGTGGGCCACGTAGGTATCGTGGCTGAGGTTCACAAGGACAAGTCGTTCACCTTCGTACATGCTTCTTCAAGCAAGGGCATCACTACCGAGCAGTCCACCACGGCATACTACAGCCAGCGTTACCTCGGTGCCCGTCGCGTACTTAGTGGCAATCAGGAGTAGGATTTTTCTTGAGCCCACGCAGGGCACAATCATAGCAGTTGCAGCCGTCGCACCCTCCCGTGCGGCGGCTTTTTTTTATGTACTTCCACAACCCTGCGGCTGCAAGCAACAGGACGAGGACAAGGAGAAGTACGCTTTGGGAATTCATGATGCACACATTTTTGATGGTTGCAGGGTTAGACCAGAACGGCCCCACTCTTGCAGCGTTTTGGGGTTGGGATAATCAGCCTTCTGTTAGCGGGCTTGTGCATGGACGAGCCCACGACTGTCATGCTATGGCATTCCATAGGATCAGTGTCAGGAATGCCACAATCCATGCCACGATACATTGTCCGAGCACGATGCCGGCTGCCCACTTGCCGCCCAGTTCGCGACGGATGGTGGCCATGGCTGCCACGCAAGGCGTGTAGAGCAGACAGAAGACGAGGAGCGAGAGGGCTGAGCCGGCTGTCATGTAGAGGTGAAGCATGTGGGCTCCGCCATACACCTGTTCCATGATGGCACACACGTTTTCCTTGGCAATGAAGCCTGTGACGAGGGCCGTCGTGGTCTGCCAGTCGCCAAAGCCGAGCGGTGAGAAGATGGGGGCTACGCTGCCTGCTACATTGACCAGGATGGAGCGTTCCACCTCTTCGTCGGCCAGCAGGTTGAAGCGGAAGTCGAAGTGTTGCAGGAACCAGATGGCGATGGTGGCCACGAAAATGATGGTGAAGGCCTTTTTCAGGAAGTCCTTCGTCTTGTCCCAAAGCAGATGTACGACGTTCTTGCGTCCCGGCCAGCGATAGTTGGGCAGCTCCATGACAAACGGAACGGCTCCTCCCTTGAAGGCCAGGAGATTGGCCACCACGGCCACCACGATGCCGGTGACGATGCCCAGGGCGTAGAGTCCGATCATGACCATCCATGCCCAGTCGCCAAAGAAGGGACGGGCCAGGAAACCGTAGATGGCTATCTTGGCCGTACAGCTCATAAAGGGGGTCAGCATGATGGTCAGCTTGCGGTCGCGCTCACTGGGCAGCGTGCGGGTGGCCATGATGCTGGGCACGGAGCAGCCGAAGCCGATGAGCATGGGCACGATGCTGCGTCCCGATAGTCCTATCTTGCGCAGCAGCGAGTCGGTGACGAAGGCGATGCGGGCCATGTAGCCGCTGTCCTCCAGCATGGAAAGGAAGAAGAATAGACATAATATAATAGGTATAAAGGTGAGCACGCTGCCCACTCCCGCCCAGGCTCCGTCGAGGATGAGCGAGCTGACCCACGGGTTGATGTTCCAAGCCTCGAACGTGGCTCCCAGCCATTCGCCCACATGGGTGATGCCTTGGTCCATGAGGTCTTGCAGGGTGCCGCCCACAGCGTCGAAGGTGACCCAGAAGACAAATGCCATGATGGCCACGAAGGCGGGCAGGGCTGTCCAGCGTCCCGTCAGCAGGCTGTCGATGCGTCGGCTCCTTCGGTGCTCCTTGCTCTCGGTAGGTCTCACCACGGTGGCGTTGCAGACGTTCTGGATGAAGCTGAAGCGCATCTCGGCCATGGCGGCTGCACAGTCGATGCCGCGCTCCTCTTCCATCTGTCGGATGATGTGTCGCACGGTCTTCTGCTCGTTGTCGCTCAGTTGCAGGGCGTGCAGCACGAGCGAGTCGCCCTCGATGAGCTTGCTGGCGGCAAAGCGGATGGGGATGTCGGCTGCCTCGGCATGGTCCTCGATGAGGTGCATCACGGCATGCAGGCAGCGGTGCACGGCTCCACCATGGTCGGTGGCCGAACAGAAGTCCTTGATGCCTGGCTTCTCCTGATACCTGGCCACGTGGACGGCATGGCGTATGAGCTCCTCCACGCCCTCGTTCTTCATGGCCGAGATGGGTATGACGGGTATGCCCATCATCTCCTCCATCAGGTTGATTTTTATGGTTCCGCCATTGTTTTCCACCTCGTCCATCATGTTCAGCGCCAGTACGACGGGTATGTCGAGTTCGAGCAACTGCATGGTAAGGTAGAGGTTGCGTTCGATGTTGGTGGCGTCGACGATGTTGATGATGCAGTCGGGGTGCGTGTCGAGGATGTGCTGTCGCGACACTACCTCCTCGCTTGTGTACGGACTCAGCGAGTAGATGCCGGGCAGGTCGGTGACGAGCGAGTGGGGGTGCCCCTTGACGTGTCCCTCCTTGCGGTCCACTGTCACGCCTGGGAAGTTGCCCACGTGCTGCTTGGCACCTGTCAGTTGGTTGAAGAGCGTCGTCTTGCCGCAGTTCTGGTTGCCTACGAGTGCAAAGGTCAGCACATGGCGCTCCTTCTCGTCTGCCGCTCCCTCGCCATGGCGTGCCTCCTGAGGATGGTGGGCCTGGTGCTTGTGGCGCGGGTCGCGTGCCTCACCGTAGCGTGGGTGTGGGATGTCCTGTTCGTTCAGTATCTCGGAGTTTTGTAGCTCGATGTCCTCGTCGTCGCTGTCCTGCCGTCTTGCATTCTCGTCGTTTTGTTGGCTGGTTGCCCTGCATGGCTCGATGCCTATCTTGGCTGCATCGGCCTTGCAGAGCGTCAGTTCGTAGCCGTGGAGGAGTACCTCGATGGGGTCTCCCATCGGAGCGTGCTGCGTCATCTTGACGCTGACACCCGGTATGAGTCCCATGTCGAGGAAGTGCTGTCGCAAGGCTCCCTCGCCACCTACCTCGATGACCGTGGCTGTATGTCCTATTTCAAGTTCGTTGAGCTTCATTGGAAAAATTTTGTGCAAAATTACAAATAATCTTCCGTTCGGCCAAGCGTTGCCCTCCAATTCTCTTGTCATCAGCCTTCAAAATACCTACAAATGGTGAGTCCTGACCCTGCTGTTGGATGCCGTGCACAATTTGGCGGGACGTACGGGTACGTACTTCCCGAGGCCGTACGTAAGGACGCTTCTGTGCGTATGGAGAGCAGCTTCCTCCTGTTCGTTGTGGGAATGTGTATACACTTCCTTGCAAAAAGTTTGGGAGAATGGAATAAAATGCGTAACTTTGCATGAGGAAGATGCCTTCAGCGTGCCTGTGCTCGTGCCTCCCCTTCTTTGCAAAGCTGTGGAGCCGGGATTGGGTTGTCAGCTGAAGCTCATCAAGTTGAAGCAAGTCATAATTCGTAGTTTTTGGAAACTTTTATTTTAGATAACGGAATGCGTGTGGTGACCGACGGATCGGCCACTGATGTGGTGTATTGTGGCCTTGCCGTGGATGCCGGTACACGCGATGAAATGGAAGGCGAGGAGGGTATGGCCCACTTTGCCGAGCATCTGACGTTCAAGGGTACGGCCCGTCGCCGTTCGTGGCATATCATCAACCGAATGGAGAGTGTGGGAGGCGACCTCAACGCCTTCACCGGAAAGGAAGAGACGGTCTACTACTGCACGTTCCTCAAGCCGCACTTCAGTCGGGCCGTCGACCTGCTCTTCGACATCGTCCTGGGCAGCATCTATCCGCCCCACGAGATAGAAAAGGAGGTGGAGGTTGTCATCGACGAGATAGAGAGTTACCAGGACTCGCCTGCCGAACTTATCTACGATGAATTTGAGGGCATTATCTTCAGCGGACATCCCCTCGGCCACAACATCCTGGGCGAGGCGGACGGGTTGCGACGGATGAAGAGCGAGGACATACAACGCTTTGCTCGTCGGCTTTACCGTCCCGAACGCATGGTGCTGTTCGTCAAGGGCAATATACCCTCGAAGCAGATTCTGAGAACGGTTCAGCAGGCACTGAAGTCTACTGGGCCTGTGGTGGTTGGTTCTGCATCAGGCACCATGAACGGTGGGCCAGACACCATGAATGCTGAGGCCAATCGCCTCCCTCCTCCTCCCTACGTGCCGCAATACGTTGAGCAGGAGAGGGACACCCACCAAGCGCACGTCATGATTGGTGCACGCTCGTTCGGTGCCACCGATCCCCGCCATCTGCATCTCTATCTGCTCAACAACATCCTGGGCGGACCTGGCATGAACTCTCGCCTCAACGTGGCTCTCAGGGAGCGTAACGGACTCGTGTACACCGTCGAGAGCAACTCTGTGTGCTATACCGATACGGGGGTATGGAGCGTCTACTTCGGCTGCGACAAGAAGGATGTGAAGCGTTGCCGACATCTTGTGCTGAACGAACTGAAGCGACTGACCGACCGTCCGCTCAGCGAGCGCGAGCTGACCAACGCCAAGCGGCAGATCGTGGGACAGATTGGTGTCTCCTACGATTCCTTCGAGAACGTGGCCATCGGCATGGGCAAGCGCTTCCTGCACTACAACCGACTGCAGTCTTGCGAGGAACTCTGTCAGCGCATCGAAGCCCTCACAGCCGAAGAGCTGTACCGCACGGCCTGTGAAATCTTTGTGCCCGAGCATCTTACCACGTTGATTTATCGGTAGGGGCGGGGGAGGCTTCGCGCCTTCTGTCACGCGCCTTATCATGTCCTCATTTTCAGTGAGGCTGCATGGCCGAATCTGCGACGCAGCGTTACAGATTCTGCGACGCAGCGTTACAGATTTTGCGACGCAGCGTTACAATTTCTGCGACGCAGCGTTGCAATTTCTGCCTTGCTGCAGGCTTTTTGAGGGAGACGGATGGAGACTTTGTCGTAAATAGTGCGTGCAAGGGCTTAAACCTTTTGAATGCATGAGGGTCTAATTGATTAATAATGTACGCGTAATGTACAAATTTAGTCAAGTAAAAACATGAATAGAAAACTGAAGTGGGGACTGATTGTAGCAGGTGTGGCCGCCATCATTGCCGGTGGCATCTGGAGTCAGCAGCCCAAAGTCAACGAGGAACTGATGGAGAAGGGCCCCGGAGGTCCCGGTGGAAAAGGCGGCAGGCCAGGCCCAGGCGGCCCTGGTGGTCCCGGCAAGATACTGAACGTGAATGCCCATGTGATACGTCCGCAGCAGTTGACGGACGAGTACGTCACCACGGGTCTCATCCTGCCCGACGAGGAGGTGAATCTGTCGTTCGAGACGAGTGGCAAGATTGTCAATATAAGTTTCAAGGAGGGTACTACGGTTCGCAAGGGCCAGTTGCTGGCCAAGGTGAACGACCAACCCCTGCAGGCCCAGCTGAAGCGGCTGCAGGCGCAGTTGTCGCTGGCCAAGAACCGCGTGTACCGTCAGGAGCAGTTGCTGAAGAAGGAGGCGGCCAGCCAGGAGGCTTACGAGGAGGCCAAGACGAACCTGGCCACGCTGGAGGCTGAGATAGAGGGCGTGAGGGTGAACATCAGCCTTACGGAACTGCGTGCCCCCTTCGATGGCATCATCGGTCTGCGTCAGGTCAGCGTGGGTGCGTATGCCAACCCCTCGACCGTGGTGGCCAAGCTGACCAAGATCACTCCGCTCAAGGTGGAGTTCAGCGTGCCTGAGCGCTATGCCAGCCAGATTAAGCCCGGTGTGAACATGGACTTCAGCGTGGAGGGCCATCAGGATGCCTTCCATGCCAAGGTGTATGCCGTCGAGGCTGCCGTGGACCGCACGCAGCATGTCTTCACGGCTCGCGGCCTGTACCCCAACAGCGACCGCAAACTGCTGCCCGGCCAGTATGCCAGCATCCTGCTCAAGAAGGAGGAGGTGAACGACGCCCTGGTGGTGCCCAGCGAGGCCATCGTGCCCGAGATGGGTGTCGACAAGGTATTCTGCTACCGCAGTGGCAAGGCTGTGCCGGTAGAGATTGTGGCTGGCATACGAACGGCCGGCGAGGTGCAGGTGCTGCGTGGCCTGCAGCCGGGCGACACCATCATCACGAGCGGTACGCTGCAACTGCGCACCGACCTCCCTGTAACCCTTGATGAGGTGAAATGAATTAATTATTAATTATTAATTCTTAATTCTTAATTGATTCATGAACATCTCCGAACTTAGCATACGCCGCCCCGTCCTGGCATTGGTGATGACGCTCATCATCCTGATGTTCGGTCTGATAGGCTACACCTATCTGGGTGTGCGAGAATATCCGTCGGTGGACAACCCCATCATCTCGGTGGACTGCTCCTATCCGGGTGCCAATGCCGACGTCATAGAGAACCAGATTACGGAACCGCTGGAGCAGAACATCAACGGCATTCCGGGCATCCGCTCGCTGTCCAGCGTCAGTTCGCAGGGCATGAGCCGCATCACGGTCGAGTTTGAACTGAGCGTCGACCTCGAGACGGCTGCCAACGACGTGCGCGACAAGGTGTCGCGTGCCCAGCGTTTTCTGCCGCGCGACTGCGATCCGCCCACCGTCTCCAAGGCCGACGCCGACGCCATGCCCATCCTGATGGTGGCCTTGCAGAGCGACAAGCGCAGCCTCCTGGAACTGAGCGAGATTGCCGACCTGACGGTGAAGGAACAGCTGCAGACCATCTCGGACGTGAGCAGCGTGGGCATCTGGGGCGAGAAGCGCTACTGCATGCGCCTCTGGCTCGATCCCGTCAAGATGGCGGGCTACGGCATTACGCCCATGGACGTCAAGAACGCTGTGGATAAGGAGAACGTGGAACTGCCCTCGGGCTCGATAGAGGGTAACACCACCGAACTGACCGTCCGCACCATGGGACTGATGCACACGGCCAAGGAGTTCAACGACCTCATCCTGAAGCAGACGGGCAACCAGATAGTGCGTTTCAGCGACGTGGGGCGCGCCGAACTGGGTCCGGCCGATATCAAGAGCTACATGAAGATGAACGGCGTGCCCATGGTGGGCGTGGTGGTCATTCCGCAGCCCGGTGCCAACCATATCGAGATTGCTGACAACGTGTACCAGCGCATGGAGCAGATGAAGAAGGACCTGCCCGAGGACGTTCACTTTACGTACAGCTTTGACAACACGAAGTTCATCCGAGCCTCCATTAACGAGGTGAAGGACACCATCTTCGAGGCTTTCATCCTGGTGATTGTCATCATCTTCCTCTTCCTGCGCGACTGGCGCGTGACGCTCGTGCCCTGCATCGTCATCCCCGTCTCGCTGGTGGGCTCGTTCTTTGTGATGTACCTGGCTGGCTTCTCCATCAACGTGCTCACCATGCTGGCCATCGTGCTGTCGGTGGGTCTGGTGGTGGACGATGCCATCGTGATGACCGAGAACATATACGTGCGTATAGAAAGAGGTATGAAGCCCATGGAGTCGGGCATCGAGGGTGCCAAGGAGATTTTCTTTGCCGTCATCTCCACCACCATTACCCTGCTGGCCGTGTTCATCCCCATCGTCTTCATGGACGGTATTACGGGTCGTCTGTTCCGGGAGTTCAGCATCGTCATTGCCGGTACGGTGTGCATCTCGTCGTTTGCCGCCCTGACCATCACGCCCATGCTCTCCACCAAGATTCTGGTGCGTCGAGAGAAGCAGAACCGCTTCTATCGCTGGACGGAACCCTTCTTCGAGGGCCTAAACCGCTACTACAACCGGGGGCTCGGGGCCATGCTGAAGCGCCGCTGGCTGGTGTTCCCCATCGTGGCCGTCATGGTGGGCGTCATCGTGTGGCTCTGGAACGAGATACCCGCTGAGATGGCGCCCATGGAGGACCGCTCGAGCATCACCATCCGCACGATGGGTACCGAGGGCGTGACCTACGAGTTCATGCGCGACTATACCGAGGACGTCTACGATGTGGTCGACTCGCTCTGCCCCGATGCCGACAACATCACGGCACGTGTGAGCTCCGGCTCGGGCAACGTGCGCGTGACGCTCAAGGACCTGCAGGACCGTGACTACTCGCAGATGGAGGTGGCCGAAAAGATAACCCAGGCCCTGCAGACGAAGACGAAGGCGCGCTCCTTCGTGCAGCAGCAGTCGTCGTTTGGCGGACGGCGTGGCGGAATGCCCATACAGTACGTCCTGCAGGCTACCAACATAGAGAAGTTGCAGGAGATACTGCCCGTCTTCATGGCCAAGGTGAGCCAGAACCCCACCTTCCGCATGGCCGACGTCAACCTGAAGTTCAGCAAGCCCGAGGCGAGACTGAGCATCGACCGCGACAAGGCCAGCATACTGGGCGTGAGCACAAGGGAGGTGGCGCAGACCCTGCAGTACGGCCTTTCCGGACAGCGCATGGGCTACTTCTACATGAACGGCAAGCAGTACGAAATCAAAGGCGAGATAAACCGTCAGCAGCGCAACAAGCCGAGCGACCTGAAGGCCATCTACATCCGCAACAAGAACAACGACATGGTGCAGATGGACAACCTCATCGACCTGCGTGGCGGCATTGCGCCCCCCATGCTATACCGTTACAACCGCTTCTGCTCGGCCACCATCAGTGCCGGACTGGCTGACGGCAAGACCATCGGTGAGGGTTTGGACGAGATGGACAAGATAGCCAAGGAGACGCTCGACGAGACCTTCCGTACGGCACTGGCTGGTGACTCGAAGGAGTTCCGGGAGAGTTCCTCCAGCCTGATGTTTGCCTTCGTGCTGGCCATCATCCTCATCTACCTCATCCTGGCTGCCCAGTTCGAGAGTTTCAAGGACCCCATCATCATCATGCTCACCGTGCCACTGGCCATTGCCGGTGCCCTGATGTTCATGACGTGGAACGACATCACGATGAACATCTTCAGCCAGATCGGCATCATCATGCTCATCGGTCTGGTGGCCAAGAACGGTATCCTCATCGTCGAGTTTGCCAACCAGAAGCAGGAGGGCGGCATACCCAAGCTGCAAGCCATACGTGAGGCTTCGCTCCAGCGTCTGCGCCCCATCCTGATGACCAGTGCCTCCACGGTGCTGGGTCTCATCCCCCTGGCTTTTGCTGCGGGCGAGGGCGCCAACCAGCGCATCGCCATGGGTATCGCTGTGGTGGGTGGCATGCTGGTATCTACGTTCATGACCATGTTCGTCGTGCCCGCCATCTACAGTTACATCTCGACGGAAAGAAGAACAGGAACTGAAAGTTAGGGACAACAAAAAACAAGCGTACATGAAAGTCTTACATATATTTTTCGCAATTCTCTTGCCCCTCTCCCTCTGCGCCCAGTCGCAGACGCCACTGCAGTACGGACTGAAGGACTGCATCGTGCGTGCGCTGGACAACAACTACCAGTTGCAGATAACGCGCAACCAGGAAGAGGTGGCTCACAACAATGCCACGCTGGCCAACGCCGGTGGAATGCCCACTGTGGATGCCACGGCCAGCCTGCGTCCCAGCCTGGACAACGTGGAGCATGCCACGGCACGGGCCACGGGCGACGTGACCCGCAACTACAACGTGCTCGACTTCACGGCCGATGCGGGCGTGTCGCTCAGCTGGACGCTCTTCGACGGTTTCAAGATTCAGACCAACCTGCGCCAGCTACGGCTCCTGGAGCAGCAGGGCGAGACGGCTACACGCATGGCGGTGGAGGACCTCATTGCCGACGTGGCCTCTGAGTACTACAGTTACATCCAGCAAATCATACGCCGACAGAACTACCGCTACGCCCTGGCTCTTTCGAGGGAACGACTGCGCATTGCCGAACTGAACTACCAGACGGGACGATTCTCGGGACTGGACTATCATCTGGCCCGCGTCGACTTCCATGCCGACAGTTCTGCCTACGTAAGGCAGCGAGAAGCCGTGCATGCCACACGCATCCGACTGAACCGACTCATGGCCAACACGGACGTGGATCAGCGCATCGTGCTGCCTGATAGCACCATACGCATCCGCACCGACCTGCAGCTGGACGACCTGTGGCAACAGACGCTGGCTGCCAACACCTCGCTCCTCACGGCTGCCCAGAACTGCACACTGGCCGAGCTGGACTACAAGAAGGTGGTGGCGCGCAACTATCCCTACCTGCGCCTCAATGCCCAGTATGGCTACAACTATGCTCACTACGATATCAGTGCCACACGCGAACGGGGTACGCTGGGACTTACCGCTGGCCTCACCGTGGGCATCAACCTCTTCGACGGAAACCGACGTCGCGAGCGTCGTAATGCCGAACTGGCCATTCAGAACCGTCAGTTGCAGAGGCAGCAGCTGGAACTCGACCTGCGCTCCAACCTGACCACCTTCTGGCAGGCTTACCGAAATAACCTCGACCTGCTCGACCTGCAACGACAGAACCTCGCCATCGCTGAAGACAACCTCGAGGCCGCCATGGAGCGCTACAAGCTGGGCGACCTCTCAGGCTTCGACATGCGTCAGGTGCAGAAGAACCTTCTCGATGCCGAGGAGCGTGTGCTGCAGGTGGAGTATGATGCCAAGGTCTGTGAGATCTCACTCCTCCTTATCAGTGGTGGCATAGCAACTTATATGGAATAAAAAAGGAAAGAATATGGCAAGACTGAAAATCAGTACAACCGAAGGCGACATCATCGTTCGTCTCTACGATGAGACGCCTCGTCATCGCGACAACTTCCTGAAGCTTGCAAGCGAAGGATATTTTGACGGAACACTGTTCCATCGAGTCATCAAGGACTTTATGATACAAGGTGGCGACCCCGACTCAAAGGGAGCACCGGCCGGCAAGCAACTTGGCACGGGCGGTCCCGACTATACCATCCCGGCCGAGTTCGTCTACCCACAGCTCTTCCACAAGCGCGGGGCCCTGTCGGCAGCCCGCCTGGGCGACGAGATGAACCCCGAGCGAGAGAGCAGCGGCTCGCAGTTCTACATCGTCTGGGGAAAGGTGTACAAGCCGCAGGAACTGAAGCAGATGGAGCGACAGATGGCCATGCAGCAGGAGCAGAACATCTTCAACCAGCTGGTGGCGGAGCATCGCAAGGAAATCATGGACATGCGACGCAACCGCGACCGTGCCGGACTGCAGGCCCTGCAGGAGGAACTGGAGGCGGAGACGCATGCCAAGAGCCTGGAGATGGGCAAGCCCACCTTCACGCCCGAACAGACCGAGGCCTACACCACGCTCGGCGGCACACCCTTCCTGGACAACCAGTACACCGTCTTCGGTGAGGTGGAGGAGGGTCTCGACGTGGTGGAGAGGATTCAGAACTGCCAGACCGACCGCAGCGACCGTCCCAAGCAGGACATCGCAATGAGGGTGACGGGGATAAGTTGAAAGTTAAAAGTTAAAAGTTCAATACACCTCGCGCCCTAGGCGTCCGGGGCATTCCTCCATGATTTCTACCATGGCTTCGTTGCCAAAGGGGTTGCTGCCGAGGCGCAGGAGGTTTGCTCTGCCAGCAAGCTGCGAGGCGCAGTTCATGGCCGCGATGTCATCGGGATGCTTCTCAATCCATTTGAGGCAGGTGCGGTAACAGAGTGCCCGTACCTCGTTGTAGTAGTCGTTGGGAATCTCCGAGGCACGTGACGCGCCTCCAAACTGCATCTGATACAGGTCCCTCCAGATGACCCATATCTTTTGCAGTTCAGGGTAGTATGTCCCGCTTTTGAGCAGTTGGGTGCCGGTGGCCAGCAGCCAGAAGTCTTCCCCATAGTTTTCCGTATGCGTGTCGGCCCATCGCAACCAGAACGAGCACTGGTGCGTGAAGTCCTTGCTGTATTGCAGTATTCTCAGCGCCTCGCGCACTCTCGATTTCTCGTCAGTCAGCTTCTGATATCTCGCGTACGTGTCGTTGCTCAGTGCCTTCAGTTTCTTGTATGTGTCGTGCAGGATGAACTCCGTCGAGTCCTCCTCCTCCCAGGGTTTGTAGAAGGTATCTGCAAGGTCCTTCATAAACGCATCCAGTGCCGTACCAGGATTATAGTCGTCGCTCCAGCTTTCGCTTCCCTTACGGTACATCTCCAGCACGTCCTGCTTGTACTTCTCTGCCCCTTGTCGGAACCGCTTGTCCTTGAATACGCTTACGTTGACGTTGCAGGAGGCCGTCAAGGCTTCCTCCTCCATCTCAAAGTCTTTCCACGCATACACCTCATAGTTCGACCATAACCCCCATCCCAGGGCAGCCGCATTGTAGGCATCGGCTGCCTGTGCCAGGAAGGGATTCTCGGATTCTGCATATTCAGGCAGGTCGATGTAGCCCTCCTTCCCTCTGAACAACCAGATGTCGATGTCGGCATCAACCGTATCTTTTGCCTCCTCGGGGAAGAGCATCTCTAATTGTCTACCGTAGCAATCAAACTCGTCGTGTCCAGGAAATGCCTCATGCGTATCCATCACCACCCTCATGTCGACGGGTGCCAGTGTCTGACCGTTCTTTGCTCCCTCACCACTCTTCTTGCCACATCCCGTCATTATCATGGCAGCTGCGGCCACTGCCAGGATGGTAAATCTCATGCTCTTTTTCATTCTTCCTTGTAAATATCTTTTGTTGCTTTGTTGCCATGTGAATAGCTGTCGGTCTGCTTCATTTCTTCTCCTTCACCATCCGGGTCACCTTGAGCACCTGTTTGTCGTTGTCGATTTCTATCTTGCCCAGTTTCTGGAAGACGGACTGGCCGAGGAGCAGCGGGGCCTTCTGGTTCCTGACCACCGAGGCCCTGACGTTCCTCAGTTCGATGCCGCCGAAGTTCACGTTTCTGAGGTTCAGCACGGTGCCCTCGTTCACGTTGCCATTCGCATCGCTGAAGTAAGCCTTGCCCACAACGTCCTCCTTGCTCAGGTAGCCGTTCTTCATCATGAAGGTGGCCTCGACCTGCGACAAGGAGACGCTCGATGCCCCCGTATCGAAGACGAAGGTCAGGGGAAGGCCGTTGATGCTGCACTTCACCGAACACGTGTTGCTGTGGCCCCTGCTGAAGGGAATCTCTGTCGTCTCCTCATGCATCCGTCCGGTGTCGGACGCATCGGCATTCTTCCCGTCCTGCATCTCTTGCTCCTGGGCAAATACCGCTTTGTACTCCGCCATCATAGCCTTGAAGACTGGCAACTCACGCAGGCTGTCCATGTCGTCGTCCATCTCCATGTGGGCAAAACGACGATACCCCATCTCGAAGGCCTGCTTCAGATACTCCAGCGCCTTCTCCGTCTCACCCATCCTGGCATGCAGGCAGCAAGCATCGTAGCGGGTGCCGGCATCCTCGGGGAACTGGCTCAGGCAACTGTCCAGGAAGGCTACAGCCTTCTCCCGCTCGCCCAGCGCCAGGAAGGCATAGAAGGCGCACGAGTTGGTCGAAGGCACCGTGTCCAGCTCCGTCACCCTACGGTAGTCCGCCATTGCCTCTTCGCGCATACCTTTCTTTACGTACTGGTCCGCGCGACCCAGTCGGCAGTAAGCGTACGAGTCATCCAGTGTGATGGCCACGGTGTAGTCCTCTATGGCCTCGTCTACCTTGCCCATGTTGTCGTAGAAGAAGCCTCTGCTGTAGTATCCACCCAGAAAGTCTGGCTCACGCTCAATGTAACGGGTTATCGTCGCAATGGCACCCTCCATGTCGCGGCTATAGTAAAGGATGTGAGACTTCTTGTGCAGCAGGTCGGTGTCAGTCGAGTCCATGGCAATTGCTTGATCGATGTATTCCAACGCTTTTTGCTGCATACCCAGATAACCGAAGCAGTCCGAAATGCGTTTCAGCACTACGTCCGAAGGTTCCAGTTCCTGGGCCTTCTTATACGCCTCTATCGCCTTGGTATATTGCTTTTGACACTCGTGTACGATGGCTATGTTGTAGGGCCATGACGGATCGCCCGGCTCTTTGTTGAGTTCCGCCTTCAGTTTGGCCAGCATCAGGGTAGCAAACGTCTTGTCCTCCGTTTGCATCAGTACGAACGCCTTGTCGTTCTGATCAATCTCCAACGCCTTGATGATGTTGTCCGTGGATTCTTTCCACTTTTTTTTGCCAATCTGACACTCAGCCAGGAAGGCAAAGGGTTGTGATTGGTCACTATACATTCTGGTTACTAAGCCGAAGTGTTCGATAGCCTCGTCCCATCTTTCCTGAGTCTTCAGGTTGCGTCCCAGTCCCATGTGGCCCGTATAGCTGCTCTCGTCCCTGGAAACGAGGCACTGGTAGTCAGCGTTCGACTCCTCATAGCGATTCATCTGCCAATTCACCTCGGCCCTCTTCTCCAGAAACTGATTGTCCTCTGGGCATAGTCTGATGGCCTCTCCCAGATCAGCCAGTCCCATCAACGTGTCCTTTAGTGCCAGGTAGATACCGGCACGCAGTCCGTGGGCAAATCCCACAATCTCCTTGTCCTTTGCCGGCAGGTACTTCAACGCCTTGTTCACATTCTCCAACGCCTTTCCGTCCTCATCCCTGCCTGCGTAGATGTACGCCATCCAGTTGTAGGCATACCCATTCTTCTTGTCCCCCTGCAACTCCTTCTCAAGGAAGCTCAGCGCCTCGTCATACTCCTCCCTTTCCATTGCCTCCTTTGCCCTTAGGTAGTTGTACGTCTCCGGCCGTTTCATCTTCTTGTCTGCCCACACTGTCGTGGCCGTCACCATCGCCACGATAAAAAGAAGAATCACTCTTTTCATACCCTTTTCTCCGTTTTTTTGTATTATGTCTTTTGTTTTTTGGTTATCTATCATCCGTCATACTCCCCTTGGGGTGGGGGAGACCGGAACGTTCTCATTTTTTGTGTCGCAAAGTTACGCAATCCCCCGCGCCTCAACAAGCATTTCTCGACCTATCGGAAATCTTTTGTACGAACTCCCACGTTTGTTGTACGAAGCAAGTTCCTGCCTCTTCTTCACGACATAGGCAAACCTATAATTTGACAGATTATGTTCGTCATTCTTTTGTGGGTTTATTGATAGAGATTACCAAGATAGAACACCTGTGCGATGAAGCAAAGCTCTCACCAGATGAGCGCAAGGCAAAGCGCAACGAGCTGGCACGCCCTATCATGGAAGCCATGAGACTATGGATGGAGACGGAGGGTATAAAGTACAGCGAATCCTCACAGATAGGCAAGGCCATCACATACGCATATACTCGATGGGGCAACATGATGCACTATCTTGATGATGGCCGACTACTCTTGGACAATAACCTCGCAGAAAATGAGATCCGTCCGATAACGCTTGG
>JAZLFZ010000079.1:0-9828 GCA_045616065.1 Bacteroidaceae bacterium | reverse complement strand
ACTTGTCATGAACATACTGGCTCTTCTTGATTCCTGCCTTAGCAGACTCTTCAAGAATCGTAGCGTAATCCTCAGGTGAGTAGCACACCGTGATACGTGGGTTGCGTACTTTCTTCTTTTTCTTAGCAACCTTTGCTTCTGGTTTTACATTTGAATCCATAGTTGTATAAATCATTGAAATTAAGTTTATAAGAGGGAATGAAAGACAATGCGAGCCTGCGAGTATTGCAAGAAGTCAGCAGGTCGAAACACTGGGGGAACCTCCAGGGTGTCGGACAATGACACTTCTTGTTTAGCTGACTACACTTTTACTATGCCCTTCGGGTGGTTTTCAGAAGGCTTCGCAAGTCGTTCAGGCAACGTCGTTAGACTGGTATTGACCATCTATAGGAGAGTCATCAGAAGAGTCTTCTACAGCGACTTCATTCGCTTCTTTAGTTTCGTCTGGAGTAGCATCTTGGGAATAGATGCCAACGGCAACATCGTGAGTCTTTTCGGCTTCATTAGGAACCTGACCCGACGAATTGTCGGATGAGGTGTCTACGATAGTTTGTGGCTCTTCCTGAGTAGAGGGGTGTGTAATCTGAGACATATCACCAGACTCGGAGGTATTATCTTCGTCGGCATTACCATCAACATGAGAGTGTTGCACTTCACCGTCGGTTTGGTCATCCTTCGCGTGTACGTGTGCGTCATTAGATATTGGTTCCTCAGATGGAATATTCTGAATGTCCTGATTATCGCCATTGTTGCAGGTTGCTGCGACTTGAAGCGAATCGTTTACAGAAGGTGACTGTTCGTGCTGTTCTTCACTAATTGGATCGATTGGCTCCTGAACGTTGCAGTCGTTCTCTGGTTTGTTGTTCTTTCGTACAATGGAAGTACGAGGAGTGACAACATGGTGACGTGAGTAAACCTTGCTTTTAATCTGGTCATCACCGACATACCAACAAGCGAGGCATGGAATGGTGAAGATTGTGGTGAAAGCATTGGAAAAAGATGTTACCAGTCCTGCATTATGGAAGAGTACAGCCATCTTGCCAGCGGTCTTTCGGTTACACTTCAGCACCCTTGCAAGTTCCACTTCTGAGATGGCAAACTGCCCAGGGGTTAGGTCAACCTCAAACTTGCCCTTGACATAATGAGTCGGTTCTTTGACTGCCAGTTTGAGGAACGTCACAAAGCACTTCATGCGATTGAATCCCTGAGGATAGTTATACAGGAAGTCAAGCTGTGAATCTGACAGTATCAGTCCGTATGAGTTTTCAATTTCGTTCATTGTAGTTACTTTCTAAAGATGATAAGCATGGACATGGTTGAATCATCGGATTGAGTCTTGGTTTACTCATATCAGAATGACAGAACATTGTCCGTAGTTTGATAACGCTATACATTGATACACCTATAGGGTTATAATCAGTAAGATTGTATACCTTGTATATCATGTATACATTGTAATCATCTTCTTGATGTCGGAATGATGGGTAGTGGTCCAAACTGGTGTGGACACGCTACCACATCAACCGACTGACAGAAAAGAATCATCATTGAGAATTGACAAAAGGGAAAAGAGAATAGGGAGGCATCCATCTCATGATGGCAAGACCTTGCTGAGAAACTTGTAAAATCCATGTGACCACGGACAATCATGTTTCAACTAAACTCTTAGCGTCCTATCTGAGCACTTCTCATACCAAGCTTCTGCTCATGCATGATTGCAGCCTCCTGAATCTCTGCCTTGGAGCTCTGACGATTGCGACGAATCCAGGCGAGAATCTCTGACTTCTCGAAGTAGATCATCTTGCCGTTAGGACGGTAGAATGGTATCAACTGGTCAGAGGTCATCTTGTAGAGAGAACTGCGAGCGATGCCCATGAACTTGGCAGCTTCTTCAACGGTTAAAATCTCCTTGCCGTTGTCAAGGATGTTCTCCATAGCCTTCATGCGGTTCTGGAGTTCCTCAATCTCATGATAGAGGTCTGTGTCCTTCTGGACGTTGGTTTTCTTGTTTTCTGACATACGCATTATTGATTTAATTCCTTTGAGCAAGTGTGACATTCGCGAAATGACGATGCAAAATTATAATGAGAAGGAGCTTTTTCTGGAAATTGGTTCTCAAAACCAGTCATTTTAGAACCAATTTTGTTACTTTGGTCTCATTTCTACATGCAAAAGGAACCAAAAAATTGAATTTGCTTGATTTCTTTGACTATTGTCCAGTTGTATGGAAAAGCAAGAAATGTTTAGGCATTATCCTGACGCACCTTATATTATATATATGCAAGCGGCTAACACGATAGCACGAATCGTTTTGTGATGCAAAGTTACGCTTAGATTAGCGAACTCGGATAAAACGACCTTGCAGGGAGCCAGATATTAAAACTATTTATGATACGAGTATGATTTTACGCGAATAATCATACTATAAACCATTCTCAAACGTGCATTTTGTTGAGTTTGATTTCTTATCAATCAATAGTGATGTAGTTGCGCTGTCCTGAATCAAATCCATCGTTCATGAACCGTGAAAGGTGGATAGAAAAAATAATTGGAAGAAGTGGACTGAGTTTGAAGAAATTTTTGTATCTTTGCACTGTAAAGATGGCAACAGCACCACATTTGTGTTTCTTTAGATTTATTTTTCTAAAATTTGGTGCAGGTTTGTTACGTGAAGCCTATTTTCTTTCAAAACGATATTGATTTACAAGACGTTATGTCATTTCTGAAACCTACGAAGTAAAACATTGCTCTTATACGTCACAATTAAGTCTTCGGTTTTTGACTGGTTTTTCTTTGTTGATATTTTATCACAATTCATACGAAAGCCGCAAGAACCAAAATTTTCATTTTTGCGTTCACTTTCCATCTTTCCATAAAATTCCCATACACACCTATCATACCGCACGTTACAAGTATGGAGAGTTACCTTTCACTATCCATGCACTCTCCATCTAATCACACTCCCTCTCCCACCTTCCTCACCCAACAGAAGACAACGAAACACGCTACATGTTTTTCCAGAAACACGCTACATATTTTCAAAAAACACGTTGCATGTTTTTCAGTAACTCTTAGCGGAAGTACAGAAAGGACGCGCGGAAAGGACGAGTGGAGGTTAGTGGAGGTGTGTGGAGGTTCCCAAAGAAACCTCCACACACAAAACGCACTGATTTCATGCCATTTACAAAGAAATCACGGAAGAGTGGAAATTAAATGGAAAATATTTTTCCAGCCTCAACATGGTGGTGCTGTGCCCCTCTTCAAGCACCCTGTATCAGTCCCAGACGAGGCGAAGCGGATGGCTCCTGATCTTCATGATATCCAGCACATTGACGATGATGCAGACACTACCGACACCCAGCAACAGGGAGAGGGCAATGGTGGCAATGGCCTTGGAATTCTGCTCGATGAGGAGCAGGAAGCCGGTGGTGGCATGGAAGGAGATGAGGGGGGCATCGGCCGGTGCGGACAGGACGAAGGCAAGCATGCCTCCCCCCACGATGAGACCCATCACGAAGGCTGCCACCATGGCGTACTTGTAGCGGCGGAGGTTGGCCTCCTCGTACTGACGGAGGTATTCCACGGCATCGAGTTTCTGGGTGAGACGTGCCATAAACTCGTCCTTGTCGTCAAACACAGGACGCTGGGCGAGGAAGAGCTCCTCGAGCGCTTTGTCTTTCGTCATAGCTTTAATCTTGATCTTAGTTTGTCACGGCCCCGTGAGAGTTGCTTCTTCACGGCCTCTTCGCTGGTGTCCGTTATCTGGGCTATCTCCCTGACAGTGTGGCTGTCGAGGTAGTAGAGCACGATGGAGGAACGCTCCTTGGGCGGCAGGGTGGAGAGGGCCAGGTAAAGGTCCTGATGGACATACTGGGCATCGGCATCGCAGGTGCCGGCCACGGTTCGCGCCTCGTCGACGCTCTCGAACGTGCGCAGTGCCGACCTGTGGTTGAGGAACGTGTTGTGGGCTATCTTGAACAGCCACGAGCGGAACCGTCCCTTGTCCTGATAGCCGGCCGAGGCGAGGTAGGCCTTGACCAGGGCATCCTGGGCAATGTCGTCGGCATCGTCCTTGCGACCGCAGCACAGGGCGAGCAAGAAGCCACGCAGTGCCTCCTGCTCGTCGCTGACAAGCTGAATGAACTGTTCCCGTGTCATCCCCCTCGCCTATGCCTGACGTACGTTCTGCTCCTCGGCCTCCATCTCCTTGGCCAGCATCTTCTTACCGATGTGATAGTTGGCCAGGAAGGCAATTCCTACGGCCAGGAAGACCAGTCCCCAAAAGACGCCGTACATACAGGCATCAGTTCCACCCATGTTAGCCAGTTTCAGGAAGATGCCGAAGCCTATCAGTCCCACACCAAGGAATACGGTCAGCATGCCCCACAGGAGCTTACGGAGCAACTTCTCCTTCAGCAACTTCTCGGGTCTGTTCATCTTGCGCACCAGCTCCTCGATGTCAATGCTGGCATCCTTCTCCAGCGCGGCGAGGATGATTTCCTTCCGGTTTTTCTCGGAATCTATTTTTGACTTCAACATCATAGAAACCACAGAGACAGGAAGTACCACGGCTGTACCCAGGACGATCAGAATGGCTACAATATCACTACTATCCATAATTACAAAAAGTTTTTTATTCGTTAAACATCATTTTATCTGAACCGATTCATAATAACAACAAGCCGGACGGACAAAAGGTGACGTCGTCGCGAAAAAAAAATGGCTACATTATATAATTATGTGTTCAGACACGAATTACGATTATTTTTTGTTCTCGTGTGTCTTCAGCGAAGGTGTAGACGCGCCAACAAAAGATGACGAGGGAAGGTTCAGCACCGGTCTAATAGCCCTCGTGCTGCATGGCGTTGTACTCGTCGAAGAGCTGGAGGCACTTGTCGCGGTCCAGTTCCTCAAGGTAATTGCCCAGACGGTCGCGACCGCCGAAGATGTCGTTGAACTTGTCATCGCGGAAGCCGATACGTCCGTTGTCGGCAATGGTGCAGCCGTAGTAGACCTTGTCGATGTTGGCCCACATGGTGGCGCAGAGACACATGTGACAGGGCTCGCCCGTGGTGTAGAGGGTGCAACCGGAGAGGTCGAACGTGCCCAGCACGTCGCCGGCCTTGCGGATGGCCATCATCTCGCCGTGGGCCGAGGCATCGTGGTTCTTCAGCACCTGGTTGTGGCCGCGCGAGACGACCCGGCCGTCCTTGACGATGACGGTGCCGAAGGGACCTCCATGACCCTGACTGATGCCGATGCGTGCCTCGTCGATGGCCATCTGCATGAAGTCGTGGTCGGACATCGTGGCCCCCTCGGATGCTGGCGAGGGCTGCGGCCGGAAGGTAACGGTCTGCGTATCAACGTCCATAGAGGCAACGATGGCCACGGACTCCACACGCACACCTTCTGCCCGCAAGCGGTCTCCACCGCCCTGCATGGCCTTCTCGATGGCCACACCCACACCCACGGCTTCGGCTCCGGCCTGGCGGACGATGTCGAGAAGGGCACGTGCGGCCTGTCCGTCGGCCAGGAAGTCGTCGATGATGAGCACACGGTCGGTGGCCGAGAGGTAGGGACGCGAGATGAAGACGTGGTTCATCGCCTTGTGCGTGAAGGAGAAGGCCTGCGCCACGTACTTGTCGTCGGGACAGTTCACCGTCTCACACTTCTTGGCAAAGACGACAGGCACCTCGCACAGGTTGCCCACTAGGGTGGCAACGGCGATGCCGCTGGCCTCGATGGTCAGCACCTTGTTGAAATAGACGTCACGGAAGCGACGCTTGAACTCGCACGCCAGCTGGCGCATCATATCCACATCGATCTGGTGGTTCAGGAAACTGTCCACCTTGAGCACATTGTCTGCAAGGACAACGCTCTCATGCTGTATTCGTTCTTCGAGGAAATTCATGGAGATTAGTCGTTTGGGAGATTAGGGATTATACTTGACCCCGCTACAAAAAGTACATTAAAAAATGCAGATTCTCCGGATTTGCTTACAATCTGTAATTTGGTTGAACGCAAAGACGCAAAGACGCAAAGTTTTTAATGGATTTAGAGGCAAAAAAGAAATAATCTTTGCGTCTCTGCGTCTTTGCGTTACAAATTAAAAGCACGTTGACTTTTTGTAGTGGACTCATACTTTCATTCTTCAAGTTTCTTGTCGTTTGGGAGATTAGGAAAGTTTTCCTTGTGATTAGCCGTCCCCATTCTGCTCCCCTCTCTCATGGGAGGGGCTGGGGGAGGGCCTGTTGGAGGAGGATCTATTACCGCACCTTGAAGATTGCCTTGCGGAGGCCGTTGGGGGAGATGGCGGGAGCGTGGCCGTCCTGCGGGAAGAAGATGACGAACTCGCCGGGACGGACGGTGAAGTAGCTCTCGGGCGTCTCGTCGTAGAAGGCGATATCCTTGTCGGCATCGTAGGGAGCCTCAGACAAGGCCGAGAGGGGTGAGTAACCCATCTCCTCGGAGTCGGAGAGGGGAATCTGGATGTCTATCATCTGCTGGTGCGACTCCAGGCGGGCCTCCTGACGCGTGCGGGGCGTGGCATCCTGAATGTTGACGTAGAGATCGTCGCCGTCGATGTCGTGACGACCGGTGGGGAGACTGCTGAGGTCGTGCTGCTCAAGGAAACGGAGCACGGCCTGGAAACGGGGATTGAGGGCAGCGTACTGCTGCAAGTTAGGGAGGGTGTCGAGTATCATGAGAAAGTTAAAAGTTAAAAATTAAAAGTTAAAAGTTAAAAATTAAAAGTTGGGATTGAGTATTGAGGACTCTCGCAAAGATAAGACTTTTCTCCCGGAAACGTGCGGCTTTTGTGTGAAAATATGTAATTTGTGTCAAAATATGTCACGATACTTGCACAAAGTGAACTTTTTGGCTAACTTTGCACAACATAAAGAACTCAAAACCTCAAAACCCCATAACCACATAACAATGAAGAAGAGAACGAAGAGAATCATCTGGACACTGGTGCTGATACCCGTGGTGTTGGCCATCGTCGTGGCATTTGCCTCGGGTCCCATCGGCCGCAAGTACGTGAACGAGCACGGCGAGGAACTGATTGGCCGCAAGATATACATCGACGGATTCAGCCTGAACATCCTGACGGGCAACGTGTCGCTGGACGATGTGAAGATATACGAAAAGAACGGAAAGGATGTGTTTGCCTCGGTGGATGACATCGACCTGGACATCTCCATGATCGACCTGCTGACGGGCAAGATACACGTAGAGGACCTGGACATCGACCACCCCGTGCTGAACGTGGTGCAGAAGGATACGACGTTCAACTTCGACGACATGCTGCAGTTCATGGCCAGCGACGAGTCGGAGGCGAGCGAGTACACCATCGATGACCTGACGCTGGACAACGGCGAGATCAACTACCTGGACAAGACGGTGCCCAGCGTGCCCTTTGCCTACTCGATCAAGGATGTGGAGGTGGAGACCCGGAACTTCAACACGGCCGACAACAACCACATTGAGGTGAAAGGCGAACTGGGCAAGGACGGAACCTTCGAGGCGACCTATGACGGCAAACTGGCCGACCAGAACAACATGACGATGACGCTGAAGATGGAGGAGGTGGACCTGAAGGGGCTGTCGCCCCTGTTCATCCAGGTCTTCGGACGCGAGGTGCTGAGCGGTACGCTCGACCTGCAGTCGGAGATAACAGCAGTGAACGGCAACATCAACGGCAAGAACCACATCGTCATCAGCGACCCGAAGGTGGAGAAGGTAAAGAACCTGAGTTTCAAGCCCGAATACCGTCGCGTACCGCTGAAGAACGCCCTCTACGTAATGACGGACAAACACGGCAAGTGCGAGATGGACCTCGACGTGAAGGGACGCAAGGACGACCCGAAGTTCTCGTACAAGCGTGCCGTGATGAAGATGTTCGGCAAGTTCATCGTCAAGCTGGTGACGTCGCCCTTCTCGAAGCATCGTGTGGAAGAGGAAGAATAGTTCACTTGAATCTTATCTCGGGTGGAACAATCCTTATCGTAGAATGGTCAAAACCCTGATTTGCCATCGGAATTTCGCCGGGCAACATCAATCTGTACACCTCGTTGTTGATGTAGTCACTGAGGTTGGACACATTACCCTTGTTGGCACCGAAGTTGAGGAGGTTGAGTACGGAGCGTGAACTGGACTCAATCACTACTTTGCATGTCTGCGTGCTCGTAGCCGCCACCTTCATCTTCACATTCTCGCTGAAGGGGTTGAGCCACCCACCATGTCGTGCCTCTACGATGAAAAGATCATCGTTGCACTTCACGGACGAGAATCCAGTCTGCTTGCGAAACAGGTTCTTCACTGCCGTATAGGTTGTACGGGCATTGTGGGGAAATTCAAGGGTTGTGGTTTGCATGGTTATTATGTACAAAAGATATTTGCATGTAATGAATCAAGAATTAAGGGTCA
The DNA here is from genome assembly GCA_045616065.1 of Bacteroidaceae bacterium. Taxonomy (GTDB): domain Bacteria; phylum Bacteroidota; class Bacteroidia; order Bacteroidales; family Bacteroidaceae; genus Physcousia. Next base: position 1,401 of record JAZLFZ010000079.1, on the reverse strand, counting down.
ATTGACCACCAACCTACGTAGCACCATATACTTACATTTCTCTAGAATATAGGGATAGGTACATGATATTTGCCTTTAATGTGGCCCATGTACCTATCGCCTTATCCACATCACAACAAAAAGTGGCTAATCAAAACTAAGGAGCCGTTCTTTATCTTTTGAATACATATTTTTGGGGCTACATATATTCCCGCCTAAATGCAGACAACGACATTGATTCTATCTGGTTTGCAAAATTCAATTGTTGACTCTTCATATTAGAATGATAAACGATTCTAATTAACCCCAAAACAATAAGAGCAATACTTATATAAAGGGAATAATCTGCTAAACCAACCCAGTCATAAACCTTAGAGACATAATCACTCACGACAGATAGAGCATTAATATACATACCACCAACACCTAGTATTAGTACGAATACAATAATGGACCATAGTGCTCTACTTAAAACATGGCTGCCAGCTTGGTTTCGCGCATCTGCCACCCACTTATCTTTTGTCAATTTTGCTTGTTTGGATTCTGTTATAGTATCCTTTAATTCACTGCTTAATTCCATAATCAAAGAGTATTAGAATATCCAGCCCAAAAGATCATCAAAAAAATTGATAACACCATTTATAATGCCGTCAAGAATATTAGAAAAGAGAGTCTTCACACCATCCCATATTCTCGGAAGTGTACGCTTTAACCATCCACTTACACCTTCGATGATTTCCTTCATAATATCCTTATCATTAGGATCGATATCACCTCGTTGATCTATCATTTGATCAACCTTTTCTGTAAATCCGACTTTCGTCATCAGCTTTTGATGATCCCAATTAGGATGTTTTTTTTGTTGATGGCGATATTCTTCTTTCTGCTCAGCATTAAGCTTCTTGTATTCTGATTGTTCTACAGATGTCATATAAATTATTGTTATTTTATTTATCCTAATTTAGCCTCGCTCCATTTGCCGACTCTTTCAAAACCTACAGTTGCTGGCCAAATCCAACCTCGCTTGCCAGCCTTGGTTATTGCCATTAGAAAATCCTTAAGATTATAATTGAATACAGCCGAATAGAAGACGACTTGATGTGACTTCAAGCCTTCATTCGAACCTATTAGATCTTCATCCAGTAACTTATCGGTAATATCCTCCAACTTTGTTTTAATTGCTGCCTTAAGTTTGTCTGTAGGCTTGTTTTCAATTATATTCTAAAGTTTCCCACCCTTTATAGTGGCGATATATTTATTTGAATTATAATTATTTAACGCTTAAAATAACAGGAATTTGAGTAAAAAGTTGTAAATTAGCAACTGCTAAGAAAACCAACCACAACATCAAACAAAATCCTGTTATGAAGGCAAATTTAGAGAATATTCACGAGATATACAACATTTTCTGCCAAAAGAATC
>JAZLFZ010000078.1:0-78278 GCA_045616065.1 Bacteroidaceae bacterium | reverse complement strand
GCGGAGTCCCTCAACTCAAAAATGAAGGGATTCCGTTCTGAGCTAAGAGGTGTGCGCGACTTACCCTTCTATCTCTACCGTTGCACTCTGATATTTGGGTAGTCAGTGATGTGGATTGCCACGGAAAATATCTACTGAGCCATTTTTATCTAATATTGAGCTATGAATAGTCGGCACGGTAGTTTGAGGTGGCATAACTATTGAACGTAAAGAAGCTGAAGCTTCCTTTGACATGACTTCTGTTTGATTTTGTTCTAAATTCTCATTTTCATGAGCTTTTATTGGAGATGTAACGCATAGCATAGTTACAACAAACAATGCCATAATTGTTGTGGCTGATAAAGCCTTGATTGATAATTCTTTCTTCATTTTTTTTTATTATTAGTAATTTATTTATAAATTTTAGTCGGCTCTCACCTATTTATACACTTATTATCCTATCAGCCATTCTTCCAACTTTCGAGTCTTGCTGCTGAAGTTTGCTCCTATTTTTATTATAGTTCGTTCGTCCATGGCAAATGGGGCGGCATATTGCTTGTCTTGTATTTGTTGTAATGCCTCCTTTGCGCTTCCATCCAGTTTCAGTTCGATAATATAGACGTAATCGGCAGTTTGCATAACTATGTCCATGCGGCCATTGCTGGTATGACGCTCTGTCTGTACATAGAACCCAAACATCTTGAATATTACAGACATAACATTCTGAAAATACAATTCTTCGTTTCCTGCAATCTGGTAGTCACCATCTGCAAGGAAAGCATTGAGACGTTGAAGCCATTGCTCGGTAAGTCCGTTGCGTATATCCATCACAAACTCTTGTACAAGGAAGGGCGACTTGCTATTTTCCTTATTATTATAGGTCTCGACAAGGTGCTTTGCAAAACCGAATTCGACCTCATAGTTTGGGAATCCCATAGTGTAAGATTCGAACTCCTCGTCATAATCCTTGATTGTCAAATATCCACTCTGAAAGAGCACAGGCAGAGGGTTCTTTGATATTGAATCCAACTCCCCGAGCAAGTCGCCAGTAATAGGAGGATTCTTTGCCAATTCATCCAAAGGGTAGTTTGTTTTCTTCAGCGTGCTGACAAGGAAGGTTGGGGTTCCTGTTGCAAACCAATAGTCCTTGAAGGCTTTACTTTTCAGAGTGTTGATAAGGCTTAACGGATTGTACATGCCCGGCAAAGACAAGTCGGAAGAGAAGTGGTAGCCGTCATACCACTTGCGCAGTTTGTCGTAACATTCCTCATCTGTCAGCTTGTTTCGTTTAGCCAGTTCAGCTATTTCTTCCTTCAGGTTCTCACGCATCTCCTGCTCGGTGATGCCACATAGAGTTGCATAGTCATCGATGAACGAGATGTCCTCAATGTTGTTCAGATCGCTGAAAACGCTTACCTTCGAGAATTTAGTTACACCTGTCAGCAATGCGAACTTGATATGTTCATCCGAACTCTTCATGACGCCATAGAAGGCTTTTAGCATACTGCGGTATTCTGCTTGCAGTTCGGGATTCTCAATGGCTTGCAGCATTGGCTTGTCATATTCGTCTACAAGGATGGCTACAGTTCTCCCAGTCGTCTCATGAGCAAACTTTATCAGCGACTCAAATCGTCCTGACAGAGTGGGTTGAATCTTGTCAACTCCATAGCGCTTCTCGTATGGCTCCATCTGTCTGATGAGGATAGTCTCCAGCGATTCTCGGCTCTTGTATTGCTCGGCATTCAGGTCAAACTTCAGCACAGGGCGTGGTTCCCAATCCACCTCATCGGTGTCGATAGCAAGACCTTTGAACAATCCACGCTTACCCTCAAAGTATGCTTGAAGGGTAGATAAAAGCAATGACTTGCCAAAACGACGTGGACGAGAAAGGAAGTAATACCTTCCATCCTCCACCAACTTCTGTATTATTGCAGTTTTGTCTATATAGAGATAGCCTTCATTACGAAGACTCTCAAAGCTCTGTATGCCTATAGGATATTTTGTCTTCACCATATTGGGAACTAATTATTTTTCTTGTGCAAAGATAGAGTTTTTTTCTTTTATGGCAAACAATAAGTGATGAGAAAATAATAATTTATGTTTCCCAAGCTATTAACTACCCATTTTCAGGCGATATGTTTCACATACATGATCAGTTTGAAGGGAATAATATCACATACCTATCCTTCGCCTTGTCCGAACCGTCGGACATTTTTATCCGACCAGTCGGACTGCCCACAACATTACAGATGCACCCCAAGTGCAAAAATAATGCATTTACCCACAAAACACACCAATACGCACTTAGCATGACCCGATAATAATCAATATGGTAAGTCGTTTTAAGTGGATGTTGGGGTGTTTTTTTATTTACTGTCCCTTACTTTATCTTCACGACAATCTTCTTCAAGTCGCTCTCTGCACTTGAATTGCCGACCATGACTTCGTATTCGCCAGGGACGATGTGCATGGTGTTGGTGTTCTCATTTTTGGTTTCTTCCAAACTTATACGCTCACCCGATTTCCATAGATATCCTCTGTTATTTTCTATGGATGCACTCGTCTCTGCGAGGTAACCATTGGTAGTGGTGTAAAGACCATCGGCAATTCTGCTTTTGAAAGTTGCGGATACCTTGAAACCGTGACATGTTTGGCAGAGAATATACCCTCGACATACTCAAGTGCTTTCCTGGATTCCTACGTAGAATACTCCACCCTGCGAGTACCTACAACGTCGGTAGCGGCCTATCGCGCAGCAGAACCCTGGAAATTCTTCGGAACGATAGAGGGTATCGATGGCGGGGGCAGCCTCGGCAAGTGTGCCACGCCTACCATAGCCTTCGTGGACGGCAAGCTGACGGCAATAAGCGAGACAGAGGGGGCACATTGTGAAATCAGTGGCACGTTGACCTCGTCACTCTCTGGTACGGATTCATTTACGCCGTTGCTCCAACTCAAGGTGACCGCTTACGCCACGGCAGATGGCTACCAGCAGTCAGAGACGGCAGAGGCAACCTTCGACCTCACCAATGTGGGTGACATGAACGGCGACGGAAAGCTGAGCATCGAGGACATAACCCGCCTCGTCAACAAAGTGCTGAAGAAGTGATTGTGCACCGAACGTAGATAATCGCTTTATAGGGTGAAGCCAAAGAAGAACGTCATATTATTGTGCCGTTCTTCTTTTTGGTACTTGCGGATTTCGTGTGAGAAGTGCGATTCCGCGTTCATCCAATAGAAATGTACTTGATTGTATTGTAAAGAAATATCTGAATATTGGTGCTTTCTCCTTGCGATATTCTTCATCTTGGTCAATTGTGCGGGCGTATGGCGCAAGGACTAACACGCTGATAATCTGAAATCTGCAGATTGGTGGACGAATAATGCACGCTAAAAAAGGACGGGAACGTCCCAAAGTGGCAAAAAAGATGCTACGTGTTTTGGAAAATCCCGCTGCGGCTCTTGGAAAATTCCGCAGCGGCTTTCAAAAAGTGCCGCAGCGGCTCTTGGAAAAAGGTGCAGCATGTGCTCGTTAGGCATGCTACATCATCCAAAAATGGCCAATTTACGCTCCAAAAGCAATCTCTCGGCTCTTCTGTTTTCCTGTTTGAAACAAAATGCAAACAAGAATTTGTGTAGAAAATTCTAAGGACTTGCAGGCTTGCTCGGAATAGGTGCTTAGGAATCAAAAGTGGCACACGAAGGTACGAAGAATACGAAGATATTTTCTTTGTTCCTCTTGTCTTTTTTAAAACCTTCGTGCTTCGTGCCTTCGTGTGGAATTCATTAGGTGGCACACAAAGAATACGAAGATATTTTCTTTATCCCTTTGAGTTTATCCTTTTTTCCCCTTCGTGCTTCGTGCCTTCGTGTGCCATTCTTGTGCCATTTTTGGTTTCAAGAAAACACATTCTCATGCGATTTCTGCTTACGGACTTGTGTGGGACGTTTCGAGAGGTTGTGGGGCTTCTGCTTCCGCAGCAAGAGCCTGGCGTTGCTGGTAATGGAGCTGCTCGAGGAGGGTGCGGCAGAGGTCGACCCACACGAGGCGGTTCTTGGCAAAGATGGAGGGGAACTGCTCGATTGGGACGGGGTTGCGCGTGCCGATCTCGATGGTCATGCTGGGGCGGTGGTAGACGAGTTCCACCTCGTCGGCCCAGGAGCCGTTGGGCATGGAGGAGTTGGGACCGTTGAGCTTGTAGCCCGTGTGGGTGTTGATGAGCTGGGCCAGTCGCAGGGCGTCGGCGTTGACGGAGTCACAGGCGTTCTGACATCCGTAGTAGATGACGTTGCCGCTGGAATGGTAGTTGAGGAAGCAGAGGTAGTCGTGCTCGCGCGAAGTGCGGACGAGCTGGCGCGTCTCCACCTCGGAGTAGGGACGAGGTCCCGAGTAATAGTAGTAGTTGGGTGAATGGCGCAGGATGATGCCGTCGCCGAATCCATTGCCGAAGTTGCGGTTGATGTCCACACCGTTGGCGTTGCTCTTGATCTGGTCGTAGCGGTCTTCGGCGTCCAGCACGAAGAACTGAGCCTGCCTTGTTCTGGCCCCGAGGAATCCCTGCTGGGCAATCATCACGCCGTCGGGATTAGCCATGGGAACGATGACAAGTGCCACACTGTCAAATACTTGTTTGAAGGGCGTGCCGCCAAAGTTCATCGTCTCGTAGCCCCGGGCATACTGCTCCATCATGGCCATGATGAGCTGTGTGCTCATGTATTCACGGGCATGGATGGAACCCGTCAGCATGATGTGGTGGGGAGCCTCCTTGCCACCGAAACGGACGATAGGGATGGCACGCCCCTCGGTGGTGGTGTCGCCCATCTCGTACTGCACGATGTCGGGATAGCGGCGGTGCAGGAAGCGGAGGTCGCGCAGGAGGTCGTCGTAGCTGTAGAGCGGCTGTCGGGTGTCGACGATGACGTCGGGGATGGGCGGTTCGACGACGAGCGGCTCGGGGTCTTTCTCGAAGAATCCGTTCATGATGACGGTGGGACGTCCGTCGTGGGTAAAGGCACCCAGCTTGTACTGCCGGGGACTGCACTGCGGTTCCCAGTAGAAGACGCCGCGGCAATGGCCCTGCGTCATCGTGCGGCACTGGCGGATGAGGGAGCGCAGCTGGTCGCGACCCCGTGCCATGACCTCGGGGTGGCGCTCGTCCACCTCGAATCCTGTCTCCGTCACCATCACGTCCACACCGTATTTCTCGGCCAGCAGCCTCATGTTGGTCACGGCATCGCTGATGGTCTTCTCGGCCGTCGGTTCGCGCTTCGACTGCATGGCCCAGTAGGGGTAGACGGACATGCCGATCATGTCGAACTTGCCACCGTACTTCTTGATGATGTCAAGGTTGTAGTTGTAAAGTTTATTATCAAAGCCATTGTCCAGATGAACGATGACAAGGGCCTCGGGAAAGACAGACTTGATGGCATCGTAGCCAGCCCGTATGAAGCCCGCGTAGCGCTTGGGCTGCTCGGGCAGGTGGGCCATCTTGTCGACCACCTTCGTGTGGCCCTTCTCGTCCTTCCACTCCCATCCCGTCTTGGGGTCCATCTTGACGCTCCACAGCATGCCGTGGCTCGTCTCGTTGCCCACCTGTACCCAGCGTGGTGTCACGCCGTTCACTTTTAGCAGATTGAGCACGCGCACAGTATGTTGCGCCAGGTCCTTCTTCATCTGCCTGAAACTGTGTCCCTTCCATGCCTCGGGAATGTTCTGCTTGGCTGGGTCGGCCCACCAGTCGCTGTAGTGAAAGTCAATCATGATGTCCTGCCCAAGCGCCTTGGCACGCAGACATTTCTTCAGGACGTCCTCCTCGCCACACCATCCTCCGTGGCGCGAAGGGTCTACCCATACACGCACTCTCTCCGCCGTGATGCCGTAGTCGGCCATGAGTGACATGGCCTCGCGTTCGTGACCGAGTGTGTCAAAACATTTCCAACCTTTTGACTCCATCTCCGTGAGCCATCCCATGTCGACGCCCAGGACGAAATCGTCGTTTAGTCGTTTAGGGGACTGGTCGTTTAGTTGTTTAGGAACTTGTCCCTCGGTGTCGGCTAGGGAGTAGGCACGGAGGGGAAGGAGGAAAACGAGAAACTGGAAGAGCAGGAAAGTGGTTAGGTTGCGCAACATTGGATTTTATAAGTTTAAGGAGGTGGGGGTGAACTGTTAACTATGCAACTATTGCAGGTCTTGCTTATGATTGATTTAAAGATGCTTGTTAAGATTTTTGTTTGGATTTCGAGCATCTTTGATGCGATCCATCTCAAAAGTCGTTCCAAAAAGCGAGTTGTTCGAGCGCATTTTTGTCGGGATTTTAGTTTTAGATTATAGTCGGGATTTAAAATCTTTTACTAACATCTTTACCAAAATGCGCAACAGTGCGTTGCTTTTAGGAACGAGTTCGCCCTATGGGCTCGACATCTGAACCAAAATCATAAACAAAATCTTAAATAAGGCTACCGCGGATGCCAATTATGAACTATGCTTCATCGTGGTATTTCAATCACTTCGAGGTCGGAGAACTGTCCTTCGTGGACGGTGAAGCGGACGAGGGTGCGCACCTGGTGCCACCCCTGCAGTCCGGCAGCTCCCGGGTTGATGTGCAGGAGTCCCAACGTCTTGTCGTACTGCACCTTGAGGATGTGGCTGTGGCCCGAGATGAAGAGGTTGGGCGTGCGGCTGTATAGCTGTTGGCGGATGCGCGGGTCGTAGCGGCCGGGGTAGCCTCCGATGTGGGTCATCAGCACCTCGGCCCCCTCGCAGTTCCATGCCAGCTTCTCGGTGTAGAGGCGTCGCAGCTCGCCGCCATCGCAGTTGCCGAAAACGGCACGCAGGGGACGGAACTCCTGCAGCCTCATGGCCAGTTCGAGCGAGCCGATGTCGCCCGCGTGCCATATCTCGTCGCAGGATTCAAAGTATTCCAGGTAGCGATTGTCCCAGTAGGAATGGGTGTCGCTCAAAAGTCCAATTCGTTTCATTCACACGATTTTTTCACTGCAAAATTAACTTTTTTTTCGCGCATACGCAATAAAATGAGGAAAATTCCGTTTATAATAGAGCGTGCGCATGTCGCACAACCGATTTTAACCACAAAAAAAGAGCAAAAAATGATAGAATACATCCGAGGAGAACTGGTGGAACTGACTCCCACAACGGCCATCCTGGAGACCACGGGCGGCGTGGCTTACGAACTGGGCATCTCGCTCTACACCTTCACGGCCCTGCAGGGAAAGGAGAAGCAGACCGAGATGGTGAAGCTGTACAGCTACGAGCAGATACGAGAGGACGCATGGACGCTGTGGGGCTTCGGCACCAAGCAGGAGCGGGAGCTGTTCCTGCTGCTCATTACGGTGAGCGGCATCGGTCCCGGCATGGCGCGCATGGCGTTGTCGGCCTTCTCGCCTGCCGAACTCTGCAACATCATCCTCAACGGTGAGGACAAAATGCTGAAGCAGGTGAAGGGCATCGGCCCCAAGGCGGCACAGCGCATCATCGTCGACCTGAAGGACAAGGTGGCCACGTTGGGCATCGATGCCCAGACTGTGACGGCCTCGGACGGCACCAGCGTGACCGTCAACAACGAGGTGAAGGAGGAGGCCATGGCCGCCCTCACCATGCTGGGCTTCTCGCCTGCACCGGTGCAGAAGGTGGTGGTCAAGATTCTGACCGACGAACCTGACGCCAAGGTGGAGACGGTAATACGCAAGGCACTGAAAATGCTGTAAATCAATTCATAGCTCATAGTTCATAGTTGGCCAATGCAAATTAGACGAACCATAGCGATACTACTTACGGTAGCCGGGTTGAACGCCCTGGCTGCAAGCGTCGTGTCCTATAGTTCGCACGGTGGCATGGCAGAGGCTCCCGTTGAGGCAGAGGTTCCCATTCAGTCTCCCGTTGAGGCTGCCGCAAAGGTGCCCTCTGAGGCTCCTGCCGACACGGCCAAGACGACGAAGCCCAAATACACCGTTCGCCGCACGAATGCCGAGACGACCGAGGATCTGAAGACCAAGACGGCTGACCTGCGCGACCCCAGCAACATTCAGACCGAGGTGAGCTACGATGACAAGACGGACACCTACACCATCGGTACGGCTGTGGGCAACGGCGAGGCGGACAGCAAGGGAGGCAATGCTGCGGGAAACGCGGCCAACCGTGGCAATGCTGCTGGAAATGCGGCCAACCGTGGCAATGCGGGTAACGCGGCCAACCGTGGCAACAACGCCAACGGAGCCAACCGCAACAACGGCAACAACGGCAACAACAAGAATGCCGCAGGGGCGAAGACCTCGACCACGAGTGCGGCCAACAGCAGCGGCAGCACCTTGCCCGTGTCCCTCCTCTCCCCGCTGGCACAGGTAGGCAGCTACCTCACCACCCCCATCATCATGACGCCTGAGGAGTACCAGCAGTGGAGCCTCAAGCAGTCCATGCAGCGCTACTTCCGCGACAAGAATGCCGAAGCCTTTGCCTCGAGCGGCAAGGAGAAGTTCGACTTCACCGACATGCACTTCGACCTGGGTCCGGCCGAGAAGATCTTTGGTCCCGGTGGCGTGCAGATCAAGACCAACGGTTCGGCAGAGCTCAAGTTCGGTATGAACCACAAGAAGGTGGACAACCCCTCGCTGGCCGCCAACCGTCGCAGCACGTTTGGCTTCGACTTCGACGAGAAGATCAACCTGAGCATCAAGGGTAGTGTGGGCGACAAGATCAACCTGAACCTGAACTACAACACCGATGCCACGATGGACTTCGACGCGCAGAACATGAAGCTGAAGTACGACGGCAAGGAGGACGAAATCATCAAACTCGTCGAGGCCGGTAACATCTCCATGCCTTCCAACAACAGCCTGATGCACGGTTCGTCGAGCCTCTTCGGTCTGCGCACCGACATGCAGTTCGGCAAGCTGAAGCTGCAAGCCGTGGTGAGCCAGAAGAAGTCGGCCTCGAAGAGCGTCAGCTCGAAGGGCGGATCGTCAACCAACACCTTCGAGTTCTCGGCTACCGACTACGAGGAGAACCGCCACTTCTTCCTGGGTCACTTCTTCCAGCAGACCTACGACCGCAACATGACGACGCTGCCCACCATCGCCAGTGGCGTGACCATCACGCGCATAGAGCTTTGGGTGACCAACAAGACGGCCTCCACCAGCAACAACCGCAACATCATCGCGCTGACCGACCTGGGCGAGCCCAGCGTCATCGGCAACCGCAACTGGGCGCGTGGCGAGGCTAACGTGCCCTCCAACAAGGCCAACACCGAGTACAACGCCATGGTGACGCAGTACGACGAAGCCCGCAACATCACGCAGACGACCACCATCCTCGACGCCATCCCTGGCTTTGAGGGCAGCGTGGACTACGAGAAGCTGCAGAGCGCCCGTCTGCTCTCCTCGAGCGAGTACTACCTCAATCCCGCGCTGGGCTACATCTCGCTCAACAGCACGCTGCAGACCGACGAGGTGCTGGCCGTGGCCTACGAGTACACGTACAACGGCAAGACCTACCAGGTGGGCGAGTTCTCGAGCGACGTGAACGACAACACGAAGGCCCTCTTCGTCAAGCTGTTGAAGGGCACCACCGGCAGTTCCTCGCTGCCCACCTGGCGCCTGATGATGAAGAACGTCTACTCGCTCGGCGCCACGAGCACCACGAGCGAGAAGTTCCGCCTCGACATCAAGTACCAGAGCGACTCGGCCGGCGTATACCTTACTTATATACCTGAGCCTTCCGTCAAGAACAAGACGTTGCTCTATGCGCTCGGCCTCGACCGTTTGGACACCAAGAACCATCCCAACCCCAACGGTCAGTTCGACTATGTGGAGAACTACACCATCCGCAAGGGACGCATCATCTTTCCCGTGGCAGAGCCCTTCGGCAAACACCTCGAAGAGTGGCTCGGCGACCCTGCCTTGGCCCGCAAGTACTGCTTCCCCGAGCTCTACGACACCACCAAGGTGGCCGCCAAGCAGGTGGCCGAGCACGACAAGTTCCTGCTCACCGGTCAGTACAAAGGCAAGAACGGCAGCGTCATCGACCTCGGAGCGGGCAACATAGCCCAGGGAAGCGTCGTGGTGACGGCTGGCGGACAGACGCTGACGGAGAACACCGACTACCGTGTGGACTACAACGCGGGCGAGGTGACCATTATCAACCAGAGCCTCATTGACGCCGGTACGCCCATCAACGCGTCGGTGGAGAGCAACGATACCTACGGCATGCAGCGCAAGACGATGCTGGGCGTCAACGCCGACTACGAGTTCAGCAAGAACCTGACCGTCGGTGCCTCGCTGATGTACCTCGACGAGCAGCCCATGACGACCAAGGTGAGCATGGGCAACGAGCCCCTGAAGAACACCCTCTGGGGTGCCCACATCTCGTGGAAGCAGGAGAGCCAGTGGCTCACCAACATGCTGGCCAAGCTGCCCCTGCTGCACTGCACGGCGCCCAGTATGATCTCGCTCAATGCCGAGTTTGCCCAGCTCGTGGCCGGACAGAACAAGCGCATCCAGGGCGCTGCCTCCTACCTGGACGACTTTGAGAGCAGTAGCGTCAAGATGTCGCTCACGCAGCCCACCTACTGGATGATGGCCAGCACGCCCAGCATCTTCCCCGAGAGCAAGCTGACCAACGACCCGCGCTACGGCTACAATCGTGCCCTCCTGTCGTGGTACTACGTCGATCCCATCTTCACACGCCGTTCCTCCACCCTCACGCCCAGCCACATCAAGAGCGATCTGGAGCAGCTATCCAACCACTACGTGCGCGAGGTCTTCGAGCGTGAGCTCTATCCCCAGAAGGCGCAGAACAGCTACTCCAGCGCCACCGCCCTGCCTGTGCTCAACCTGGCCTATTACCCCACCGAGCGCGGTGCCTACAACCTCAATCCCGACCTCGACGCCGACGGCCTCTTGTCCGCGCCCCGCACCAACTGGGGAGGCATGATGCGCAAGCTGGACAATCCCGATTTCGAGACGCGCAACGTCGAGTACATCGAGTTCTGGATGATGGACCCCTACATCTACACGCGCGGTACCTCCACCAACCTGGGCGGTCGCATGCACATCAACCTGGGCGAGGTGAGCGAGGACATCCTGAAGGACGGCAAGAAGTACTACGAGAGTGGCATGCCCGTGGACGGCAACGAGCAGTACTACACAGAGACGGCCTGGGGACGCGTGCCCAACAACACCACCAGCGTGACCTACGCCTTCAACAACGACGGCAATGCCCGCGCCATGCAGGACATCGGTCTCAACGGTCTGGACGACGAGGGCGAGCGACAGTTCCCCACCTACGCCCAGTACCTCCAGCAGATCCAGGGCAAGGTGAAGCCCGAGGTCTACACCGCCATCGAGCAGGACCCCGCCAACGACAACTACCACTACTACCGCGGCACTGACTACGACAACCAGCAGATGAGCATCCTCGACCGCTACAAGCGCATCAATATGCCGCAGGGCAACTCGCCCGACTCGCAGAATTCGCCCGAGCGCTACGAGACGGCCTACAAGACCACGCCCGACGTGGAGGACATCAACCAGGACTATACGCTCAACGAGTACGAGAAATACTTCGACTACGAGATATCGCTCTATCCCAACGACTTGCAGGTGGGACACAACTACATTGTGGACAAGCGCGTGGCCAGCGTCAAGCTGCGCAACGGCAACACCGAGGACTGCACCTGGTACCTCTTCCGCGTGCCCCTCGACCAGCCCACGGCGCGCATCGGCAGCATTGGCGACTTTACCAGCATACGCTTCATGCGCATGTACCTTACTGACTTCCAGGAACCCGTCGTGCTGCGCTTTGCCACGCTCGACCTCGTCGAGGGCGACTGGCGCACCTACGAGAAGGCCCTCGTGCAGGGCGGCAACGCTGCCATGGGCGCCACCCTGACCGTCAGCACCGTCAGCATCGAGGAGAACAACGACAAGCAGCCAGTCAACTACGTCCTGCCTCCCGGCATCACCCGCGTCACCGACCCCAGCCAGTCGCAGCTCGTCGAGGAGAACGAGCAGGCCCTCTGCCTCGTGGCCGAGAACCTGGCACCCTCCGACGCCCGTGCCGTCTACAAGAAGTGCACCTACGACATGCGTCAGTACAAGCACCTGCAGCTCTTCGTCCATGCCAACGCCCTCATGCCCAACACCACCCAGCTCGTCGACGACGAGACGAGCCTCTTCATCCGCCTGGGCAGCGACCACAGCAGCAACTTCTACGAGTACGAAGTGCCCCTCAAACTCACCGAGCCCGGCACGTACGACACCTATTCGGCCGACGGCTGTAACCGCGTCTGGCCGGCCGAGAACATGATAGACCTCGACCTCGACGTGCTGACGCAGGTCAAGAAGAACCGCAACCGACAGAAGAGCATGGGCACCATCAGCTATGGTGAGCTCTACTCCGAGTACGACAAGAACCACTCCAACAACCGCGTTTCCGTGATGGGTAACCCCACGTTGGGCGAGGTGAAGACCATCATGCTGGGTATCCGCAACAACGGACGCGCCACGAAGAGCGTCGAGGTGTGGGCCAACGAGTTGCGCCTCCAGGAGTTCAGCAACGAGGGTGGCTGGGCTGCCCAGGGTGCCCTCAACATCCAGCTCTCCGACATCGGGTCGGTCAACGCTACGGGCCACATCGAGACGGCCGGATTCGGTGGCCTCGAACAGTCCGTGGCCGAGCGCAAAGACGAGAACACGCTGAACTACAGCATCACCACCAGTCTCGACCTAGGCAAGATATTCCCCGAGAAGGCCAAGGTCAGCATACCCTTCTACTACAGCTACCAGCGCGACGTTGTCAAGCCCAAGTACAACCCCCTCGATACCGACATGCTGCTCTCCGACGCCATGGACGCGCTGACCACCCAGCAGGAGCGCGACTCGCTCACCTCGCTCACCACCACCAAGGAGGTGCAGACGAGCCTCTCGCTCAGTGGCGTCAAGGTCAACATCGCGTCGCGCAAGCACCCCATGCCCTACGACCCCGCCAACTTCACCTTCAACTACTCCAACAACACCACGCGCAAGGAAGGCGTCACCACAGTCTACGAGCGCGAGAACACCTGGAAGGGGGGACTCTCATACTCCTGGACGCCCAACTGGAAGCCTATCGAGCCCTTCAAGAAGCTGAAGGGCAAGTCCAAGTGGCTCGACATCATCAAGGACCAGAACATTGCCCTCACGCCGCAGAGCATCACCTTCAACACCGACATCAACCGCCACTACTACGAGTTGCAGGAGCGCGACGTCGACAACCTGGAGAACCCCACCGCCCTGCCCGTATCCTTCAGTCAGTCGTACCTCTGGAATCGCGACTTCCAGATACGATGGGACATCTTCAAGGCTCTCCACTTCACCTTCCAGAGTGCCACCCATGCGGAGGTCGAGGAGCCCTACACGCCCATCAACAAGGACCTCTATCCCGATGCCTACGCCGGCTGGAAGGACTCCGTCAAGTACTCGCTCCTGCACATGGGACGTCCGCTCGACTACTCCCAGTCGACACAGATCAGCTACAAGCTGCCCATCCACCGCATCCCCATCTTCGACTGGGTCAACGTCGACGCCACCTACAACGGCACCTACTCCTGGAAGCGCGGCGCCGAGCAGCAGGACGGATCGAGCCTGGGCAACACCATCAACACCCAGCGCAGCATCAACGGCAATGCCAAGTTCAACTTCGAGACGCTCTACAACCATTCCAACTTCCTGAAGGAGGCCAACAAGCGCTTCTCTGCCTCTTCGGCCAAGAACGCCAGCAAGAAGAAGGTGGACGAGAAGAAGAAGGCCGACGAAGCCAAGAAGAAGGAGAAGGAAAAGGAGAAGGAACTGCGCTCGCAGGCCGAGGAGGAGGCTGCCCGCACGGGTGAGCCCGTGGACAGCATCATGAAACGTCTCAAGCCCGCCAGCAGCCGCACGCAGACCAACAAGAACGGTCGTTCGAACCAGAAGAAGGACGACAAGAAGTCCAAAAGCTACTCGGGCGAGGTGCTGCTGAAGGCCGATACCACCGTCACCCTGACGCACAACCAGAAGACCAAGCGCTTCGACATCACCGCCCGCGATAGTGCCGGACATCCCTACAACCTGAAGTACAAGGTGCTGGACGAGAACAAGATACAGATTCGCAACCTCGACACCGTCAAGGTGCGCGTCAACATCGTGCCCAAGACGCCCATGGAGGAGCAAGGATGGTACAAGGGGGCGCAGGCTGCCGCACGCTTCGTCATGATGCTCCGAAACGCCAGTGCCAGCTACCGCAACACGTACAACATGATGCTGCCCGGCTTCCGTCCCGAGGTTGGCGACATCTTCGGGCAGCACCGCACCCTCGACGGCATTTTCACGCCCGGTCTCGACTTCGCCTTCGGCTTCATCGACGAGGGGTACCTGCAGAAGGCATCCGACCACGGATGGCTCATGAACAACAGCAGCCTGGCTACGCCCGCCACCACAGCCACCACCGAGGACCTCCAGATCAAGGCTTCGCTCGAGCCCTTCACCGACCTCAAGATAGACGTCAATGCCAGCTGGACGAAGAACAGCAACAAGGCCGTGCAGTTCATGTACGAGGGCAATCCCACCACGGCCACCGGTTCGCTCAACATGACCACCATCAGCATCAAGACGGCCTTCCAGGGCGGAGGCAACGCACGTAACGGCTACAACTCGAAGGCCTTCAATCAGTTCCGCGACAACCTCGATATCTTGCAGAAACGCGTCGAAGCACGATACGCCGGCATGGAATACCCCCGTGGAACAGGCATGTCGGGCACCTTCGACCCCGCGAACGGCACTGTCAACAAGTACGGCTCCGACGTGATGATACCTGCTTTCCTGGCTGCCTACACCGGTGGCAACGCCCGCACCATGAAGCTCGAGATACTGCCCTCCCTGCTGCGCATGCTGCCCAACTGGACGCTCAGCTACAAGGGGCTCTCCAACCTGCCCTTCTTCCGTGACAACCTCAAGAGCATCACCATCAGCCACGGCTACAAGAGCGTCTTCTCCATCGGGTCCTATAACACGTTCAGCTCGTGGGTGCAGTGCATGACGGGCAGCGACATGGGATTCGTGGAGAACACCACGACGGGCAGCTACGTGCCCTCTTCGATGTACGACATCGGCAGCGTGTCCATCAACGAGTCGTTCGCCCCTCTGGCCGGTGTCAACGTCACCTTCCAGAACAACATGACGGCCAAGCTCGAGTACCGCACCACGCGCGTACTCACCCTCTCCCTGGCCTCGGCCCAGATCAACGAGGCGTTGTCCAAGGACATCGTCTTCGGATGGGGCTACAAGGTCAACGACTTCAAGATAGCCAACCTCTTCGGCAGCAGCAGGGCCAGCAGCAAGGGATCGGCAAAGGGCAAAAAGGGCAACGCCAAGAACGCCAACGACAAGGACGACAAGGGACGCAAGGCCAACGAGAGCAACAACGCCTCGAACCGCGGCAAGTCGAACTTCGCACACGACCTTAACCTCCGCCTCGACTTCTCCCTCCGCAGCCAGAGTGCCCTGACACGCGACATACAGAGCGGACTCACCGAAGCCACCTCCGGCAACTCGGCCATCAAGGCCAGTTTCCAGGCCGACTACGCCATGAGCCGCATGGTCACCTTCGCCCTCTACTACGACCTGCAGCGCAACCAGCCTCTGCTCTCCAACAATTCCTTCCCCACGCTCACGCAGGACTTCGGCGTCAGCCTCAAGTTCCAGCTGACAAGATAACCTGTTTGCAGAAATAATGGTGATTATATACTTGGCATTGAGCAGTAATGTCATCCCGACGACAGGGCTTTTGGCTTTGAGCAGTAATGTCATCCCGACGACAGGAGGGATCTCTACTTTGCGACCTTTCGCAAAGTCCAACGAGGACTCACGATACAGGATTGGACTTTGCGATACGTCACAAAGTAGAGATTTGCATTTTGCCCGTAGGCATACGCCGCTACGCTCAGAACGACAACCTCCCTTAACTCCAGAGTAATACATTCTAATCTCTATAATAACGACAAAACAATGGTTAAGCACATCATCCTCTGGACACTGAATCCAGAACTCTCAGAGACTGAGAAGCAAAGCGTAAAGCAAGGTATCAAGCAGGGGCTCGAGGGTCTCAAGGGGCAAGTCCCCGGCCTGCTCGACGTCGTAGTGAACATCGACGGCCGTCTGGCAACCAGCAACTGCGACGTGATGCTCGACTCCACCCTCGAGAGCGAAGCCGCCCTCAAGGCCTACGCCACACACCCCGCCCACGTCCACGTGGCCGACACCAAGGTACGCCCCTACACCGTGCAGCGCACCTGCCTCGACTACGAGCTGAACAACCTTTAAGGGGAGGGAGTAATGGGGAGTTAACAAAGAGACTTCGTCCTGAGACGAAGCCTCTTTCTGCAATAACAACTGAATTGTGCGGGCTAATACCCCATGCAACTGGTGATGCCGAAGGCTGTGCCCAGGCCTGCCACGATGGCGGTGAAAAGCTTCCAGAGGAAACCGATGGTTTCTTTCTTCATAGTCGGTTTTCTTTACCAAAAATAGTACAAAATATCACACGAAGGCACGAATAGCACGAATGATATTTAAACCATTTCACACTACTCCTCCCAAAAAAGAATCAGAAGGCAATCGTGTGTGTTCGTGGCATTCGTTGTCAAAAAATAATGTGAACCTACAAACTTCAAATTGCGAACCACTATGAAACCCCTTTACACTTACGAGCTGGTCGACATGGCCGGCGTCTCGAAGCGCAACCTTCAACGCTGGATGCTGCGCCATCGTCCCGCCCTCCTGCAACTGGGCTACCGTCCGCAGGACAAGTTCATCCCGCCCCGCGCCTTGCAATACCTCTGCCGCGAGTTCTGCATCGACGTGGAAGAATATGAGAGAGTGTAAAGAAACTTCGCACTCTGAAGTGCTACCCGCACACCCGCCGCATTCTTCCGCAGCGAGTTTTCAGAAATCCCGTAGCGAGTTTTCAGAAATCCTGCATCGGGATTTTTTTTCGCAGTGGAATTTTCCAATGTCGATAATCAGGAAGTTGAAGAGATGTAGCGAGGGGATGGGTGTAAGGGGAAATTCTAAGTTCTTGCCACAGGGTCGCAGGGGCAGGGTCCGTTAAGCCTGGCTTGGGTCAAAGCGACCTGACCCTGTGACCCTTTCTCATCTTGAGTGAAAATGAACCAATAATTTCAATAATTACAATAATACCGCAGGTTGAGGGTATATATTGCTCCACATACTTCTTGGGGTCAGCGGCCCCTGTCCGTGCGACCCTTTACCTTCCTCACCAGCAGGTAGAGGAGGGTGACGGAGGCGAAGACGGAGAGGGCATCGGAGAGGGGGATGGCGTACCAGACGCCCTTGAAGCCGAAGAAGTAGGGGAGGATGAGGATGCCGGGCACAAGGAAGAGGAGCTGGCGTGAGAGGCTGAGGAAGATGCTCTTGCCGGCGTGTCCGATGCTCTGGAAGAAGTTGCCGATGACCATCTGTCCGCCTACGAGTGGCAGCACCATGACGTCGATGCGGAAGCCCATGGTGGAGATGTCGAGGATGCGCTGTGAGCCCTCGCTGTCGCCGTCGGAGAAGATGCGTGTGAGGAGCTCGGGGCAGCACTCGCCGATGAGGAAGCCGAAGGTGGTGACGAGCGTGCCGCCCAGGATGGCGTAGCTGAGGGTGCGCCATACGCGGTCGTTCTGGTGGGCGCCCCAGTTGTAGCCCACGATGGGCTGCATGCCCTGGTTGATGCCCATGACGATCATGAGAAAAAAGAAGACGACGCCGTTGACGATGCTGTAGGCCCCCAGGGCGTAGTCGCCGCCGTGCGGTCCCAGTTCGAGGTCACCGTACTTGCGCATGCCCTGGTTGAGGAGCAGCACGACGAGGCAGGCGCAGAGGTTCATGAGGAAGGGGCTGAGGCCGATAACCAGAATCTGGCGTACAATCTTGCTGCTCAGGCGGTAGATACCCCGCTGCAGGTGCACGAGTTCCTGCTTGCGGCTCAGGACGAAGAGTTCCATGCAGAGGCCGATGGACTGGGCAATGACGGTGGCCCAGGCGGCACCCGTGATGCCCGTGTCGAGCACCCATACGAAGAGCCAGTCGAGCAGGGCGTTGGAGGTGACGGCCGTGATGGTGCAGGCCATGGAGAAGGTGGGGTGGCCGGCCGAGCGGATGACGGAGTTGAGCCCGAGGTAGCTGTGGGTGATGATGCCTCCGCCCAGGATGATGAGCATGTAGGGACGGGCGTACTGGATGGTGTTCTCCGAGGCTCCGAAGAGGTAGAGCAGGGGATCGAGGAAGGTGAGGCAGAGGGCCGTGACAAAGAGCGAGACAAGGACGTTGAGCGTGATGGTGTTGCCCAGCACGCGCTGTGCCGTCTTGTAGTCGCGCTGCCCCAGACGTATGCTCAGCACGGCGCTGGCGCCGACGCCTACCATGGCTCCGAAGGCGGCTCCGAGGTTCATGAAGGGCATGGTGGCCCCGAGTCCGCTGATGGCCTCCGGTCCCACGCATCGGCTGATGAAGAAGCGGTCCACGTTGTTGAGCAGCGAGCTGGCCGTCATGGCGATGATGGCGGGCAGCGCGTACTTCAAGAGGAGCTGTCCGATGGGCTGCGTGCCCAGTTCGGTAGGCACCTTTTTTGTCGTAATTTGATTTTCCTGTTCCATTTCGGGGTGCAAAGTTACAAATTAACGCCGTTTTTTATTCCTTTTTGTCGCGCCTTCTTCACATTATTTAATATATATTGTCGTTTTTTATGTGTTTCCTTCTTCATTCTCACATTAATTTTGTAACTTTGCGACCGCTTTTACATAAAAACGATTTAAAAATTTCATATTTAACAAACAAATGAGTACTCAAACAGAAAAGATCAAGGAGCTTATTGAGCTCCGCGCCAAGGCCCGTGTAGGCGGTGGCGAGAAGGCTATTGAGAAGCAGCACGCCAAGGGCAAGTTGACCGCCCGCGAGCGTATCGCCCTGTTGCTGGACGAGGGTAGCTTCGAGGAGATGGACATGTTCGTAGAGCATCGCTGCACGAACTTCGGTTTGGAGAAGAAGCACTATCTGGGCGACGGTGTGGTAACCGGTTGCGGTACCGCCGCAGGCCGTCTGGTCTACGTCTTCGCACAGGACTTCACCGTCAGCGCCGGTTCGCTCTCTGAGATGCTGGCCAGCAAGATCTGCAAGGTGATGGACATGGCCATGAAGGTGGGTGCTCCCGTCATCGGTCTGAACGACTCGGGCGGTGCCCGTCTGCAGGAGGGTATCAACGCCTTGGCCGGCTACGCTGAGATCTTCCAGCGTAACATCATGGCCAGCGGTGTCATCCCCCAGATCTCGGGTATCTTCGGTCCCTGTGCCGGTGGTGCCGTGTACAGCCCCGCGCTGACCGACTTCACCCTGATGGTCGAGAATACCTCCTATATGTTCCTCACCGGCCCCGGCCCCGTCAAGGCTGTGCTGGGCGAGGTGGTTACGCAGGAGCAGCTGGGTGGTGCCAGCGTTCACGCCACGAAGAGCGGTGTGACCCACTTCACCGCCAGCAACGACCAGGAGGCCATCGCCATGATCCAGCAGCTGATGAGCTACCTGCCTCAGAACAATATGGAGACGACGCCCCGCGTGGAGTGCACCGACCCCATCGACCGCATGGAGGACTACCTGAACGAGATCATCCCCGAGAACCCCAACATGCCTTACGACATGTACCAGGTCATCGCCGGCATCGTGGACAATGGCGAGTTCTTCGAGGTGCAGCCCAACTTTGCCAAGAACCTCATCATCGGTTTCGCGCGCTTCAACGGACAGACCGTGGGTATCGTGGCCAACCAGCCCAAGCAGCTGGCCGGTGTGCTGGACAGCAATTCAAGCCGCAAGGGTGCTCGTTTCGTCCGCACCTGCGACGCCTTCAACATCCCCATCGTAACGCTCGTTGACGTGCCCGGCTTCCTGCCCGGTACGGCTCAGGAGTACAACGCCGTCATCCTGCACGGTGCCAAGTTGCTCTACGCTTACGGCGAGTGCACCGTTCCCAAGGTTACCGTTACCCTGCGCAAGTCGTACGGTGGTTCGCACATCGTGATGTCCTGCAAGCAGCTGCGTGGCGACATCAACTATGCATGGCCCTCATCAGAGATTGCCGTCATGGGTGCCAGCGGTGCCGCTTCGGTTCTCTACGCCAAGGATGCCAAGGCCCTTAAGGACGAGGGTAAGGTTGAGGAGGCTAAGGCTTACATCAAGGAGAAGGAGGCTGAGTACGAGAAGCTCTTCGCCAACCCATACCAGGCTGCCAAGTACGGTTACATCGACGATGTCATCGAGCCCCGCAACACGCGCTTCCGCGTAATCCGCGCCCTCGCTCAGTTGGCTAACAAGAAGGTGACCAACCCTGCCAAGAAGCACGGCAACATTCCTCTCTAATCGTCAAAACTTCAAACAATGAATATCTTATCAGTAACCGCAGAGACATGGCAACTGGCCGGCATCAGTGTCGGCGTGGTCTTCGTCATCCTCATTGCCCTGGTGGCCGTGCTCGGTATCTTTACCGTGGTGGCCAAGAAGACCAAGGCTACGACGGCTGCCGTGACGAGCAACATCGTCAGCAACATACAGGCCAACCAGCAGGCCAAGGCCGTTTCGGAAGCAAGCGACCTGGAGAAGGCGGCCATCGCCACTGCCATCTATCTCTATTTCAATGATGACCACGACCACGAGAGTGGCGTGCTCACCATCAACAACGCTCCCAGCAACTGGGGCATGGTACTTAATCCAAGACTGTAATTAATGCATAATTCATAATGCATAATTCATAATTTTTATACAAGAAAATGAAAGAGATCAAATTCAAGCTGGCTGGCCAGGACTTCATCGCACAGGTGGAGGAGGAGAAGGGTGCAGGTGCCCTCAAGGTAACCCTCAACGGCCAGACCTATAACGTAGAGATTGAGACTGCAGAGCACAAGGCACCCGTGGCTAACCCCGCTGCCGCTGCTCCCAAGGCTGCCCAGCAGGGCGGTCCTGCCAATGTTAACTCTGAGCTGCCCGGAACCGTCACCAAGGTGGTGGCACAGGCGGGTCAGCACGTGAAGCGCGGTGACGTGCTCCTCGTCATCGAGAGCATGAAGATGGCCAACGACATCGTCAGCGCAGTGGACGGCACTGTTCAGCGCATTGCTGTCAGTGAAGGAGCCAGCGTGAACCAGGGTGACCTGCTCGTTGAGATGGTGGCCGACTTCGTGGCTGCAGAGGCTCCCGCACTGGCTCCCAAGCCTGCACCTGCCGCTCCCAAGCCCGTGGCTGCTCCTGCGGCTCCCGCTGCTCCCAAGCCCGCTGCAGGTGCCAACTGCGTTACGGCTCCCCTGCCCGGCACCATCACCCAGATCACCGTCAAGGTGGGCGACCAGATCAAGGCTGGCGATCAGGTGCTCCTCATGGAGGCTATGAAGATGGAGAACAGCATCACGGCCGAGCAGGCTGGCACCGTAAAGGCTATCCTCGTAGAGGCTGGCAACCAGGTACAGAGCGGTCAGGCATTGGTCGAGCTGGCCTAATGGCTAATTCGTAATTCATAATGCATAATTCATAATTGAGAATTACTGAAAAAATGAAAAATATCAAATACCTTTCCCTGCTGGCTCTGCTGATGCTGGTGTGCGCCCCTGCCATGGCGGCTGAGGTCAATGTGTCAGAGGGTCTGAAGAGTTTCTTCAGCGAGATGGGCATCGTGTCCTTCTTCGTGGGCGAGGGCTGGAAGAACCTGGTGATGATCCTCATCGGTTGTCTTCTGCTCTATCTGGCCATCGTGAAGAAGTACGAGCCGCTGCTCCTGCTCCCCATCGCCTTCGGTATGATTCTGACGAACCTGCCCGGCGCTGGCATGTTCGACTCTGAGATGTGGAACAACGAGTTCCTCAACCCCGAGAGCCCCAACTATCACAGCTATGGCCACGTCATGGCGCATGGCGGTCTGCTGGATATCCTCTCCATCGGTGTCCAGGCGGGTATCTATCCCTGCCTTATCCTCCTGGGTGTAGGTGCCATGACCGACTTCGGTCCCCTGATTGCCAACCCCAAGAGCCTGCTCCTCGGTGCGGCCGCTCAGATCGGTATCTTCGCCACCTTCATCGTTACACAGACCGACCTGCCATTCTTCGGCTTCGAGCCCGCACAGGCTGCCTCGATCGGTATCATCGGTGGTGCCGACGGTCCTACCGCTATTTTCCTGACCAGTAAGCTGGCTCCCGAGCTGCTCGGTCCCATCGCCGTGGCTGCCTACAGCTACATGGCCCTGGTGCCTGTCATCCAGCCCCCCATCATGCACGCCCTCACCACCAAGAGTGAGCGCCAGATCCGCATGAAGCAGCTCCGCACCGTCAGCAAGCGCGAGAAGATCATCTTCCCCATCATCGTGGCCATCATCGTGAGCCTCGTCGTACCCTCGGCTGCCACCCTCATCGGCTGCCTCATGCTGGGTAACCTGATGAAGGAGAGCGGTGTGGTGGAGCGTCTGAGCAAGGCTGCACAGAACGAGCTCAACAACATCGTGGTCATCATGCTCGGTCTCACCGTCGGTGCCACTGCCACTGCAAGCTCCTTCATGAACTGGCAGACCGTAGGTATCCTCGTCGTTGGTATCGTGGCCTTCGGTGTGGGTAGTGCCTGTGGTGTGCTGATGGCCAAGCTGATGAACCTCTTCCTCAAGGAGAAGATCAATCCCCTCATCGGCTCCGCTGGTGTGAGCGCCGTGCCTATGGCAGCCCGTGTCAGCCAGACCGAGGGTCAGAAGGCAGATCCCCGCAACTTCCTGCTCATGCATGCCATGGGCCCCAACGTGGCTGGTGTTATCGGCTCGGCTGTGGCCGCCGGTATCCTGCTCAGCTTCCTGAGCTAAAAACTATAGTTGTTAAGGGGCTTGGAGGTTTGTCTTCAGCCCCTTAACTTCTTTTTGTTCCTATCTCTCAGAACAATACTCCATGAAAAAACTATTTGCATTCTTTCTTCTTTCCCAGTTCGCCCTCAACGGCTTTTCGCAGACTCGTGCGCGTCAGGAGATTCATGACAACATCCTCCTCGCTGCCTCCAACTATACGGCATACGTGGATCCAAGTCCCACCGAGAAATACACTCCGACGCCCAAGGGCTATGAGCCCTTCTACCTCACTCACTACGGTCGCCATGGCAGCCGCTGGCTGATTGGCAATGGTGAATATACCGAGGTTATCGACGTACTTCGACGTGCCGACGAGAAAGGCAAACTGTCGGCTCGTGGCAAGGAATTGTACGAGAAGATCAACAGTTTCTACATCGCCACCGATGCTCGCCACCGATTGGGCGAGCTGACCGACGTGGGCGAACAGCAACACCATCGCATTGGCAAGCGCCTTACTGAGCACTTCCCCGAGATATTCGGTGCCAAGGATTGCCAGGTGGACGCACGCAGCACGGTGGTCATCCGCTGCATCCTGTCGATGGAGGCGGAGTGCGAGGAGCTGTGCCGCTTCAACAAGGACCTGCGCATCCACAACGACGTGAGCAACGCCTTCCAGTTCTATCTGAACCGTGAACCCTGGGAGCGTCGCCTGCAGGAGGCTCGTGGCGAGATGTGGCGCAAGGCCAACTTCGACTTCCGCAAGGAATACACGCACCCCGAACGTTTCTGGAACTCCATCATGAACGATCCCGCCTATCGTGACGAGAAGCTCAACAGCCGTGGCGACGTCATGCGCCGCACCTTCGACATCTGTGCCAACATGCAGAGCCACCTCAAGGGCATCTCGCTATGGGACTTCTTCACCGAGGAAGAGATCTACGACCAGTGGCGCATCCGCAATGTCGACTGGTACGTGAACTACAGTGCCGGACTGGCTCCCTTCAGCCAGGCCAACCTCCTGCAGAACTTCCTCGAGACGGCCGATACCTGCCTGATCGACTCGAAGGCCAAGCTGCCCATCATGAAGGACGGCACGGAGGGCACCCGCATCGCCCTGAACCGTGACTTTCGTGGCGCCACGTTGCGTTTTGGCCACGAGGTGGTGGTGATGCCCATGGCGGCCCTCCTCGAGCTGGGCGACTGCTATCCCGAATGGCCCCTCGACGACCTCCGCAACCTTGACCAGAAGTGGGCCAACTTCCGCATCTTCCCCATGGCCAGCAACATACAACTCATCTTCTACCGTCCCAAGAAAGGGAGCGTAGTCAAGTTGGACGATATTCTCGTCAAGGCGCTGCTCAACGAGCACGAAGTATCGCTACCCGGCCAGCCCGTCGAGGGTTGCTACTATCGTTGGGGCGAGCTCCGCAACTACTATCAGGAGAAGTTGGATAAATACAATGGTATTTCCAGGTTAAAGTAATGATTACTTTTCCAGTTCTTGTGGATTTCGTGTGAGAAGTGTTTATTATAGTTGAACGCGAAGACGCGAAGACGCAAAGATTATTATTCTTTTGACTCTAAATGTCTTAAATACTTTGCGTCTTCGCGTCTTTGCGTTCAATCAACAGAAATATGCTTAGCCGTCACATTTCCTTAAGTGCCCCCCTCAACTTTCGCCAGCTAAATTATGGACTACGAACTGAAAAATGCCTTTTCTCTTTATGAACTCAACAACATGGTTAGCCAGGTTATTGAGCAAGTGCTGCCTGATGCCGTCTGGGTGACGGGCGAGCTGGCCGAGGGACGTCCCGGTTCGGGTGGACACTTCTATGGCGAGCTCGTCCAGAAGGATGCCAGGGGCGTGAACATCATAGCTCGGGCCCGCATCACCATCTGGGCTCGTAATTATAATATGGTACGCGTGCGCTTTGCGCGCGAGACGGGATGCGAGCTGCGAGCCGGCATGAAGGTACAACTGCTGGTGCGCGTCACCTTCCACGAGCAGTACGGTTACAGTCTCAATGTGCTTGATGTGGACTCTACCTACACGCTGGGCGACATGGCCAGACGTCGCCAGGAGATTCTGCGCCAGCTGGAGGAGGACGGCATCATCGACGACAACCGCACCCTGCCTTTCCCCACGCTGCTGAAGCGTATTGCCGTCATCTCGAGCGACAAGGCGGCCGGCTATGGCGACTTCTGCGACCAGCTGCTCCGCAACGAGTATGGGCTGCGCTTCCAGGTACAGCTCTTTCCGGCCATCATGCAGGGCAGTAGGGTAGAGGAGACGGTGCTCTCGGCTCTGGAGGCAATACTGATGTCGGCGCCCGAT
The DNA here is from genome assembly GCA_045616065.1 of Bacteroidaceae bacterium. GTDB lineage: Bacteria > Bacteroidota > Bacteroidia > Bacteroidales > Bacteroidaceae > Physcousia. Next base: position 53,079 of record JAZLFZ010000078.1, on the reverse strand, counting down.
GCTTCGGCTTTGCGTGCTGCACAGGAGCGGGAGGCTCTTCTCTTCGACGCCGTCGTCATCATACGCGGTGGAGGTGCCACGACCGACCTCTCCGACTTCGACTCCTATCCCCTGGCCGCTGCCATAGCGCAGTTCCCCATTCCCGTCTTCACGGGCATCGGGCACGACCGCGACGAGACGGTGCTCGACCGTGTGGCCCATCGTGCCCTCAAGACACCCACTGCGGTGGCGGCCTTCATCCTCGACTACCAGGCTTCGCTCCTTGCTCGTGTGGAGGAGATAGAGGCCCTTCTGCCCCGACTGGTCAACGAGCGGATGCAGCGAGAGCATCACCGCCTCGAATTGCTGGAACAGACCCTCCCGAACCGTGTCACTACACGTCTGCAGCGGGAGCATTACCGCCTCGACCGACTCTTCGAGACGTTGCCAGACAAGGCCCGCATGCTGCTGGAGCGGCATCGCCACCGGCTCGAGATGCTCGAGCTGCGGCTCAAGGGACTTGACCCAGAGTTGCTCCTGCAACGTGGCTACAGCATCACCATGGTGGGCGGGCAGGTGCTCCGTGACCCATCGCAAGTCAAAGAGGGCGAGGTGATTGTTACGAAGTTGGCGAAGGGAGAAGTGTACTCTAAGGTTCTGTAAGATAAATGTTTATTTAAACTGTATGAAATACGAAGAAGCAATCATGAAGTTGGAGACCATCTCACGTGAGCTTGAGGGTGGCAATACTCCTATCGACGAAATGGCTGCCAAACTGAAGGAAGCCGGCGAACTCATCAAATTCTGCAAGTCGCAGTTATTGGCTGTGGAGGAGCAGTTGAAGGCGTAGTCGGCTTTAGTCGTTTGGGTGACTGGTCGTTTAGTCGTTTAGGAAGGTTACTGTTATTTGTTTTGACAAACGCTGTTTGAAAATTAGTATGAAGAAGTCCGTAAAAATCACACTATGGGGCATCTGCACCCTTGTGGCGCTGGTCGCCGTCATCGTCTTTCTAGTCCTTCCCAATGCCTTTGCCTCCAGCGAGCAGGAGTTGCATGAGCTGGAGCAAACCAACGTGGATAGCCTGATGAATATCGACGTGCCAGAGGCTCCTGAGGTACCCGAAGTTGCAAATTGACGCATTTTGAGCATATTTTTCGTGAATTTGTAGTAAATTACGAAGAAAATATGTAACTTTGCGTATTGAATAAATAAAAAGACAGAAAAAGTATGGAAGAAATGGATTGGTCAAATCTCGGTTTTGGCTATCGCAAGACCGACTATAACGTACGTTGCTACTATCGTAACGGTGCGTGGGGCGAGATTGAAGTTTGCAGCGAGGAGACAATTCCCCTGCACATGGCTGCCACCTGTCTGCACTATGGTCAGGAGGCATTCGAGGGCTTGAAGGCTTATCGTTGTCCCGATGGCAAGGTGCGCGTGTTCCGCAGCGACGAGAACGCTGCCCGTTTGCAGAGTACCTGCCGCGGCATCCTCATGCCCGAACTGCCCACGGAGAAGTTCAATGAGATGGTGGACAAGGTGGTTCGTCTCAACGAGCGTTTCATTCCTCCCTACGAGAGCGGTGCCACCCTCTATATCCGTCCCTTGCTCATCGGTACGGGTGCGCAGGTGGGTGTACATCCTGCCAACGAGTACCTCTTCGTCATCTTCGTCACACCCGTAGGACCCTACTTCAAGGGTGGCTTCTTTGCCAATCCCTACGTCATCATCCGTGATTTCGACCGCTCGGCTCCCCTTGGTACCGGTATCTACAAGGTGGGTGGCAACTATGCCGCTTCGCTGCAGGCCAACCAGAAGGCACACGAGCTGGGCTATGCCTGCGAGTTCTACCTGGATGCCAAGGAGAAGAAGTACATCGACGAGGCGGGTGCTGCCAACTTCTTCGGTATCAAGAACAATACCTACGTTACTCCCAAGTCGACCTCAATCCTGCCCTCTATCACCAACAAGTCGCTGATGCAGCTGGCAGAGGATCTGGGCATCAAGGTGGAGCGTCGCGCCATTCCCGAGGAGGAACTCGAGACCTTCGAGGAGGCCGGAGCTTGCGGTACGGCTGCCGTCATCTCGCCCATCTCGCGCATCGACGATGTGGCCACCGGCAAGAGCTACGTGTTCGGTGAGAAGCCAGGCCCCATCTCCGAGAAGCTCTTCAACAAGCTGCGCAACATCCAGTACGGCATCGAACCCGATGTGCACGGATGGACTCGCGTGGTTATAGAATAACCTAACCCAATAACTTGATAAAAAGGCAAAAAGCGCAGGCTTTTTGCCTTTTTGTATTTCCGTAGCGTTACTTTTCCCCTGCCACCTTCCCTTTTTCATTTTTTTTGCGTACCTTTGCATTCAGAAATAGAAAGCAAAAGGTATTTTTTTATGTCAAGTACATTGAGATTTGAGGTTGTCGGTGCAGCCTTCAAAAAGAAAGCTGTACCCGTACCCAACCGCGAGGACCGTCCCAGTGAGTTCTTTGCCAAGTATGTTTTTAATCGTCAGAAGATGGCCAAGTACCTTCCCGCCTATGTGTACGAGAAGATGTGCGACGTCATCGACAACGGTACCAAGCTCGACCTTGCCACCGCCGATGCCGTGGCTGCCGGCATGAAGCAGTGGGCCATGGAACTGGGCGTGACGCACTGCACCCACTGGTTTCAGCCACTGACCGAGGGAACGGCTGAGAAGCACGACGGCTTCGTGGAGCACGATGGCAAGGGCGGTATGATCGAGGAGTTCACCGGCAAGGCACTCGTGCAGCAGGAACCAGATGCCAGCTCGTTCCCCAGTGGCGGCATCCGCTCCACCTTCGAGGCACGTGGCTACAGTGCCTGGGATCCTGCCAGCCCCGTCTTTGTGGTGGGCGACACCCTCATGATTCCCACCGTCTTCATCTCGTATACCGGTGAGGCACTCGACTACAAGGCTCCCCTCAAGAAGTCCATCAAGGCCGTCGACCGTGCAGCAACGGCCGTGGCACAGTATTTCTATCCCGAGGCGACGAAGGTAATCTGCAACCTCGGTTGGGAGCAGGAGTACTTCCTCGTCGACGAGTACCTCTATGCCGTGCGCCCCGACTTGCTCATGACCGGACGTACGCTGATGGGTCACGATTCGGCACGCAACCAGCAGATGGACGACCACTACTTCGGCTCTATTCCCGACCGTGTGGCTGCCTTCATGAAGGACCTCGAGATTCAGGCTCTCGAACTTGGCATTCCGTGCAAGACTCGCCATAATGAGGTGGCTCCCAACCAGTTCGAGCTGGCTCCTATCTATGAGGAGTGCAACCTGGCCATCGACCACAACATGCTCATCATGCAGCTTATGCGTACCGTGGCCCGCAAGCACGGGTTCCGCTGCCTGCTCCACGAGAAGCCCTTTGCCGGCATCAACGGTTCGGGCAAGCACAACAACTGGTCGCTCTGTACCAACACGGGTGTTCTGCTGCACGGACCCGGCAAGACGTCGCTCGACAATCTTCGTTTCGTCACCTTCATCGTGGAGACCCTGATGGCTGTCTACCGTCACGACAGCCTGCTCAAGGCCTCCATCATCAGTGCCACCAACGCGCATCGTCTCGGTGGACACGAGGCGCCTCCCAGTATCATTTCCAGCTTTCTGGGCAAACAACTCACCGAACTGCTCGAAAAGCTGGAGGAGAGCGACGACGACGAGCTCTTCAACCTTAGTGGGAAGCAGGCCTTGCAGCTCGATATCCCGCAGATTCCTGAACTCATGCTCGACAATACCGACCGCAACCGCACCTCGCCCTTCGCCTTCACCGGCAACCGCTTCGAGTTCCGTGCCGTGGGCAGCCAGGCCAACTGTGCTGCCTCCATGATTGTGCTCAATACGGCTGTGGCAGAGGCTCTTACGGATTTCAAGGAACGTGTCGACGCCCTGATTGCCGAAGGCATGGACAAGCTGAAGGCCATCGTCAAAGTGGTGCGAGAGGACATCAAGACCTGCCGCCCCATCCGCTTCGACGGCAACGGCTACAGCGAGGCGTGGCGCCAGGAGGCTGCCCGTCGCGGTCTCAACGTGGAGACGAGTGCCCCCAACATCATTGGTCATTACCTGGACGAGTCCACCATCCAGATGTTCAGCCGCATGAACGTGCTCGGCAAGGCCGAACTGGAAGCCCGTACCGAGATCAAACTTGAGACCTACATCAAGAAGGTGCAGATCGAGGCGCGTATCTTCGGCGACCTCTGCCTCAACCACATCCTACCCGTGGCCACCCGCTACCAGAGCCAGCTCATCGACAACGTCTGCAAGGTGCAGTCCATCTTCCCCACCGAGCGTGCGGCCAGCCTCAGTGCCAACAATATCAACCTCATCGAGCAGATTTCGGAGCACAATGCCTACATCGTGGAAAATGTGGAGCGACTCATCGAGGCTCGTCGCGTGGCCAACCGTATTGAGGACATGCGTCAGAAGGCCATCGCCTACCACGACACCGTGGCGCCCCTCATTGAGGATATCCGCCAGCATGTGGACAAGCTGGAGATGATTGTCGACGACGAGCTCTGGCCCTTGCCCAAGTACCGCGAGATGCTCTTCATCCGCTAAGTCAGTCCCACGTTAGAAAACTCAAGGCCGCCGTACGGAAAATCTTCAAATCCCGTGCGGCGGCTTTTTTGTTTCCAATCGGCAAAAAAGATTTTTCCGCTGCATGATTTGCTGATAAGATAGTAATCTTACACCATTAAGATAATAATCTTATTTCAATAAGATAGTAATCTTATCGCGATAAGATAGTAATCTTACTTCGATAAGATAGTAATCTTATTGTGATTTTCCGCTGCACTTATACAAAAAGAATGCCACAACATTTCTGGTTGCCCGGGACGGTTGTGGCATTCGGTATTGTGGGAAAAAATAGGGCAAGTGGCAGGCAGAATCCTTGTCCATCGTCCTTTCAGAACGGGAATACGATGGGGGTGATGAGGATGTCGGCAGCCAGGATGATGAAGTTCATGGGCAAGCCCACGCGGGCGAAGTCGGTAAAGCGGTAGCCACCAGGGCCGTAGACAAGCATGTGAGTGGGGTAGAGCATTTAGGTGTGTTGGCCAGGTAGGGGGCATACGCTGAGCTGCATGGTGTAGCCGACTGCTGTCATGAGGGATAGATATACGGCGGCAGAGGGGTTGACGCGCCCGTTCTCTATCTTGTTGTTGTATGCCTTGGTGGTGCCTACTCGGTCGGCAAGTTCTTGCTGTGAGATTCTGCTCTGGTGGCGTGCCTGCAGCAGGGTGTCGCTAATGTAATCCTGCATGGCGAGCTGACGCAGGTGGCTATCCCTGGATGGTGAAAGCTCAGAATGTCGTGAACCGTCTGGCTGCGAGCGTACACATGCCTTTCAGCCAGCAGTTTGCTCTGGAGGTGTCGTGGCAGAAGGTGAACTCGCAGGGTCAGGAGATTGGCGAGGACATCACAGACGGCGACGACACCCAGCAGAGCGGCTCGACTGGCGGTGCACCAAGTTTGGACTGATGCGTCTAACGACAGCCGCTGACGGTTTGGCGGCAAATGCTATATGTTGCTTAGCGGCACCGCTCGCCCGTGATGGGTGGGTGGTGTTTTTCTGTGTTAACACCGAACGATGCGAACTGTGCGAACAGACTTGTATGAAACATTCGCATTGTTAGTACTGTTTCGTGTTGAATATCAACACCGAACGATGCGAACTGTGCGAACAGACTTGGATGGAACATTCGCATTGTTAGCACTGTTTGGTGTGAAAAATTAACACCTAATTGTGCGAACTGTGCGAACGTATTATTTGTCCGTGAAGTAGTTGACAAGACGTTCGATGTCCGCTTTCTTATTTCGGAAGTTGACAAGGATGCCTAGCTTGCATCCCGTGAGGCGCAGGTAGTTGATGGTCTGCGCACGATGTGCGTCGCACAGGTCACTTACGGATTTTAGTTCTACCACTATCTTACCGTCAACAATGAAGTCAGCAATATAATCTGTGTCGAGTTTACGTCCGTGATAGTACACATCGATATGTTTCTCTCGTTCGAATGGGATGCCTCGTTCTTCGAGTTCTATTGCAAATGCTTCTTGATAGCATTTCTCCAGCAGCCCAGGGCCCATATCGTGTGAGACATTGAATATAGCACCTGTTATACGGTATGACAATTCTTTATATAATACGTCTTCCATGTTGTTTGATTATTTTGTTCGCACTGTTCGCACTGTTCGGTGTAGACGATTAACACCTAACTATGCCAACGATGCGAACGGATTATTCTATTTGCACTGTTCGCATTGTTCGGTGTAGATATTTAACACCTAATTGTGCGGACTACACGAATGGATTACCCTATTCGTACTGTTCGCATAGTTCGGTGTAGAAGATTAACACCTAATTGTGCGAACTACACGAACGGGTTATTTATTCGCACTGTTCGCATAGTTCGGTGTAGATATTTAACACCTAATTGTGCGGACTACACGAACGGGTTATTTTGTTCGCACTACTCCCATTGTTCGGTGTAGATGATTAACACCTAATTGTGCGAACTACACGAACGGATTATTCTATTCGCACTGTTCGCACTGTTTGGTGTAGATGATTAACACCTAATTGTGCGAACTATACGAACGGGTTATTTATTCGCGCTGTTCGCATTGTTCGGTGTAGATGATTAACACCTAATTGCACGAACTATACGAACGGATTATCCTATTCGCACTGTTCGCATTGTTCGGCGTAGATGTTTAATACCTAATTGTGCGAACTACACGAACGGATTATCCTATTCGCACTGTTCGCATAGTTCGGTGTAGATATTTAACACCTAATTGTGCGAACTATACGAACGTATTATCCTATTCGCACTGTTCGCACTGTTCGGTGTTATTTATATTATAACGCATGACGAGCTGATTTATTGCCTTCAGTTGTCGCTATCCAGCCACGAGCGGCCAGTTATCTGCTGGAAGACGTGGTTGTACTTGCGCTTGTACATGAGTTTGAGCTGCTCGGGATTGCGCTCGATGTCGTCGCGCGAGACGTCCTTGATGATGATCTGGCAGCCTGCACCGTGTATCCAGCGAAGGAAGGACATGACGGCGAAGTCGTGCTCGTGGAAGGAACGCTCCACCCATTCGTGTCCGCGCAGCATCTTGCACCAGTAGCGGCGCTCGATGAACAGACTGATGTCGTTGTACTCACGGCGTGCATCGTACGAGTCGTTGGTCTGATGTGGGCGCACCCATACGTCCTTGACCTCTTCGTCGAAGAGGCGTGTGTAGTGCTCTTCATACTTGCGGCGCAGGTGGCTGGAGAGGATGAGGTGGCAGATGACGGCTCCGATGAGGATGCCGAGGAGAAGGGGGATGATGATTGTTGTCATATTGGTGCGGACCCTCTCCCTAACCCTATCCCGTAAAGGGCGAGGGGACTGCAAGGCAGGGTCGTGGGCAGTCTGTGGTTGATGTTTCTTGTGAATGATGAAGGCAGCCGGGTGGGCTGCCTTTAGGGTTGTTTCAGTTAATCTCGTTCATAAGTTCGACGTACTCGCGGAACTCTTGTTCAAGCGAACGGCGATAGATGTTATTGCAGTGGTAGTAGAGTGTGGCATCGGTGAGACCGAGACCTGTCTTCTGCTGCGCTGTCATGGTCATGATGCTGCCGTCGTTCATCTGATTGAACCAGCGGTCGAAGAGTCGCTTGCGTCCGCGCTGCATTCCATCATCGACTTCACAACTGGTTATGATGGCGTTGTCAATCTGCCTGAAGAAAATTGAAATGACGTATGCCACGGTGTTTCGGATACGAACGGTATCATCTGGCTGCCTGCTACGTACAAGGCGGTCTATATTGAAAGCATATACGCTGTCGCTTGGTACTCCTGCAAATATATCGAACGGGATGAACTCGAGCTTGTAGGTGCTGCCATTATCCGTGCGGAATAGATAGGTGAGTCCGTCACTCTGGCAGACTACGTCATACCTGGGCTGGAACTTGAACTGCATAGGGGTCGAAGCCATCAAGCGTGTGATACTTGTCGATATACTCACGTCGCGCCTTCTTCATGTAGGCTAACCACTCTATGCCTTCTCTTATGCTTTTGAATTTTCTTTTCTCTGCCATGGTTCTCTGTGTGCGTTAGGTTCTTTGCTGCTGCAAAGGTAAGCATTTATTCTGGATTGTGCGCAATTTGTTGGTAGTTTTCTGCGCAAATGTGTTGCAGAACAGGTTTTTGTCTTCGTTATTGTTGCCATACACCGTCCTTTAGTACCTTATATATATGTAGTAGCTTTGCGCCATGCAAGCACCAAAGATACCAAGTTCGTGGAACGACTGCTCGTGGGAGTAGATCGTGGAGATATACAGACTCATGGGCGAGTACAGTGACCGACGATCCGTACGCAATCTGCACATCTGGCTATTCCTCGCAAAGTTGGTCTTCGCTGAGGGCGAAGGAGAGATAGCGGATGACGGGGAGGTCACGTACTGGCTTCGCCAAGTGAAAAGTGAAAAGTCAAAGGTGAAAAGGGGCGAGGATGAGGAGTTCTTTGCCGTGAAGGCGGATGACCTCAGTCTTTACCTCAATGGCAGTCACTATGTGAACGATAACCATAACGATAACGATAACAAATTGTCTGCTGCCATGCGCCGAAAGGTGGAGATTCCTGGTGTGCTCGATTGGGCGGATGAACTGGTTGGCAAGGGCGGTCAGGGCGGACTGACGCAGTTGCCTATCGACACCATTACCATCGGCAAGAAGCAGTGGCGGTTGCCTTCGGCGCTCATCACGAGCGTGACGTACGAGCAGTATACCAACGCGCAGCAGTTGCAGCAGGCGGTGTGGGGGCTGACCGATAACCTGAGGCAGGAGCAGCAGCGCATCATGGATGAGATTCGGTCAACACCGAACGGTGCTAACGGTGCGAATAAAGATGGTTCGCATAGTTCGCATGGTTTGGTGTCAGAAGAAACCCTTCAGCATCGCATCATGGAGGAGATTCGGTCAACAATCGGTTCGTTCACAAAGAATTACGACTAGAAACACTTTGCTTATACAGAAACAAAGGCAGCAATCCCACATTTGGATTGCTGCCTTTGTTGCATACTTATCTTCGCAGGAAGTTAATAATCGCTATCCATCCACGAGCGTCCCGTTATCTGCTCGAATGTATGGTTGTAGTGTGCCTTGTAACGATACTTGATTACTTCGTCAGCTTTATCCGGGTTAGATTCTATATCCTTACATCCAATCTCTTCTATTACTACACGGCAACCAGCACCATGCACCCAGCGGAGGAAGGCAAGGATGGCCCACTCGCCGTCACCTTTGGCTTTCTCTACCCATTTGTGATGAAGGAGGTAATTGGAGCGGTACTGCTGCGTAACGAATGTCTCGATGTTCTGCAACAGACGGAAGCAATCACGATCGCTAATAGAACGTGTTGGACGACCCTTTAAGTCGAACACCTTCATATTGTACAGAGTTTCGTAACGGTCGCGGATTCGCTTCTCAACTGCTAAATAGGTGATGATGGATGCGATGATGGCACTGATGAGTGCCGTGATGATGATTGTTGTCATAATTGTAAGTATTTATAATATAATAACGTATTAGTGGACGTTTTATTGTCCTTTTGTGGGTTATTTTTAGTAGGTATTTTTGCGGCATCATTCACATAGGCAGCAAATGAACGCACCAAAGATACCTACATCCTGGAACGAATGCTCGTGGGAGCAACTCGTGGAGATATACCGACTCATGGGCGAGTACAGTGACCAACGATCCGTACGCAATCTGCACATCTGGCTATTCCTCGCAAAGTTGGTCTTCGCCGAGGGCGAAGGAGAGATAGCGGATGACGGGGAGGTCACGTACTGGCTTCGCCAAGTTAAAAGTGAAAAGTTAAAAGTGAAAAGTGGCGAAGACGAGTTCTTTGCCGTGAAGGCTGATGACCTCAGTCTTTATCTCAATGGTTCGCACTTCGTAGATGGCACCGAGGAGAAGCTTTCGGAGAAACTTCGCCGCAAGGTGGAGATTCCTGGTGTGCTCGACTGGGTGGATGAGCTGGTGGGCAAGGGTGGTCAGGGTGGACTGACGCAGTTGCCCATCGATACCATTACCATCGGCAAGAAGCAGTGGCGGTTGCCTTCGGCGCTCATCACGAGCATCACCTACGAGCAGTATACCAACGCGCAGCAGTTACAGCAGGCGGTGTGGGGGCTGACAGATAACCTTAAGGCCGAACAGAAGCGCATCATAGAGGAGATTCGATCAACACCGAACGGTGCTAACGGTGCGAATATAGATGGTTCGCATGGTTTGGTGTCAGAAGAAACCCTTCAGCAGCGCATCATGGAGGAGATTCGATCAACACCGAACGGTGCCAACGGTGCGAATGAAGATGGTTCGCATAGTTCGCATGGTTCGGTGTCAGGAGAAACCATCCAGCAGCGCATCATGGAGGAGATTCGATCAACACCGAACGGTGCCAACGGTGCGAATGAAGATGGTTCGCATGGTTTGGTGTCAGAAGAAACCATCCAGCATCGCATCATGGATGAGATTCGGTCAACATCGAACGGTGCCAACGGTGCGAATAAAGATGGTTCGCATAGTTCGCATGGTTTGGTGTCAGAAGAAACCATCCAGCATCGCATCATGGAGGAGATTCGGTCAACACCGAACTGTGCTAACGGTGCGAATGAAGATGGTTCGCATAGTTCGCATGGTTTGGTGTCAGAAGAAACCATCCATCAGCGCATCATGGAGGAGATTCGGTCAACACAGAACGGTGCTAACGGTGCGAACCTTCTTTATTCGCATCATTGGCATCGTTCGGTGTTCATTTAGGTAACTCTGACACCGTCCCCATGGCAGAACTTCTAACACCAAACCATGCGAACTGTGCGAACCTTCTTTATTCGCATCATTGGCATCGTTCGGTGTTCATTTAGGTAACTCTGACTCCGTCCTATGGCAGAATCAACTTACCTCGTCAATATTCTCCACCGCACTATCCAGGTCGTCGGGGTCTGGAAGTTCGATGTCTTCGCGGTCATCGAGGTCGGGGAGAATGATGGACTCCAGTTCGTCGCGGAAGGACTCGAGGGTGTCGGCGGCATCGCTGAGGACGCTGGCGTTGTTCTCGAACTCCTCTGCACGCTCGGAGTACTGAAGGTTCTCGGGCATGTTGTCGTAGTGTTCCTGTTCCTCGTCGGCTATCGAGCGCACATCGTCGGCAGTGAAGCTGATGAGGGGAATAGGATGAAATCTTAGCCCATCGTCCTTTCAGAACGGGAAGACGATGGGAGTGATGAGGATGTCGGCAGCCAGGATGATGAAGTTCATGGGCAAGCCCACGCGGGCGAAGTCGGCAAAGCGGTAGCCACCAGGGCCGTAGACCAGCATGTGGGTGGGCGAGCCGATGGGTGTGGCAAAGCTTGAGGAGGCGGCTATCATGAGGGCTACGCAGAAGGTGAGCGGGTTGACGCCCAGTGCGGTGGCCGAGGACATGGCGATGGGGAAGAACATGGCACCGGCTGCGGTGTTCGAGATGAACTCGGTAATGAAGGTGGCTGTAAGGCAGATGGCACCCATCACCACGTAGGGGTTGGTGCCACAGATATCCAACATCCCGTTGGCAACCACCTCAGCCAGTCCCGTCTGTTCGATGGCCTTTCCGATGGCCACGCTACCGGCAAAGACAATGATGATGTTCCAGTCTATCGCCCTCATGGCCTGACTGGAGGTGCAGCACTTGCACACGATCATAGCGATGGCGGCAAGCAGGCAACTGTTGAGCATGGGGAGGATGTCGAAGGCTGAGAGCAGCACCATGGTGATGAGGATGAGCGTGGAGATGAGGGTCTTCGAGGGCTTGACTTGTTCGGCGCATTCTGATTCCAGTACGCCTTCCAACTGGTTCGACGTGAAGCCTAAGAGCTTGGATACGTGCAGTATGCTGCTTGCTTTCCCGTTGATTATCAGACGATCTCCTCCGATGATGAACTCGTCGTCCTGCACGGGTGCAATGATTTCGTTGTCGAAGTGGCGTATGGCCACGATGCGCAGGTTGTCCGGTTGAAGGTTGCGTTCGTCGAAGGCCTCCTTGAGCGTCATTCCGATGAAGGGGTTAGTGGAGGGGACGGTCAGCTCAGCTGTGAAGTCGTCCAGATTTCCCTCGTCTATGGGCGACTTACGTTCTGGCAGCAACTTCTGCATGGCCACCATGCTGAGGATGCCTACGACGAGGCAGAAGAGTCCGCATATTGTAGGGGTGAGGATGCTTAGTTCAATGCCTGTTGTCTCGCTGTACAGTCCGGAAATGATGAGGTTGGGCGGTGTGCCGATGAGGGTGCAGATGCCACCCATTCCGGAGGCGTAGCTCAGAGGGATAAGCAGTTTGGAGGGAGTGATGTTCAACTTCTTGGACCATATTTTGACCACGTTGATGAACAGTGCCACCACCGTGGTGTTGGAGAGTAGCGAGCTGAGCAGTGCCACGGGTACCATCAGTCGCACTATGGCTGCGCTCAGGGTCTTTGGCATGCCCATCAGGTTCTTTACAATCCAGTTGAGCACACCGCTGTGGGTCAGTCCGGCGATGACGACGTATAGCACAGCCACCACAACCACCGACTCGGCCGAGAAACCGTCGAAGGCGGCCTCCGCGTCCAACACGCCGATGAGACATAGTATGGAAATGACGGCCAGGAAGGCCACCTCGGTGCGGATCTTGGTAAGCATGAGTGAGGCAAACATGGCCACGATTACGGCAAGCGTGCACCAGGCTTGCCAGGGTAGTTCTGTGATAGACATTGTGTTGCTCTGTATTTTAGGCTGTTTGTAATTAAATAGGATAACGGGGATTCGATGGCTACTTATACATCGGCGGACGTTTCTGTTTTGTCTGGCTTTTTTGTGCCCTCTTGCAAGGTGTTGGGATGTTCCACGCGTCCTTGTCGTATATTTCTTTGGCACATTCGATGGCATCCTCCGTGGTTGCTCTGCCGGTAGCAATCATAAGGTCCAGATCGCCAAAGAAATTGTAGGTCTGTGGCGAACATAATCTGTCGTTTATGTTGGAATACGGGGCTTCGTTCATTTTGCTGTCTTTTTAGGCATGAAGCGAAGTGTCTCGGCATCGAAGATAATGTTGGGCCCGTCGAAGAAGCGGGGCAGGGAACCATCGTCTGCCAGCTGGCGAGGCGTGCCAATACGCATCTGCTCCTGCTTGCCCATGAGCCAGAGCTGGTCGGCCGTCTGGAGTGCCAGGTCGAGGTCGTGGGTGGAGATGAGAATAGCCTTCTGCTGCTCGTGTGCCAGGCGGGCGAGCAGAAGCATCGTGTCGGCCTTGCTGGGAAAGTCGAGGAAGGCCGTGGGCTCGTCGAGCAGGATGATGGGCGTCTGCTGTGCCAGGGCCTTGGCAATCATTACCTTCTGTCGCTCACCATCGCTGAGCGTGTTGCTCTGGCGCTTGACAAGCGACTGAATGCCACACAGTTCGATGGCCTCGTCGATGTGCTGGTTGTCCTTGGAGGACAGCGTGCCCCAGAAGTTCGTATAGGGCGAACGTCCTGTGGCCACGAGTTCGCGCACAGTCATTCCCTGCACGTCCACGCGGTCGGTCAGCACTACGCCAATGAGGCGGCTCAACTCCTGTGCGCTGAGCATGCTGATGTCCTTGCCGTCGAGCATCATGGTGCCGCCGAGGGGACGCTGGAAGGCACTGAGCGTGCGCAGCAAGGTGCTCTTGCCCGCACCGTTTGGGCCCAGCAGGCATGTCAGTTTGCCTGCTTCGAGGTTTGTCGTTATGTCGCTTGCCACCACTACCTTTCCGTAGCCAATGGCAAGTTCTTTTAGTTCATAGTTCATAATTCATAATTGGGCTTTTGTCTTTGCGGTAGCGCTCCTCGCCCCTTTGGGGGAGAGGTGGGGGGAGAAGGGTTTTTTATTCGTGCTTGCTACAATATCTGTAGCCCATCTTGCGGTAGAGCCGTTCGTAGCGTGCCTGGCGTTTCTCGAAGTCCTTGTAGTCCTTGGCCTCGGGCAGGAGCCACTGCACCTCGCTCATGGCTGCCAGTCGGGGCAGTAGCATGTACTCCACATGGTCGGGCGAGAGGACGTACTCGGTCCAGAGGTTGCACTGCGGTCCCCAGATGTACTTCTGCTCCTCGGGTGTCAGTTCGGCGGGCATGGGCTCCATACTGTACACCTTGCTCATGGGCAGGTAACCGCCAATGGCCTGGGGCTGCGTCTGCGTCTCGCCCTTCAGCTGGTAGTAGTCGATGTAGCAGTTGCCCGTGGGCGTCATGATGACGGGGTGGTGCTGGCGTGCCGCCTCGATGCCACCCTCGTAGCCGCGCCACGACATGACCACGGCATTCTCCGACAAGCCTCCCTCGAGCGTCTCGTCCCATCCGATGAGCGTGCGTCCCTTTTCGGTCAGGAATTTGTCCAGCTCCTTGTTGATGTAAGTCTGCAGCTCGGCCTCCTTCGTCAGGCCCAGCTCCTTCATCTTGGCCTGGCACTTAGGGCAGTTCTTCCAGCGTACACGCGGGCTCTCGTCACCACCGATGTGGATGTACTTCGAGGGGAAGACATCGCACAGCTCGCCCAGTACCGTCTTGAGGAACTCCAGCGTCTTGGGGTTTCCAGCGCAGAGGATGTCGTCGGCCACACCCCAGATCTGCAGCACGTCGTAGGGGCCGCCGGTACAGCCCAGTTCAGGGTGTACGTGAAGCGCAGCTACCATGTGGCCGGGCAGGTCGATTTCGGGAATGATGTTGATGTAGCGCTCCTTGGCATACTGTACGATGTCGCGCATCTGTTCCTGGGTGTAGTAGCAGTCGCGACCGTAGGGTGTGTTGTCAAAGAGGTAGTGATCCTTGCTGTAGCAGTTGTGGCCCAGCACAGTGAACTCGCGCATGCAGCCCTCCTTGGCCAGTTCGGGCATTGCCTTCACTTCGAAGCGCCACCCCTGGTCGTCGGTGATGTGCCAGTGGAACTGGTTGATGCCATGCAGGGCAAGGATGTCGATGAAGCGCTTGATATAGTCTGCATCGAAGAAGTGTCGCGCCACGTCGAGGTGCTGTCCGCGATAGGCGAAGCGGGGCTCATCCTGAATGGTGGCAAGGGGGAAGCTCACTTCCTTGATTTCCTTTTTGTCGTTCAGTTCCACGGGCAGCGACTTTCGCAGCGTCTGTATGGCACGGAAGATGCCTTCACCCTGATTGGCCGTGATGGTGATGCCCTTCCGACTAACCTCTATCGAGTACGCATCGGGGTTGTCGGTACGCTTCTTGGCGGGACGCAGCGCGAAGGTGATGTCGGCCTTCTTGGCGCCGGGTGTGGCCTGCAGGTGTAATCCGGTGGTCTGTTCCACAAATTCGTGGAGGAACTGTGCATTGCGAGCCATCTCCTCATCGTTGGCGGGGAAGGCTATTGTGGCTCCGTCGCGTAGCGTAAACACGTTTATTGTGTCGCTGACCTGGATGGTTCTTGGCAGTGGAACGATGTTGTAGTCAGCGCGTTGCGCCAGTAGGCTGCCAGCAGCGGCGAGCATCGCCATGGCCAGTGTGAAGATACGTTTCATAGGGTTTGTTTTTAGTTGTTTGTTCTTACGAGGCACAAATATAGTCATATTTTTGCAGAAAAACGTCACTTTTCCAAAAAATATGCGTAACTTTGCTGCGTAAAAAGTACGTTCTTTCGATTTTGTAACCTGATACATTATTATATTTGTTAGAAACCTCATGAAGTACAAGGCTATAATCTTTGACCTTGACGGCACGCTTACCGACACACTTTTCGACCTCAAGGAGAGTGTGAACTATGCCTTGCGTCACATGCAATGGCCCGAACGAAGCCTCGACGAGGTGCGCCAGTTCGTGGGCAACGGTGTGCGTCGTCTTATTGAGCTCTGCGTGCCCGATGGCATCGAAGAGTTTGAGTTTGACGAATGTTTCGAGACCTTTCGCAGTCACTACGTAGAGCACTGTCAGGATCACACCGACCTCTATCCCGGCATCCGCGAACTGCTCACCGAACTGAAGGCGCGTGGCTATAAGATGGGCATTGTGAGCAATAAGCTGCAGGCTGGAGTCGACGAGCTGCAGGCCGAGTTCTTCGAGGGCATCATCGACGTGGCGCTGGGCGAGCGTCCCGGCTGGCTGCGCAAGCCCTATCCCGACATGGTCTACAAGGTGCTGGAACAGTTGGGCGTGACCAGTGAAGAAGCTGTCTATGTGGGTGATTCCGAGGTCGATATGGCAACGGCTCGCAATGCCGGCTTGCCCTGCATCTCCGTCTTGTGGGGCTTCCGCGACCGTGATTATCTTAAGAGTATTGGTGCGTTCCAGATGGTGGAGACGCCAGCTGAAATCCTGAATTTGGTATAAGTGGAAACGATACAGAGCATAAACGACTTTCTTTGGTCCAATCTCATCATCGTGATGCTTGTTGGTTGTGCCGTTCTCTTCACCGTGTTGTTGCGTGGCGTGCAGTTTGTCAAAATCGGTGAGATGTTCCGCCTGCTTTTTACCTCAGGCAAGCAAGATGTAACTATGGTCAGCGGAAAGAGCATCAACTCCTTCCAGGCTTTTTCCGTCAGTCTCAGCAGTCGTGTGGGTACGGGCAATCTGGCCGGTGTAGCCAGCGCCATCTGCATTGGTGGACCCGGCAGCGTGTTCTGGATGTGGGTGATGGCTTTGTTCGGTGCAGCCACAGCTTTCTTTGAAGCCACACTGGCCCAGCTCTTCAAGCGCAAGGGCGAGGACTCCTATTATGGAGGACCAGCCTACTACATGCAGCATGGGCTCCACTCCCGCTGGATGGGCGTCGTCTTTGCCATCTTCATCATCTACACCTTCGGTATGGCCAACCAGGTGACGCAGAGCAACACCCTCTGCGACGCTGTCTCGACGGCGTACAACGAGGCCACGGGCTCCAACGACCTGCCTCCCATATCTGTGGCTGTTGCCCTGACACTCCTTACCTTCGGCATCATCTTCGGTGGCATCCAGCGCATCTCCAGATTCGCGTCCATGGTGGTTCCCTTCATGGCCGTTGGTTATTTGTTGCTTTCTTTCGTTATCCTGGCGATGAACATCAGCGAGGTGCCCCACATGTTCCAACTCATTTTTGAGCACGCTTTCGGCGTAGAGCAAGCCGCTGGCGGCATGGTAGGTGTCGCCGTCATGCAGGGTGTCAAGCGAGGGCTCTTCAGCAACGAGGCGGGCGAGGGTAGTGCGCCCAACGCTGCCGCCACGGCCAGCATCTCGCACCCCGTCAAGCAGGGCCTGCTGCAGTCGATGGGTGTCTTCGTCGACACGCTGTTCATCTGCACCTGCACGGCCTTTGTCATCATCCTCTCCGGTCTCTACGACAGCGGTGAGGATGGCATCCTGCTTACGGGCTCGGCCATGCAGCATCATCTGGGCGACTTCGGCCGCTGGTTCCTCACGGTCGCCATCTTTCTCTTTGCCTACAGCACCATCATTGCCAACTATTTCTATGGCGAGACCAATATCCGCTTCATCACGCAAAAGGAATGGGCCGTGCAGGCTTTCCGCATCGTCACCGGATTCACGGTGCTGGCCGGCGGCTTCATGTCGCTCCAGCAGACGTGGGCGCTGGTGGACCTGGGCATGGCACTGATGACGTTCATCAATCTGCTGTCCATCCTTCTCTTGTCGCGCTGGGTAGTGCGCCTCTACAAGGATTATTTTAAACAAAAGAAGGAAGGGCGTGACCCTTCCTTCCATCGTGCTATGTTTCCCGAGATAGAATCGGATATTGAATGCTGGGATTAAGCAGCGGCTACATTTCCGTGTAGCGTGCCGAACCGTGCCCAATGGTCTTTGCTTCGTTGCACAGTCGGTTGGCTATGGCGTAGATGGTCTTGTAGTTGACCGAGAAGTCCTTCTGGACCAGTACGATACCTCCACAAACGCTTGTCGTGATGCCGTTCAGCTCGGGGATGTTGATGAGTTTCAGTCTCTCCAGCACTTCCTTGAAGATTTGCTCCTGCCCCTCGTTCTCAATGGTATTGAATGAGGTGGGGTTGGTGAGGTAGAGTGCAAACTCGTCCGATCCTACACGTGCGATGATGTCGCGAGGGAACATCTCCTTGAGCACTCTGGCCACCTCTATCAGCATCAGTTCGCCCACGGGCTGTCCCAGCATGGTGTTGATGGCATGGAAATAGTCGCAGTCGAGCAGCATGAACAGTCCTTTCATCTTGTTCTGCAGTGCCAGATTGATGATGTGCTCTCCCGAGTTAACTCTTAGCAGGTTCGTTAGTGTGTCGATGTCCTCCTTCTTGTTCAGCGTGTCCAGTTTCTCGCGCTTCGATTCAATGATTTCGGTCGTGAAGAATGCCTTCTCTACCTTGCCCGTGGCACTGACGGTGATGGGGATGATGCGCGCCTCGCACCATCCTATATTCGTGGTCTTGTACTGGCAGCTGAGGTACTTTCGTCCATAAATTCTTTCGCTTACGGTCTCCAGATTCACGAAGTCGGTGAACATCTCGTGGTATTCCTTTTCGATGTAGAAATCGCGGAACACCTTGGCCAGATCGTTGATGTTGGTTACCTGACCCGTGACAGCGCGCACGGCAGGGGTGCCGCGCAGCACTTTGTAGGTGCCGTTCTTCAGGTCGAAGTCGATGGCCGTTTCGTAGATGCTGGCCAGTGTCTCCGTGTAGGTCATCCGCTCGCTCAGCGAGTGGATGGTCGACATTAGTCGTTCGTGGGTGCCGTACATGTCCACGTGTTGTCCCACGATGGCAACCACCTTTCCGCTTTCGTTCAGCACGGAGGTATATTCGCAGCTCATGTGTCGACCGTCCTTGTAGGTGAAGCCCACCGAACCCGTCTTGGGTGCGTTGGGGTCGTTGATGATGCGCTTTATGTTCTCCACGATGCGAGCGTGCTCTTTCTCCTCGAAGATGAGGCTGGGCGTGGTATTGAAATAGTCGGGGAAGGCAACGCGCTTGATCTCGCCGTCGGGGAGACGCAGCATCAGATGCATGATGCCGCTCTCGCACTCGTAGCGGTACATGTTGAATTTGTTCTGCGCTACAAGCAGTTCGTTGCGCTCCAGCTGCATCTCCAGCATATAGCGTAATTGTTCCTTAGTCAGTTGGTTAAGCTCTTCGTGAGTGAAAGTCTTCATGCGATTTACATTATTTAAATACAAAGATAATGCTTTTTTCTGGAATTGTGAAATTTTTGCTTTCTTTTTTGACTTTTGCTTTACGAATTGTTTGTTCTCTTCGTCCGAGTGCTGCTTGTTGATTGGATGTGGAGTGGTGCCACACAGAAAGAGGGTGTGCCAACTGCTTGACACACCCTCTCAATATTTAAGCTATGGATTGCGTTCTCTTAGAATACACCCTGAGCCATCATTGCCTTAGCAACCTTCATGAAGCCGGCAACGTTTGCACCCTTCACGTAGTTGATGTAGCCATCCTCCTCGGTACCGTACTTCACGCAGTTCTCGTGGATGTTCTCCATGATCCAGAGCAGCTTAGCGTCAACCTCCTCAGAAGTCCAAGAGAGGCGCTGGCTGTTCTGAGCCATCTCGAGACCTGATACTGATACACCACCAGCGTTAGAAGCCTTACCGGGGCAGTAGAGGATCTTAGCGTCCTGGAATACCTTGATAGCGTCGGGAGTGGTAGGCATGTTAGCACCCTCGGCAACAGCGATACAGCCGTTGGCAACCAGAGCCTTAGCCTGCTCCTCGTTCAGCTCGTTCTGGGTAGCGCAGGGGAGAGCGATGTCGGCAACCTCGTTCCAGGGCTTGGCACCAGCTACGTACTTGGCGTTGGGATACTCGTTAACATACTCCTTGATACGGCCACGCTGTACCTGCTTCAGGTCGAAGATGTAGTCGAGCTTAGCGCGATCGATACCCTCGGGATCGTAGATGTAACCGTCTGAGTCAGACATGGTCATAACGGTACCACCGAGCTGCAGAACCTTCTCAGCAGCGTACTGAGCTACGTTACCTGAACCAGAGATCAGCACCTTCTTGCCAGCGATCTCCTGACCCTTGGTCTTGAGCATGGCGCGGAGGAAGTATACGGTACCGTAACCGGTAGCCTCGGGGCGGATGAGTGAACCACCGAACTCCAGACCCTTACCGGTCAGCACGCCCTGGAACTGGCGGCAGTACTTCTTGTAGGCACCGAACATGTAGCCTACCTCGCGGCCACCTACGCCGATGTCACCAGCGGGAACGTCGCAGTCGGGACCGATGTGACGATAGAGCTCGAGCATGAATGCCTGGCAGAAGCGCATTACCTCAGCGCTTGACTTGCCACGGGGGCTGAAGTCAGAACCACCCTTGGCACCACCCATGGCGAGAGTAGTCAGAGAGTTCTTGAAGGTCTGCTCGAAGGCAAGGAACTTCAGGATACCCAGGTTAACAGACTTGTGGAAACGGATACCGCCCTTGTAGGGACCGATAGCGTTGTTGTGCTGGATACGGTAACCCATGTTGGTCTGGATGTTGCCGTTGTCGTCCATCCAGGTTACGCGGAACTGATAAACGCGATCGGGGATGCAGAGACGCTCGATGAGGTTAACCTTGTCGAACTCGGGGTGCTTGTTGTACTCCTCTTCGATAGTACCCAGTACCTCCTCTACAGCCTGATGATACTCGGGCTCATTGGGGAATCTTCTCTTCAGATCTTCCAATACCTTTTTTGCTTCCATAATGTTTTTTGTTTTATTGGTTAAATGATTGTTGTTTTAGCTTTCCGAGTGCAAAGGTAACAAAAAAACAGTAAACTGCAATAGTTTTTAAGAAAAAAGTTACTTAAAAGCGTCGATTTTCTTAAAATTGTTAGTTTTCTCTATTTAATTCTGCAAAAAGATAGTGTTTCTTTGCTTTTGGCATACTTTTTGTCAGTGGGTGGAGATGCGAAGATTCGCGCGCGCAAACATTATATTATTTATAAAAGCAGAACCTGGTGCGGATTCATCTTGGCCACGACGGCCAAGGGATGAAATCTGCACCAGGTTCTGGTAACTATGTTTCGTATCTTAAGAGAGATTATGCCTTATTCTGTAAAGCTGCAGACAGGACGAATCTGGCAACCCCAACAACGATCGCCATAAATCAGTTCTACTCGTGTAACGTCAGTTTCTTCAATGTAACTTGTTGTTTGCAGAACGCGTGCATAACGGGTTTCTCCGCCTACCAGTTCTGATGACCACAGGCAAATACCGCCGATAGTTTCTTGCAAATCAGGAAAATCGTTGTTATAACGCTTTCCTGCAGCAGGGAAGAAGATGGTTTTGCCAGTGGTTCCTGTTACATTGAAGCCTTTCTTTGTGGCATCCCAAGACCATGTGCAATTATCGGCCAACCAAGCAAGTTCATCTGAAGATGGCATACGCCAGTCACCCTTCCAGTTGTAGGTGGCTGCGTCATCTTCTCTGTCGAGACGTGTTTTCATGTCGTTCAGTTCGTACTTCGTGAACGAGGTGTATGAATTACCGTAGGATAACTCGTATCTTGCCCAGTCGAACGATCTGCCGTCTTCAGCAGTGTTTCCGTATCCAGCTACTTCACCCCAGGCATAGTATTTGCCAGCGTATTTGGGGTTCTCTGCACCCAAGTTGCAGGTTGCCCAGTATACGGTGTTGCCCTTGGCGTCCTTCATACCCAGGTCCACGTACTCGTGACCGTTGGCTACAATTCCGTTGTCGTCAGTCTCATAATCGATGTTTGAATCGCGCATGATGTAGTTCAGGCGATGCTTAACGTCCGAGAGGTCGTTCTTCAGGCTGCTGATAGCCTCGCTGATTTCTTTCAGTACGGCATTCAGGTCCTCAGCCTTCACAATCTGGTTTCCCATAACGTCTGATGCAGCACGTTTAACCACTTTGGTAACGTCGCCGACGGTAACGCTGTTGTTCTGATCGGTGTCGCATTCGTCGTACGTCTTGAGCTGGCTCTGAGCCAACATGGCACCACACACGCTAAACAGAAGTGCTGCCAAAAAATGTCTCTTTTTCATAAAATGATAATTTAGGTTTATATTATTTTTTTATTTTTTTTCCGTGCAAATATACGATATATTATTGAAAAAACAATGTCTATTTTTTTTTTTTTTCAATAACTTACAAAAAAACAGGAAAACAATAGATGTTGTGCATTTTTGTGCAAGTAAAAATGTCTTTTCGTTTTTTTTGTGCATATTCTTGTTTGTTTGCTCAAAAATCCGTACTTTTGCAATCGAAACGATATCTAACATTTAATTTATCACTTAATTATTTATCAAGATGAAAAAGCTTTTTATGTCGCTTGTGGTATTTTGTGCCACGATGATGAGCGTCAGTGCTCAGGGTGAGCTGGAGACCTACTCTCGCTATGACGTAAATCACAAGAATGGTGTGAATGTGGCAGATGTCACCGAGGTGGTGGAGCGTGCAAAGAAGGTGAACGGCGATGAGAGCCAGGTGGTGGACGCTGAAGCCCTCAACGCAGTGCTCAAGGACATCTATGCCGCTATCAGTGAGTTGAAGACCCTCAAGAGCAGCGTAGAGGCAGTCCGCAACGAGGTGAGCAAGCTGCTCCAGAATGCTTTGCCCGATGATTATCACGAGTATGTAGACCTGGGCTTCGGTCCCAAGTGGGCCACGATGAATGTGGGCGCGGAGAATGCGTACGAGGCTGGTTTGTATGTGCAGTGGGGTGCGACGGAAGAACCATATAAATACAATTGGGATGATTATTTTGATTTTACCCCCAGTGCGTATGGTAAAATGTGCAAGATTTATAATGATGAAGGCCATACCACGTTGATGCCCGTACATGATCTTGCCACCAAGGCTTGGGGTGGTTCTTGGCGAATACCTACACAAGCTGAGTGGCAGGCTTTGATTGACAACTGTACGTGGACATGGGATCCAGTCTATCAAGGATATGAAATTGTATCCAAGATTAATGGCAAATCTATCTATTTGAAGGCTACTGGCTATAAGGACACCCGTGGTGACAGTGGTAACGGTGAGGTTCATTACTGGTCGAGCACCTATGCTATGCCTCAGTGGAATTATGATAATTCACAGGCTTTCAGTCTTTTTGGTGATGGCGATCAGGAGTTGAATGTCGAGAAACATTCATTCCGTAATTACGGTATGAACATTCGCCCTGTTTGCGATTGATTTTCGCCCCGTCAATCCTCTTGGCTGAGAGGATATGACATACAACAAAAAGGTCAAACTGAGTGTGTTACTCGGTTTGACCTTTTTCTTTTTCTGATGCTTTGCAGCCCACAAATTGTGCCAAACGGAATCATGCTCTTTTTTTGCCTTCAGCCTTCAGCCGATGTCTGCAACGTGTTGAATCAGTATATGTTAGAGAGTGTTTTTACCTTCAGTTTACTTTCAGCCACTTTCAGTCATTTTCACTTTTATGGCGAAAAGAGGTGGAAATGGACGCAAAAGGGGCTGAAATGAAGGTGAAACTGAAGGGTGCTGAAAGTAAATGGTGTTTACTTTCAGTCTGTAAGTTGTTGAAAGATAAATGGATGTGGTGTATGGCTGAAGGGTGAAGGTGATTTTTGAGAGCACGTTTGAAAAAATGGTGTACCTATAGTTTGGGATTGCGATGACGTGGTATGAAATTTGCAACGCTGCATTACAATTTTAGCAACGCTGCGTCTCAAATTTTGCAACGCTGCGTTGCGGATTTTTCCACGTAGCGTGAAAAATAAAGTCACGCAGCGTGCGTTCAAAAATCACGCTGCGTGTTTTCTGGAAATACGCAGCGTGCTTTTTCGGTTGACTTATCGCGTCAGGATGAATGTCCCCGTGACGCGTTGTTCATCATTCCTCCGTGTACGTCTGGATGCGGCAGGTGTGCGTCTTGCTTTGCTTGTCGTAGTTGATGCCGACCAGAAGGAGAGACCCTCCTCGTCCCTCTGCATTTTGCCCGTCGGCAAAAGCTAAAGGGCGGGAGTCAAGATATTCGAGCACCTTGCCATGATATTCCTTGCGGCGGATCTGGTCGATGGCAGCATCTGCGTCCTTGTTGTATTTCAGCTCGACAATTATGGCAGGCCGGTTGACGTGCTTTCTTGGAATGAATACGAGGTCGGCAAATCCCTTGCCGGTGGCCAGTTCACGATGTAGGATGTACTCGCCCCGGGCATAGATGTAGGCAAGCGAAAGGACGCATGCAAGTGAATTTTCATCGTTGTAGGACAGGATGCTGGTGTTCTCCTGATGAGCCTTGTCAATCATACAGGCAACTTTTTCTGCGTCACCGGCCAGAGTGGCTTCAAGAAGCTCTTTTGATGATTGGATAGTTCCGACGATCTCTTTCCAATTGTTGGATTCTACTGCATTGATCAATTCTCCCCACACTTCCTTGTTTGGAATGTAGCATTCTTGTTGAGTGGCATCGTATGCGAGATAACCAAGGTGAATCAGTACAGTAAAGACATCGTCCTTTGAACTGACTTCCGACATGTTGTTCACAAACTTTGTTGTGTTCACAGAACAGCGTCCGCCGGCCAGCATTTTGATGACATCGTTCTTCAACCCATCGTAGTTCATGCTGATGTAGTCGGCCACGCGGGTGAATGCTCCTGTAGCGGCCCAAAAACCGCGACAGTGGCCCGCATTGATGGCATTCATCACCGAGTTGGGATTGAAGACGGAGGGTTCGTCACCAATCTGGTAGCCGTCGTACCATGCAGCCAGCTCATCATAGTCCATGCCGTACTTCTCGCAGAGGTTCTTCACCTCCGCGGGCACAAAGCCGAAGCTACCTGCAGCTTTGCGAGGGTCTATCATGGAGTATTCGCGGAAGTTATTCAGTGCCGACTCAGTGTTGAACTTCATCATTGGCAGGATACCAGTAAGGTAGGCTCCCACGAAGACCTCTGACGAAGAACTGCTCTTGAAGAGGCGACGCAGGAACATGACGTATTCGTCCATCTCGGTGGGTTCAACATCCTCCGGCGAACCCTTGTACTTGCGTCGCCGAGGGAACTCCCGGCAGATGGCATCCCATTCGTCTATGATGAAGTAGAAACGCTCGCCTGTCTGGTTGTAGACGGACTGCAGGCATCCCATCAGGTCTTCGCCTTCCTCATATTCAACATTGGGAAATGCCTTCCTGACCTCTTTGCTTATCGCTTCCTTGATGCTTTTTACGACGTGGCCACGGTATTCGGGATAGGCTGTGAAATCGGTCACATCCAGATACAGCACATTGTACTTGTTTAGATGCTTCTCAAAGCTGGGACACGTCTCGACCTTCAGCCCCTTGAATAACTCGCGCGAGTCGCACGACTTGTCGTAATAGGCACACAACGTCTTGGCCATCATCGACTTGCCGAATCTGCGACAGCGAGTGGCACAGATGTATTGGTCTTCTGTGTCAAGTGTCTGGTTGACGGCTTCAATGAAGGCTGTCTTGTCAACGTACTTGCTGTTCAGAATCTTTCGGAAAGCCAGATTGCCCTTGTTGATGTATGTACCCATATTGGTGGCTCAGTTTGGGATTTGGTAATTTCTTCCTATTTTTTCTTGAAGGTAATAATCATGTTTCCGTCATCAACTTGTTGCCTTATGGAGATAGAAAATAGTAAACGTCTCATTTTTTGTTATTAATTATTATTATTGTTGTTTGATGTAAATGAATAGTTTTTGAACATACGAAGTAAAAATCCCTTATTGCTCCTTCTGCTGCTGCGAGGCGCCGGTGGTGGCATCGATGCCTGACTGCGTTTTGGCGGAGAGGGGCGACTTGGTGGCCTTGACGGCATCCTTGCGGATGGCCTCGGCAAACTGCTGGGGCGTGACGGTGACGGGACCTGTGAGGAACTCGGGCACGTTGTAGGAACGCAGGAACTGCTGGTGGTAGCGGGGATCCTGCTGTGGCAGCTCGAAGGGTTTTGTGAAGGTGCCGTCGGGTTTGAAGTAGGCAAAGAAGGGACGCGTGAAGTTACCGTCGTAGCGTCGGCTGCTGAAGACGATCCACTTGCCGCTGGTGCTCCATGTGTGGTAGCTCTCCACCTCGGGCGAGTTGAGCTCGGTGACGCAGCGGGTGGTGTGGTTCTGGAGGTCCATCAGGTAGAGGTCGGCCGAGTTGTGCCAGATGTGGAAGACTCCATAATCGCCGCGTGTGAAGAGCAGGTAGCGGCCGTCGGGGGTGACGCGGGGCAGCGTGGCACTGCAGGTGTCGGCACAGTCGTAGACCATCTCCTGGGGGCCGAACTTACGGCTCTTGAGGTCGAAGGAACGGCGATAGAGGTTGTAGTGCACTTTCTCGAAGTTCTGTATGAGGTCCATCTCCTTGTTGTAGGTTCCGGTGGTGTCCTGCAGCTCATAATGTGCTGAGCAGTAGTAGAGATACTCGCCCTTGGGGTCCCATGCGGGGAAGCAGTCGAGTTCGTTGGAGTCGTTCTCGAGCGTCATCACCTCGTTGGCCTTGATGTCGTAGAGCATGAGGTCGCTGTAGGTGTCCTGCACCTCGATCTTCTGCACGTCGTAGGTGTGGAACGATTGTCCCGTGTGGTTCACGCTGTAGGCGATGAGGTCGGCCGAGGGGTGCCATGCGGGGTATACGCCGGCGCTGACCAGTCCGTCCACCTTCATGTCAACTTTGGTGGGCACGCCGTCCATGTTGATGACCGTGCCGCCCAGATGCTGACGCACGTGGAAGTGGGTGCGGTTGGGGTTTCCGTTCTGCGATGTGTGGCAGTTGATGCACTGTCCGTCCTGCTCGTCGGTGTTGATCATGTTGCCGTAGATGAGCTTCTCTTCGAAGTTCTCCACGCAACGCTGGTTGAGGGTGAGGTTCTCGTAGGTGACGTAGCTGGGCGAGATGAGACGGTAGGTGATGTAGGGATCCACCTTGTCCTGTACGACGTGGATGGCAAAGGGCTTGTGGCGCGTCCACTTGCCGTTCTTCTGGGTGAAGACCTCCACGCTCATCTTGTCGCCAGCCGACTTGAGCGATTCCCAGTCAGTCGGGTCGATCTGTACGCTCTGGCCACCGATGATGACTTCCGTCTGTCCGGCAGTAAGACGTGTGACGTATTCGTCGGCATCCTCCTCGATGGCGAAGTTGAGGGGCGCTATGTTGATGGGCACGGTGACGTCCTTGTAGTCGGGGTAGATGGAATACGCGTCCTGGCTGTCGGTGAAGGTGGAGGGTACGCTTGCGCTCTGTGAGCAACTGCTGATCAGCACGCCTAAGAAAAGTGTGCAGATGAGAGGTATTATGTGGTATGAAATACGTTTCATGCTAAGTTTGATTATGGATTATGAACTTTGAACTATGAACTATGAATTGCCCTCAGTTCGTCTTTTGGTTTCTTACGAGGAAGTAGAAGTAGTAGAAGGTGTCGCCAAACTGAGGCTTGAACTCCTTGGCCTTCTGCTCGTCGCTGAGGCCTGCTATGCTGGGCAGCGAGTTGAACTGCATGAAGCGCTGGTAGGTCTCCTGCACACTCTTGTCGAATGGCATCTGGCTGATATCCACCTTGTTCTCGAGGTGGCCGTAGAGGTAGGCCGCCTCCTGGTAGTAGCGCGGCATGCGGAAGCCGGGCTCCTTGGCGTGCATGGTGGCGTACTGCATGAAGCGTGGCCAGAAGAGGTCGATGTCCTTCATCAGCAGGGCCGAGTTGAGCGTCATCTCCTGGTAGACGGGGTCGGCACCGTTGCCGTTGGCGAAGGTCTTCATGAGGTAGAGCTCGATGAGCGTGTTGTCGCCGTCCAGACGGTTGCCGTACTCCTTGAGGTAGCAGATGGGCATCAGTTCGGGCTGCTTCTTCATCTCCTCAGGCTTGCCGATGAAGGCCTCGTAGTGCTCGGCCCATTCGCGGTAGTAGCGGGTGCGCTTGAGTATGTCGAAGTACTTGTGGGCAGCCACGTCCTCGCCCTTCAGGAGGCAGCACATGGCCATCATCTTCAGCTCGTCGACCTTCCAGCCGAACTCCACGGCGTCCTCCATGCACCAGCGGTAGCAGTAGTTGAGCTTGCCGTAGTTGTAGTAGGCCAGTTTGCCGGCAATCTGCGAGAGGCGGATGTTCCACTGGTACTCCATCTTCTTGAGCTGGCGCTGGTCGGGGTCGGCAATGGTATCGAGGTCGGCAGGCATGTCGTACATCTTGTCGCCGTACTTGTAGTATTCGTCAATGTTCTGAGGACGTGCACCTTCGGGGTAGAGCAGGAACTCGTTGCCGAAACGCCCTAGACGGAAGAGCGCCAGGTTCTTCATCATGACCATGGCGCGGGTGGGAGCGATGGTGTCGGCCGAGGTGGCACGCATGGTAGCGAGTGTGCCCTCCCAGTCGAGGCGGTTGATGGCGTTGGACATCTCGATCTCGGCATGGAAGTTCTTGTCGCGGTTCCAGCGCCCGGTCAGCGTATGGAGGCCGTATGCAAAGGTGGCCACGACGGCCAGGCAGGCAAGCCAGCGGACGGGCTTCTTCTGGCTCCACTGCGCGGACCACGCGTAGGCCAGCACCATGGGGATGAAGCTTGCGAAGAGCAGGTAGTAGACGCTGCGGTAGATGACCATGTTGGCCTTGCCGTAGCGGAAGCAGGGCATGGCGGCGTGATAGATCTCGTTGATGAGCGTCTGTTCGTAGACCTGTGCGTAGGCGATGCGAGGCACGATGAAGCCTACGGCCACGGCCTCGATGATGCGTACGAGGCTGGGAATGAGCGACTTGCCTTTGAGCTCGTTGACCGAGAGGCTGGCCATGAGTGCCAGGCCAAGGAACGACCAGGCACCCATAAGCTGATAGCCATACCATCCGAAGACGGCCATCCAAATGAGGCTCATGTAGTAGCGCACTTGGGCCGCGATGCGAGCGCCACGAGTCTCGACCTCCTCACCGTCGACCATGGTCTTGATGACGAAGACGTTCTGGCTGAGTGCCTTGTAGACGAAGGCTGCCACGAGGCTGAAAAGTACGCCGAGGGTGGGCACCCAGAGGTGGCCCGGAAGTTTCTGATAGTAAATCCAGTAACCCGTCTGGGCGAGGGCGGTGAGCAGCATCATGGGCACGAGGGCTGTGAGCAACAGCTTCCAGCCACGCAGGCGGTAGAGGCTGGCCAGCAGTGCCATGACGGCAGCCCATGCCAGCGTGAGCAGGAGGACACCCGTGGTGGGGTGGTAGAAGAACTGCGTCATGTAGCAAGCTACCCACGACAGCCATCCGCCGGGATACATGTTGAAGTGCTGGTAGTACGTGTCGCCCGGCACCCAAAGGCTCATCTCCTGTCCCTTGAAGAGCACTTCGCTCTCGAGGCTCAGCAGCTGGGTGGCAGCGGCCACAAGGCCGGCCAGCAGCACGAGGATGGGCATGATTGTGGTCAACCAGCCTTTCTTCGTGGCTTTGTTCTGATTGGTGGAATGTTTTGTCCCGGACGCCTGTCCGCTGACAATCTGGTCGTAGGTTTTCTGATTTTCTTTTGCCATTTTTTCAGTATGTGCACATTTTTGCGTGTCAAAGTTACAAAAAAAGGTCAACACAGAGCTTCTTTTGCACAAAAATGTTTCGCGTACGTACATATTATAATAAATTTAAGGGGATTGGTGCGGATATGTCGTTTTGTTTTAGTATCTTTGTGCGAAATTGTAAATCCTGATTAACTAATTAAACCAAACAAAACATGAAAAGACAACTTTTCGTTGGGCTCGCGCTCATGGCCACTTTGGCGGCAGGTGCGCAAAAGTCGCAGGCCAAGCCCTACTGGCTGGATCCCAACACTAACCGAGTGAACACAGAGGCTCCGCGCGCCAGCTTCTTCGCCTACGAGTCGGCAGAAAAAGCACAGAAGGGCGACAAGACCAAGAGTGACCGCTACATGTCGCTCGAAGGCAAGTGGCGCTTCAACTGGGTGAAGGACCACAACGATGCCCCCAAGGGCTTCTATGCGCTGAACTACGATGACTCAAATTGGGTCGACTTCCCTGTACCCGGTCTCTTTGAGATCAACGGGTATGGTGACCGCATCTACGTCAACACCGGTTATGCGTGGCGCACGCAGTTCGAGAGCAATCCTCCCTTCGTGGAAGAGAAGAACAACTACACGGGTTCGTACCGTAAGGAGGTGGAGGTGCCCGCCAACTGGAAGGGTGAGCAGATACTGATGCACGTGGGTTCGGCTACGAGCAACCTGCAGGTGTGGGTCAACGGCAAGTTCGTGGGCTACAGCGAGGACTCGAAGGTGGCTGCCGAATTTGACCTGACAAAGTACCTCGTGCCCGGCAAGAAGAACCTTATTGCTATGCAGGTAATGCGCTGGTGTGATGGCTCTTACGGCGAGGATCAGGACTTCTGGCGCTTCACGGGTATTGCCCGCGAGGTGTACATGTACAGCCGTCCGAAGGTGCACTTTGAGGACTTGGGCATCACGCAGGACCTGGTGAACAACTACAAGGACGGACAGCTGACCGTGCGTGCCAACATTCCCGGTGGAAAGGGCATGAAGTTGCAGTACAGCCTGAAGGATGCACAAGGTCGCGAGGTCTACAAGGACGAGCTGGCCGTGGCGCAGAACAATACGCTGAAGCAGATCAACCTGCCCAATGCCAAGGCATGGTCGGCAGAGATTCCTTACCGCTACACCCTCGACATCAACCTGACCGACAGTAAGGGAAAGGTCATCGAGAGCGTGAGCCAGAAGGTTGGTTTCCGCAGTGTGGAGATAAAGAATGCGCAGGTGCTGGTGAATGGTCAGCCTATCCTCATCAAGGGTGCCGACCGTCACGAGTTGGATCCTGACCTGGGTTACGTGGTCAGTGTGGAGCGCATGATTCAGGATATCAAGGTGATGAAGCAGCTGAATATGAACGCCGTGCGTACCTGTCACTATCCTGATGATCCCCGTTGGTACGATCTCTGCGACGAGTATGGTATCTACGTCTGTGCAGAGGCTAACTTCGAGAGCCACGGCATGGGCTACGGCGACAAGCGTCTGGCACAGAACCCCGACTACAAGAAGACCATTGTGGAGCGTAACGTGAACAACTGGCAGGTGCAGAAGAACCATCCCTCGGTCATCTTCTGGAGCCTGGGCAACGAGAGCGGCTACGGCGACAACTTCGAGGCTGCCTACGACATGGTGAAGAAGCTCGAGACGGAGTTCGGTGGCAAGCGCCCCGTGCAGTATGAGCAGGCTTACCAGGACATGAACAAGAAGTCGGACCTCTACTGTCCCATGTATGCCGACTACAACAACTGCGAGAACTATTGCAAGAGCGACAAGCCCCGTCCTCTCATCCAGTGTGAGTACGCCCACGCCATGGGTAACTCGATGGGTGGCATGAAGGAGTACTGGGACCTGACTCGCAAGTACCCCAAGTACCAGGGCGGGTTCATCTGGGACTTCGTGGACCAGGGTATCCGTGGCACCAGCAAGGTGACGGGCAAGCAGATCTGGATGTACGGTGGCGACGAGGGTCGTTATCCCGCCAGCGACCACAACTTCAACTGCAACGGTGTCATTGCACCCGACCGCAGCCTCAATCCGCATGCCTACGAGGTGCAGTACCTCTACCAGGACATCTGGGTGAAGAACGTGGACCTGAAGAAGGGCACGGCCGAGATTTACAACGAGAACTTCTTCAAGTCGCTCGACAACGTGCGCATGACGCTCACCCTGCTCTGCAACGGAGAGGAGATTCAGAGCGTGCCCGTCGACGACGTCAAACTGGCTCCCCAGCAGACCTACACCTTCAATATGGGACCTCAGGTGGGGCAGTTCATTGACCAGCTCAAGCAGCAGTACCCCGGACAGGAGCTGACGGTTAACGTCGACTTCTCGCTCAAGCGCACGGAAGGCCTCCTCGAGGCTGGTACCGTGATTGCCCGCGAGCAGGTGATGCTGCAGCCCTACAGTTTCCCCAAGGCCGACGACGTGCTGGCACAGGAGGGCGAGGCTGTGAAGCAGGACGGACAGCTGGCATGCTACACGCTCAGCGCAGCCGGAACGAGCATTACCGTGAACCGTTACTCGGGCGACCTCGACTACTTCGACGTGGACGGCAAGCCCATGCTGCAGGATGGCTACAGCGTAGTGCCCAACTTCTGGCGTGCTCCCACTGACAATGACTTCGGTGCTCAGTTCCAGAATAAGTTCCGTGCCTGGAAGAATGCTGATCGTAAGGTGAAGAACGTCAGTGTGGTAGAGAACGGCAAGGGCAAGGCTATCCGTGTGGAGTACGAGATGCGTCGCACGGAGTCTACCCTGGTCATCACCTACAGCCTCTCGGCCAAGGGTGAACTGGTGGTCAACGAGGCGCTGACCGTCAACAAGGAGGCCAAGGAGAAGCCCCAGCTGCTGCGCTACGGCATGCAGTGGGTGCTGCCTGCCGAGTACAGCACGGTTGAGTTCTACGGTCGCGGTCCCAACGAGAACTACATCGACCGCAACAACTCTGAGCGTATCGGCCTCTACACCCAGCAGGTGGCTGACCAGTACTGGGGCTACATCCGTCCCCAGGAGAGCGGCAACAAGACGGACGTGCGCTACTGGCGCGTGCTCAACAAGCAAGGCAAGGGTTTGGAATTCCGTGCCACGGGCAAGATGGAGTGCTCAACGCTCAACTATCTGCCCGAAGATCTTGACAGCGGTCAGGACAAGGGGGCTACGCAGTTCCACTCGGGCGACCTCACGCCTCGCAACTTCTCCGTCGTGCAGGTGCAGCAGCGCCAGATGGGCGTTGGTTGTGTGAACAGCTGGGGTGCATGGCCTCGTGGCGAGTATCTGATGCCCTACAAGGACTACGACTTTACCTACATCGTAACGCCTGTCAAGTAATGTGGCGTTCCTTCGTCCGCTCAGTAGTTTGCGGATGACGTGAAATAAGAAAGGTCAAATTGGTAGATTCCAGTTTGACCTTTTTTTCAACTCATCAGGCAGATGATGCCGCTGACGGCCATGTAGAGGTAGATAATCTTGCGGAGTAAGGGAAGGGAAATATAGCGGAAGACCCATGAGCCAATCCATGTGCCGAGGAGTACCGCCGCTATGCCATAGCACCAGGCCTGGAGGACAGACGCTGTCAGGAACCCGTAGTGGGCACGGTAGAAGGTCATCATGAGGTTGCCGGTGAGGAAGTACATCTGCGCGATGGCCATGTATTCCTCCTTGGTATTGGACGCTGAGACGAAGTAAAGGACGGCTGGTGGACCTTGCATGCCAAAGAGTCCTCCCATGATGCCGGATAGTGTGCCCATGCTGAATTGCACGGGCAGGGTAGGGGGCAGCTTGAAACGGTCTGCCAGAAACAGAAACCAGACGCTGGCCAGGATAAGTACGCAACCCAAAAGGATGCGCAAAAGCCCGCCGCCTGCCTGCGAGACGAAACGTATGGCGAAGAAGGAGACGACAAGGAACGTGACAAGAATGGGCAGCAGGCGGTTCCATTTGAGTTCCTTGCGGTGCCGGATGACGATAATCACCGAGGTGACCATGGCAAGCATGCCCGAAAGGGTAGTGGCTTCTCCATAGCTGGGCATGAGGTAGGGGAGAACTGTCATGATGAAGATGCCGAAGCCAAAGCCCGAGACGCGTTGTACGAAGGCGGCGCCCAGGCTCATGGTGAAGAGCAGCATGAGTTGCGTGGTTGTCAGTTCCATTTTTAAGAGGATCAGCGTGTGAGGGGAGTCCTTCCGGATAATGAGTTTGCAAAATCCCCCTCCGACGTTGATCAGAGGGGGATTTGTTGGATAAGTTGCAGTTTATCTTTCTTTAAAGTCTTCTCTGGAGAGTTTTTCTGCAAATCCCATTAAATCTTTTCAGAAGAAGTTTTTCTGAAAATTATTTATTGGGGAGGGGGAAGTACCAGTTCTTGGTGTCGAGCAGCTTGCTGTAAAGTGCTGCGTCCTTCTCGCCGTTGCGCTTGC
This sequence comes from Bacteroidaceae bacterium, assembly GCA_045616065.1. Lineage (GTDB taxonomy): Bacteria > Bacteroidota > Bacteroidia > Bacteroidales > Bacteroidaceae > Physcousia. The sequence goes on along the minus strand of JAZLFZ010000078.1, from coordinate 19,199 downwards.
TGACGCGCTCTGCCAGGTAAGAGGCATCGCCACGACGATGTGCCACGCGCATGAGGTCGAAGAAGCGGGTACCCTCGAAGGCCAGCTCCATGGCTTCCTCTTCGACGATGAGGTCTTCGATGATCTGACGAACCTTCGTGTCGTAGGCACCACCGTAGATGTCATCCATGCTGAGGGGCTGACCGTTCTCCTTCAGACCAGCGCGCTGCTGGATGAGGGTCACGTAGTCATAGACGCTGTTCTTCATCTGTGAGGGAGGTACCACGCCACATCCGCGGGTGTGAATGCCCACTGTTGCATGGTCGTCGCTCTCTGCGTACTGCACTGTGGCGCTTCTGAGGTCGCGGTCCACGAGGCTTGTGCGGAACTTCACGTTGTAGGCGTTGTAGTTTCCGTCAAAGACATTCTTGTCGAAGTTGAGGAAGCTGGCTGAGCGCTTAACCTCGCGTGCGTCCAGATAATAGAGCATGACGCTGCAGTTTGCGTCGGTATAGTTCTGATAGCTGAGGGGGAACCACATGGGAGTAACCTCGGCCAGTGCCTCCTCGCTGAGGCCCAACTGCTCGGCTGCTGCAGCCTTCAGGCTGGCAAGGGTGCGGTAGGGACTGTCGGTTGTCGTCTCGCCTACGGGGAATACTTTGCTTACAGACTCCGTGATGGGGTTGCCTTCCTCGTCCACCTCGCCGGTTTCAACCTGCACGGTGTAGTTCATGAAGTAGGCACTGTCCTTGACGGCAAAGTCGATGCGTCCATTCTCCTCGTCCCACTGTGGGTACCAGGCATCGTTCTTGCAAAGACCATTCTTCAGGATAGCAAATGCGTAGCTGGGATAGCCTGCACCATTGAGTGCCTCGGCAAAGCGAAGCCAAATCTGTGCCTTGCGGTAGATCATGGGATAAACCGTGGTGAACTGGCCGTTGGGGTTCTGCTTGGTGATGAACTTCTCCGTGTTGTTCATGCCGTTGCTGTAGACCTGGTTGACGTCCTTCACCCAGAACTGACGTGCGTCGCCCACCTCGGGGTCAACGACGAGTGTCATTTCTGCGGGCTTCTGTGACTCGGCACCGATGAGAATCTCATACTGCTGCGCCTTGCACTGTGCAAAGTAGCCGTTGCTGGCGCGAAGCTGCTTCTTGTCGTACTGGGGTGTCAGACGGATGCTGGCCGAGGTGACAGAGTCGTTCTGGCCCGTATGCACGCTGATTTCTGAGTCGTAGCCGAAGAGTTCGTTGACGCCGCGGAGCACGGTACCCCAGAGCTTGTTGGTAGAAGAGGGGATGGCCGTGATGGCCTCCTGGGTGCGGCTCTGCTGTCCCTTCTCGGTCCAAGGCGTTCCACCCTGGCCAGCCTCGTACTTGGCAATGTCCATGCCCTCGCCCTTGTAGCCGTTGTAGTTGTAGCCAGCGGGCAGTGCACCACCAGCGGTGATGTGACCATCGCCTCGCGTGTTGCCAATGTAGTTGTAGTAGTATTGGCAGGCCTTTGCGCAGCTGGCCTCGTCACCCTTGGTGAGGTAGAGGTCGCCGAGGATGATGTTGAGGGGAATCATGGCCTTGGTGCTGTGGCAAACCTCCGAGGTGTAGCCGTACTTCTCGTAGCTTGGGAATCCATACTGTGTCTCGATGGCGAGTGCACGTGTAAGGAAGGGTTCGAGGAGGTCGGCCAGGTTGTCGGCGTTAGCCTTCTGGTGCGCGGGGTTGTTGATGAAGTTGTTGATGTCGTTTGTGGTGAGGAGTGGCTCCGTGTAGAAGGGCACCTCTCCGTAGACCTGGATGAGCTGCAGATACACCCATGCGCGGATGGCCTCTACCTGTGCATACTCCTTGAGCATGTAGGGCTGGTTGGTACCTGTCACGAGCGCGGTGTCGGCCTGTGCGAGGTAGGCATTGCACGAGTTGATGACATGGTAGTAGTCGCTGGCCTGGAGGTATCGGCATGATCCGTCCTTGGCCTTGTCCATGTCAAAGTCGAGGATGGCCTTGATGGAGTCGCTGATATACGACGTTCCGTCCACCAGGTCACCTCTGCACTCACCCAGCACTACGTAGCGCTCGGCAACATTCTGCAGTGAGCGAAGGATACCCCAGTAAGAGTAGAGGGTATCGCCAGCCACCTCGTAGGAGTGACGCTCGCTGTTGGGCGACAGCATGTCCTGGCACGATGTGAGTCCCATGCCCAGCGTGCTGCCTGCCACAAGTGATAATATGATTGATTTGATTTTCATATTCTTTGTTATTTTCAGGATTAGAGATTAATAGAGAGACCTACGTTGAAGCTGCGACCGCTGGGTACGATGCCGTTGTCGATACCCTGATAGAGTGCGCTGTTGCGTGCCGACATTTCGGGATCGGTGCCGAGGTACTTGGTGATAGTGAGCAGGTTGTTGCCCTCAGCCCATATCTTCAGTCCCTGCAGCCATGAGTTGGAGTAGGGCAGCGCGTAGGTCAGACGTACGTTCTTCAGCTTGATGTAGCTTCCGTCTTCGATCCATCGGTCGCTCATGCGTTCGTTGTTTCGCCAGTTCTCGCTGTCGGTGTAGCATGCCTTGGGCATGGACGTCTTCTGACCCTCGTAGGTCCAACGGTTGAGCATGGCGCTGGTCTGGTTGTAGGTAGTGTTGCCCGACTCGAGGATGCTGCGCTGGTAGTTGTAGATGTCGTTGCCCAGCGAATACTTGAGGTTGACATCCAGTCGCAGGTTCTTCCATGAGAGTGCGGTGTAGATGTTACCGTAGATGTCGGGGTTGGGGTTGCCGATGACAACCTTGTCGGCATCGTTGATGACACCATCGCCGTTCTGGTCAACAAATCGTACGTCGCCAGCCTGGAAGTTGCGATAGGGATCCTCTGCCAGTCCGGTGGGGTACTTGAGGTATCCCATCTTGCCAGCCTGTGCAGCCTCGGCATCGCTTGCGAGGATGCCGTTGGTCTGCCATCCGTAGAAGCTTCCTGCTGCATATCCCACGGCGGTGAGCACGTTGCTCTCTCCGTATATGCTGCTGGTGTATCCGTTGATCTTGCCGGTGACGTTTCCGTTCACGTCGGTGAGTGTAATCATGTTGCTCTCGGGCATCTTGGTAACCTCGTTCTGGTAGCTTCCGAGCGTAGCACCGAGCTCCCACTTCCAATCCTTCGAGTTGATGATGGCTGCGTTGATGTTGGCCTCAATACCACGATTGCGCATGGCACCTTCGTTGGTCCAGTACTGACGCATACCTGAGATGTAGTGGAGGTCCTTGATGGTAAGCATGTTGCTGATGTTGTTCCAGAAGAGGTCGATGCCAGCGTGCAGGCGGTTGTTGAAGAACATACCCTCGAGTCCGATGTTGAACTTGGTGGCCGTCTCCCACTGTATGGTGCTGTTCTCGATGTTCTTGAGCACGAGACCCACGGTGTTCTCGGTTACTTGCTGGCTCTCCCAGTAGGTGCGTGCAGCGTAGTAGTCGAGGTCGTCGTTACCGGCCTGCTCGGCTCCAGCTGTGAGCTTGAGGTAGTTGACGGCCTTTCCGGTCTTGAACCACTTCTCGTTGCTGAGCACCCAACCGAGTTGCAGTGAGGGGAAGATACCCCAGCTGACTCCTCCGATGTGCAGACCGTCCTTGGTGTCAGTACCGAACTTTGAACTGGCCTCCGAGCTGACGGTCAGTTCAGCGAAGTACTTGTTGGCGTAGTTGTAGCTTGCATCGAGGTAGTAGGTCATGTCGATCCAGTTGTCCTTTGTACCTCCGTAGTTGATGAACTGCATGTTCTTGGAGATGTTGGGCAGCTTATCGTTCTCATTGTTATAACCGCGCATGTAGCTGTAGGAGTACGAGTAGTTGTTGTATCGCCATCCGCCCATGACGTCCACCTTGTGTGCACCGTATGTGTTCTTCCACTCCAGTGTGAGGTCGTTGTTGAGCGTTGTCTCCTTGGTGAACTGCGACTTGAGCACCGAGGTGATGCTACCGAGGTCCTCGAGCATGTAGAGTGTCGTTCCTGAAATGGGCAGGAAGTACTTCTCGTTGTTGCGGTTGAGCTGGTAGTTGAATCGGTCCTGGATGGAGAACTGCTTGGTGATCTGGTACTTTGGAGCCACGTTGATGTTGATTTGCGACATTTCAGCGTAGTTCTTGTTCTTACCGCCACCGTTTGCGGTTATCCAGTAGGGATTGCGCAGTGCCTCGTTGATGCCGAGCGACTTAGGGAACTTGAATGGGTTCTGGATCCATGTGGTGCTGTTGCTCGCAGCGTACTTTCCGGCGTAGTCCTTCGAGAGCGAGAGCTGCATGTTGTTGGCATCGTCCATGAAGTAGGCGTATGGGCTCAGCATGGGAGCCGAAACGAGTCCGAGTACGTTTGTCGAACCGATGTTCTGCATGGAGTAGTCCTCACTCCATCCGCTGTCCAGAATGTTGTATGCCGTCTGGTTGTATGCGATGTCGAGTGCGGTGCTCAGTTTGTCGGAAATCTTGATGTCGGTGTTGAATCGCAGGTTCAGTCGGCTGTAGTCGTTGCCCACCTGCGTACCCTTGCCGTCGGTGTATCCGAGCGAGAGGCTGTACATACCCACGTCGTCGCCACCTTCCACGTTGACCTTGTAGTTCTGCACGAACGTGTTGTGGTACATGTCCTTCTGCCAGTCTGTGTTGTTGTGGAAGACGGGGTAGTAGTAGTTGGGTGCATCGTTGAGGAATGCCATTCCGACGTTGTCGGTGTTGTTGATGCTGAGGTCCTTGACGGTGCTTGCCAGGTCGCCCAGGTAGTTGCGGTACTGGTTTCCGTTGAGCATGCTGATCTTCTTAGGTACGAACTCCATTCCTCCGAAGATTCTTACGTTGATCTTGGTAGCCATTGAGCGTCCTCTCTTGGTCTTGATGATGATGACGCCGTTGCCGCCCTTTGCTCCGTAGAGTGCAGTTCCGTTCTTCAGCACCTCGATGCTCTCGACGTTCTCGGGATCGAGTCCGGCGAGGATGTTGTTGTAGTAGCCCTCGTGTATGGAGGTGCGTTCGTACTCGGGGTCGATGATGTTTCCGTCGAGGATGATGAGAGGCTGTGCGTTGGCGTTGATACTGTTGACGCCACGTATGCTCATGTATGCACCTTGTCCGAGCAAACCGTTTCGGCTCACGCTGTGCACGTCGCCCGCGAGTCGGTTTTCGATCTCGGTCTCTACGGTGATGCTGCTTGAGTGGTCAACGAGTATTGCGCTTCGGCTTGTGATGCTTGTTGCATCCGTGTAGTATCCTCTTAGCTTAGCGCTGATGAGCGAGCAGTCCTGCGCGGTGTTTCCCTTGATGGCCATCTGCATCGGCTGGTAGTCGGGGGCGTAGACATAGAGTGACGTGACGAAGTTGGGTACGGACACCTTGTATGTACCGTCCTCCTCCGTCAGGCATGACCAACGCTCTCCTCCGAGTGCCTGTACGCGTACACCGCCCATGGGTTCTCCGGTAGCATTGTCGGTGACCTTACCGCTCACCTCAATCATCGTATATTTCTTCTCATCCTTTTCCTTTTGCGCCTTTCGCTTGTCGAAGAGAGTCTTAACGCCCTCTTCTTCATTCTCTTCCTGTGCGAATGCCGTGAGCGTTCCCAGTGTAGAGAGCATGGCCAGACACAGTCCATATTTCATGGAGTTGTGCAGGAAGTTATAGTTTGTATTCTTCATTGTTTTGATATTTGAATGGTGAGAGGTTAATCTTCTACAGTAATCTCTTCGCTCTTCTTGCCCTCCTTGCTGATTAGGAGTATTCGGTCGATGCAGAGGTTGTTTCTAAAGACGGGGTTAGTCTTCTTCTTGTCTCGGTCTCCGCTGGTGCTATAGGTACCGAGCTGCAGGGTGGGGTAGCTGTAGCGCAGGTTCTTGTAGCTGTATGGGAATGTGAAGTCCTTGAAGAGCACTACGGTGTCGACCTTCAGTCCGTCGTATACGATAGCGTCCTTGTTAGCAATCTTGAGCTGTGCGTCCTTTCCGTTTGCCGTGTTGTCGCAGTAGTTGAGCGTAGCCGTGATGCGGTGACGTATGGTGTCGCCATCGATGGTGTCACGGCTGGTCTTGTAGAAGTCGGGCACACAGACGATGCAGATGTCGTACGTGCCGCTCATTACCTCGCTCTCTACGTTCTCGGCATCTCCGCTCGTTCCGACGAGTCGGAAGATGTTGTTGATGGAGTTGTTCTCGCTGTTGGGTGCCAGCTCGTAGAAGTTGTCGTGGCTGACGAAGCCGACGGTGTCAGCCCACTCCTTTGCCACTGCGTTGCTGAACGAGTATGGCGTGGACATGCCGGTAGCCGTACCTCTGTTGTAGAAGCTCTGCCATCCGATTTCGATGTTGAGGTTGGGGTTGTACATCTTGCGGGGTACGTTCCATGCGCTGGCCACGATGCCGTAACCGTTGCTCATCTTCACCTTCTTTCCCTCGAAGATCTGCGTCTTAGCCCATTCCTTGTCGGTGCGCAGCGTGTCGCCGTAGGTGTTGATGAGATACTCGATCTCACCGTCCTGTGCGTTGAGCAGCTCCTCGGTGGTCCAGAGCGGTCCAGCCATGGTACGCTTGGGCTGTCTGTGAGCGTTGAAGCAGAGTGGCGACATGATGTCCATGGTCATGCTTTGGAGGGTGAGCGAGTCAATCATCTGGTCTGACAGTTCCCTGTAGGCCGTGGTGTTGCTGTTACCCTTCTCGTTGTCGACGTATCGGTTGGCATACTTGTAGAGAGGCTTGAGCTTCTCGTAGGTAGCCTCCCATACTTCGTCCTTCGGCATGACGAGGATGAAGTCGGAGTCCTCTCCGGCTACGTTAGCACCGAAACTCTCCATGTAGGTGAGGTTCTTGTCCTGTCCGGTACGTGTGAGTCGCTTCGTGCTGTGGAACATATTGTTCGTGTTGACGTATGCGCTGTCGACGTAGGTGGGGTTACCGTTGATGTCGGGGTTACCCTCGATGGATCCGTTTTGGTTGAAGTATACGGTGTCCTGCTTCACCACGTTGGCGTGGTATACGTTGAGTTTCTCGTTTCTGGCATTCTCTGCGTCCTTGAGGTACTCATAGATGTTGTACTCGAAGGGTATGATGCTGCTCAGTGTGTGGAGTGTTCCGTTCGTGGCCGCGATGTTCATGGCGTTCTTGTCCATGGGCAGACCCTGCATTGTGAACTCGCTCTTGTCGAATATCATGCGCTTTCCGTTGAGCATCTGCAGCGTGTCGATGCCTCCGCTGGTAGCCACCTGTCGGTGTATGGCCATGGTGTTTGCCATGAGCTGCTGGTGTACGGCGTATGGTTGTGTCTGTACGATTTTGAGCCAGTTCTCGACGTCAGCCTCCGTGAGTGCGTTGTTGTTGGGCACCCATACGGTCATAGGCATAGCCTCGCTGAGTTTGTCCTTGAAGGTGTATGGCTTTCCCGTGACCATGTTGGTGAGTGGGTGAAGCTCGTCCTTGTAGTAAACTGCCTGCTTGGCGATAGTAGCAAAGTTGCTCAGCTGAGGGTTTGCCTCAATCTGCTCCCAGAGGGACTTGGTGGCCGAGGTACCCTCTCCACCGTTGTAGTGGTCGTCCCATGTGTCGGTACAGCTGGGCATTGCCATGACGGCCGTTCCCAGTGCTACTGCTCCGATGTATTTGTTTATTCTTTTCATTTTTCAGATATTGCGTTTAATTTACCAAATGTCCTCGGGCGTGTTGGGGTTGTCGTAGACTTCCTTTGCACAGAACTCGATGTAGTCCATGTAGAACTGCTTGGTCTTGTTCTCCAGCACGGTCTTGAACTTGAGATAGTAGGTCTTCTCGGGATCCATCTCCTGACGTACGATGATGCGTCGTGTGGTGGTCTGTGTGGCTCGTGCCATGGGTGACGATGCGGTACCAGCGTGGTAGTACTCCGATCCCTTCATGAATCCGTTGTTACGCATCTTCTTGTCGACCTCGGCGTTGAAGTCGTCGTCCGATGCGTTGTCGGCCTGCCATCCGAGCAGATCGCTGGTTCCACCGATACGCAGGTCCAGTGGTATGCCGATGGCCGGCATTCTGTTCTTGTCGGATCCGAAGTATACCTGGCACATGCCTCGGTGGTCGGAATTGTTCTGCACGGCGTATCGTATCTCGTAGATACCCTTCTTGGGCACGGGTGGCATCTTGAATGTCATCTCGTACGATCCCACCACGTTGATCTCGTCGCCCTGCAGGTTCTGCCATGCTCGTCCGAGACCGCGGAGGTAGTAGAACTGTGTTCCGTCTGCAATGTCGAGATCCTCGAGGTATCGGTATATGCTTGACTCGGGAATACCGGTACAGAGGTCAGATACGCGGTTGTCGCGTATGTCGTTGTTCATGAACTCGGGGAAGAGGCCGGCCACGTCGAAGCGCAGACGCTGCTTCTGCAGGTTGTTGCGTGTGTCCTCGTCGTAAACCAGTACGTCCTCGATGGGATAGATGTATCCGTTGATGGGATCTTCGAACTCGGTGGTGTTGATGAGGATGCCCTGCTTGTCGGCGTCGCACGCTGTCTCATAGTACTTGCCGTGACGTCCGTTGTCGAGCTCGGGGAAGCGGTTCAGATAGATGCCGCCTCTGGGCTCCACGTTGCGGTCGCCCTCATAGATCTTGAGGAGTCGGCGCTTACCCATGGTTGTGTGCAGCTCCCATACGGGTATGGTGTGCTGGTTAGAACTTGGGTTGTAGTAGTATCCCTTCTCGTTGTAGTGGATGACCAGCTTGTTGGTAGGTAACTTGACGGGCAGGATGTGGTATGTCACGAACTGGTTGAGCACGTTGTTCACGTCGCTGTAGTTCCCGTTGTCGGTGGCATCGGGGTAGAAGTGCTTGTCGATGATCCATGCCTTGACGTCGTCCACAGTGATCTGGTCGGCAGACTTTCCTAGTGTGTTCTCCCAGAAGTGGTTGGTCTCGGCAAAGATGGTGAAGCCGTAGTAGCGGTGAGCGGGCAGCAGACCGACCTTCTCGGTGGGGTGCTTGGGCAGGTCGTTGACCTCGTTGTTGAGGTACATTCGTTCCCACGTCTCGTCCTTGATCTTGCTCAGCGTGTCGAGGAGTCCGCATGCCTGGATGAGCTTTGCGGTGACGGAGAATCGTTCGTCCTTGACGTCGATGTAGTTCTTGAGCACGTCTCCGACGCTCTCGGTCGTGGGAGCCACTACGTGGTGCATCTGGTGTATGCAACCATTGATGGCCACGATGTCTCTGTTCTTGAGGTCAATGAGGCATCCAGCCACCATCTCTCCAGTCTTCTTGTCCTTCTTACCGTTGATGTAGATCGAGTCGGCGTTCTTTCCCACCTCGACGGTCAGCTTTCTGTCGTTGAGGTTGCTGATCATGAACTCCTCTCCCGGGTTGGGGAATGAGCTTGTCTGATAGGCCTCCGTATCGTCCTTTCCGTCGATGATGCTGTTGTATACGATGACCTTGCGTATGGAGTCGAGGGTCTGTGTGTCTCTGAATCCGTCCCACGTGGGTGCGTCGATGATTCCCTTTGCACAGAGTGTGTCGAGATAGGTCTGAATGGCCTTGTTGTTGGGTGCAAAGACTGTGAAGTTGCCTCGTGCAGACATGAGCTGCAGTACGGACGACTCGGAACGTGGGCTTACGGGCACCTGTGAGAGTAGTTTGTAGTACTCGCTGTATGTGGTGTCGTGCGCTGCCAGATAACTCTCCACCGTGTACTCCTTGAAGGTGTATCGGTCGGACATGTCAATGTTCTCTGTGCAACTCTGCTGCACGGTGAATCCGATGGCAGCCATTGCCAGAATAGCGTATTTCTTGAGTTTGTTTGTATGTGTCATGATGTTGTCCTCCTGTTTCATTAATCGTAGAGAGACTTGTTCCAGACGGGGTTCTGCTCGAGATGCTGCTTACCGTTTTCGTCTACGCTGGCCTTGATCTCCATGTAGTAGATAAGGTTGTAGAGTCCGTAACGGTTTTTCATGTGGTTCTTGAGCGATGCGCAGAGTGAGCTGCTGAAGGTGTGGCTCAGGAAGTTGTCGACCATGAGGTCTACGCCCTTCTTTCCGTTACCGATCTTCTTGGCCTCGCTCCATTCGCGTGGGTCTTGCGTTCCGTCGTAGTTTTTCTCGCAACCGGCGTGTCGTTCAGCGTAGCGCACGAGGTCGAACCATCGCTTACCCTCTGCGATGAACTCGATCTGACGCTCGTTGAGCACGGCCACCTCGGTGTTGGTAGCTTGCGGTATGTTGCCTGCGGTTGTTGCCTTTGTGGCCTCGGTGTACCATGCGTAGCCCGCGTTGTCGGTCACGTCCTTGCTGGGCACCTGCTGGCTGTTGACGTCGGGGCAGTACCAGCGTCTGTGCAGTGCGTTGACGATGCGTCTTGCCTCCTGTGCCTCGCTGGCCGTCTCGCTCTTGCTCAGCATGGCGAGTGCCTCAGCCTTCTGCAGCATGACGTCGCTCATGCGGTAGATGATCCAGTTTCTGTAGTTGTCATTTTCGCCTGATGTAGAGATTCTTACGTCCTCCACCTTTCCGTTCTCGGGTGTTTCGATCTTGGCGTCTCTCCACTTGAAGCAGTACAGTCCGGGCAGGTTGCTGGTGTAGCGTGTGTTACCGATGGACGTCACCTTGTTGAATGCGTAGAGCCATGTGCGCACGTCGTAGTTCTTGTTAGCACCGCTGTAGATGGCGTCGATGGCATTCTCACTGATGGCCAGGTGTACGCCTGTGCTGTATCCCCACTGGCTGGTTACGGTTCCGTTGCTTCTGTTGTCGCTGTTGTTGAACTGCAGCTCGAAGATGCTCTCGTCGGAGTTACCCTCGGTGAAGATCTTGTCGTAGGCTTCGATCTTGACGCGACCGCCCTCCTTGAAGTCCTCGAACTCGTTCTTGTAGAGGTCGCAGTACTCCAGTCCGTAGTTGTTCTTCTCGTCGCTTCCGGTGGTGTGTCCCTGATTGTTGAGCAGGTTCTGCTCTGACAGTCTCTCGAGTGCCTTGTCGGCATACTTGACGGCCAGCTGGTAGTCACCCTCGATGGTGTGTACGACGTAGACGCTGTCCTGGTTCTGTTGCAGGTTGCTGATGGTGTTGTAGTTCCTGACGTTGTTGACCATGACGGTGTCCTGCTTGATGCCTCTTCCCTGATGGAGTGATGCTCTCCAGAGGTACATGTCGCTGAGCATGGCGTAGATGGCCGAGTTCGTGATCATGCCCTTCGTGTCCTTGATGGAGCTGAATCGGTTCGTGGCCTGTCCCTGTATGCTCTCGACGTCAGTGATGAGCGAGTCGAGCACCACGAGCTGGTTCGTTGCGCTGAAGAACTCCACCTGCTCGTCCGTGTTGACCACCTTTGTGGTGTAGGGTATGTCCTTGAATGACCGTAAGAGGTAGAAGTAGTTGAGCGCGCGCAGTGCAGTGATTTCTGCTCTCATCTGTGTCCACTCGCTGTTGGTGAACTGCTTGTCGTTGTCCAGCACCTCTTGTCCGTGGTAGAGCACCTTGTTGCAGTAGTTGATGGTCGTGTAGAAGGGGCTCCAGTCGAAGTATGAATTTGCCGAGTCTCGGTCGATGCGTCCTTCGCGCAGTTCGTTGTAGAAGTTCTGTGTCGAGGTGCTCTCGTCGGCAGTCGAGAGTGTGTAGGTGTCGGAACGCAGGTCGCCCCATAGCACCATCTTTTCGAGCGTGCCGCACATGGACTTGTAGGCTGCATATCGAACGCCCTCGAGGTCGTTCTTGTCCTCCCAGAAGTTCTCCTCGACGATTTGCGTCTGGGGATAGATGGTCAGCCAGTCGTGGCATGAGGTGGTGAGTGACATCATTGCCACAACCCCCAGGCCTTTGCATATATTTCTGATTCTCATAATGTTTTCCTGTTATTGGTTAGAAGCTAACGTTAACGCTGCAGGTGAATGACTTGGCACGCGGTGTCTTCTGGTTGTCAGTAGCCACTGCATATCCTCCGATGCCCACCTCGGGGTCCACACCGGTGTACTTGGTGAGGCAGAATACATTGTTGATGGTGGCCGAGAGGTTGAGTCCCTTGATGCCAAGTGGCTTCATCCATGCGGCCTTGTTGTCGAATGTATATCGCATCTGTATGTACTGCAGACGGAGGTAGTCACCGTTCTCTACGTATCTGTCGCTGGGTAGCGAGTTGTAGCTTTGGTATCCCTTCTTGTTGGTGAGTGCACGGGGTATCTCGGTGATGTCACCGTTCTTGCGCCAGCGCCATGTGGTGGCGTAGCTCTGGTTGGTGTTCTCGAGCATGCTCTCGTAGCGTGCACGTGCCATGTTTACGATCTGGTTGCCCATGCGGAAGTTGAACGAGATGTTGACGTCGAAACGTCCGTAGTAGAAGTTCAGACCGAAACCTCCGTAGCACTTGGGGTTCGAGTTGCCGAGGTATACCATGTCGTATCGGTCGATGTTTCCGTCGTGGTTGATGTCCTCGTAGATGGCGTCTCCACCCTGGAACTTGTATCGGCTTCCCTCGGTATAGCAGTAGTACATGTTGAGGGGGTTGCCCTTGGCATCGGTGAGCATGTTGCCGTCTACGTCGTATGCGATGGGGCAGGTGTAGTTCTCACCGCGTCGCTGTGCTGCGGCAGCCGTGTTGATGGGGTTGCCATGCTTGTCGTATCCGGTACCGTTGGCAGCTGCCTGGTCGGCGTTTGCGAATGTGTTTCCGTTGGCATCCACCTCGTTGTATCCGTATGCGCTCCATGATGCGTTGGTGTATCCGTTGTGGTCGTAGTCATAGCGGTATACTCCGTGCGACTTGAGTCCGTAGATGGAACCCAGTGCGTTGTTGATCTGCACACGCTGGTTGAAGTTGAAGTTGGTGGGCTCCCATGTCTCGCTTCCGTTGAGTCCCTCGAGTATGAGGCTGTTCATCTCCTCAACGGTGTTGAAGTTCTGACTGATGTTTCCTCTCACCTTCATGCTGAACTTGCCCACCTTGGCAAACTTGCCTGAGGAGAAGTTGAGCTCCCAACCCTTGTTGCGCATGGTACCACCGTTGATGCATGCCAGCGTGCTGAATCCGTTGGCCGAGGGTATGCGCATGTTGTTCATGTAGAGGTCGGTGGTCTTCTTGTTGTAGACCTCGAACTCGAAGTTGAGCAGGTCGTCGAGCAGGCCCAGGTTGAAACCGAGGTTCCACTGCATGGTCTTCTCGCAACGCAGGTTGGTGAGCGAGAGGTTGTCGGGCTGCACGATGGAGTGTCCGTTGTAGTATCCGGCGCTGCTGTATCGGTTGTACTGGTTGCCTCCGCCTGCACCGCCCATGTTACCGGTGAGACCCCATGTGGGACGGAATGAGAGCATGCTGATGACGGAGCGCAGTGGCTTCATGAAGTTCTCGTCGCTGATGTTCCAGCGTGCACCGACGCTGGGGAATGTGCCGTACTTGTTGGTGCGTCCGAAGGCGGTAGAACCATCAGTGCGCACGGTGAGGTCGACCGAGTACTTACTCTTATATGAATAATGTACCTGTTCCATAAATGAATGGCTGCGGCTCTCTCCGTTGCTGGCTCCTGCCGACTGGAGGAGTGCGATGACGGTGGGGTCGGTGATGCCGTTGGGTACGTTCCACAGTCCGAGGTTCTGACTCGAGGTGTTGTTGGTGTTCATCTCGAATCGGAACATGGCGCTGAGCTGATGGTCGCGGTTCTTGAATGCGGAGTAGTAGCGCAGGTCGTGTCGTGTGGAGAATCCAGTCGACTTGTACTCGCGGTTGGAGACGGCGTTGCGCTCGTTGTTGCCCAGTGCGGCAGCGTTGTCACCGCCGTATACCCATGGCATGGGCTTGAGCTCAGAGGGGCAGAAGTTGTCGTCGCTGGTGTTGAAGATGCCCAGCTGTACGTCGCCGACGTAGTCCAGACGATGGTGGTCGGCGTCCTTGCCCAGCAGCTTGTACTCGATGCTGAACTGGGGAGTGAGGTTGTACTGCTTCATCGTGTGCCATGCACCGTAGGCGTTGGCCACGGGGTTACCGTTGACGAATCGGTCGCGCAGCTCGTATGAGGTGTAGTGACCGTCGTTGGCAAACTCGTTGGTGGATGAGCTGCTCAGTGTGGCTGCGATGGGGAACATGTTGAAGTAGTTACCCGTGCGGTTTCCGAACTCGTCGAACTCGTAGATGCTCATGTTGGGCATGGCACTGTATGCACGGTCGAGAATTCCTACGTAGTTCTTGTGGTTGGTGGTGAAGGTCATGTTGATGTTCGAGCTGAACTTGATGCGGTCGCTCACCTCGTAGTCGAGGGCCGTAGACTCGGTGAACTGGTCGAGCTTCTGGCCGATGATAGAACCGGTAGAGGTGTTGTAGCCTGCACCGATGCGGAACTGTGCCTTCTCGCCACCACCGGAGAGGTTGACGTGGAAGCGGTGCTCGCCACCGAACTGCGTGACGGCATCGATCCAGTCGGTGTTGCCTCGTCCGTAACCGATGTCGTATCCGCCGAAGTGTCGGTATATCTTACCGCCTCCCAGCTCCTGGTTGTAGTCGAGCTCGGGTATGGAGGTAGGCGTCTGGGTGGGGTTGTAGTATGCCTCCTTGAGCATCATGGTGTATCCGTTACCGTCCAGCATTTTGTATCCGCTGGGCTGCCATGTTCCGTTGAACTTGTAGCTGAAGCTGACACGCGTGGGGCCGCGCTTGCCTCGGCGCAGCTTGATCTCGATGACACCGTTCGAACCGCGCACACCCCACTTGGCAGCTGAGGCGGCGTCCTTCAGTACGGTGATGCTCTCGATGTCCTCGGTGTTGACGTTGAGCAGGGTGGAGAACTGCTCCTCGTTGTCCATGTCCTCGAAGTTGACGGTCTGTGCGTCGTCGGGCAGCTCGAAGATGTGGTCGTTGACCACGATGAGGGGCTGTGCGTTACCGTTGATGGTGGTGGTACCGCGCAGTCGCATGGTGGTACCCGAACCGAGGTTACCGGAGTTGGCCACGATGTCGAGACCTGCAATCTGTCCCTGCAGCGCCTGGTCTACAGACTCGAATGCGAGACCCTCGAGGTCGTCCATGTTGAAGTTCTGCACTGCACCGGCATACTCACGCGCGGGAATGTCGAGACCCGTGGTGGGTGCCTTCTTCTTGGCCGTCACGACCACGTCCTTCATGGTCTTGGTGTTGTCGGCCAGTTTCACTTTGAATACATTCTTGGCACCGATGGGTGATGCCCATTCCTTGTATCCGATATAACTGATCTTCAAGGTGTTCTTGGGGTCCTTGATGGTCATGGTGAAGTTACCGTTGAAGTCGGTGATGGCCTGACTCACGATACGATTGTTCTTGTCAATCTCCTTCACGTTGGCGCCAACTACCACGTCGATGTCGTCGCTCACGGTACCGGAGATACGTCGTGATTGGGCGCTGGCAGGCAAGGTCGCCATGAGGCTGACCAAACCGAGCAATAGTAATTTGATATATCTAGTCATGGTAGTATGGTATTATTTGTCAGCGATGATGGCATAGCGCTTCAGGTACTGCTTGGCAGCGCTGGTGGTGGCCCACTGGCCGTCGTAGCGTCCGCCCACCATTTCGGTGTGAGCCAGTACGTTAGGAATCTGATGTATTACGGAGAAACTTGATCCGTCGATCTTGATTCCGTTCATTGAAGTCTTGTCTCGTGGGCTTGACGAGCAGACGATGTCGCGGGCCATGATGTTGTGCCGGCCCTCGATCTTCATCCACTGACCGCCTGCGCAGTCCTTGATTTCCAGCACGTTGTTGTCGCGCCTTACGTTGACTTTGCAGAAGAGACCCTTCACGTTGTCATAGCTTGATGTAACGTACTCCGTCTCGTCGATGCGGCTTCTGTCCACGAAGACGCTGTTGTCGGTGAAGTGGTAGCGCACGAAGTTGGTCAGATAGGTAATCTTTGCCTGCAGGCGGATGCTGTCCTCCTGCTGTGTCAGGTTGCCGTATTCGTCCTTCTCGCACTGCTCAAAGTCAGCCTCGATGTCCTCCCACGTGGGCAGACCCTTGCTGACGGCTTCCTCCATGGCCTCGTCGGTGGGGGCGAAGAGGGTGTAGTGGTAGTTGTTGAAGAACTGCACGTTGTAGTCGGGCGCATCGTTGTTGTTGACGAAGATCTGGAACTTCTTCATCTCGGCCTTCTTCTGCGTGGTGGTGAGGTCTGCGCTCACGAGTCCGCACTTGCCGATGATGTCCTCGTTGGTCAGACAGCAGTACTCGTAGAACTTGTTGTAGTAGGGGCTGTCGAAGTTGCCGTTGTTGGTCAAGTTGTTGTAGATACTCTTCGAGGCGGGTATGATGGGGCTGTCGAGCACGTAGGTTCTACCGTTGTTCAATTTGTGAGCGTCGGTCACCTCGTTGTACTGCATACCCTTGATCTCGGTGTATACGCCCTTGTTGGCATCCTCAATCTGTCCCTCGATGCCCATGTCCTCGTTCTCCAGCTGGTATCCTCCCTGCACCTTGACGATGCATGGCTTGCCGTCGAGGCCTGGGCCGCGTGTCACCTTCACGGTGGAGTAGTTCTTCGTCAGGTAGTATTCGTCCACGTCGCTCTCGATCGAGTCAAGCGTCTCGAGCACCAGTGTGTGGCTCTCCAGCACGTCCTTCAGACGGTTGACCACCTCGTCGGAGGGTACCTTCTGCGTGTTGTAGACGGCACCGATGGCACCCGTGGCGGGGTCGAAGTTGTAGACGTCGGCGTTGATGGGGAATGAGCCTGTCTTGTAGGACATCTTCAGCACGCGCGGCTTCTTGCTGGTGAAGCTGACGGGGTCGTAGTAGTATGCCATACCCTTGTCGGAGGGCAGGAAGAAGGCGAAGTGGCTCTGCATGGCCTTGAGGTAGGCGTAGTAGTTGAGCTTCATGTAGTCGGTGGCCGTGGTGGAACCGTTGTAGATGGCCCAGCGCATCACCAGGTTGGTGCCGGAGATGTAGGCGGGAGCGGCTACCGAGGTATAGTCGGCGGGGCCGTATACCTTATCTGTAATATATATAATACCGTTGTTGGCCAGCATACCCTTCTTGATGGTTCCCAGGTCCTCGGTCTTGAAGATCTGCTCCTGTGCGTCGTCGCGCAGGGTGAGCATCTTGCTGGGCACGGAGCCAACGAAGCTGTTGAACATGACGATGTTCAGCAGCGAGCGCAGCGTACTCATGGGTATCTGGTCGATCTGCTTGAAGAGGTCCTCGTCGGTGACGGGCTTCACGTAGGGGATGGAGATGCTGTTGCCCAGCTCGTCCTCCTCGCCCTCGTGCAGGTAGTATGTCTTGATGAGCTGCCATCCGCCGCCTCCCTGGCTGAAGTACTTGCGCAGGGTGGAGTCGTTGGGTACGTACATGGCAGCCATGTCATACTGTGCGTTGTTCTTCTCGCCCACGTAGGTGTTCCATCCCGGGTCGAACTTGAGGGTGACGTCGGTCGACTGCTTGTCGCGGAAGGGGTTGCCGTAGGGGTCGCGGTTGAGCGCGTTTCCGCGCCAGCTCTTGTCGCTGAAGTATCGCTTGGAGAAGATGGAGTCGTCGAAGGCGATGCCTCGGCTCTGCAGGATCTCCTTGTACTGTCGTGTCACCGTGTTGTTGTAGAAAGGCACCGACCAGCGGTCCAGCATGTGGCTGAAGATGTTGGTCTCGCCATTCGTGCGCAGCAGCTCGGCCATGTTGGGCAGGGGGGTGATGACCTTCGAGGTCTTGTTCACGTAGCCGTTCTCCGACACGCCGTCCTTCTCGATGAGCTTGGCGTCGTAGATGTGCACGTCCTCGGTCTGTCGCTCCTGGCCCATGAAGAAGGCAAAGTCGGCGTCCGTCACGTTGTTCTTCTTCAGGTGCTCGTTGGTGAAGTACACCATCATGTTTTCCGACGAGTCGTTGACCAGGTAGATACCCTTGCCACCGTTCTCGGCACGGAATCGCCACCAGTAGTCCTTCTCCTCGTTGCCCACGTTGTAGTTGGTCGGAAGCTCAGTGCCCGAGAGGTACGTCACGGAGTCGGTAGTCTCCACGTCGGTGTAGCGGCGCATGAACTCGCCTCGGGTCATCACGCCTCCCTCCATGTTGCTGGCCAGGTTCTCCATGACGATGGCGTTGTTCAGCATACTCGTGTGGATGAGCAGCTTCTTCTGTGCCGTGCTCAGGTTCTCGTAGCTGGTGGCCGTGTGCCAGGGATTGCTCTCGGGCAACGATTCGTTCTTCCGGAAGAATTCCTCCCAGGCCTCATCGTCGGCTACAAACACTGTCTTCGAACCCGTCAGCGAAAGCGTGGTGGCCAACGCGTTGGGCTCGTTCAGGGGGTTGACATCCTTGTCACTGAGCAGGCGCAGGTAGTACGTGTAGTTCTGCTGCGACTGCAGACTTTCCAGGATGCTCGTGTTGAGGAAGCTGGGCTTCTCGTCGTCGAGCTTGTACTCGTCCGTGCATGAAGATGTAACACCGCAGGCGGCGAGTAAGAATAGCATCCACGATGCCGACTTACCCATTGTGCTTAAACGGTTTTTCATACAGTTTGAATTAGGTTTTATTGTTATTTTTTTGTTTTTCTCTCTTTCTTGCAGGTCTCTCGTCCCGTGGCGGCCGTCGTATGCGTACGTTTACGTGCAGAATGCCCGCGCGTGGGGATACAGGTCAGCATAGATATGCAAAATTAACTCTTTTTTTTATTTTAAACAATAATTTAGGGAAAAAAAAGTCGCATAATCCTAAATTTCCTTAAAAAAAGCCGCCACGGACACGTTTTTGGGGGGTGAGCGGTGTGCACACACGCACACACACACACTACTCCACGTCGATGCCGTACTCCTCGGCGATGAATCGTATGGCGCGCGGCCTCACCAGGTGGTCGTGGGGGTGGCATCCGTGCAGGATGAGTTGTTCGCGGTTGCGCGCCATCCATCGCTGCAGGGTGCGCAGGCTCACGCCGGCCATGTCGGCCAGCTCATACTTGTAGAGTGATTTCATAGGACCTTTGTGGTTTCGTTTTCGTTAAAGCGTTTCGGCAGCCTCACATCGTCGCTGCGTCAATGCAAAGATACAAAAAAAAGAACGCCTTGTCAAGTGTTTCCCTCGCAAATTTGTGGGTCATCCGACATTTCGAGTGATAGGGTAGTTACTTTTCGAAACCAAAAATGGCACAAAAATATGGTTCTTCTGAGATTTGGAGTGATGATTTTTATGAGTCATCTGGAATTTTG
The DNA here is from genome assembly GCA_045616065.1 of Bacteroidaceae bacterium. Lineage (GTDB taxonomy): Bacteria > Bacteroidota > Bacteroidia > Bacteroidales > Bacteroidaceae > Physcousia. Next base: position 87 of record JAZLFZ010000078.1, on the reverse strand, counting down.
AGTGGAGATTTTTAGAAACTATTTTGAGTTTGATTTTGAGGAGCGTAGCGACGACCTCCTAAAAAAGAAGGCGTACAATTGATTGTA
>JAZLFZ010000077.1:0-32934 GCA_045616065.1 Bacteroidaceae bacterium | reverse complement strand
AATCAATTGTACGCCTTCTTTTTTAGGAGGTCGTCGCTACGCTCCTCAAAATCAAACTCAAAATAGTTTCTAAAAATCTCCACTCAAAATTCCAGATGACTCATAAAAATCATCACTCCAAATCTCAGAAGAACCTTATTTCATTTGCTTTAAGTTGTTTCTATGAAAGTAAAGAAAAGCAATATCTTGAAATGCAGGATCTTCATAATGCCTGCGGCGCTACATGAATTTGTCATGAATTATCCATAAATTTTATCATGAATTGTTATGTGCCAAAAAGAGTATGTTGTTCCCATAGTTTCAGGTATTGCTATAACAGAAATTGAGTTGCAGTATGCTCATCGGTTTAGTGCAGACTTGGATGGGAGTTACAGCACAAAGGGTGCGCCAGTGGCTTGTGGGCTTCTGGCGCACCCTTTGTGTTGGGGTTCTGCAAGGGAGTGGTGGGGAGGGGGATTGCTGCTGACTTGCAGGGGGGGAGTGTTACCAGGTGGAGGATTGCGGGGTTGTCTTCTGCTGCACCCAGATGAGGTTGTTGGTGTTGTAGCCTCGGCGTTGGGCTTCGCGGAGGAGGATGTTGCGGGTGTCCTGGGGTAGCTGTGGGGAGCGGGAGAGGATCCATAGGTAGGTGTCGTCTTCTCCCCCGATGAGGGCGTAGGAGTAGTCGGGGGCGAGCATCATGATGCGGTAGTCGGAATAAAAGGGTCCCCAGAAGGAGACGCGCAGGAGGCCTGGGGTGTTGGTGAGCTTGCCTTTTCCCTCGGAGGTCTTCCACTTGCCGTCCTTGAGTCCCTGGTTGGTGACGGTGACCTTGCCGTTCTCCTGCAGGGTGTAGAGGGTGGTGACCTGCTGCATGTCGCGCTCGAACCTGTGGTCGAAGCGGGCAATCTCGTACCAGCGTCCCATGAAGCGGCCGAGGTCGAGTGACTTGACCGTGGAGTTGTCGACCGTTGTTGCTGATGAGCACGACATGATGCTGAAACACAGTGTGGTGAAGAGGGTGAGGAAGAGGAGGACGCTGAGGCTGCATCCGCCTCGTTTGGCTGGGGGTGTACCGTTCTCGCCTTCCTTGTAGAACTGTGCTTTCGTTGCGCCGCACTGGGGGCATCTCTCGGGAGCCTCGTCTCCGTGGTGTGTATAGCCACACACTTTGCAAATCCATTTTGCCATGATCGTAATCAATTTAATGGTGTTGTGAATAACTGAACTGCAAGGCCTTGCAGGCTTTGTGCGGCAAAGGTAGGGAGAAAGAGGGAACGGCGCAACACTTTGGCAGGCAATATTCTAATGCTTGCAGAAGTGTTGCTAATGTGTCTGCTGTGAGGGAGTGTTATCGGTTGTAGGTGTGCAGGCTGTCGGTGGCTGAGGGCAGGTAGTTGACACCATACCAGGTGATCTGCAGGGCGAGGAAGGTGAGGATGAGCAGCGTGATGGCCTTCCATCCGCGTTTGTCGTGCAGGTGGAGGTGCATGAGGGAAATGAACCAGGTGACGGCGGCCCAGTTCTCCTTGGGGTCCCATGCCCAGTAGTCGCCCCATGCCTGGCGTGCCCATACGGATCCCGAGAGCATACCGATGAGCAGGAGGGCTGAGGAGGAGCGCACGAGGTTGTTGGACAGCGACTGCCACTCCAGCTTGCCCTTGTGGGCTCCCAATAGCCACATTATCAGTGCTATTGCCATGAGTGAGTATGCCACCATGTAGATGAAGATGTGGGGCACGAACCACCACGAGCGCAAGGCGGGCATCAGCGTGCCGAAGTTGATGCGTGCCACCGTGAGGGCCGTGAAGAGTGCCGTGAGGACGAGGGTGACGGGGATGACGCGTCTGGCCTTCCAGCGGCCAAAGAGCAGCAGGAGGGAGCCTGCGGCCAGGAGTGACATGCCGATGTAGATGAAGGGCAGCCAGGGGTCGCGCACGACTTGCAGAATGGTGTACTGCTGTGCCTCACGGTCGAAGCTATCCTGATAGAGCGTGTAGCCCTGGTGGCTGGCCGGATTGTTGACTGAGACGTCCATCTTCTCTCCTCCCACGATGAGGCTGCTGGTGAACTGCCGGGGGCTGACGCCATCGTCATAGTAGTCGATGTGGAAGTCCTCGAGTGCCACGGAGAAGGGTAGGGGGAGGATCTTCCCGTCGTCCGCATAGACGAAGTTGACGGCCTCGCCTCTTCCCACGACCATCCTGGTGCGGCTGACATCGGGTGCTCCAAAGAGTGAGGCCCAGATGAGGATGAAGATGCCGAGGTGGTTGAGCAGGAAGCCTGGCTTTGCCTTGCGTTGCAGGCCGTCCAGCAGGGTCATGGCGAGGCAGAGCAGCAGGAGGAGGGCATAGAGGAGGAAGGGGATGGTGCGGTGGAGGGGCACCGACCAGGTGCCCTCGACGGCCAGCATGACGGCTCCAATGGCCAGCATGAGGCGCGCCATACGTACGGACGCGAGCATACGTCCAAGCCGCCTCTGCCTCACGAATCGGTGCATGGCCATAGCCAGCAGCAGGAATGCCGCAGCCAGACAGGCTGAGGTGGGGAACTGGGATAGTTGCATCAGGGTGTCCATCTTGCAGAGTCTTGCTGTTGGCAGAGAGACTTTACTTCATCTTCTCGTTGAACCAGTCTATGAGGTTGGTGTAGAGGAAGATGCGTGTCTTGCCACCATAAATGCTGTGGTTGCGGTTGGTGAAGGCCAGCTGCTTGAAGTTGGTCTTCTCGGCCTGTACGAGTGCCTCGGTGTATTCGGCCGTATTGCGGAAGTGGACGTTGTCATCGGCCATGCCGTGGCAGAGCAGCAGCTGGCCGCTGAGCTGTGAGGCACGGCTGATGGCGCTCTCCTCGTATCCCTCTGGATTCTCCTTGGGCGTGCGCATGAAACGCTCGGTATAGACACTGTCATAATAGCGCCATGAGGTGGGAGGTGCCACGGACACACCGGCACGGAAGACGGGACGTCCCTCCGACATGCTCATGAGGGTGCAGAAGCCACCGAAGTTCCATCCCCAGATGCCGATGCGCTGGCTGTCCACATAGCTCTGCCTGCCCATGTAGAGAGCCGTCTCCACCTGGTCCTTGGCCTCCAGCTGTCCGAGCTTGAGGTAGGTCTGCTTCTCGAAGGCAGCACCACGTCCACCCGTTCCACGACCGTCCACACAGACGCTGATGTAGCCCTGCTGACTCAGGTAATGCTCCAGCAGTGCGCCACCGCAGTTGCCAATGTTCCACTTGTCCTGCACCTGCTGGCTGCCAGGGCCGCTGTACTGGAAGAGGATGACGGGATACTTCCTGGAAGCGTCAAAGTTCCAGGGCTTTATCATCCATCCGTTCAGCTCCACGCCTTCGCTGGTGGTAAAGGTGAAGAACTCCTTCTTCCCCAGGTTCTTGTCCTTGAGGCGCTCCAGCACTGCCTTGTTGTCCTCCAGCACACGGAGGGTCTTGCCGTTCTGGTCGCACACCTGTGTTACGGTGGGCGTGTTGATGTCGCTGTAGGTGTTCACGAAGTACTTGAAGTTGCTCGAGAAGTAAGCCCCATTGGTGCCCGAGTGCTGGCTCAGCTTGGTCACCTTTCCCTTGGCATCCGTCTTGTAGATGCCCGTCCGCAGGGGGCTCTCCTCGTTGCTGCTGTAGTAGAATGAGCCTGTGGCGGCATCGTAACCGTAGAAGTCGACCACCTCGAACTTGCCCTTCGTCACCTGCTTCCGGAGCGTTCCGTTGAGGTCGTACTGGTAGATGTGGTTCCATCCGTCGCGCTCCGAGCAGAAGACGAAGCCTCCGTCGTAGAAGTGTATGCTGTTATACATGTCCTCTGTGATGTAGGGCTTCACCTCGTCGCGGAGCACCATCTTGCACTCGCTCGAACGCGGGTTGGCCATGTAAACGTCCATGCGGTCCTGATGGCGGTTCATGGTGAAGACGGCCACCCTGTCGGCCATGCTGGTGGCGAAGATGCGGAAGATGTAGTCCTCAGGGTCGATGTCGAGTTTCATCTGGCGAGTCACGTGGCTCTTGATGTCGTAGGAGTGCACGCTCACCCTGGAGTTCTTGGCTCCGGCTACGGGGTACTTGTAGGTGTACTGGCCGGGGTACTCGGCATTCTCTCTCAATTCAGGTGCCATACCCTTGAACATGGGGAAGGAGTAGAGGGGCACTTCGCTCTCGTCGTATCGAATCCATAGGAGCATGGTGTTGTCTGCATTGAAGCAGAGCGAGCAGTCGGTGACGAACTCCTCCTCGTAGACCCAGTCGGGCTTGCCGTTGATGATCTTGTTGTACTCGCCATCCTTGGTCACCTGGCTCTCGGAGTTGTTGAAGAGCAGCTTGACGAGGAAGATGTTGCCGTCGCGCACGAAGGCTATCTGGTTGCCGTCGGGCGAGAAGACGGGGCACTCCTGCGGACCGTTCTCGGAGAGCGGGTCGAGTGTCTTGTTCCTTACATTATATATATAGTATGTAGCCGTCATGCTGCGACGGTAGATACCCTTTGAGTCTGTGCGGATGAGGATGGTCTTCTCGTCGGGGCTCATGATGTAGCCATCGATATGCGCGTTGAGCGAGGTTTTCCTGATGTTGTCCACGTCGAAGAGCACACCCGTCTCCTGTCCCGTCCTGTACGAGAAAGTCTTGATGCGCTTTCCGTCCTCAATCATGGCATAGCTCTCGCCATCGTTGAGCGGCTTTATGCCGGATACACCGCGGGTGCTGTAGACACCGTTGGCGATGTCCCTGAGTTGCAGGTCCTCGCCTGCCTTGGCTGAAGTGATGCCCAGTAGGAGCATCACGAGTGTGAGTAGTTTCTTCATATTGGTTGTTGAGATGATTGAACTTGTTGGGCTTATGGTGCTTATTGAGCTTTCAGGTTGTTTATTCAACCTCGATGATGAGGTCGAGGGTAGGGGAGACGTCAGGTAGTGTGAAGGTGACAAGCCTGTCCTTTGTCTGCTTGAAGATAACCTTTGTGGAGGTGCCGTAGAGGCTGGCAGACTTGATCTTCTGTTTCAGTTGCACTTGCAGGTTGGGCTGCATTTGTGCTTTGGCCGAAGTGATGTGGATGAACTGACGGTTGCCCTTGCGTGTGGTAGCTCCCCAGGCTTGTGGGGCAATATCACCGGCTGTGGTGCCGTAGAGTGTCTCGCCATACTGGCGGGTCCATTCGCCCATCTCCCTGAGTCGGCTGAGGGCGGTGGCGGGCAGTTCGCCATTGGGCTGCGGGCCTATGTTGAGCAACAGGTTGGCGCCCATGCCAGCCGTACGGACAAGGAGCTGGATGATGTCGGCCGTGGACTTGTAGTTCTGGTCGGTGACCTTATAGCCCCACATGCCGTTCATCGTCTGGCACGTCTCCAGTGGCAGACGGCTCACCTCGGCAGCCTTGTCGACGAATCCGGCAGTGTTCTGCCCAGGCAGGTCGCGCTCGAAGATCTGTATGTCCTCCCCCGGCTTGATGGCAAGGTGGTGGTTATTGCCCACGAGGCAGGCGGGCTGCAAGCGGTGTATCAGGTCGTACTGCTCACGCAACTCCCAGTTGAAGGGTACCGAGTCCTGGTCATGGTCCCAGATGCCGTCGAACCAGATGGCGCCAATGTCCCCATAGCGTGTCAGTAATTCTGTCAACTGGTTGTTCATGAAGCGTTTGTACGACTTCCAGTCCTGCTTCTGCGGGTCCTTTCCAGTCTTCAGTCCGGTGCGTCCCCAGGGGTAGTCCTCGCGGGTCCAGTCGAGGTGTGAGTAGTAGAGGTGGAGGCGTATGCCCTCGGCATGGCACGCCTCAGCCAGCTCGCCGATGACGTCACGTCCGAAGGGCGTGGCCTCCACGATGTTGTAGGGGCTCTGGTCGGTCTTCCACATGGAGAACCCGTCGTGATGGCGTGTGGTGATGCAGATGTATCGTGCCCCGGCCTCCTTGATGGCCCTCACCCATTGGCGTGCATCGAAGCGGTGGGGGTAGAAGCCATCGGCTGCCTTGGCATACTCGAGCCGGTTGATGTCGGCATTCTGCAGGTACCATTCGCCCTGTGCAAACATGCTGTAGATGCCCCAGTGGAGGAAGATGCCCAGTTTCATGTCGCTGAAGTCCTGTCGTGACTGGATGTTGGCCTGAGTGGGCATGTAGTGGGGCTCTTCGTACGTTTTCTGCGCCTTCTCCTGCGCCATGGACATTGTGCTGCCCCATAGCGTAAGGGACAGCCACAGCATGCATATTTTCTTCATATCAATCATTTTCTGGGGTGCCATTTTCCTGGATTCGGTTCTTCGGCTCTTCTTCAGTTGTTTTTTCCTACAAAGATACGTAAGAATAATCAAAGTGTGATGTTTTTGTAGACAAAATGTGCATGCATGTTGCAAAATAGCGTCTTTTTTTAACTTTTTTAAACTATTCCTTTGCTCGGAATGTTTTTTTATTGTATATTTGCGGTGCAGAATTATATCGTGACACTATTTTTATTAATTTAATCCATAATTAAAATGAAGAAGATTTTTGTAATTGCATTGGCAGCTCTCTCTATTTCTTTCGTTAGCTGCACCAAGAAGACCGTTGAAGAGCAGGCTAAGGAGTATGCAGAGCAGATAATGGAGGCTGAGAAGGCCGGTGATAAGGAAAAGGCTGCTAAGATCAGTGACGAGATGGAGAAGTGGGCCGAGACCCTTTCTGAGGAGGATCAGCAGAAGGCTGGCATGGCTGTGCTGAGTGTCGTGATGGGCGACATGGATTTGGACAGCCTCGGTGATGACGTTGAGGAAGCTGTCGATGAGGCTACTGAGGAGGTTAGCGAGGCTGTTGAAGATGCCGTTGCAGGCGTCGAGGAGGCTATCGAGCAGGCTGCTGAGTAATTCCTCGTCCTTCTTACTGCATTATTGCCGATATCTCATTTCCTGAAAATGAAGAATATTGCCATCTTTGCTTCGGGCTCAGGCTCGAATGCAGAGAATATTGCCAACTATTTTGCTGGCTCTCAGGACGTACGCATCTCCTTGATAATATGCAACAAGGCGGATGCGTACGTCTTTGAACGAGCCAAGCGACTGGGTATCCCCTCGCAGCTTGTCACCAAGGCCCAGATGGCCGATGAGGAGCTTGTCATGGGACTGCTACGACAGTACGATATCCATTTCATTGTCCTGGCAGGCTACCTCGTGCTGGTGCCAAAGTATCTGGTCGAGGCCTATCCACGTGCCATCGTCAACATCCATCCTGCCCTTATCCCCCTCCATTGTGGCAAGGGCATGTATGGCGATCGTGTCCACGAGGATGTGGTGCGTTGTGGCGACAAGGAATCGGGTATCACCATTCATTACGTCAACGAGTTCTTCGACAATGGTGACATCATCTTCCAGGCTACCTGTCCCGTTGAGGCTGGTGACGATGCCCATGCCGTGGCCGAGAAAGTGCACGCCCTTGAGTACGCCCATTTCCCACACGTCATTGACGAGACCCTGAAAAAGTTAGGGTAGGTCGCCCGCTCCCGAAAGGTGTCTCGCCCGCTCGAAACGAGAAGGGGTGCTCGAAGTAAATATAGGATAGCCGACAAAGGCTATCCTATTTTTTTGGGCTTTGCCGACTGTGGTGTAAGCCATAATTTGCGTCTCGAAATTTGCGTCTAATTTATGTCTCGAAATTTGCGTTGCGGTAGCACCAAATCTGTTTTCTTATGGCCTTGCCGACGCAAATCCGTGGACGCAAATTAAGCGCAAATTTCGAGACGCAAATTTTCACACGAAAGCACGAAGCACGAGGATATTCCTTTTTTCCTCTGCGCCTATCCTCTTTTAGACTTCGTGCGGTACAATTTATCTGGCTGCACACGAAGGCACGGAAAGCCTGTGATGAACGGTATTATTTGGTATTTGTCCAAAATCACAAGAATATAATCGATGAAATCGGCGGAATTTGCGGAATCCGCGTCATGCACTGACTTTCTGCACAAATTTAGTCCGATTGTGCATTTTTCGGACGGAAAGTTTTGTCGTGTCGCACATTATTTGTAACTTTGCCCTGGAAAGTGGTTGTAAACCACATCCGCAAACAGAGAAAACGCAACAAGAAAAAACTACGAGAATGAAGAGAGTAATGTTCCTCACGATGCTGCTGGCCTTTGGTTCCGTTGCTCAGGCGAAAGTGAGAAGGGTAGGGGATTTGAATGCAGATGGCAAGTTGGACGCCAAGGATGTGAAGATGATGGCTGAATACATCATCGGCACCCGTCCTCTGCCTGCTGACATCAGAGCCGTTGACATCAATGAGGACGGAAAGGTGACGGTGGGCGATGTGTGTATGCTGGTCAAGAACCTGCGCAATCCGGAGAACCTGCCCGTCATTGTACTGCCCGATACGGAGGCTCAGGATAAGGATGAAGCAACCTTTGATTAATGAAAAAATAGAATGATAAAAGACTACCAGAAGACAGCCATCATGGCTGGAGATAAAGAGGTCAGCTACAGCGAGATGCTGTTCCGTATTGGCCACTTCTGCAACCTGATGGCTGCGAAGGAGGGTGAGAAGACCTTGATAATCAGTGAAAATAGCGAGGGCTACATCTATGCCTTCTTTGCCGTATGGAAGGCAAAGGGCATCGCCGTACCCGTGGATGCCTCGTCCACCGTGTCGGATGTGGCCTACATCCTCAACGACTGCCGCCCCGAACACGTGTGGGTGTCTGCACAAACTGAGGCCACCACGATGGAGGCCATCCGTCAGGTGGGCCTCGAGACATCTGTCCTGCGCATCGATGACCATGTGGCAGAACCCTATGGCACGGACGTGGACAAGTCGCTCTCTTTGCCCACCGACATGCAGCAGACGGCCCTCATCATCTACACCTCGGGCACCACGGGTTCGCCCAAGGGCGTGATGCTCTCATACGCCAACCTATGGGCCAATATGAACAGCGTGAGCGTCGACGTACCCATCCTCACCAGTGAGCGACGTGTGCTGATGCTGCTGCCCATCCACCACATCCTGCCCCTCATGGGTACTATGATCATCCCCATTGTGCAGGGTGGTGGTGTCATCATCTGTCCCTCGCTGACGGGTCCCGACATCATGGACTGCCTCCAGCGTGGTCGGGTAGGGGCCATGGTGGGCGTGCCCCGACTGTGGCAGATGCTCTACAGTGGCATCAAGAAGAAGATCGACGCGTCAGCCCTTACACGAGGGCTCTTCAACCTATGCGCCAAAGTGCAGAGCAAGCGTCTCTCGCGCCTCATCTTCAGTAGCGTGCACAAGAAGATGGGAGGACACCTCGACTATTGTGTCAGCGGTGGAGCCTCGCTCGACAAGGATATAGCAGAGGGACTGGCCACGCTCGGCCTCGATGTTCTCGAGGGATATGGCATGACAGAGACCGCCCCCATCATCTCCTTCACCCGTCCGGGCGACATCATACCGGGTTGCACCGGTCTGCCCTTGCCCGGCGTAGAGACGAAGCTTGTCAACGGCGAGCTCTGTGCGAAGGGACCCAACGTGATGCAGGGCTACTACAACCGTCCCGAGGAGACTGCTGCCGTCATCGACAAGGATGGTTTCGTCCACACGGGCGACCTGGCCACCATCGACGAGAAAGGTCGCATCTACATTACGGGCCGCACCAAGGAAATCATCGTTCTGAGTAATGGTAAGAACGTGCAACCCAACGAGATAGAGTACAAACTGGAGCAGTATGACCATTATGTCAAGGAGGCGGCCGTCATGCAGGATGGCGACATGCTGCGCGCCCTCATCGTGCCACAGGATGCTTGGGCACAGGGCAAGGTTGACGAGGAGATGGAGGCTGAGCTCAAGACCGAGGTTATACAGCCCTACAACCAGACGGTGACCAACTACAAGAAGGTGATGCAGCTCACCATCCTTCACGAACCCCTTCCTCGCACCCGCCTCGAGAAGTTGCAACGCTACAAGTTCCGGGAACTCCTGGACAAGGCTCAGCAGGGTGGGGCTGTTGCGACATCCCACGAGGAGACTGTTGCAACATCCGTCCCGGCCGAGTCGGAGGTGATGCGCGTGTTGCGTACCTATATCGAAGGGGAAAAGAAGATTGGCGTCAAGGCCACCGACCACATCGAGACCGACCTCGGCTTCGACTCGCTCGACCGAGTGGGACTGCAGGGCTTCATCGAGGCCACCTTCGGCATCGAACTCAAGGCCGACCGCCTCACTGCCTTTCCCAACCTCGGGGCCATGGCGCAACATATCGAACAGGTCAAGACACGCATCGAGGTCGAGGATATCGACTGGCACACTATGCTAACCCAGGCCAAGGGTAACCTCACGCTGCCCAAGTGCTCACTGCTGCTGCCTCTCGGATCGCGAGCCTTCAAGGTCTTCTACAAGCTTTACAACCGCCTCTCCATACGTGGCACGGAGCACATCCCCAACGGTCCCTGCATCATAGCCCCCAACCATCAAAGCTTCCTAGACAGCCCCGTGGCTATGAGCGGCATGACGTGGAACCAACTGTGCGACTGTTACTTTTACACTGCCGAGAAGCACGTCCAGAGCCCCCTGCGACGTTACCTGGCCCGCCACAACAATATCATCATCATGGAGCAAGCCGACCTTAAGAACTCCATCCTGCGACTGGCCGAGGTGCTCAAGCAGGACAAAAAGGTCATGATCTTCCCCGAAGGTACACGCAGCCGCGATGGCGAGCTCCTGCCCTTCAAGAAGATGTTCGCCATACTGAGCAAGGAACTCAACATTCCCATCATTCCCGTCCGCATTACAGGAGCCGTCAACGCGCTACCCCGTGGAGCCGCCTTCATCCGTCCCAGCAAGATCACGGTCGAGTACTTCCCTGCCGTGCTGCCACAAGAGGGTGAGACGTACGATGCACTCAGTGACAGAGTGAGGAAGGTGCTGACGAAGGTCTGAGTACATTCTTCCACAGCGAATATTCACTACCTTCTTATCCATTCGAGTGTGCATAGTCACAGATCCTCTAATTCTTCGGTATACTTTTTTTGGCACAGGGTAATGTCATCCTTCCATCGTGGGGATGACATTACTGTTTATGCCTTAAAAGTATGTCATTCCCTAAAATAAAACGTCTATTTCCGTTGTAAGGGGAGTGAAACGGTCTTGTAAGGAAAAATGTGAAAAATAAGCCGTTTTCCTACCAGTGTTCTTGCAAATCGCTGAGGTTCATCCATCAACGAGACAAGGGAGACCTGCATGAAAGGTATCTCCAGAAAATGATAGGAGAAGAACCATCAATTTGCCTCATAGACACAGCGAATGTTTATCATTTTCATAGGCATATAAACAAAAATAGTCTCCTGCAACCACTACGATTACAGGAGACGATGTTGTTTTGTAACTAACTGTTAGTCAGATTACTTCTTGTTGAGAGCGAGGTCAACGTTAACGGCACATGCTACTGAGCAACCTACCATGGGGTTGTTACCGATGCCGAGGAAGCCCATCATCTCTACGTGTGCAGGAACTGAAGAAGAACCTGCGAACTGAGCGTCTGAGTGCATACGACCGAGAGTATCTGTCATACCGTATGAAGCGGGACCTGCAGCCATGTTATCGGGATGCAGGGTACGGCCGGTACCACCACCTGATGCTACTGAGAAGTAGGGCTTGCCAGCGCGGGTACGCTCCTTCTTGTAGGTACCTGCAGTGGGGTGCTGGAAGCGGGTGGGGTTGGTTGAGTTACCGGTGATGGATACGTCAACGTCCTCCTTCCACATGATGGCAACACCCTCGCGTACGTCGTCAGCACCGTAGCAGTTAACTGCAGCACGGGGACCGTTAGAGTATGCGATGCGCTGTACCTCCTTCAGCTCGCCGGTGAAGTAGTCGAACTGGGTCTGTACGTAGGTGAAACCGTTGATACGGCTGATGATCATGGCAGCGTCCTTGCCGAGACCGTTGAGGATGCAACGGAGGGGCTTGTCGGCTGGTCTTGACTTGTTGGCCATCTGAGCAATCTTGATGGCACCCTCGGCTGCAGCGAATGACTCGTGGCCAGCGAGGAATGCGAAACACTTGGTCTCGGGCTCGAGCAGACGGGCTGCGAGTTCGCCGTGGCCGATACCTACCTTACGGTCGTCGGCTACAGAGCCGGGGATGCAGAAGCTCTGCAGACCCTCACCGATGTAGTTGGCAGCCTCAACAGCGTCCTTAGCCTTCTCCTTCAGCGCGATGGCGGTACCTACCACGTAAGCCCACTTAGCGTTCTCGAAGCAGATCATCTGGGTCTCCTCACAGGTCATGTAGGGATCCAGACCAGCGGCCTCACAAATCTCGTTAGCCTCTTCAATAGAAGCAAAACCATGCTTATTCAGACAAGCGAGGATCTGAGCAATACGACGATCCTGGCTCTCAAACTTTACTTCTCTAATCATGATTATTTCCTCCTATATTTTAGTCCTTACGGGGATCGATTGACTTAACAGCGCCGTCCTCAGCCTTGGTGCGGCCGTAGGTACCGGTAACACTCTTCAGAGCCTCGTCAGCGGGTACGCCCTTCTTGACAGCGTCCATGAACTTGCCCATGTGAACGAACTCGTAACCACATACCTGGTCGTCCTTGTCGAGATACATCTTGGTGATGTAGCCCTCGGTGAGCTGCAGGTAACGGGTGCCCTTAACCTTGGTGCCATAGAGGGTACCGGTCTGAGAGATAAGACCCTTGCCGAGGTCCTCAAGACCAGCACCGATCATCAGACCGCCCTCAGAGAAGGCGCTCTGGGTACGACCGTAAACGATCTGCAGGAAGAGCTCGCGCATTGCGGTGTTGATAGCATCGCAAACGAGGTCGGTATTGAGAGCCTCGAGGATGGTCTTGCCGGGCAGAATCTCGCTGGCCATAGCAGCTGAGTGGGTCATACCTGAGCAACCGATGGTCTCAACGAGAGCCTCCTCGATTACACCGTCCTTAACGTTCAAGGTCAGCTTGCAAGCGCCCTGCTGAGGTGCGCACCAGCCGATACCATGAGTGAGACCACTGATGTCCTTGATTTCCTTTGCCTGAACCCACTTGCCTTCTTCGGGGATGGGTGCAGGTCCATGGTTGGGGCCCTTAGCCACGCAACACATGTTCTGTACTTCGTGTGAATAAACCATAATATTTAATTTAAATTAGGTATGTTGTAACCTTAATTGTAGTGCAAAAATACGCAAAAATGGGTATAACTCCAATTATTTTCGTGTTTTTTTTCAAAATTGACCCTAAAAAGCGGGGAATTTAGTATCTTTGCATTGCAAATAGAAGAGCAGATATGAATATTACGATACAAGAAAAGGATATCATGGCGGCTGCACAGGAGGGTATGGATGCCTTTGTGGAATTGTTCCGCAGCCGCACGATGGAGGCCATCGGAGGTGAACTGAACAGTGAGACGATGCAGCAACTGTCGGCCGACCAGATAACGCTGTTGGCCTACATGACGGTGAGGGACGAGGTGATGGATGGCGGCTTTGTGCAGCTCATCCACAACGGCTACGGTCCTTTCATCTTTCTGAACCCGTTTGCCAAGGCCATGCGTCTGTGGGGTGCAAAGGACTTCCAGAAGCTGATCTACCGTGGGCGCGAGCTGTTCGAACAGTATGGCGAGGCGCTGTCGAAGGACTGCACGGACGAGGAGTTCATGGCGCTCTTTGAACAGTACCCCGAGTTCGACGACCTGGATGACGAGTTCATCGAGATGGAAGAAGAGGTGACGGAGATTGTGGCAAGATATATCGATGAACACATATCGGCTTTTGCCGAAATTGAAAATTAAAAGTTAGAAATTAAAATTGACTGGTTTTGGCAAAGAAAGAGATAAAGAAGAATTACGCGATACAGATCAAGAACAAGCGGGCAGAGTTTGACTATCTGCTGCTGGATCAGTATACGGCAGGCATCGTGCTGACGGGTACGGAGATAAAGAGCATCCGACAGGGCAAGGCTTCGCTTGTCGATACGTTCTGCTATATCCGCAATGGTGAGGTGTGGGTGAAAAATATGTACATCTCGCAGTACAAGGAGGGCTCGTACAACAATCATGTGGAGCGACGCGACCGCAAGCTGTTGCTCAACAAGAAGGAGATCCGGAAACTGCTGAATGGCGAGAAGAACCCAGGCTTCAGCATCGTCCCCACGTTGCTGTTCGTCAACGAGAAGGGGCTGGCCAAACTGGACATCTTCCTGTGCCGTGGTAAACATGAGTACGACAAGCGGCAGAGCCTGAAGGCAAAGGATGACCGCAGAGAGATGGACAGGGCTTTCAAGAAGAGTTATTGAGCAAGCGTGTCTGGTAAGGTGAAAAGGGTTTTGGCAGGATATTGCATGGTGTTCGTGTTGCTGCTGTTTGCCGCTTGTAGCAAATGGGAAGCAAGAGACTGTGTGGATGCCTTGCCCGACATCTTTCCGGACTATACCCAGGTGACGGTGCCACGTGGCATTGCACCACTTAACTTTATGGTTGAAGGTGCAAGTCATATTTCTGTGAAAGTTACAAACATGAAGGGTGACGTTCTGACGGATGATGGAACTGATTGCATACAGCTGGACGAAGCCGGATGGCAGCGTATAACGGCCGAGGGTGGCCGGCTGAAGGTGGAGGTTTCGGTATGGGACGAGAAGCATCCGGAGGGGGCGCGCTATCGCCCCTTTGACGTTTTTGTGAGTCCTGACGAGATAGATCCCTGGATCATGTATCGACTGCTGCCGCCCGGGTATGAGGGCTGGAGGCAGATGGGTATCTACCAGCGCAAGTTGGGCTCGTTCGAGGAGCTGACCGTGATGGACAATGAGCAGAACCGGGAGACGTGCATGAACTGTCATGCCGCGTTGCAGAACGACCCTGAGAACTTTACTTTTCACCAGCGAGGTCCCGGTGGTTTCACCCGCATACGGCATGGGGGAAAGACTGAGCAGGTGGACCTCAAGGCCTTGACGGGAGGACGGCATGGGTCGCACAATGCATGGCACCCGAAGGGGCGCTACATAGCCTTCTCCTCGAACGATACGAAGCAGATCTTCTATGGGAAAAGTCGTGACAAGATAGAGGTGTTCGACTTGTGGTCGGACCTCTTTATATATGATGTGGAAAACGGTCGGGCCTTGTTGGACGATCGCTTCACCAACGAGGAACAACTGGAGACGTACCCTTGCTTCTCGCCCGACGGCAAGTGGCTGTACTTCAGCGTGGCAAAGCCCGTGCATCTGCCCGATCAGTACGAGGCGCTGCACTACGATCTGGTGCGTGCGCCTTTTGATGAGGAGACTGGGACGTTGGGTGAGGTGGACACGGTCTACTGCTGTCATGAAAGGGGCGGAACGGCTCTCATGCCACGCCTCTCGCCCGACGGTCGTTTCGTGCTCTTCACCGTGAGCGAGAGTGGAGCCTTCAACCTGTATCATAAGGAAGCGGAGCTGGTGATGCGGAAGACCCCCCAACGACAGACCCCCCAACCCCCTTTAGGGGGAGACAGTATCCGAAAGGTGGATGAAGGAGAGGCGAATTCCTGGTTGCCTGTTACGGATGATGGGAATATCCATAATGAGGGTGATGAGTGGGGTGAGTTTGTGGATTGCAGTATGATAAACAGTGAGGATGCTGAGAGCTACCATGCGTGGAGCACGAACGGACGATGGATGATGTTCAGCAGCAAGCGGATAGATGGCAGGTATACCCGACTTTTCATTGCCCATTGGGATGGCAAGGAGTGGGGGAAGCCGTTCCTTCTGCCTCAACGCGACCCGAAGCAGAACACGCTGCTGATGATGGCCTACAACGTGGGTGAGTTTCTGAAAAGGAAATATGAATAAGACAGAATTAACGGCAGAATGAGTAAGACTAAGAGACAGATGGCACGGAAGACGGTTCGTCCGGCAGGCTGGCACCTCAAGTGGGTGATCAGTGTGCTGGGTGTGTTCGTGGTGCTTTATGTCGCTGTGGTGGGTACTCGCTACGATGATATTCTGCGCATGATGGAGGGCAACAGTTGGGTGGATGATCACTGGTTGGCTTTCTTTCGCTGGCCGTTGGTGGGAGCCCTGCTGATGGCTTTGCCGATGGCGGCTGCCGGTGGGCTTGTGGCCGCGCTGCTGTGGGGCTGCAAGAGGGAGCGATGGACGTATGTCTCGTGCCTTGTTCCCATTGCACTGGCTTATCTGTTCCCGCCCAAGGCCAACGACCTGGCTGGCAGTTACCGGCTGTTTTCCAAAGAGATGAATGCGGAGGAACAGTACTACAGCTATCTGCGTCTGACTGACGAGAAGGAGTGGGCCAGACTGCTTGAATCGCTCCGTCAGGACGGCAACCTCGATACGCCTATCGGCATGCGGTATGCGCTTTTGGCAGAGAATGGCTTGGGACGCTTGCCCGAGGTTCTCTTCCAGTACCCTGTCCGTTTGCCCGAAGACCTGCTTTTCCGTGGTGTGCGCGAACCACTGACTTGCCAGTTCAACCGTCAGTTCTACGACAACCTGGGGCTCTATGACGAGGCTTTCCATCAGGCCATGGAGTACGGACTCTTCCAGCCCGAGGGCTCTTGTCTGTACACCTTGCGACAACTGGCAGACTACGCCCTGGCCGAGGGTGACCTGAAACTGGCAGAGAAGTATCTGGCCGTGCTGGAAACGGGGTGGTTCAATGGCTCGTTCGTAGAGGAGCGACGTGAAACTATCCGACAGAAAAAACTGAACAATGAAGCCGACGAGAGACCCTTGCGTGGGGACAACTTCGTGGGTGTATATCCCTTCCGTTCGGAGATGGTGCGACTGGCCTACTATCAGGTGGGCGACTCGCAGAAGGCGCTCGACTACCTGCTTTGTTCCGCTATGTTGGAGAAGAATCTGCAGCAGTTCCACAGTGTGCTGTCGCAGTTTCCGCACTACCAGCAAAAGGCCCTGCCACGAAGCTATGAAGAGGCACTCATGATATTGCAGAGTGGGGGCCGGGCACTCCGCGAATCGCCGGCCGGAACGTATGCGTACTATTACTATAATGTGACTATTCCAGAGGGAAGTGACGGCATGCAGATGTCGTCTATAAACTAAACAATATGGAAAGACTGCAAGATACAATCAAGGAGAGAATCCTCTTGCTCGACGGAGCAATGGGAACGATGATTCAGACGTACAACCTGCGCGAGGAGGACTTCCGTGGACAGCGCTTTCCCGCAGGGTATCAACCAGATGAGGAGGCGCTTGTCTCGTTGCGTGACATACCCGGACAGCTGATGGGCAACAACGACCTGCTGGTGCTGACACGACCGGACGTCGTACAGGATATCCACCGACGCTACCTCGAGGCGGGTGCTGACATCATCACGGCCAATACGTTCAGTAGTCAGCGCATCTCGATGGCTGACTACCATTGCGAACACCTCGTCCCCCAACTGAACCGTGAGGCAGTCCGCATTGCTCGTGAGGTGGCTGACCAGTTTGCACAGCGCGATCCGCAGAAGCCTCGCTTTGTGGTGGCTACCGTGGGACCTACGAACAAGACCTGTTCGATGAGCCCTGACATCAACAACCCCGCGCTACGTGCCATGACCTTCGACGAACTGTGCGAGGCTTACTTGGAGCAGCTGGTCGAGTTACTGAGTGGTGGGGTAGACGCCATCCTCTTTGAGACAATTTTTGACACATTGAATGTCAAGGCTGGCATTCGTGCCTTCGAAATGGCCACGGAGCAGACGGGCGTTGACGTGCCTCTCATGCTCAGCATCACCGTATCGGACAAGGCCGGACGTACACTTTCCGGCCAGACGCTCGAAGGGTTCCTGGCCAGTGTGCAGCATGCGCCCATCTTCAGCATCGGCCTCAACTGTTCGTTCGGTGCCCATGACATGCTGCCCTGTCTGCGTACGCTGGCCAGAATGGCACCTTATTATATTAGTGCGCACCCGAATGCCGGTCTGCCCAACACGCTGGGAGGCTACGACCAGACGCCCGAGATGATGCAGCGCGAAATGCTCAGTTTTGTGGAGGAGGGTCTGGTCAATGTCATCGGTGGTTGTTGCGGTACCACTCCCGAACACATTCGTGCCTTGAATGAGCTCATTAAGGCCCCTTTCTGCCCTCCGGGCACCTCCCCCGAAGGGGAGGGAGGAGTTACATTTGCTTCTCATTGTGCCCCGCATGTGCCTGTTACGAATGAAGAACTGGGCTACAGTCTCTTCTTAAGTGGACTCGAACCATTGGTTGTTCGGTCAGCTCAACTTGCTTCTGATCCGTCAAGTGTAATTTCATCCTCCCATTCGGGGGAGATGTCCGAAGGACAGAGAGGGGCTTCATTCATCAATGTGGGTGAGCGCTGCAACGTGGCCGGTTCGCGCAAGTTCCTGCGCCTTGTCAGCGAGGGCAATTATGAAGAAGCGCTTAGCATTGCCCGCAAGCAGGTGGAGGATGGAGCGCTGGTCATCGACGTGAACATGGACGATGGTCTGCTGGACGCTGAAAAAGAGATGGTTAACTTCCTGAATCTCGTGAGCTGTGACCCCGATATCTGTCGTGTGCCTGTGATGATAGACTCGTCCAAGTGGGGTGTCATACGAGCCGGACTTAAGTGTTTGCAGGGCAAGGGCATCGTGAACAGTATCTCTCTGAAGGAGGGTGAGGAACTGTTCCTCAGCTATGCCCGTGAGATCAAGTCGCTGGGTGCAGCAGCAGTCGTGATGGCGTTTGACGAGGAGGGTCAGGCTACCACCTTCGAGCGTCGCATCGCTGTGTGCCAGCGTGCATACAATCTGCTTGTTAACGAGGTTGGCTTCAATCCGCTCGACATAATCTTCGACCCCAACGTGCTGGCTGTGGCAACGGGTATGCCCGAGCACGATGGCTATGCGGCCGACTTCATTCGCACGGTAGGCTGGATCAAAGAGAACCTGCCCGGAGCACATGTGAGCGGTGGCGTCAGCAACCTCTCGTTCTCCTTCCGTGGCAACAACTACATCCGTGAGGCGATGCATGCCGTATTCCTGTACCATGCCCGTCAGCAAGGCATGGATTTTGCCATCGTGAATCCGGCCGCCAAGGTGATGTACAGCGACATTCCCGACGACCAGCTGAAGGTTATTGAGGAGGTGATGCTGCGTCCGTCGCAGGAGGCAAGTGAGGCCCTCATCGAACTGGCCAACGAACTTTTGGAGAAGCAGAATGCCCAGAAGGAGGGGAAGGCAGTGGAGCAGAAGGAGGAAACGCAACTGTCACTGGAAGAGAAGATTGTGCAGAAGCTGCAACGTGGCACGACGGACGGGCTGGATGAACTGTTGGAACAGGCTCTGATGAAATATGAGCGTGCAGTGGATATCATCGAGGGGCCGTTGATGGCGGGCATGAACAAGGTGGGAATGCTCTTTGGCGAAGGCAAGATGTTTCTGCCCCAGGTGGTAAAGACAGCACGCACGATGAAGCGTGCGGTGGCTTATCTGCAACCTCACATCGAAGCGCAGAAGACCGAGGGTGCGACGTCGGCCGGTAAGGTGCTCGTGGCCACGGTGAAGGGTGATGTACACGACATCGGAAAGAACATCGTGGCGGTTGTGATGGCTTGCAACGGCTACGAAATCATCGACTTGGGCGTGATGGTTCCTGCCGAGGAGATTGTGCGTAAAGCGCTCGAACTGCATCCCGACATCATTGGTCTGAGCGGTCTTATCACACCCAGTCTCGAGGAGATGGGGAACGTGGTGCGTGAGTTGCAGAAGGCTGGCTTGCACATTCCGGTTATGATTGGCGGTGCCACTACCAGTCCTGTGCATACGGCTTTGAAGATTGCTCCTTCCTACGATGCGCCCGTCATCTGGGTTAAGGATGCCTCGCAGAATGCACCGTTGGCAAGCCGTTTTCTTAATCCTGAGACGGCAGGTCAGGCTACCAGGGAACTGGCTCAGGAACAAGCTGCCTTGCGCAGTGATGCGTCCCGTCCCGTGGAGATGCTCAGTATCGAGGAGGCACGACAACGGAAACCTAAACTTTTTTGACTGGGACGATGTGCTTTCGGTGCAGGGTTGTCATTCTGGACAAAGCGGCTTTTGCCCGTTGGCAAAGTCCTACGTCGGGATGGCCAGTCCTCTGAAATTCACACTAAATCCAGAAGATCCACTTTTTTGATATACCGATGCAGAAAAGCAAATTACGCATACATATACGCTCGCTGAAGAGACTGATGACGGCCGAGGAGCGCATGGCACAATCGGAGGCTGTATGCCGAAAGGTGATGCTGGGCGAACGATGGCAAGAGGCTCGCGTTGTGCTGCTCTATCATGCCTTGCCCGACGAGGTGGACACAGCCTTGCTGCTCAATCAGATGACAACTCGGAAGAGGGTTCTCTTGCCTGTGGTGGTGGGCGACGTGCTCGAGTTGAGGGAGTTTGACGGTAGGGTGGAAGAGGGGGCCTTTGGTATCCTGGAACCCACTGCGCAGTCGTCCTTGTTCACAGATTTTTCCCTTATTGACCTAATTGTCGTTCCCGGCATGGCCTTCGATGCACAAGGGCATCGGTTGGGACGTGGAAAGGGCTACTACGACAGATTGCTCTGCCAGTGTCCCCGTGCTTATAAGATGGGTGTCTGCTTTGACTATCAGCTTGTTGACGATGTTCCATCCGAACCTCATGATATTCGGATGGATGAGGTTGTCTGCATAACCGTACAACCGTAAACGGCTCTCCTTACCTTACCACAACCTGTTGCAGCACTTGTGCTCCGACGTGCTGGTTGATGCGAACTACGATTTGAGAGCGTTGCATCATCAGTTCCTGTCGCAGAGCCGCGTTGCTGACCTGCACGTGGAGGATGCCGCCACGCACTTTCACGGCTTGTGTGTAGCGCGCCACGACATCGCCCATCACTGTCGGCCAGGCTTGTTCGGCACGGTACTCGTTGAGGGGTGTCTCCACACCTTCCTCGCGCAGGAAGGCACGTATGGCATCGCCTAACTTGACTTCCTTGGTGCGATGCATGATGGTGATGAATGGCTTCAGCATGGTTGTTGCGTGGTTTGAGGTGTGATGGTGCCTTCGTTGACCAGATAGAGGCCATGTGGCTGCTGTACGCGTTGCAGGATGCTGTCCAGATGGTCGCGATTGGTGTCGGTGATGAAGGTCTGGCCGAAGTGCCCGTTGCTGACTAATTTGATGATCTGCTCTACGCGTGAAGCATCCAGTTTGTCAAAGATATCGTCAAGAAGCAGGATGGGTGTTGTGCCGCTTCCCGTACGTCTGAGAAAATCGTATTGAGCCAACTTGAGGGCGATGAGGTAGGTCTTGTTCTGCCCCTGGCTGCCCTCGCGCTTCATGGGATAGCCATCGAGTGTCATCTCGAGATCGTCCTTGTGGATGCCGTGCAGCGAGTAGCCAACGGCACGGTCCTTGTGGCGGTCGCGCTGTATGGTGTCGAGCAACGGGCCGCGGCTTCCGTGCGAGGTGTATTGCAGTCCGACCTTCTCCTTGCCCAGTGAGATGGATTCGTAAAACTCTTGAAAACAGGGCGTAAAGGCTTCTACGTAGGCTTTTCGCTTCTGGTAGATGAACTCGCCTTCGCGAGCCATAGCCTCCTCCCACAGTGCCAGTAGGTCGGGGTCGGGTTCTTCTTCCATCTTGAGCAATGTGTTGCGTTGCTGCAGAGCTTTGTTGTAGCGTACGAGCGAATCGAGGTAGGGCAGGTCGCTCTGTGAGATGACCATGTCCATGAAGCGGCGTCGCTCTTCGCTGCCGCCTAAGAGCAGCATCTGGTCGTTGGGGGAGACGAGTACAACGGGAATGAGGCCGATGTGTTCGGCAATGCGCTTGTAAGCTTTTTTGTCGCGTCGGAACTGCTTCTTCTGTCCGCGCTTCAGGCCGCAATGTATCTCCTCGGTCATTCCGTCTTCGCGCTCGTAGAGTCCCTGAAGTGCCATGAGTTCCTCGTCGTGCTTCACTACCATCTGATCCAGGCTGGTCGTGCTGCTCTTGCACATGGACAGGAAGTAGACGGCATCGAGGACGTTCGTCTTGCCCATGCCGTTCTGCCCAATGAAGCAGTTGAGGCCGTCGGAGAGGTCCAGCTCGGCCTCGGCCACATTCTTGTAGTTGAGTATGGAGAGATGTTTTAGAATCATATCTACTGCAAAATTACGCAAAAAAATGCAGAAAACATGCTCTTGCACGAAATATTTGTAGAAAATGCAAAATTAATTGCATATAAATTTCACTTATTCCTATATTTTGACTAATTTTGCATTCGCTTAGCGTGCGTACGTGTGCGTTATAGATAATGTTGAAATAATAATAAATAAAAAAACATAATGACTACAAAGAAGAATCAGAATGTAGAGGAAGTAGTTCAGGAAGAGAACTTCCTCGTTAAGAACTGGAAGCAGTTGGCTATCGGCTGTGGTGCTGTGGCTGTCTGCGTGTTAGGTTTTGTCGGTTACAAGAACCTCGTGTCTGAGCCCCGCGAACTGTCAGCCAGCGAGGCTCTTGCAGGTAGTGAGACCTACATCAAGCAGGGCGACTTCGAGAAGGCACTGGCCGGTGACGGCAAGGGCAGCATCGGTCTGCAGGCCGAGATTGACCAGTACGGTAGCACGGCTGCTGGTAACCTGGCCCAGCTCTATGCTGGTATCGCTTACTACAATCAGGGTAAGTACGACGAGGCTATCAAGGCGCTCGAGGCATACGATGGATGTGGTGACAATATGATCAGCCCCGCTGCCAAGGCTGCGCTTGGCAACTGCTACGCGTGCAAGGGTGACAACGAGAAGGCTGCCGACCTGCTCGTGAAGGCTGCCAAGGAGGCCGACAACGCTTCCCTCTCTCCCGTTTATTACATTCAGGCTGGTGAGATCTTCGAACTTGCGCTGAACAACAAGGACAAGGCGCTGGAGTGCTATAAGACCGTGAAGGACAGCTACAAGACTGCCTACCAGGTGCAGAGTGGCGAAATTGAGAAGTACATCGAGCGTGCAAGTGTAAAGTAAACCGACTTTATGGCTACAGCTTTTCATAACCTCTCGGACTACAATCCTGAGAGTGTACCCAGTGCCGAGGCTATGCGCTTCGGCATTGTGGTTAGTGAATGGAACAGCAAGGTGACCGGTGCCCTGATGCAGGGTGCGGTGGACACGCTGAAGAAGAACGGTGCCAAGGATGCGAACATACGTGTGATGACCGTGCCTGGCAGTTTCGAACTGGTCTTCGGTGCCAGCCAGATGGTCAAGAGCGGACAGTTCGATGCCGTTATTGCTATCGGATGTGTAGTACGTGGCGATACGCCTCATTTCGACTACATCTGCGAGGGCACTACCGAGGGCCTGGCACTGTTGAACAAGGATTTCGATGTGCCCGTCATCTATGGCCTGCTGACCTGCAACACCATGGAGCAGGCCGAGATGCGTGCCGGTGGTGCGCTGGGCAACAAGGGCGATGAGTGTGCTGTGACAGCCATCAAGATGGTGGATTACCGCAACCGAATCCGGGGCTGACACGATAGCCTCTCACGATAAAATCCCGCTGCATGGAATATACACCATGCAGCGGGATTTTCTTTTTCGGACCGATGATGTATGCCATTTTGTGCTTACATCTCCGTACCTCCCAGGCCTTTATTTTGCCTCCTTGTTTTCCTTGTTCTTCTTCAGTTTCTCAGCCACTTCGGGCTTTACCTTGTAACGCTTGTTAAGTCCCTTGATGACATCCTCGGTGATATCGTAGGCAGGGTTGGCATAGAGCATGTTGTCGCCACCCTTCGAGAGGATGTAGTCGAACTTCTTGCCCTTGTTGTAGTCCTTGAGGAAGGCCTGGATGCTGTCGCGCATCTCCTCGTTGTAGGCGGCCTGACTGTTGGCAAATTCACCGCTCAGACGGTCAGAGAGTTGTGCCAGGTCCTGCTCCTGACGGGCCAAGCCAGCCTGTGCGCGATCCAGCTCCTCCTTGGTGGTGTAGCCAGCGCTCTCGTACTTCTTTTGCACGGCAGCTGCATTCTGCTGCAGGGCGCGTTGCTTGCCGGCCAGCTCTTGCTGGATGTTGGCATACTCGGTGGCCAATACCTCGCTATAGTCCTTGCAGAACTGGTACTGAGTCATCAGACTGTCCACCTCAACAAAAGCGATGCGCAGTCCTGAGTTGGGGGCTGCAGGCTGCTTGGTCTCTTCCACATCGTTCTCGGCCTTCTGGCCGCAACTTGCCATCAGCATCAGGGCTGAGGCCATCATGATAAGTTTCTTCATTTCTTTATCTTTATTTTTTATGTTCTTATATATAAATAATGTATCAGCTCCTTTCGCTCACTTTGTGTGGATTGTCGGCCATGCGTCGTTCGATGGCGTCCATGCTCTGCACACAGTGAATGCCTCGTTTTCTCATGGCTGCACTATGTCCGATATGCTGGCTGCGGAACGTATGTCGACGGCCAAAAATCACTCCGACACACAAAAAGAGTATCGAAATGGCAATAATTCCAAGGCATAGAAGCAATACTTTCAACATTATTTCGTATATTTGCAACCGCAAAGATACACCTTATTTGTTTAGCAAAGGGTATTTCGTGCAGAGTTTTAACCAAATTTAGCGAAAAAATACGTAAATAATACCATTATGAGCAAAATTGAACTCAAACCCGCCCGCATTTTTGAATGTTTTGCAGAAGTGAACAAGGTTCCACGCCCTTCTAAGAAGGAGGAGAAGATGATTGACTTTCTGCTGGAGTACGGAAAGAGTCTTGGACTGGAGACGTTGCGCGACGAATGTGGCAATGTCATCATACGAAAGCCTGCCACGCCTGGCATGGAGCAGAAGCCTACTGTTATTCTTCAGAGCCACATGGACATGGTATGCGAGCCCAGCGATGGGTCGTTCGACTTTGAGAATCGTCCCATTGAGACGCTCATTGAGGGAGAATGGATGAAGGCTAATGGTACCACACTGGGTGCCGACGATGGCATCGGTATCGCTATGGAGATGGCGCTGCTCTCGGCCAACGATGTGGAGCATGGTCCCATAGAATGTGTCTTCACACGCGATGAGGAGACCGGTCTGACGGGTGCTTTCGAGATGAAGCCCGGCTTCATGTCGGGCAAGTACCTCATCAACCTCGACAGCGAGGACGAAGGCCAGATCTTTGTCAGCTGTGCGGGTGGTTGCCGTACGCAGGCTGTCTTTGATTATCAGCCTGTTGCTGCACCTGCTGGTGCGTTTTTCTGCCAGCTTGGCATCAGTGGCCTGACGGGAGGACACAGTGGTGATGACATCGACAAGAAGCGTGCCAATGCCAATAAACTGTTGATGCGTTTCCTTTATCAGACGATGAAGCGTACTGCGCTTTGCATTGCTGATATTCAGGCTGGCGGATTGCATAATGCCATTCCTCGCGAGGCCATGGCCATCATTGCCGTGCCCCACGATTACAAGCACCAGTTGGTGGCAGACTGGAACGTCTTCCAGTCGGAGGTGGAGCAGGAATACGAGGCTACGGAGCCCAATGCCAAGTTCTCCATGGAGTCGGCCGAGCCCAAGGCCGAGGTGATGGACGATGACACGATGAAGCGTCTCGTACGTGCCTGTCAGGCTGTCTGCAATGGTGTCTTTGCCATGTGTCAGAGCATCGAGCTTGTCGAGACGAGCAGCAATCTGGCTAGTATACGTCTTGACGCTGAGAACCATACGGTTACGCTCAATAGCAGTCAGCGCAGCAGCCTCCTTAGCGCCCGTCATAACATGGCCAACAGCATTGAGGCATGCTTTGAACTGGCTGGTGCACGTGTGGATGTGGGAGAGGGTTATCCCGGTTGGGCGATGAACCCCAACAGTCAGTTGCTCAAGGTGGCTGTTGAGCAATACAAGTTGCTCTTCGGCAAGGAACCCATCGTGCGTGGCATCCATGCCGGTCTGGAGTGTGGCCTTTTCAGCGAGAAATATCCCGGTCTCGACATGGTGAGCTTTGGTCCCACCTTGCGTGGTGTGCACAGCCCCGATGAGAAACTCCTTATCCCCACGGTTCAGATGGTGTGGGATCACTTGCTGGCCATTCTGAAGAACATTTAAGTTAGTTCATAGTTCAAAGTTCATAGTGAGCGATTCATTATTTAACAAGCCAAGAAGGTTCATTGCCTGGTTGATGGGCATGCTGCTTGTGGTGGCATGTGCCGATGGGGATAAGTGGACGAGTTCACCCAGTGCGCGACTGGATTTCTCGGCCGATACCGTAGCTTTCGACACGGTCATTGCCACGCACAGTTCCTCTACTAAGACGCTACAGGTATGGAACCGTGGCAAGGAAGGACTGCGCATTTCCGACGTGCGGTTGCGTAGAGGTGGCGAGAGTCACTTCCGTGTCAATGTGGATGGCGAATATCTCTACAACGGCCAGGGACAGGACTTCGAGGTGCGCGGCCAGGACAGTCTCTTCGTGCGTCTGGAGGTCAAACTGCCAGCCGGCGAGGTCGACTCGGTGCTACACTACGAGGATGAGTTGTTGTTTACCCTTGAAAGTGGTGTGCAACAAGCTGTTAAACTGCTGGCCGACGGACAGGATGTCTATACGCTTCGCGGCCTTGTTCTTGAGACGGATACCACGCTTCGGGCAGGCAGACCTTATTTAATATATGATTCTCTGGTGGTTCGGCAAGGAGCTACGTTGACGCTAGAGCCCGGTGTATGTCTCATGTTCCACGACAGCGTTTCGCTACAGGTGCATGGGCGCTTGCTGGCAGAGGGCACATTCGAGCGGCCCATTGTCTTCCGTGGCGATCGTCTGGACCGCCTCTTCCCCTATCTGCCCTACGATAATACCGACCATCGTTGGGGAGGCATACGTTTCTATGGTGAGAGCCATGGCAACGTGATGACACAATGCGACGTGCATAGCGGTGACTACGGACTACAGTGTGACAGTGCGTATGTGTTTGATCCCCAACGTCCTACGTTGACCATTCGTAATAGCGTGGTGCACAATGTTCATGGCCGGGGACTGTCCGCTGTCTGCTGCTACGTCTCGGCCGTTGGATCACAGTTCAGCAATTCCTACGACCATACGCTTTATCTCCTCGGTGGTGGCTATGACTTTGTGCATTGCACGGTAGCCCAGTACTATCCCTGGGAGTACAATGATGCTATGGCTCTCTATCTCGCTAATTGTGTGGGAGATGAGGAGGAAGACTTCCGTCCGCTCGTACGAGCTCACTTTGTTAACTGCGTCATCACCGGCCGAGCAGACGATGTCATTGAGGGACGCATTGCGGAAAATCAGGATTACCCCTGCGACTACCTCTTCCGCAACTGCCTGCTTCGCACGGTGGCCAGCGATGATACCGAACGTTTTGTCAATGTGGTATACGATGCCGACACGCTTGCCGTATCCGGTCATGAGCATTTCAAAAAGTATATGGATGAAAGCTACAATTTCTCCTTCGTACCCGACTCGTTGAGTGCCATCAGAGGCCTGGCCGATCCCACTTTTACCGAGCGCTTCTCACGCGTTGACCGTTTCGGTGTGGACCGGCTCAAGGACGGACATCCCGATGCAGGAGCCTATCAAAGCCAATATTGAAACTCTGCCGTATGAAATCAACATTAATAGTAATAGGCAAGACTACGGATGCCCGCTTCACGTCCCTCATACAAGAATATGTTGACAGGGTGGGGCATTATATTCCATTCAATATTGAGGTCATTCCCGAACTGCGCAATGCCAAGAATCTGAGTGTTGATCAGCAGAAGGAGAGGGAAGCCGAACTGTTGCAGAAGCAGTTGCAGCCAGGTGACTACCTCGTCCTGCTCGACGAACACGGACGCGAGCGCCGTTCCATGGAGTTTGCCCAATGGATGCAAAAGAAGATGGCTGCTTCGCCTCGCAGACTTGTCTTCGTGGTGGGTGGACCCTATGGCTTTGCGCCACATATTCATCGTATGGCCAACGAGGAGATTTCCCTGAGCCAGATGACCTTCTCGCATCAGATGATTCGCCTTCTCTTCGTTGAGCAGATTTACCGTGCCATGACCATACTTCACAACGAACCTTATCATCACGAGTAGCACGGGACAGGGTGTGGTGAACTGGTTCTCGGTCGCTTCACTTTCACGGCTTGTGCATTTCTGTTAGATGGCTTTCGGTTCGCGACCGATGTTTTTTTGCCACAAGGTTGTCATTCTTAGCAAAGCGGCGTTTGTCCGTCGGCAAAAGTCTTTCGTCTGGATGATTTGTGTTCTTGTGCCAGAAAGGATGGCAGGTACTCTTGTGCCAAATATCGTTCTCTTTTATAAAGCAAAGAGCAGCACGTTAGATGCTGCTCTTCTTGTTTGTTACCCTCTCTCTTGTGCTGTAATGTGTGTGTTGAGCGTACATTTATCCTCTTTTCTTGTTATCCCGATACCCCGTATGGGTTTGTTATCCCAATATCTCGTATGCGATGTTATCCCAATATCTCGTATGCGATGTTATCCCGATATCCCGTATGGGTTTGTTATCCCGATATTCTATGGGTACTATTTTTATCTTTGTTTTGTTATCCCTTTATTTTCAATCGTGCCGTTCTTTCATTATTCTTGTATCGATGTATTTTGTCTCTGTCCTGAGTGATCTTCGAATGTGTGTGCGTGCTGTTGTGTTGCGTTTGGAATAATTTGTTTCTCTTAATCACGTTGCAAAGGTACTTATTTTTTTTCGCATGGCATTATTGGTATGCATAAAGTGCTTGGAAACTTCGTTTTGAAATAGCAAATTTTATGTCGAAACGACAAAAATTGTCGAAATTGAAACATTTCCCAATGGAAATTTCGATTAAAAACCACAAAAAACCATGCATTTTTGCTGTTTTGGCATATTTTTGCTAATTTTGTAGGCCTTAATAAAAAATCAGTATGAAAAACAAAAAGGAAAGGTTAATTTTGCGTGACACTTCGTTTGTCGATTTGATGGCGCGTCGTATCTTCAATGTTCTCTTGGTGGCCAACCCCTATGATGCCTTTATGCTCGAGGACGACGGCCGTATCGACGAAAAGATCTTTGCAGAATACTCCAAACTCGGACTCCGCTTTCCACCCCGTTTCAAGCAGGTGGCATCGCGCGAAGAAGCCGAGCAAGAGATGCAGCGTGGCAGCTACGACCTGCTCATCTGCATGCCCGGTACGGACAACAATGACGTCTTCGATATTGCTCGCTCCATCAAGGAAGCCTACCCACAGGTGCCCATCGTTGTGCTGACACCCTTCAGCCATGGTGTGAACCGCCGCATGGAACAAGAAGACCTTTCCATCTTTGAGTACGTATTCTGCTGGTTGGGCAATACCGAGTTGCTGCTCTCCATCATCAAGCTCATTGAGGACAAGATGAACCTTGAACACGACACACAGTCGGGTGTACAGATGATATTGCTTGTGGAGGATAGCATCCGTTTCTATAGCAGCTTGCTACCCTTGCTCTACAAGTTCGTGCTCAAGCAGAGTCTCCTCTTTGCCAGCGAGGCCCTCAACTCCCAGCTCGAACAGTTGCGCATGCGCGGTCGTCCAAAGATAGTATTGGCACGCAGTTATGAGGAGGCATGGGAACTTTGGCAGCGCTATGGCGATAACACCCTGGGTGTCATCAGTGACTGTCGTTATCCGAAAGATGGTAAGAAGGACGAGCTGGCCGGTTTCAAACTGCTCAGCGAGATTCGTCGGCAGGATAGTTACATTCCGCTTGTACTCGAGTCGAGCGAGAGCAATGCCGGAGAGCTGGCCGAGAAGTGCTATGCCCGCTTTATCGACAAGAACTCCAAAAAGATGGATGTTGACCTTCGCAACATCCTCAGCCGATATTTCGGATTTGGTGACTTCGTCTTCCGTGACCCCTCGTCCATGAACGAACTCATCCGCATTCGCAATCTAAAGGAGCTGCAGGACAATATCTTTACCCTGCCGCGCGAGTCGCTGCTCTACCACATTTCCCACAACAACGTCAGCCGCTGGCTTTGTTCGCGCGCCCTCTTCCCCATAGCAGAATTTCTCAAGCATATCACGTGGGATTCCTTGCAGGATGTCGACGCACATCGTCAGATTATTTTTGATGCCATCGTCAGCTATCGTAAGATGCGCAACCAGGGTGTTGTGGCCGTTTTCCAGCGTGAACGTTTTGACAAGTACAGCAACTTTGCCCGCATCGGAGAAGGATCATTGGGTGGAAAAGGACGTGGTCTTGCCTTCCTTGACCATATCATCAAGCGCCACACCGACCTCAACGAAATGGATGCTGTACAGACGATGATTCCCAAGACCGTGGTACTCTGCACCGATGTCTTCGACGAGTTCATGGACTCCAACGAACTCTATCATGTGGCGCTCAGCGATGTCAGTGACGAGGAGATACTACGTTACTTCCTCCACGCTCGCTTGCCCCAGAGTCTGGTGGGCGACCTCATGGCCTTCCTCGATGTCGTCAAGTCACCCATTGCCATACGCTCCTCCTCTCTGCTCGAGGACTCCCACTATCAGCCCTTTGCTGGTGTCTATAGTACTTATATGATACCCTACGTGGCAGACCCCTATGAGCGGCTCCGCCTTCTCTCCGATGCCATCAAGAGTGTCTATGCCAGCGTCTACTTCCGCTCCAGCAAGGACTACATGGTGGCTACGAGCAACCTCATCGACCAGGAGAAGATGGGCGTCATCCTCCAAGAGGTGGTGGGCAAGCAGTACGACACCCGTTTCTATCCCACCTTCTCGGGTGTGGCACGTAGCATCAACTATTATCCCATTGATCATGAGAAGGCCGAGGAAGGCACAGTCAACCTCGCACTGGGCCTTGGCAAATACATCGTCGACGGCGGCGTTTGTCTGCGTGTTTGCCCTGCCCATCCCGACCATGTTCTGCAGACCAGTGAGATGGAGATTGCTCTTCGCGATACCCAGACGCGCTTCTACGCCCTCGACCTGAGCGACGTGAGCCTGCAGTTCGAGGTCAATGATGGCTTCAACATCCGGAACCTTTCTGTCCGCGATGCCGACAAGGACGGATCGCTAAAGTACATCTGTTCCACCTTCGACCCCTATGACCAGGTCATACGCGATGGCTACTACGAAGGGCGCAACCGCAAGATTATCAGTTTCTGCGGCGTCCTCCAGCACGGTGTCTTCCCTCTGCCCAAGCTGTTGCAACTCATCCTCAAGTACGGCGAGGGTGAGATGCGCCGACCCGTAGAGATCGAGTTTGCCGTCAACCTCAACGACGACCGTACTGGTGAATTTTACCTCCTGCAGATACGTCCCATGGTGGACAACCGCATGGTGCTCGACGAAGACCTTACCACAATCCCCGATACAGACTGCGTACTGCGGTCACACAGTGCCATCGGTCATGGCATCAGCAACGATATTCAGGACATCGTCTACGTCAAGACCGATGGATACACCCCCTCCCTCAATCCGCAGATTGCCGAGGAGATAGAGAAGATAAACCGCATCATGCTCGACGAGGGCAACGGCTACATTCTCGTGGGGCCCGGACGATGGGGTAGTAGCGACGAGTGGCTCGGTATACCCGTCAAGTGGCCTCACATCTCCGGTGCACGTGTCATCGTTGAAGCCGGTCTCGACTCCTACCAGGTAGACCCCAGCCAGGGTACTCACTTCTTCCAGAACCTCACCTCACTAGGTGTCTGCTACCTCACTGTCAATGAGTTCCGCAACGACGGACTCGTACGTCGCGATATCCTCAATGCCATGCCCGCCCTTCACGAGACGGCACACGTACGTCACGTCCGCTTCGATGCCCCCCTCACTGTCAAGGTCGACGGAATACATACAGAAGCCGTTGTCACGATGGATTGAGGATGACAAGCCGAGCAAACAGCTGACACTGACCATAACTATACATCTGGTGGGATGCCTATTTTCTTTTTGCGTTGCGTGTGATTTGTTTCAATGCTGCGTAAAACAAGATTTCATGCTACGCAAAAAGATTTTTCCCGCTACGCAAAAAGATTTTTCTCGCTACGTAAAAAGATTTTTCCCGCTACGTAAAATAACTTTTCACGTTACGCAAGAATGGTGAGACTGTTTTGGGTACATCCTGCCGATCAGTACGATAAAATATGGCTTTTGGCTTGATCAAAATGCTGATTTCCGCCCAATAAGGAGCTGCTGCAGCAATATCGGATGGAGATCCTCCTTGCTTATAGAATGACAAAACTGTCACAAAATAGTGCGTATTACCTATGGGGTGAGGAGCATCAATTTGGATACAGGATTGTCATCCGTCGGGATGACATCTGGATTGGGATAAAAACAGTGTAAGCCAGATGTGTACTAGTAACTTACAGAGAATCCACTGCTCCCATAATGGGCAAAGAGCCTATGTATGTCTGTTTTTACTTTCAGCCTTCAGTTTTGAGGTGTAAGTGCTTGTGTGTTAGTTTGATAAGTGGCTGAAAGTAAAGCTTTTCTTCTTTCAGTTACTTTCAGCTTTTCCTTCATCTCTATTGTAAAGTGGGTAAAACAGTTTGTATTCTGAATATAGATATTTGACTCCGCTACAAAAAGTACATTAAAAATGCAGATTCTCCGGATTTACTTACAATCTGTAATTTGGTTGAACGCACTTTTGGCGACGGTCAAAAGTCGACGCACTTTTGAAGACGTTCAAAAGTCGACGCAAAGTTTTTAATGGATTTAGAGGCAAAAAAAGAAATAATCTTTGCGTCGACTTTAGGCCGGCGCCAAAAGTGCGTCTTTGCGTTATAAATTGAAAGCACGTTGACTTTGTAGTGGACTCATATTTGTATAGTTAAACAAGCTGAATGTACACTGAAGGTAGGCTGAAAGTAAACTGAAAGTAAAAACTTCCGCAACGTGTAGAAATTCAGTTGTTTATAATGATTAGCTGAAGGGTGAAGGTGATTTTCGATAATTCTTGGTTCTTCATCAATTTAGGTGCATTCATTTTCTTGTAATGTTTAGATACACAACCAATTTGCATTATTTTCAAGGTCACCTAGATGTCATCCCGACGAAGGACTTTTGACTTGATCAAAATGTAGATCTCAGCCCAACAA